>JAYQSH010000004.1:0-172156 GCA_038146805.1 bacterium | reverse complement strand
GTTGTTGTACCATTAATACTTGGCGCAGAGAGTGAAACATCAACATTTAAGTTTTGTGCATTTACTGTATCTGCGATTAAAGTTCCTGAAATAATTCCTCTATCACCATTAAAGATTCCACCATTAAATACCTCAGCTGCTACCATATTTGTATAAGTTCCATTTATAGAATTGATTTCAACTGTACTTAGATTTGTTATATTTGCATCTACTAGATTTGCTTCTTCACCATTAAACTTGCCTCCATTAAATAATTGAGAAATAACTGTTGTTGTGCCGTTGATTGTATCGGCTGTCACTGTACCTACAATATTGGCTTCATCACCATTAAATTTACCGCCATTAAATAATTGAGAAATAACTGTTGTTGTACCATTAATACTTGGCGCAGAGAGTGAAAGATCAACATTTAAGTTTTGTGCATTTACTGTATCTGCGATTAAAGTTCCTGAAATAATTCCTCTATCACCATTAAAGATTCCACCATTAAATACCTCAGCTGCTACCATATTTGTATAAGTTCCATTTATAGAATTGATTTCAACTGTACTTAGATTTGTTATATTTGCATCTACTAGATTTGCTTCTTCACCATTAAACTTGCCTCCATTAAATAATTGAGAAATAACTGTTGTTGTGCCGTTGATTGTATCGGCTGTCACTGTACCTACGATATTGGCTTCATCACCATTAAATTTACCGCCATTAAATAATTGAGAAATAACTGTTGTTGTACCATTAATACTTGGCGCAGAGAGTGAAACATCAACATTTAAGTTTTGTGCATTTACTGTATCTGCGATTAAAGTTCCTGAAATAATTCCTCTATCACCATTAAAGATTCCACCATTAAATACCTCAGCTGCTACCATATTTGTATAAGTTCCATTTATAGAATTGATTTCAACTGTACTTAGATTTGTTATATTTGCATCTACTAGATTTGCTTCTTCACCATTAAACTTGCCACCATTAAATAATTGAGAAATAACTGTTGTTGTGCCGTTGATTGTATCGGCTGTCACTGTACCTACGATATTGGCTTCATCACCATTAAATTTACCACCATTAAATAATTGAGAAATAACTGTTGTTGTACCATTAATACTTGGCGCAGAGAGTGAAACATCAACATTTAAGTTTTGTGCATTTACTGTATCTGCGATTAAAGTTCCTGAAATAATTCCTCTATCACCATTAAAGATTCCACCATTAAATACCTCAGCTGCTACCATATTTGTATAAGTTCCATTTATAGAATTGATTTCAACTGTACTTAGATTTGTTATATTTGCATCTACTAGATTTGCTTCTTCACCATTAAACTTGCCACCATTAAATAATTGAGAAATAACTGTTGTTGTGCCGTTGATTGTATCGGCTGTCACTGTACCTACGATATTGGCTTCATCACCATTAAATTTACCACCATTAAATAATTGAGAAATAACTGTTGTTGTACCATTAATACTTGGCGCAGAGAGTGAAAGATCTACATTTAAGTTTTGTGCATTTACTGTATCTGCGATTAAAGTTCCTGAAATAATTCCTCTATCACCATTAAAGATTCCACCATTAAATACCTCAGCTGCTACCATATTTGTATAAGTTCCATTTATAGAATTGATTTCAACTGTACTTAGATTTGTTATATTTGCATCTACTAGATTTGCCTCTTCACCATTAAACTTGCCACCATTAAATAATTGAGAAATAACTGTTGTTGTGCCGTTGATTGTATCGGCTGTCACTGTACCTACGATATTGGCTTCATCACCATTAAATTTACCGCCATTAAATAATTGAGAAATAACTGTTGTTGTACCATTAATACTTGGCGCAGAGAGTGAAAGATCTACATTTAAGTTTTGTGCATTTACTGTATCTGCGATTAAAGTTCCTGAAATAATTCCTCTATCACCATTAAAGATTCCACCATTAAATACCTCAGCTGCTACCATATTTGTATAAGTTCCATTTATAGAATTGATTTCAACTGTACTTAGATTTGTTATATTTGCATCTACTAGATTTGCTTCTTCACCATTAAACTTGCCTCCATTAAATAATTGAGAAATAACTGTTGTTGTGCCGTTGATTGTATCGGCTGTCACTGTACCTACGATATTGGCTTCATCACCATTAAATTTACCGCCATTAAATAATTGAGAAATAACTGTTGTTGTACCATTAATACTTGGCGCAGAGAGTGAAACATCAACATTTAAGTTTTGTGCATTTACTGTATCTGCGATTAAAGTTCCTGAAATAATTCCTCTATCACCATTAAAGATTCCACCATTAAATACCTCAGCTGCTACCATATTTGTATAAGTTCCATTTATAGAATTGATTTCAACTGTACTTAGATTTGTTATATTTGCATCTACTAGATTTGCTTCTTCACCATTAAACTTGCCACCATTAAATAATTGAGAAATAACTGTTGTTGTGCCATTAATAGTTACTGCTTCAAGACTATTTGCAGTGATTAAACCTTCGATATCAGCACTCGCACCATTAAATTTACCGCCATTAAATAATTGAGAAATAACTGTTGTTGTACCATTAATACTTGGCGCAGAGAGTGAAACATCAACATTTAAGTTTTGTGCATTTACTGTATCTGCGATTAAAGTTCCTGAAATAATTCCTCTATCACCATTAAAGATTCCACCATTAAATACCTCAGCTGCTACCATATTTGTATAAGTTCCATTTATAGAATTGATTTCAACTGTACTTAGATTTGTTATATTTGCATCTACTAGATTTGCTTCTTCACCATTAAACTTGCCACCATTAAATAATTGAGAAATAACTGTTGTTGTGCCGTTGATTGTATCGGCTGTCACTGTACCTACGATATTGGCTTCATCACCATTAAATTTACCGCCATTAAATAATTGAGAAATAACTGTTGTTGTACCATTAATACTTGGCGCAGAGAGTGAAACATCAACATTTAAGTTTTGTGCATTTACTGTATCTGCGATTAAAGTTCCTGAAATAATTCCTCTATCACCATTAAAGATTCCACCATTAAATACCTCAGCTGCTACCATATTTGTATAAGTTCCATTTATAGAATTGATTTCAACTGTACTTAGATTTGTTATATTTGCATCTACTAGATTTGCTTCTTCACCATTAAACTTGCCACCATTAAATAATTGAGAAATAACTGTTGTTGTGCCGTTGATTGTATCGGCTGTCACTGCTTCAAGACTATTTGCAGTGATTAAACCTTCGATATCAGCACTCGCACCATTAAATTTACCGCCATTAAATAATTGAGAAATAACTGTTGTTGTACCATTAATACTTGGCGCAGAGAGTGAAAGATCTACATTTAAGTTTTGTGCATTTACTGTATCTGCGATTAAAGTTCCTGAAATAATTCCTCTATCACCATTAAAGATTCCACCATTAAATACCTCAGCTGCTACCATATTTGTATAAGTTCCATTTATAGAATTGATTTCAACTGTACTTAGATTTGTTATATTTGCATCTACTAGATTTGCTTCTTCACCATTAAACTTGCCACCATTAAATAATTGAGAAATAACTGTTGTTGTGCCGTTGATTGTATCGGCTGTCACTGTACCTACGATATTGGCTTCATCACCATTAAATTTACCACCATTAAATAATTGAGAAATAACTGTTGTTGTACCATTAATAACTGGCGCAGAGAGTGAAACATCAACATTTAAGTTTTGTGCATTTACTGTATCTGCGATTAAAGTTCCTGAAATAATTCCTCTATCACCATTAAAGATTCCACCATTAAATACCTCAGCTGCTACCATATTTGTATAAGTTCCATTTATAGAATTGATTTCAACTGTACTTAGATTTGTTATATTTGCATCTACTAGATTTGCTTCTTCACCATTAAACTTGCCTCCATTAAATAATTGAGAAATAACTGTTGTTGTGCCATTGATTGTATCGGCTGTCACTGTATCTACGATATTGGCTTCATCACCATTAAATTTACCGCCATTAAATAATTGAGAAATAACTGTTGTTGTACCATTAATAACTGGCGCTGTCAGTGAGACATCAACATTTAAGTTTTGTGCATTTACTGTATCTGCGATTAAAGTTCCTAAATTTCCTCTATCACCATTAAAGATTCCACCATTAAATAACTGGCGCTGTAAGTTGCTACCATATTTGTATAAGTTCCATTTATAATGATTTCAACTGTACTTAGATTTGTTATATTTGCATCTACTAGATTTGCTTCTTCACCATTAAACTTGCCTCCATTAAATAATTGAGAAATAACTGTTGTTGTGCCGTTGATTGTATCATATGTCACTGTACCTACGATTTGCTTCATCACCATTAAATTTACCACCATTAAATAATTGAGAAATAACTGTTGTTGTACCATTAATAACTGGCGCAGAGAGTGAAACATCAACATTTAAGTTTTGTGCATTTACTGTATCTGCGATTAAAGTTCCTGAAATAATTCCTCTATCACCATTAAAGATTCCACCATTAAATACCTCAGCTGCTACCATATTTGTATAAGTTCCATTTATAGAATTGATTTCAACTGTACTTAGATTTGTTATATTTGCATCTACTAGATTTGCTTCTTCACCATTAAACTTACCATTAAACTTAGATAACCGCCATTAAATAATTGAGAAATAACTGTTGTTGTACCATTAATAACTGGCGCAGAGAGTGAAACATCAACATTTAAGTTTTGTGCATTTACTGTATCTGCGATTAAAGTTCCTGAAATAATTCCTCTATCACCATTAAAGATTCCACCATTAAATACCTCAGCTGCTACCATATTTGTATAAGTTCCATTTATAGAATTGATTTCAACTGTACTTAGATTTGTTATATTTGCATCTACTAGATTTGCTTCTTCACCATTAAACTTGCCACCATTAAATAATTGAGAAATAACTGTTGTTGTGCCGTTGATTGTATCGGCTGTCACTGTACCATCAATATTTGCTTCATCACCATTAAACTTGCCACCATTAAATAATTGAGAAATAACTGTTGTTGTGCCATTAATACTTGGCACTGACAGTGAAAGATCTACATTTAAGTTTTGTGCATTTACTGTATCTGCGATTAAAGTTCCTGAAATAATTCCTCTATCACCATTAAAGATTCCACCATTAAATACCTCAGCTGCTACCATATTTGTATAAGTTCCATTTATAGAATTGATTTCAACTGTACTTAGATTTGTTATATTTGCATCTACTAGATTTGCTTCTTCACCATTAAACTTGCTGTTGTTTGGCATTAAATAATTGAGACTGCTTCATTTTTGCAGTGATTAAACCTTCGATATCAGCACTCGCACCATTAAATTTACCGCCATTAAATAATTGAGAAATAACTGTTGTTGTACCATTAATAACTGGCGCTGTCAGTGAGACATCAACATTTAAGTTTTGTGCATTTACTGTATCTGCGGTTAAAGTTCCTGAAATAATTCCTCTATCACCATTAAAGATTCCACCATTAAATACCTCAGCTGCTACCATATTTGTATAAGTTCCATTTATAGAATTGATTTCAACTGTACTTAGATTTGTTATACATTTCTGCAAAATTTGCAATTTGACCATTGACATTAGTTTGAGAAATTAATTTAAAGCCATTAAGAGTTCCCAAGAAATCAGCATCAACAGCTTGAAAGCCACCATTAACAACCAAATATGTGCCAGCTTCAAAGGTCATAGTTCCACTCGTGAATGAGTCAGAAGTATCTGATCGAATAAATTGTTGTAGAGTATAACCATTTAAAGTTTCAGCATTTGTTAAATCTAAAGTAACTTGGCCATTATTATCATTAATCAAAGTTGCACCATTCAAAACAATTTTTTTGAAATTTCTTACTGATGGAGAACCACCCTCTTCTTCAATAATCAAAGGCACGTATCCAGCTTGAGCAGGATTAAAAAGTAAAAATACAAAAGCAATAATCGTAAACATTATTTTACGATCAAAGAAGCAAATCATTTTTTGTTTTCTTTTTGTATTTTGCATTAAGTCTAACCTAAGCATTTAAAAAATAAGTAGAAAAAACTACTTATTTTCAGTAGCTAGAAATCCAACTACTGATATATTTATTTGCAAAAATATCCTTTTTAGATTCGATTTTTTAGGCTAGTATCAAGCAAAAACTAAACCAAAAAGATTAGTTAATTTAATAGAAATCAGCCCCCTTGGTCTAAATAACAAACCTCGCTCAACTCTTGCTATAATCAATACATCAAAAAGACTAGGTAAAATGCACTTAACACTCAAGAAAATAAACTTATTGCCAGAATTTATAATCAATCAAATTGCAGCTGGAGAAGTTATAGAAGGACCTTACTCCATCATAAAAGAATTATTTGAAAACAGCATTGATGCACAAGCAAATGTAATTGATATCAAGGTTAGTAAAAACTTTTCAAAAATAGAAATCACTGACAACGGTCATGGAATAGCAGCTGAAGATCTTGAACTTGCATTTAAAAAACACGCTACCAGCAAAATTCAAAATTTAGAAGATTTAGAAACATTGATGACGAATGGTTTTAGAGGAGAAGCTCTTGCAAGTATATCTGCAATTTCAAAATTAACCTGCATCACAAAAACCAGTGGAAGTGATTTTGCTTATAAAATTTATATCGAAAACGAAAAACAAGAAATTAGCAAAACTGGATCTGGACAAGGTACCAAGTTTATTATTGATGATTTGTTTTTTAACACACCTGTACGTTTAAAATTTTTAAAGTCAAATACAAAAGAAAGAAATAATATTATAGATTTAGTTCGGGGACTAAGTCTTGCAAACCCACAAGTAAAGGTATCGCTATCAATAGATAACAAAATCATCCTACAAAGTTCAGGTTCAAATGATTTAGAAAAAGTCTTAGCAGAAATTTTTAAACTTGAAAAACAAAATAGCTTACTTCAATTAGATAACTCAGATGGATCAATAAAAGTCTCAGGATATTGCTCAAAAATAAGCAATACTAGAACTGATAAAAGAGCCTTGTTTACAATTGTTAACAATAGAATTGTTGATTGCTACATTATTAAATCTGCAATTTTAAGTTTATACAAAGAGCTCTTGCCAACAGGCAAATACCCAATAGCAGTAATCAAATTAGATCTTCCAAGTACAGATATAGACGTAAATATTCATCCAACAAAAAAAGAAATTAAGTATGCAGAAGCAAATAAAATTTATAGAATTGTACAAAACACAATTGACCAAAAACTTCGTAATAACTCTTATCAAGAAATTGAAACTTTTAATCAACAAAATCATCTAAAAGAAAATCACTTAAACACCAGACAAGTAAGCCAAACAAAAATCAATAACGATTTTTTTCAAGAGAATCATTACCATCAAGATGAAAAGCAAGGCAATTTTCAAAATCAGATTAGCAATCTTGAATCTCAAAAAACTTTCACAAACGAATCAAGCGAAGAAACAATACTTTTCAATAGTTCAAAATTTCTTGCAAGAATAGGTTCCATTTCAATCAAAAAGATTGACAACACAGATGTACAAACTATATTAAGTTCACTGGGCAATAAAACCAAATACGAATATGTAGTCAAAGACCTTGCCAAAAACCAAGCTATTGTTTTCAGTGGAGAATTCATTGGTGAAAACTGGCTTAAAGAAAAAGTGTTTGCATTTTTAGAGACAATTGCAGTGGATATATTTGCACAAGACAAAAAACCACAAAGCGCTCAGACTCATTCTCGACCAAATAAAAAACCAAAACAAAGCACCCTAGAAAAAATTTGGCAAAGAGATAATTACACTTGTGTATATTGTGCAAAACCATTATTATCACCAGCAAGTGTCAAGCATTACTTAAATGAAAACCTTGATGCCAAGCTCGTAAATCAACACCTTGCAAGCTATGATCATCATTTACCAGCATCAAAGTTTGCTACTTTAAACGAAGACGAAAATAATTTATACGCGGCATGCCAAGAATGTAATATAAAAAAATCTAATAGTCTCGCTTCAAAGACTTGGGCACCACAAGCTTATAACTCTTGGGATAAAGCGTTAGTCATTGGTGAAACGAAAATAGAAAAACCTGAACTTAACTAAACCTAGCCACCATATTGTGAGCTAACTTGTTTTAAATTAGGTGGCAAATTTAAAACTCTTTTACGATTATAAAAAGAAATCTGATCCACGATATCTTTGACTGAAAGCATATAAGCTATCTTATTGTCTTTAGTGATAGGTATATGACGATACGATCCTTCAGACATTCTATTAAGTGCAAAAGCAATAGGGTCTTTTTCGCATAAAGTTTCAAGATTCTTCGTCATAAAATTATCAACAATCTCAGAATTAAAATCTAAACCACGGTTAACAACCTTTCTAAGAATATCTCTTTCTGTAAAAATTCCAACAGTGTCATTATTTTTATCAACAACTAAAATTGCTCCAATAGCTTTTTCGTTTAAAAGATTTATCACTTGAGATAAAGTTGAACCCGCTGAAATTGTAATAACTTTATTTAAATGCAAAGAAGAAATAGGGTCATCAATCGAAAACTCAATATGATTGTTTGCAGAATTTGTATTTTCATCCATTATTCTCATTTCTTCTTCTAAAAAATCCATATATAAACCTCTCTATACATTATTATAGCATAAAACTTAAGCAATTCTAAATAAAAGCCATTTTGAACTAGCTGCTGTTAAACAAATTAAAATAGGGCATAAATTAAATATATGCAAGAAGCCTATTTAATAGATTTAGTAAGAACGCCAATGGGCAGGGGTAAATTAGGTTCAAGCCTATCAGAAATTCATCCAGTGGACCTAGGTGCTGTCCCAGTAAAAGCTCTTTTAAAAAGAAATAATTTAAAAGCAACTGATATAGAAGATTTAATTATGGGTTGCGTCACTCCATGCGGAGAACAAGGAATGAATATTGGAAGGTTAATTGCTTTACTTGCCTTAGATGAAAGTGTACCCGGAATTCAAATTAACCGAATGTGCAGTTCAGGTTTACAAGCCGTTGATATTGCCAAACAAATAATCAAAGCAGGTGATGCCGACTTACTCATCGCAGGCGGCGTTGAGCATATGGGCAGAGTACCAATGGGAATTGATGGCATGCCTTTACCAATGTCAGCAAATCAAGATACAACACTTAGTGAAAATTATTTAAAAAAATATTCTGTAAAAACAATGGGGCAGTCTGGAGAAATAATTGCAGAAAAATGGGGCTTCACAAGAGATGAATTAGATGAATTTGCAATTCAATCTCACCAAAAAGCTTATGAAGCTCAGCAACAAGGCTATTTTAACAATGAAATTATTGCCATTGAAACCCAATCACACGGATTGGTTGACAAAGATGAGGGTATTAGAGCAAGTATCGATAGAGAAAAAATGAAAACTCTTAGCACACCATTTAAAGACGATGGAGTCATTACAGCAGCAAATGCCAGTCAAATTACAGATGGAGCTTCAGCTGTTTTAGTCGCAAGTGCAACAGCCGTTGAAAAATTCAATTTAAAACCACGTGCAAAAATAATCAAAACTCATGTTTGCGCAGTAAATCCAGAAATACAATTAACCGGACCAATCCCTGCAATCAAAGGTGTTCTAGACAAGACGAACTTGAGTGTTGCTGATATTGATTTGTACGAAATCAATGAAGCTTTTGCCTCTGTAGTTTTGGCAACACAAAAAGATTTGAATATTCCAATGGAAAAAATAAATGTTAATGGTGGTGCTATTGCTCTTGGACACCCACTTGGATGTTCTGGTGCCAGAATACTTACAACACTTGTAAATGAGCTTGAAAGAAGAAACTTAAAAAGAGGACTTGTTTCAATGTGTGTTGGCTTTGGACCCGGCATTGCAACAGTTGTTGAACTTGTTTAATTAAAAAATTTCAACTTACAATTTTAAAATAAATTTTTGTCAAAGTTGGAATTAGTTTTTCCACTTGTAGTTTTGAATCAATCACCGATGAGTCATCTTCGCTTGTCCACTGGGTTGCAGCAGCTTCAATCATACCTGCAATAGCTACCGCGGCAATATCTAAATCCATATTTTCAACACCACTTTTTTCTAAGATAGTTTTTGTTCTTTGAATTAATCTATATCTCATTTGTTTATATTTGATCTTAAAATCATTATCAATCAATGCAAGTTCCTTGCTAAACTTCAAAATACTTCGGTTCTCAAAAAAACTTAAACAAATTGCTCTTAAATCTTTTCTCAAAGCTCTATAAGATTCTCTACCGCGAGGATAATTTTTTTGGATATCCGCTTGACTATTAGAAGCAGTATACAAATCATCTTCAACCAACTCTAACAAAGCATAAAAAACTTCTTTTTTGTCTTTAAAATAAAGATAAAAAGTACCATAACCAAGACCCGCAACACTCGTTATGTCTTTAACAGAAGTATAGTTAAAACCTTTATTTGCAAATAAATCTTTTGCTACATGCAAGATCTTAGCTTTTGTATGTTTCGATTTTTCAGTCTTTGGCATAGAACAAATAAACTTGATATTATTTAATCTTAGGTTTTAAACCAATATGAGTAAGTCTAGCAAAAAGTTAATAAAAGAATTTCAAAAACATAAATTTCTATTGTTTATTGCACTGACAGCAATGCTTTTTTCTGGTTTAACAAGCGTATTACCATCTTGGTTTGTAAAAATTTCTATTGATGGACTTGCGGCAATTCAAAATAAAGTGAACAACTTTAGCATTGTGCCTCAACAACTTGAAAATTGGTTTAAGCAACAAAACATTGTCGTACCAGAAATATTTACAATTAACATTCATAGCTTTAAGTATATTTTACCGATTGGTATAGTTTTAGTTTTTTTAATAGAGGCTTTCTTTAAATTTTCATATCAATATTCATCAAGAAAACTCAGTCTAAAAATTGTCAAAGATATCAGAGAAAGGTTTCACAGACATGTCAGCAAACTTAGTATGAAAGATATAAACAAAATAGACTCAGGTTCTTTGGTTTCAGTAGTTAGTAGTGATTTACAAAGCTTACAATCTTGGTTAGCTGAATCCTTAATCAACCTTTTTAGTGAAAGCTTTAAAGCAATATTTTTGTTTAGTTGGCTTTTAATGGTTAATTTTAAACTTACTATAATTTCCTCAATAGTAATTCCATTATTTGCAATCCCCGTTCTTAAACTCGGAAAAGGAATTCGCAACAATGCTAGAACCGGACAGAACCAAGTTGGCACGATAGCTAGTTATATTTCTGAAACAATTAATAACCAAGAAATTGTCAAAGCCTTTAATTTAGAAGATATTAGGGATAAAAATTTTACTCAAGCTTCTAAATCACTCTTTGAGACATTTAAGAAATGGGCTCTTTATATGGCTTTGGTTTCTCCAATCACAAATATTCTTGGAGCTGTTGGCATTTCTGCAATTCTTTTTTATGGCTTAAGTTCGGTCATGAATAACAGCCTTACTGTAGGTGAATTTTCATCTTTTTTTGTAACTAGTTTACTTCTATATGATCCAGTAAAAAGACTTGGTAGAGTCAGTACTATTTTTCAGTCTGCACTTGGAGTTGCCGACAGATTTTATGAAATTTTAGAAATACCTATACAGAGTGATCTTAACGAGACACAAAAAGTACTAAGCAATGCCCAAGGTGAAATTGAAATTAAAAACTTAAATTTCTCTTACAGTGATGAACAAAAACTTTTTGAAAATTTAAATTTAAATTTAAAAGCCAATTCTAGCTTGGCTCTTGTTGGACCTAGCGGGAGCGGCAAATCTAGTTTAATTGCACTTTTACTTAGATTTCACGATATCAATTCTGGTGAAATATTAATTGACAAAACCAATATTTACGACCTGAGTTTAAAAAACCTTCGAGAACAATTTGCCTTAGTAACCCAAGAAGCAATGTTATTTTCAGGTAGTATCAAAGAAAATATTTTATATGGTCTTGGTTCTAATTTTGCCACTACAGAAAACCTTGATGAACTTTTTCAACGAGCCTGCGATAAGTCTCATGTGACAGAGTTTCTTAGCAAATTACCAGAAAAAGAAAATAGCTTAGTTCAAGAAAGTGGTTCTAATTTATCAATAGGTCAAAAACAAAGAATTTCTCTTGCACGAGCATTTATCAGCAATGCACCAATAGTTATTTTAGATGAACCCACAAGTGCCTTAGATAATGAATCTCAAGAACTAGTTTATCAAGCAATCAAGAACCTCATGCAAGAAAAAACAGTAATCATTATTGCTCATAGGCTCTCTACCATTGAAGCTTGCGATAATATCGTTTACTTAGAAGATGGGCAAATCAAAGAACAAGGTAATCATAAAGACTTATCTAATAGCAAAAGTTTATATGCCGCTTTATTAAAGTAGCACTGAAAAATAATTTGATATAAAATATAAATTAATGAGATTTTTTACATTTATATTTTTTGCACTAGTTCAAACAAATTTAGTTTTAGCAAACACCAATATTAATAGCCAAAGCCCTGAATTTGCAGCAAAAACTGAAGTCACAGAAAAACAACTACAGGAAGATGCAACGCTATTAAATGAATTTGCAAAAAAAGAAATGCTTATTGATGCAAAAACAAAAGCACAAGGAGAATTCTTTTATGTAGTTTTAAAAGGCTTTAAAGAAGAGCCAAAACTTTGGTTTAACCAAGAGAGCTACCCTGTATTTAAAATCCCAAACAAACAACACTGGAACAGCATTATTGGTAATCATGACCATGTCTATTATCGCGCTTTAATACCAGTTGAGAATCTTACTAAACCGGGTACTTATTCTATTTTGGTTAAAGATGATAGCTATGAAGAAAAACAGATAGTAACAGTCACCGATAACCAAAGACCAATTTCAAGAATCACTTTATCGGGTGAAAAATCATCAATTAACGCAAGTGATAAAGAACTTAGAGAAGTTGGTAAAGGTTTAAAAGAAAAAAACAATAAGAAAATTTGGCAAGGTAAATTTATGTATCCTTGTGTAGCACCAAAATCAAGTCCTTTTGGAGTAAAAAGATCTTATAATGGCGGACCCGTTGTAAGTTACCACAAAGGCTTAGATTTTGCGGCTCGACTTGGTGATGCAGTAATGGCACCTGCTGATGGCAAGGTAGTACTTATTGGTAAAGAAAAAGATGGCTATAATGTACACGGCAATACCGTTATTTTGGATCATGGTCATGGAGTTACTTCAATTTATATGCACCTAAGTAAAATCAATGTAAGAAAAGCGCAAGATGTTTATATCGGAGAAAAAATTGGTGAAGTTGGACATACCGGAATTTCTACCGGACCTCATTTACATTGGGGTATATATTTGTCTGGGACAAGTATCAACCCAGAACTTTTTGTTGAAAACGCTATAGAATAAAAAACTAAAAAGTTTTTTCTTGTATTGAAGATTTTAAAACTAAGGTAAGCAAAAATAAATTTACCAACATTGCACTACCACCATAACTAATAAAGGGTAGAGGCACTCCAGTAATTGGCATAACACTTAAATTCATACCAATGTTAACAAAGATATGAAAAAAGAACATTGCAAAAGCACCAACTGCAATCAGAGAAATAAAAGTATTTTTGGTATTCTTTGCGATAGAAACTAAACTAAAAAGTAAACTCGTAAATAAAATTAAAACAAAACTTGTTCCAAAAAAACCAAATTCTTCTCCAATAGCAGAGAAAATAAAATCTGTATGTTGCTCAGGTACAAATTGACCTTGGGTCAAATCTCCAGCATTAAATCCTTTTCCAAAAAAACCTCCACTACCAATTGCATAAATACTTTGAATAAATTGATAGCCTGCACCTAAAGGATCTGCATAAGGATCTAAAAAAACAGTTAATCGCTTTTGTTGATATTCTTTTAAGAGCCCCCAAACAAGCTCTCTAAATACAACTGCAAATATATTCACCCCAAATAAAACAAAGAAAATTGAGCTCATTAATGGTGATTTCCAAGCCTGAAAAGAAAAATATAAAAAAGCAAAAAAGATAACTAAAAATATCAAAAGCACATTAGTAATTTGAAAATTAATAAAGTTACCTTGATAGCTAAAAACAACTGAGCCAAAAGTAGAACAAATCGCCGCTATGACAGGTGAAACCAAAATCAACAATTCAATAAATTTTGCTCCAGCCCAATAAAGCATGACAAAGCAAATAAAAAAATAAACTAAGGTTGTACCTAAATCAGGTTGAATCAAAACTAAAAAAGAAGGAATTGCAATTAAAAACAAGGCTTTAATAACATCTTTAAAATTTTTAATTGGAAACTTTGAAAGCCATGCTGCTAAAAAAATTATTAAAAAAACTTTTGCAAATTCACTCGGCTGCAAAGATACTGGACCTAGACGAATCCATCTTTGTGACCCAAGCACGCTTACACCCATAAATTTCAAAAAAACCAATAGAAAAATATTGATTATATAAAACAACCAATAAAAATTTTTGAATGCTTTTAAACTTAAAAACTTAAAAACACAAAACACAACAAAACCTGCAACAGCAGCAAAAACAAACTGTTTAACTAAAAAATGCCCCTCGGCAACACTGGATAAAACAAAAAGCCCACTAGTTATCAACAAGGCAACTGAAATAATTGCCATTAAAACAAAGTTTTTTAAATCTTTTTGCTGTTCCACTCTGTAAAATTATATGGCATTTAGTGTAAAATTAAATTTACAAAATGTCACAACAGAAATACAATTTAGCGATTTTAGGTGCAACTGGTAATGTTGGTAGGTTACTACTGGACTTAGTTGAACAAAGAAATTTCCCTTTTGCACAATTAAAACTTTTAGCAAGCCCAAATTCAGCAGGCAAAACTATAACTTCAAGCCAAGGCAATAGTTATACAGTGGAACTAACTGACGAAAATGCTTTTGCGGGTATTGATATTGTTTTTGCATCAGCAGGTGCAAGTACTACTAAGAAATATGCTGAAAGCATTAAAAAAGCAGGAGCTGTACTTATTGATAATTCTTCTGCCTTTCGTATGGATGCTGATGTACCTCTTGTTGTGCCGCAAGTCAACAAAGAAGACATCAAAAACCATAAAGGTATCATTGCCAACCCAAATTGTTCAACGGCACCACTTGTTTTAGCTCTAAAAGCACTTGAGAAACAATTCAAAATCAAACGTGTTGTTGTAAGCACCTATCAAAGTGTTTCAGGTGCAGGAAAAGAAGCAATGGAAGAACTCTCAATTTCTAGTGCCAAAGCACTTGATAACAAAGAGCATGATTATAAAGCTTTTGTGAAGCCAATTGCATTTAACTTGATACCTCAAATAGATGTTTTTCTTGAAAACGACTACACAAAAGAAGAAATGAAACTAATCAATGAAACAAAAAAAATGTTGCATCGAGATGACCTAGAAATCACCTGCACTGCAGTTAGAGTACCTGTGTTCATTTCTCATAGTGAGTCTGTGAATATTGAATTTGAAAAAGAAGCAGACCTAGCAGTTATAAAAGAAATCTGGAGTAATACTGATGATTTAATCTTGCTTGATAAGCCTGAAGAATCATTGTACCCAACCCCTCTAGAAATCACTGGCAAAGATCCTGTTTACGTTGGCAGAGTGCGCCAAGACAACTCAAATCCAAAAGCTATTAATTGTTGGATTGTTTCTGATAATTTAAGAATTGGTGCAGCCCTAAATACTGTTAGAATTGGTGAGGAGTTAGTAAAAATCTTAGATAGCAAAACCTGTAACATTTAATTTATGAAAAAACACGAACTAATAACAGCCATGATTACTCCTTTTAAAGAGAGTGATGCTTATAAAATTGATTTTGCTGCTACAGAAAAAATCATTTTACATCTTGCCTCAACTGGTTCGGACTGCATTTTAGTTGCTGGTACTTCAGGTGAATGTCCAACTTTAAGCCATGAAGAAGAAATTGAACTATTGCAATTTACAAAAAAAGTTTTAAAAGAAAATAATGCCAGCACAAAAGTCATGTTTGGTGCAGGCTCAAACAACACAGCTACTGCAGTAAAAATGTCAGCCCTTGCTCAAATGAACGGTGCTGATTCTATATTAAGTGTTTGTCCATACTACAATAAACCAAATCAAGAGGGACTCAAAGAACATTTTTCTCAAATTGCACAAGCATGTGATTTACCGATATATCTTTATAACGTTCCTTCAAGAACAAATATCAGTATTAATGCAGAAACAATTTTTTATTTAGCAGAAAATTTTGCAAATATCAAAGGTTTAAAAGAAGCAAGTACGAATTTTGATTTAATTACTGAAATTCGCACTAAATTATCAGCACAAGATTTTAGTATTTATTCTGGTGATGATAGTTTAACTTTACCAATGCTCAATATCGGGGCTAATGGCGTAATCTCAGTTGCTTCTCATTTAGTGGGTACAGAAATCAAGGAAATGATGATTTACTTCAATAATTATCAGATTGCAGAAGCACAAAAAATTCACAATAAACTTTTTCCTTTATTTACAGCTTTATTTACTGAACCAAATCCTACATGTATTAAAGAAGCATTGGGTATAATGAATATGTGCTCAAATAAATTAAGAGCCCCTCTCGTTAATCTTTCTTTAGAACAAAAAGAAGATTTAAAAAAAGTTTTACAAAACACAATTAAAGCAACTATCTAAAATTTTCAATGACAAAAGAAATAAAAAACTCAAAAATAACTCTTGATGCAGATAAAAAAGTGAAGATCATTTCTCTTGGCGGCATGTATGAGATTGGCAAAAACACTTGGGTCTATGAATGTGAAAACGACATTTTATTGATTGATGCAGGTTTAGCCTTTCCAACGGTTGGCATGATTGGAGTTGATATTGTTTTACCCAAACTTAATTACCTTACAGAAAACAAAGAAAAAATCAAAGGACTCGTTATCACTCATGGACACGAAGATCATATTGGCGGCGTAGTACCTTTGCTTAGAGAAATGGAGGTTCCTGTAATCTATGGACCAAATTTGGCTTTAGGCTTACTCAAAGGAAAATTTGCCGATGCCAAAATACCTTATGATAATTTCAAACTTGTTAGTGACAGAGAAACTATCCAAGTAGGTGAACATTTTTCTTTGACTTATATTCGTAACAATCATAGTATTGCTGATAGTTTCAGTTTAATTATTGATACACCAGCGGGCAGAGTTTTTCATACAGGTGATTTCAAAATAGACCACAGTCCTATCGACAATTTATATTTTGATGCAGCGTCAATTGCAAGAGCAGGAGAAGACGGAGTGAGTTTACTAATAAGTGATAGTACCAACTCAGAAAAACCGGGTTATACACCTTCAGAAAAAGTCGTAGTTCCAAAACTTAAAGAGATCATCAATAATTCTAAAAAAAGAACTTATATAACAACCTTTGCCAGTCAAGTTTTACGAATCAAAATCATTATTGAACTGGTTTTAAAGGCAGGCAAAAAACTTGCTTTGTTTGGAAGGTCTATGATTAACCTTGCGGCTATCTCCAAGGAACTAGGCTACATGAATTTCCCTGAGGAATTTGTAGTTAGACAAGAGGATGTCAATAAAGTACCGCCAGAGGATTTAGTGGTGCTCTGCACTGGCTCGCAGGGAGAGCAGTTTGCAGCTTTGTCAAGAATTTCTAGAAACGAACATAAGTATTTAAAAATTCAACCCGGAGATACTGTGGTCATGAGCGCTTCACCAATTCCGGGAAACGAAAAATCAGTAAACCATTTAATCAATAGCTTGTTCAAACGTGGTGCAGATGTGATTTATGGCTTAGGTCACGAAATCCATGTTTCTGGTCATGCCAGTCAAGAAGAACAAAAAATGATGATAAATCTAGTACAACCAGAATATTTTATGCCTTGTCATGGTGAGTATCGTATGTTAGTAAAGCATGGTCAAACCGGTGTACAGTGTGGTGTTGACCCAGACAAAATTTTAATCGCTGATAATGGTGATGTGATGCAAATGCAAAATGGGCATTGTCAAATTTTAGATAAAGTTGAAGCTGGAATTATCATGGTGGACAACGCCAATGTTGGTGAGCTAGACACTGATATTATGCTTGAGCGTCGCATGATTGCCTCAGAGGGGATTTTAACTATCGTTATGACCATCAATGCATATGGAGAAATCATGGATACTCCAAAGGCGTTTGCTAAAGGTATTGTTCTATCGCCAAATGAAAAGAAAGAACAGTTTTTAGAAAAAGTAATAGCGAGTGCCATTAAAGGTTTAGATCAAAGTAACCATAGACCAAAAGCAAATTCAAAAAATAAATTTAATTTAGAAAAAATCAAAACAGACATAAGATCAGAAATTCATGAATTATTAGACAGAAAAATGAATCGCCACCCATTACTTGAAGTTATTTTGATGGAATATACCGGAAAACCGAGTGCCGTTGTGCTTGGAATATAAAAAAAAGCTCAAAAACAAGCTTGTAGTGCTTCTATACTCAAGTTTTACTGCAAAAAACTTAGACTTTACTTTAATTTAAAGCTTTTCTAGTGAGCATTTTATATAATAGAAGCGTCTTTATAAAAAGGAGATTTATAAATTATGCCAGTTGTAAATTATGAACAATATTGTGAAATGTTAGATAGAGCAAAGAAAGGTAATTTTGCATACCCTGCAATTAATGTAACTTCAATAGCTACTATCAATGCTACTTTAAAAGGTTTAGCAGATGCCGGTTCTGACGGAATCATACAAGTTTCAACAGGTGGTGGAGAGTTCGCCTCAGGTTTAAACAACAAAGATATGGCTTTAGGTGCCATTGTACTTGCAGAAGCAACTCATATACTTGCTGAAAGATACAATGTATTTGTAGCTTTGCATACAGACCATTGCCACCCCAATAAAGTTGAAAAATTTTTAAAACCATTAATTGCTGAAACAGCAAAAAGAAGAGCAAACGGTCAAAGCAACTTGTTTAACTCTCATATGTTTGATGGTTCAGAATTACCATTAAAAGAGAACTTAAAAATTTCAAAAGAACTTTTAGAAGAATGTGTTAAAAATGACATTATTTTAGAAGTTGAAACAGGTGTTGTTGGTGGTGAAGAAGATGGACACGATACATCAGGAACACCAGCTGACAAGCTTTATACAAGTCCAGATGAAATGTTAGAAGTTTATGAAACACTAACTCCAATTGGTAGAGTAATGCTTGCTGCAACTTTTGGTAATGTACATGGTGTTTACAAACCGGGTAACGTAAAACTAAAACCAACTATTTTAAGAGATGGTCAAAAAGCAATCACAGACAAGCATGGACAAAGTGCAGCTTTAGATTTAGTTTTCCATGGTGGTTCAGGTTCAGACTTAAGCGATATTCATGAAACCTTAAATTACGGTGTAATCAAAATGAATGTTGATACCGATACTCAGTACGCTTTCACAAGACCGATTGTTGATCACATGATGAAAAATTATGATGGAGTATTAAAAATCGAAGCTGAAGTAGGTAACAAAAAAGTTTACGACCCACGTTCTTACATAAAAAAAGCAGAAGAAGCAATGTCACAAAGAATTGTACAAGCCTGCAAAGATTTAAAATCTGAAGGTAAATCGATGATTAGCGGAGCAGTTGCTGCTTAACATAAAAAAATAAAAATTCACACAAAAAAGCCCCGATTTATATTTCAGGGCTTTTTTTTATGCAATTTTAACGTCAACTGAACTTGGGGCTTGTGAATGTTTAATTTCTTGTTTGGACATAGAAGCTAGGTTATCAAGTTTATTTTCTTCTTCTAAGTCTTCAATTAAAGTATCAAAACAATTCAGAAGGTTTATTTCTTTATTTGAAGAAAGTTTGTTTTCAAACATCATAACTTCAAAAAAAGTTTTGATTATCAATTTGTTCACTCTGCCTCGAAGGTAAGATAGAATTAGTGAAAAAATTGTTCTGATATTTTGTGAGTCGTATCCCATATCAAAATAGAATTGTTGTAAAGCTTCTATTTGACAGACAAGCTCCTTACGAGCCTTAACGTTAAAAGAGATTTTGGTTGTATTGAATTCAGACATTTTATTTCTCCTTTGATATAAAGTTTCCAATTTCCTGTATTTTTATTATTATTTAAGAATCTATTCTTGTCCAGAAAAGTTCCATTAAATTTTACTCATCTAACAACTGGCTTTTGATGTTTTTAATGCAAAATGAATTTTTCCAAGATATATGGTATATTTTCAAGCTATGGCTATAAATAAAGAAATTTGCACTATAGGTATTGACATGGGCGGTACAAAGATCGCTGCAGCACCTTTTTTAAATGGAAAACTAATTGAAGAAGATCTTATTAAAGAAGCAACCCCGCAAAATGACCCGAACAGAATTTTAGAATTAATGGCACAAATGATTAATAGCATTAAAGCTAAACATGATGTTAGAGCAGTTGGTATTTCAACAGCAGGCATGGTTAGTAATGAAGGACAAATGATAGGTGGTTGCGGCAATATCAAAGGCTGGAAAGGCACTCAAGTAAAAAAAGAACTAGAAAAAATCATCAACTTACCAGTTGTTGTTGAAAACGATGCAAACTGCGCCGCTTTTGGTGAGTATGCTGTTGGCAGCGCCGCAAACTTCGACCCTGTTTTATTGGTAATTGTTGGTACTGGCATTGGTGGTGGTATTGTTTTTAATAATAAAATTTGGCGTGGAAGAAATTACGCGGGCGGGGAAATTGGACATATAAAAATTTCTGATAAACATACAAGACGTTGTACTTGTGGAGCTTGGGATTGCTGGGAATCTTACGCCTCAGGTACAGGCTTAGAAAATACTGCTCAATTGTTTTTTGCAGATACAACAATTGATAATTACAAGCTAATGGACTTACACAAAAAAGGCAATGAAACCGCACTTGAAGTAATCAACACTTGGCACGATTATTTAGCACTTGGTATGGCAAGTGTTATTAACACTTTAGACCCTGAAGCAATTGTTGTTTCTGGTGGCATGGCGCAGTTTATTAACTATCCAAAACTTAACAAAAAAACTCGTGACAAAGTGATTGATGGAGCAAAGGACTACGTTAACATTGTTGAAGGTGTTTTAGGCAATGACTCTGGAATGGTTGGTGCGGCATGTTTAGCAAACCTTGAAGTTCAGGCTGCGAGCGGACTTACCGGCGCTGCTGCCTGAGCGCGAGCTAAGGCTTCTTGCAAACTTTGTTCGTTTCCTGAAATTGCATTTCTTCTTTGGCTTGTATCAACTTTATAGAATCCTCTAATAGCTTCTAGCAATGGAGAAACTGCCCAGCCAAGTATTGGAATCTTACCTATACCATCTTTGAATTTACCAATTCCATCATAGAAAGATTTTTGTGATTGCTCTTCTTCAGTAAGTCCAGTAGCCTCATCTCTTTTAGCAAAGAATAATCTGTTTTTGCCAGACAATAATGTTCTAAAACCAATTCTTGCAGCGGAAGTAAGCTCTGAAGCTTTAACAGATGTTTCTTGTTTATTAGCATTTGTTTCAAGTTCTTCATAAATATTTTTAAATTTCATTTCATCTGCAAAAGATTGTTGATCCATTCCTTTTTCAGTAATTAATTTTTCTAAGGTTGATGCCAAATATTCAAAACCAAAGATTGGCGTACTACGACAAATATCAATCGCTGAGAGCATAATCTCATAACCAGATTTTTTATTAGATCGTCCTTGATTTTCTTGAAGATCAACTTGATATTGTCTATCTTTATACTCAAAATATTTCAACATTAATTGTGGGATTCGAGAATTAAAAGCATAAATTAAATAATTTGGTAAAGAAAGTAATGCTGAGTTCCAGCCCAACAATCTATCAACTCTTCTTCCAAGTTTTTTAGAATTGTCCGCAATATATGGATCTCTAAATCCAGTAAAAGCGTTTGGCAACAACATCAGCATAGACTGAAGAGGATGTAACCAATCAAAAATCTCTGCAAAGAATGAGGATTTTTTGATCATAGCAAAACCATATTCAATGGCATCATCATTTTCAACAGTATTTTTATCAGCAACAGCTTGAACATTACCAGCAGTATCAACAGGTCTGATATTTTTAGATAAAGCTTTTACTGATTCCGTTGAGTTAAATAAAGAACTCATAAAATGGCTCACTAGTCCATCAAACTTAAAAATATTTTTTTCTAATTTCAAAATGAAGTTATCCAAGAATTGTTCAGAATCAAAGCTCGGATTAAAAGACTTAATTAAAGGATCAATAACAGGCATAAAGTTAGTAGCAATTTGATCAAAGTTTTTTGAGAATTTTAAATTATTTTTTTGATCTTTTTCTAATAAGATAGTTCGCATTTTTGCGACCATGCCAAAAAAGTAAGGCACAGAAGTTACAACACCTCCAGCTAAAGCTTGCAGCATATTTGGCCAAGAAACATGAAACATTCCTTGAGTCACAAATTTTGATTTTTGCTCTAAGAAAGATTTGATATATGATTTTGAAACACTTAACAATGATGAAAGGTTTGACAATAAAGGAGTTGTGATTTCAGAGAATTTATTAAAGTATTGTGTTGCATTATATGCTTCTTTGTTACCAGTATAACTAAAAAATACAGCCATTAAATGACTAGGAAAAGTAGCAAGAGCAGAGAATCCAGAAGCTATAAACCTTAGTGGTTTTGTAACCATAGCAAGCAAAGCATAAGAATCATGAGAAAAGCGTGAGGCAATATTTGTATCTTTATGCAAAGGATCGTGTGGAGCAGAGGGGACTTTAAAGACTGTCGGAAAAAAGTTAAACAAAATTCTTCGTGCATTAAAAAGTAATGGAATAAATTCTTTGGTAATAATTGGATGAAAAAATCTTTTAAAAAAGTTTTGTGTATAACTAGCAGATTGATTTGACTCAATACTAAAATCATTACGTTTGAGTATTAATTTAGAATTTAAAAACTTAAATACGCTTGATAAAGTATTAGAAGCATTGCCTAAATAAGCAAAGACTCCACTATTTGTATCGTCTTTTGTTTGCTCTGAAATATTTTCAGCTTGTAAAATATACGAATTTAAAAGCATCGGAAACGCAAATGTCATTTCAGCAAGATTGAATAAGTTGCTTACAGTAGAATTATTTTTGTTGATTAGCGAATTTGGATCATCTACAGGATTTGCTGTAACAGGAGGATTTGCATCTTGCTCCATTGGCAAAACATTTGCACCCACAGGTATATTATTTGGATTTAGATTAGGAGCTATTCCTGACATAGGCCCATTATTTTCTTAATAAAAAATATAACAACTCATGCACTACGCATGAGTTAAAATATTTTTCCAATATTTATTATAGCAATACGTATTTATTATTTCAGGATATTTTAAAATTAAAGAGTTTTAAGACTTTTTTGATTCATACACCGCTAATTGGTTTATGGGCGTGCTTCCAAACCCGTAATAAGTATCTCGAGTCTTTAGATTTGGGCATAAGTAGGGTTTGGTTAGACACGCCTAACAAAAGAATCAAACACCGTCGCTTAGTGAGTTTCACGCAGTGAAACAAGCTAAGCGTAAGGTCGTTTGTGGGACTGATTTCTGACCCCATTTGCTAGTGATTTTAACATTTCACTGTATTTTAAAATTCACTAACTGATGCTCTAAACTCCACCTGGAAATATAAATCTTCAAAAAACCTATATAAATAAAAGACTTTTGACAATTTTATTTTGTATTTACAGCGTGGCGCTACATGAATCAAAAAAGTCTTAAAATACCATTGTTTTAAAGGCTTTTATAAGATTCAGGTGGAGTTTAGAGCACCAGTTTATAAAATTCAAAATGGGGTTTGAAATCAGTCCCTTTATAAATATTAGGGGTTTATAACTAGGTGCTGTGAACAAATATTAAGGTTTCACTCCCTAAGCCAAGTTGCACTCTTGGATATGGTTGAAAAATCAACTAGGTCGCATTTTTCAGTGGATACTTAAGACTAGCTAATGATCATCGTCATCATTGTCATTGTGACCATTACCCTTTTTTTCTTTTTTCTTTTTATTACACCTTGTATTAACAAGATACAGGTTGTCTCTCAAAGCTTCAAGATCTAAAAAGCCAGCACCAAAAGTATATGGATCTAATTCTTTTGATCGTTCAATTCTTTTTAATAATTGAGCAAGTAAATTTTTATTACATGATTGTTTATTTGAATGTGATTTTTTTGCTTCAGCAGGTATTTCATCACAATCAATAATAGCTTCAATTACATTATCTACAGCTAAATCAAAATAAATTTGAGTATTTGAATACTGAACAGGTTCTAATGAATTTAAGTAAAGCAAAAGTGCATTTAAAGCATCAATTAATTCTTTTGGACAATTGTAAGCATGCGGAGGATCATCTTTATCACATAAATCAAACGAAGCTTTACAAGAATTGTCTGGACACAGGATTTGCCCGCCTGGACATTCACAAGAACCTGTTTGATCATTTCTGGTTTGTCCGCTTGGACATGGATCTACACAAGCACCATTGACTAATTCTTGTCCGATTGGACATGGATCTACACAAACACCTTGATCATTTCTTTCTTTACCTTCTGGACATGGATCTACACAAACACCTTGATCATTTCTTTCTTTACCATCTGGACATCGATCTACACAAACACCTTGATCATTTCTTTCTTTACCTTCTGGACATGGATCTACACAAACACCATTGACTAATTCTTTCCGATTGGACATCGATCTACACAAACACCTTGATCATTTCTTTCTTTACCATCTGGACATGGATCTACACAAACACCTTGATCATTTCTTTCTTTACCTTCTGGACATGGATCTACACAAGCACCATTGACTAATTCTTGTCCGATTGGACATGGATCTACACAAACACCTTGATCATTTCTTTCTTTACCTTCTGGACATGGATCTACACAAGCACCATTGACTAATTCTTGTCCGATTGGACATGGATCTACACAAACACCTTGATCATTTCTTTCTTTACCTTCTGGACATGGATCTACACAAGCACCATTGACTAATTCTTGTCCGATTGGACATGGATCTACACAAACACCTTGATCATTTCTTTCTTTACCTTCTGGACATGGATCTACACAAGCACCATTGACTAATTCTTGTCCGATTGGACATGGATCTACACAAACACCTTGATCATTTCTTTCTTTACCTTCTGGACATGGATCTACACAAGCACCATTGACTAATTCTTGTCCGATTGGACATGGATCTACACAAACACCTTGATCATTTCTTTCTTTACCTTCTGGACATGGATCTACACAAGCACCATTGACTAATTCTTGTCCGATTGGACATGGATCTACACAAACACCATTGACTAATTCTTGTCCGATTGGACATGGATCTACACAAACACCTTGATCATTTCTTTCTTTACCTTCTGGACATGGATCTACACAAGCACCATTGACTAATTCTTGTCCGATTGGACATGGATCTACACAAACACCTTGATCATTTCTTTCTTTACCATCTGGACATGGATCTACACAAGCACCATTGACTAATTCTTGTCCGATTGGACATGGATCTACACAAACACCTTGATCATTTCTTTCTTTACCTTCTGGACATGGATCTACACAAACACCTTGATCATTTCTTTCTTTACCTTCTGGACATGGATCTACACAAGCACCATCGACTAATTCTTGTCCGATTGGACATCGATCTACACAAACACCTTGATCATTTCTTTCTTTACCTTCTGGACATGGATCTACACAAGCACCATCGACTAATTCTTGTCCGATTGGACATCGATCTACACAAACACCTTGATCATTTCTTTCTTTACCTTCTGGACATGGATCTACACAAACACCATTGACTAATTCTTGTCCGATTGGACATCGATCTACACAAACACCTTGATCATTTCTTTCTTTACCTTCTGGACATGGATCTACACAAACACCTTGATCATTTCTTTCTTTACCTTCTGGACATCGATCTACACAAACACCATTGACTAATTCTTGTCCGATTGGACATCGATCTACACAAACACCTTGATCATTTCTTTCTTTACCTTCTGGACATGGATCTACACAAACACCTTGATCATTTCTTTCTTTACCATCTGGACATGGATCTACACAAGCACCATTGACTAATTCTTTACCATCTGGACATGGATCTACACAAGCACCATTGACTAATTCTTTACCATCTGGGCATGGATCTACACAAGCACCTTGATCATTTCTTTCTTTACCTTCTGGACATTGATCTACACAAACACCTTGATCATTTCTTTCTTTACCTTCTGGACATTGATCTACACAAACACCATTGACTAATTCTTGTCCGATTGGACATCGATCTACACAAACACCTTGATCATTTCTTTCTTTACCTTCTGGACATCGATCTACACAAACACCATTGACTAATTCTTGTCCGATTGGACATCGATCTACACAAACACCTTGATCATTTCTTTCTTTACCTTCTGGACATCGATCTACACAAACACCATTGACTAATTCTTGTCCGATTGGACATCGATCTACACAAACACCTTGATCATTTCTTTCTTTACCTTCTGGACATTGATCTACACAAACACCATTGACTAATTCTTGTCCGATTGGACATCGATCTACACAAACACCATTGACTAATTCTTGTCCGATTGGACATCGATCTACACAAACACCTTGATCATTTCTTTCTTTACCTTCTGGACATCGATCTACACAAACACCATTGACTAATTCTTGTCCGATTGGACATCGATCTACACAAACACCTTGATCATTTCTTTCTTTACCTTCTGGACATTGATCTACACAAACACCATTGACTAATTCTTGTCCGATTGGACATCGATCTACACAAACACCTTGATCATTTCTTTCTTTACCTTCTGGACATTGATCTACACAAACACCATTGACTAATTCTTGTCCGATTGGACATGGATCTACACAAACACCTTGATCATTTCTTTCTTTACCTTCTGGACATCGATCTACACAAACACCATTGACTAATTCTTGTCCGATTGGACATCGATCTACACAAACACCTTGATCATTTCTTTCTTTACCTTCTGGACATCGATCTACACAAACACCATTGACTAATTCTTGTCCAATTAGACATTCACAAATACCCGTTTGACCTACTGGGCATGTATATACACAAACACCTTGATCATTTCTTTCTTTACCTTCTGGACATGGATCTACACAAACACCTTGATCATTTCTTTCTTTACCTTCTGGACATGGATCTACACAAGCACCATCGACTAATTCTTGTCCGATTGGACATCGATCTACACAGTCACCTTGATCATTTCTTTCTTTACCATCTGGACATTCACAAGTATAAGTTTTAGTATCCTCATGATAAAAAGGTTCAGAACCATTTGGACATAAATCATTTATAGGTCCACCGGGTGCAACTTTTGCTTCAACTGCTTTTAATAAAGAACAAGATTGGCCAAAGCCAATTAAAAAAATTAAAACAAAAAATATTTTTTGCAAAGAACGTTTCATTAAATTTTCTTTAAGTCTCTAATATATTTAATCCATTATTTTAAGAAAATAGGCTAAATATTCTAGATGAGAAAAATAATTGGGTGCTAATAATCTTTATAACCATAATATATGGCTTTAGATCAAGGCTTTTTGAGTAATTTATCCGTAACTAATGGGCGTGCTTCCAAACCCGTAATAAGTATCTCGAGTCTTTAGATTTGGGCATAAGTAGGGTTTGGTTAGACACGCCTAACAAAAGAATCAAACACCGTCGCTTAGTGAGTTTCACGCAGTGAAACAAGCTAAGCGTAAGGTCGTTTGTGGGACTGATTTCTGACCCCATTTGCTAGTGATTTTAACATTTCACTGTATTTTAAAATTCAAAATGGGGTTTGGAATCAGTCCCCTAATGGGCGTGCTTCCAAACCCGTAATAAGTATCTCGAGTCTTTAGATTTGGGCATAAGTAGGGTTTGGTTAGACACGCCTAACAAAAGAATCAAACACCGTCGCTTAGTGAGTTTCACGCAGTGAAACAAGCTAAGCGTAAGGTCGTTTGTGGGACTGATTTCTGACCCCATTTGCTAGTGATTTTAACATTTCACTGTATTTTAAAATTCAAAATAGGGTTTGGAATCAGTCCCCTAATGGGCGTGCTTCCAAACCCGTAATAAGTATCTCGAGTCTTTAGATTTGGGCATAAGTAGGGTTTAGTTAGACACGCCTAACAAAAGAATCAAACACCGTCGCTTAGTGAGTTTCACGCAGTGAAACAAGCTAAGCGTAAGGTCGTTTGTGGGACTAATTTCTGACCCCATTTGCTAGTGATTTTAACATTTCACTGTATTTTAAAATTCAAAATGGGGTTTGGAATCAGTACCCTAATAATGGTACGCTTGGTTGGAGTCGAACCAACTACCTTCAGTACCGGAAACTGACGCTCTATCCAAATGAGCTACAAGCGCATATTTATACTATAAACTAGTATCTTTGTCTTTTCTAAGTTCTTTGAGCTCTTTCAAAAGCTGTTTTTCACGAGAACTAAGGTTTTGTGGAGTCAACACATTCACTTTAACGTAATAATCTCCGCGCCGCCGCGCATTGTTTAATACAGGAAAGCCTTTGTTTTTTAATGTAAAAATTTCACCACTTTGAATTCCAGCTTTTATTTTTAAATTTTCTTTGCCCTCAAGACCTGCAATTTCAAGTTCTGTTCCTAAAGAAGCATCGGCAAAACCAATATCTATTTCAGTAAAAATATTTTCAGCTTCACGTTTAAAATTTTTGTCTTCTGCAACATTTATATACAAATAAATATCTCCAGTTCGCCCACCATGTTTACCAGCATCACCCATACCAGCTAAGCGCATCGTTGCTCCATCATAAATTCCTGCGGGAATCGTGATTTCAACTTCTTTTTCTTCGCGCCTTTGCCCCTTACCGCGACAAGTCGAACACGTATTTTTGATAGTCTTACCACTGCCTTTACAACTTGGACAAGTGCTTGATTGCCTAATTTGACCCAAAATTGTATTTTGTACAGTTGTGACTTGACCATGACCATGACAAGTAGCACACTCCACGATATCACTTTTGGATTTCGCACCTGAACCATCACAGCTATTGCACTCAACGAGTGGATTTAGCTTAACTTTCTTTTTTATATCTGCTAAAGGATCTAAAAACTTCAAAGAAATCTCAACACTATGATCCTGTCCACGACTAGCTCTTGGACCAGAAGATCTTCCAGCAGAAGAAAATCCTCCACCAAAAAACGAAGAAAATATATCACCTAAATCTTCAAAACCACCTGCTCCTGCAAAATCAGAAAAACCAGAAAAACCGCCAGCTCCGCCAAAACCACCAGCACCTTTTAAACCCTCTTCTCCATATTGATCATAAATGGCTTTTTTATTTGGGTCTTTTAAAACATCGTAGGCTTCTCCAACTTTTTTAAATAAATCCTCATCGCCAGTTTCACTATTATCTGGGTGAAATTTCCTTGCCGCTTTTTTATATGCAGATTTTATTTCTTGCTCAGAAGCATTTTTTGAGACACCTAAAATTTCATAAAAATCATTACTACTTGTTGACACCATTATTTAGTCCTAAATTTTTTTGACTATTGTTAATATTAGCAAAAACTTGCATTTTTGCTTTATTTATTTACTTAGTGTTAATGTCTTCATTGAAAAAATTAAAAAAATTATCCAGATTATGAAAATTAGGTAGGATCAGCTGGGTAAAATAAATTATATGACCAAAGTTTTAGTTTACGCAGAGCTTGCTGATGGGAAATTAAATTCTTCAAGCAAAGAAATTATCAAATTTGCCCAAGAAAATTTTCAAAATGAAAATGTTTCTGTAGTATTACTCGGAGCAAATTTAAATGTCGCAATTGATGAAAGTAAAGAACTTGCTGTAAATAACTTATATGTTTTAGATTCTGCAGACTATGAAATCTTTAGAAGTGATTTATTTTTAAAAAGTTTTTTAGAAGTTTTAGAAAAAGAAAAAGCAGAATATATTTTTGCAAATAACTCAGTTGATGCAGAGGCACTTTTTGGTTTAGCTGCAGCAAAAACAAATGCTAATGTGGTAACTGATGTTTCGCACTTTGATCTTGAAAAACAAGAACTCACAAGAACCATGTATTCAAATAAACTTATAACTCAAGTAAAACTACAAGAGTCTAAAGCATGTTTTATCACATTTAGACCAAACGCTTTTAAAGTTGACTTTCAAGCTAGTGGCAACACAAACCTAATTGAACTTGCTGCAAGTAATGACTCAAAAATCAAAGTAAAAGAAATTAAAAAATCCAACAGTAAAGAGATTCCTCTCACTGAAGCGGCTGTCATTATTTCTGGTGGCAGAGCAATGGGTAACTCAGAAAATTTCCAAATTTTAAGAGAGTTTGCTTCAAAAGTAACTGCGGCAGTTGGCGCTTCAAGAGCGGCTGTTGATAGTGGCTACGCTCCGCATGCTATGCAAGTCGGACAAACAGGAAAAGTTGTAAGTCCAAATCTTTATATTGCTTGTGGTATCTCTGGAGCAATCCAGCATTTTGCGGGCATGGGCTCATCAAAAGTTATTGTGGCTATAAACAAAGACCCCGAAGCACCAATTTTCAAAAAAGCCGACTATGGTATTGTTGCTGATTTATTTGAAGTAGTACCTGCTTTAACAAAAAAATTCGATGAAGTTTTAGTTTAAGGCAAGCTCAATATAGAAGCTGTTAAAATTTTATAGATGTTTAATTCTGAATTTTTAGAAAATTATGGAAGTTTTTTGGAATTAAAAACAAACTCATCATTTTTTTTATTAGTAATTTTTGGTTTTTTAGGTGGATTACTTTCTTCATTGTTACCTTGCATCTTGTCATTGTTACCGATCAACCTTGCATATATTGGCACTCTAGAAATAAAAAATAAAATGGCAGCATTGCAAAAAGCTTTGCAGTTTTCTTTAGGAGTAGCAGTTGTACTTACGGCACTTGGAGCCTTTGCTAATTTAGCTTTTTTGGTTTTACAAGAATATAGACAAATCATAAATCTTATTGTTGGTATCTTGATTATGCTTATGGGTTTGAGCTTGCTGGAAATCTTTGCCCTCAAATTACCAAACTTTATCAAAGAAACCCCAAAAGCAAACCCCTTTGTCATTGGCATTATTTTTGCATTAGTAAGCTCGCCATGTTCAAGCCCAGTATTAATCAGTGTAATTTCAATTTCTGCTAGTTTAAATTCTATTGCCAAAGGTATTACGCTAATGTTTTTTTATTCTATTGGTTATACCGCGATAATCTTTTTAGCAAGCTTATTTACAGGCTTTGCTAAACAATTAAATTGGTTCAAAAAAAACCATGACTTATTAATTAAATTAAGCGCATATATATTAATTATCATTGGAGTGTTTTATTTGTTTGTTGGAGTAAAAAATCTTGTCTAATAAAAGTCTTGAAGAAATAAAAAACATCGTTGCTCAACGAGTCTCAAAAAAAAGATTTGAGCATATTTGTTCTGTTAGCAAAACTGCGCTTGAAATTTTTGCTGCTATCAAAGACTCATTAAATACCGAACAAAAAAAACAAATTGTCAGCGAAGATAATTTTATTTACAAACTAGAAATGGCGGGATTTTTGCACGACAGTTGCAAAGAACTTAAAAACGAAGAACAAATCGCACTTGCAAATTTTTATCAAATAAAAATTTATCTTGAAGACCATGAGATACCTAATTTATTGCATGCAAGAGTTGCGGCAAAATGGATCGAAGATGAATTTGAAATTTTAGACCAGCATATAATTAAAGCCGTTGAAGAACACACTTTGGCTGGTGAGAATATGTTTTTAACTGCGCAAATTATTTTTTTGGCAGATATGGTTGAGCCACTCAGACCAGAAAATCCAAGCCTAACAAAAATCCGTAAGCTAATTTTTGAAGATCATGATATTGATCTAGCTTTAAAAACAGCACTTGACGAAAAAATTAAATATCAAATCAAAAAATCACAAAAGATTCATCCTCTTGCAATTTCAGCTAGAAATAAAATTTTAGAAAAGAAAACTACTTAGAAGCAGATAAACCAAGATCTTTAAAAAGGTTAATAGAGCCAAGTACTTCAGTTACTTTAAAACCAAAATTATCATCAATGGCAACAACCTCTCCGCGGGCTACTAATTGATTGTGCACATAAAGATCCACTGGTTCACTACAAGATCTATCAAGTTCAATAGCACTACCTTTTGTAATTCTTAAAACTTTTGAGAACTCCATATCAACTCGACCAAGCTCTACCATTAAATCCAAATTAACATCTGCAAGAAACCCCAAGTTTCTTTTTTCGTTAACGATATAACTAGTTTCTTCTCTAGTATGCTGATCAACTGTATTTGACTTAAAACTTGTATGAGCTTTTAGAGAATTTAGTTCTTCAGAAATCATTTCAGGGATTTCTGCCATATCAAATTCTTTAAAAATATTTTGTAAACTTTCTAAAAGTTTGTTGAAATGTTCTTCGTTTAGATCTAAAGTAAACTCTATTTCAAAGTTTTCTTCTATTACAAGTTTAAACTTTAGAGAGGTGTATTTTTCTTGGAATTCTAGATCTAATTTGGTCTCTTCATTAGCAACTAAATCAATGCCATAGCTATCAACAAAATTAAATTCTAAAGATTCATCTTTAAGCATAAAATACTTCAAAACTGAAGTCACAGTTTGACTAATAGTATCTATAAAGATTTTTTTGTTACTATCAGTGAGTTCTTGTTCTTCAGCAAGCTCACCTTCACCACCAGAAAAAATATCAGAGATAGAGGGGATTTGAGATAAATTAGACCTTAAAAGCAAAAAAGATTCAAGCTGATTTAAAGGTGTAACTATCATTAATGCATTTTCATCAGTTTTAATAACATCATCTTGCACTAAGCTATCTTCTTTTGCTAAAAATTCGAGGCTAAGATTTTTAGAAATAATATAAGCAAGTTTTGTTTCTACAATCTTTGCAATAAGTTGTGTATATAATTCAAAATTATCATTTTCATCAGGCATATATGAACTTTTGACCCATTTTAGAAGAGGACTAAATAGTATAAAAGTCTTATTTAATAGAAAATACAAAAAAGTTATCGATTAAATGTATTAGTGTATAAAGTATATAAAGTACATGATACGGACTAAAGCAAAAATTATACTTGCCTCGCAATCACAAACTCGACAAAGTTTGCTTAAAAATTCAGGTTTAGAATTTGAAGTTATCGCATCAAATTTAGATGAAGATCAAATCAAAGCTAGTTATTTAAAAAACAATTCAATTATCAACCCACAAGCACTGGGCTTAGAACTAGCTATTGCAAAAGCTATGACTATCAGTAAAGAATACGCAAACACTTATGTGATTGGAGCAGATCAAGTGTGCTTTATGCAAAATCAAATTTTTGATAAGCCGGGTAGTTTAGAAAACTGTATACAACACTTAAAAACATTGCGTGGCAAAGAACATAGCCAAAACTGTTGTTGCTGTATTGTTTACAATGAAACTGTTATATGGCAATTTAGCGAAAAAGTGATTTTAAAAATCAAAGATTTAAGCGATAGCGAAATTGAAGTTTATGTCAATCAAGAAAAACCTGTTTATGCCTGTGGAAGTTATATGTTAGAAAATCAAGGCAAACATTTATTTGAATATATTCAAGGTGACCATGATTGCGTGCTAGGCTTAGCACTGATTGAAATTTTAAATAAACTCTATCAACTAAAATTAATTGAATTTGCCGACTAAAAAAAAAGCCCCGTAAAGGGCTAAAAAAAGTGGTGCTGGGAAAAGGATTCGAACCCTCGACCGCCTGATTACAAGTCAGATGCTCTACCAACTGAGCTATCCCAGCAAATCAAGCACTAAAATAATGCTCGACTTATATATTATCAAAAAAACAAAAAATGAAAATATAGAATTTCTAAACTTATTGAGCCGTATTATCTTTAATTACCTAACTCTTTAATGAAGGAAATAGAACCATTCAAGCCTTTAGCAAGCAAAAGTTCACGTCCATCAACATTTATCACCAGCAACTCACAGCCCTCAGAAAGATATTTTTTTTGTACAAATTCAATCTTATGTATCTCTTTTGTATTAGGCAAAGAACCAGTGAATTTTTTCATTAAAGAATCTGAAATTTTAAATTCTCCAGATTTGATTTTTTTTGCCACAAAATCTAACACAAACCATAACAGCGTTAAAAAAACAACAATGATAAGCAAACGTTTGCCTATTCCTAAATTAAAGCTTTGACTTGCTAAATCTTCCACAAACTAATTATATATTAGTTTTTTTTTATTAGTTATTATTTTCGAAAACAAAAATAGCTTGCCTAATACTTGTCACTTCAGGTAAGGAAACAGATTTTATGATATTTTCAACGCTTGATTCATCATTAGTAAATGCCTTAGCCATCATTCTCCAAATAGAATATTGAAACTCACGATTAACGGCAATGTCCAGTTCTTGCATTTGTAGATATTTGAAATTTAAAGAACTAAAAAACTGATTTATTGTTGCAAAAGTAAACATTTTGTCACTTTTTTGCTCTAAAGCATCTTGTAAGAGATCCGCAGTTTGTTTAACAATTTCATTTTGTACTAATTTATAAAGTCCTTTATAAAAATCAACATTAGCTTGATAAACAATTTTTTCTTGATCAGAAACATTTTCAAACATAAAGCTTGGTGCGGTAATATTAAAAACCAATTTACCTCCCTGTTTTAAGCTTGCAGCAACACCAGCAAAAGCTTGCAATAAGTCAGGAAACAAATGAATGCAATTTAAAGCATAAATTGCATCAACATCTTTATTAAAAGCTTCAAACATATGAGCTGCATCTTTGTTTATATAGTAAACTTCATCGCCTAATCTTTTTTGTGCATGCTCTAACATAGACTCTGAGGGCTCAACAACAAAAAAGTTATTAACACCTTCTTTAAGAACTTTACTAGATACTCCAGTTCCTGCACCAAGATCAACAATGATTGCTTCTGCACCCAAAGAACAAGGATCTAAAACTTGTTTTACACCACGTGCAGAACATTGATAAACTTCATCAACGGTAAAATAAGCACTAGATGTGTCTTTGTTTTCAAAAGGGTTTACTAAATTTTGATTATTTAATGACACTAGTCTTGCATTCCAATTAATTGTTTTTCAGTAAGCTCACTACCAGCCAGTTGTGAAATTCTCAAGCCAAAACTATCATCAATTACAACAACTTCACCTCTAGCAATAAGTTTATTATTCACAAATAAATCTACAGGTTCACCAGAAAATCTATCCAACTCTACAATAGAACCTTTAGTAAGTTTTAAAATATCTCTCAAGTGCATTTCTGAACGACCAAGCTCAACAATAAGTCCAAGCCTGATGTCCATTAGTAAATTCAAATTTCTTTCTGAATTTTCATCATTAGCATTGTGTTGATCAACTATTTCAGCAAAATTGGTACCCATAAAATCGCCCACGGTTTCAGTATCTTGAGAAACCTGATCAGCCATTAAAGAAAGTAAGATTGAAATATTTTCATGGGATAAATCTAAAGATAGAGTTTCAGTTTTTCCATTAACTTCAATTGCAAATTCGAAAAGACTTCTCTCTTGTTTGAGATCCATTTTTAAACTTTCTGCATCAGCTGGATCTGCCAAAAGCATTTTTGAACTTGTTAATTTTAAATTTGCATTCGCAATAGTTTCAACTTGCTCAAATGCACTATGAGCGCTTTGCAATAAAAGATTTGTAAGAGCTTCGTGCTTGTCTTCACTAAAAGATAATTCTTCAACCTCAGCACCCATCATCTTGTCTGCAACTAACGCAGCTAAGTCGGTTGACATTAATAAAAGTGAGCTATCACCTTCATTTAAGCTATTCTCTAAAACACTAAGTGCCATAGGACTTGCCAAAGCCAAATTACCCTCTTGCCACAAACTATCGCTAGCTTGTTTAAATTGTGCTTTCATTTCTAAGTTTGTTAATTTGTTAGCATTTTCAATAATACTTGCTAATAAATTATCAAGTACAGATATAAAATTGTTTAATTGTTCTTTTTCAAGAGGCATATTTTTTCTTACTCCTGTCTTAAAATATACCCATGAGCAAATAGCTTTTTATAGCTGATTTATATGACAAAAACTTACTTCCTAAGTCAAATAGTCTAGTTTTTTAAATTTAAAAATCATCTTGATAGCCTCGAACTATTTCTAAAATTGCTTTTCTAAATAGTTCATGTTCACCAATTGGGGCTAAAATTTTATAATCAATATCTGTAAGCTCAGTACAAATATCAGCAATAATTTTTGGTACATCATTTCTTAGATGAGCTCCTGCTGCAATAAATAAAGGTAAAAAAGAAAAAGACCTAAAACCATTTTTATAAGATTTAAAAACAATTTCTTTAATATCAGGACTGATAAACTCTAGATAAGCTATATCAAAGTTATTCTCGCCAAATTCATTTTTGAGCATCTCATTAATATTTTCTAAGGGAATTTTCCAAAGGCTATCGCGCGAACCATGTGCAAGTAAAATGACTTTATGCATAACAATTATTATAAACTTAAGTTAAGTAACGAGGATAAAACCGAGCAGTTCTACCAGGGGCTGCTAATCTTGAGCTTAACAACGCATGCCTATCAATAAATTCATTTGACAAATCATAACTAGCAATTTGATTTTTATTTTTTGCTTCACGAGTAGAATAATCTTGTTTTTCAGGGTCTAAACGCAACGTCCAATTAGGCTTAGAAGTCTTATCAAAGACGTCAGCATCAACCAACACAGCACTAAAAGCTGGATTCTTCTCTGCTTTGTGTTGATATTGAGCGCTCCAAGCATCAAAGACATCTAATAGATTTTCAAAGTCATATCGAAGCTCATCTTCTGAATTTTGTGCACCTTTAATAAAAAGACTTTCTAATACGTCAACTTGAAACATCATAGTAAAAAAATTATTTGCAATATCAAAAATTCTCAAATGATCTTCTTGCAAAGCAGCCATAATATCATACTCAGTTACGAATATTATACTTATGCTTATGTCCATTTGAATCAGGAGCATAATTAGCATGATCCTCCCATATAAAAAACGGTTTACTATACGGTTTACGTGCATTACATAAGCCACCATTAAACACAGACATAGAACCTAAATCCAAAACATCTTTGTGTCTTCTTAAAACTTCTGGACGTAATTTTTCTTGAAAATCTTCAAATTTTTGATTTTCCTTTATAACAGAACTTGGTACAAGCAATGCTTTTGTATTTGTTGGATTTGCATAATGCTCATTGTAAAAAATAAAACTATATGGCTCTATACCTTTTGAATTAATCAATTCATACTTTGCATCTTCGCTAGGAGTAATTATAGTAGGCCCTCTTAGTCTTGTAATAGTTGAAGCTTCTAAGACACCTAAAATTTTATAGGCTCTATCATAAGAAGACTTATCATCCAAACTTTCTCCATTAATATCAAAAACCGGAAAAGATGTTGCCGTAGCGACAAAATCTTTAATAGTTGTAGACAATTCAGAATCAGCAATGAACCAACCATTACCTGGAAAATTCGAATCACGCCAACCTTGATTGGTAATTTTATTAAATACAGTAGGCCTCATCCAATCTTGTAAAAACTGTTCGTACAAAGGAGCTTGGCTACCAACCCTGCAACATAAATAAGCATCTGCAATAGAGGATCTGTGGCGATTAATAGCTTTGCGCAGTATATCAAAATTTTGTTGATAAGCTCTTTGAAGTTTAACAAATTCTGCTTGCGGCCAAGGTACTTGATCAAGATTGAGAGAAAGTAATTTACTTTTTTTTGTTTGATCTTGAGTACGATTGACAACTTCTTGAGCAACTATAATATCTCCTAAATTACCCAAAGCTTCTCTAGCAGAGTTAAACACATTATTTTCAAGAGCATTTTTGTAGTTTTCTAATGGAGTTTTCAAGTCTTTGTCACTATATCGAGCTAAATCTAATAAATGAGCGGGGATCAAGTCTACAGACCATTGCCTCAAAGGATGATTAAAATACTTACACATCTGCACAAAAATATCTCGTAATTGTGGAGATTTACTATGCGCAAAAACTTTATTTGCATAGTTAAAAAAGGTATATATTGATGCATTTGTTTTTGATAAAGAATCTAAAATATCAATAAAAGCATTAAATTGCAAAGGGTTCTTTTTTAAATGACTAAATGTTGCAAGTAAATCAGTTTTAAATAATGAATTTACCGCAGCTGATTTATTTTTATAAAAAAGTGGCTGTTTTGATAAACGAGAAATAATCTCAAAAAAGCTTTGTGAGTATGGTTCGTTTACAAAATCATGAAAAACTTTTGTAAATGCAGCAAACCTCTTAACAAAACCCAAATCATTTAGAGGAGCATCTTTGAAAGATTGCATCATTGAAAAAGTTATTCTTTGAAAAAGTTTTAGTTCTTGCTGTTTGAGTTGTTGAGGGTGAACAATATACCTAAAAGCGCGATTAAAAGCTTCGTATTCTTCTTTGACAACCAGCCCTGAATTTAATATTTGATTATAGGTATCTAACAACTTTTCAGCAATATCAGCATCATTAAAAGTATTAAAATCAGTTATCAAATTATGAACACTGAGTGGATTTTTATCTTTTCTTTTATAGGCTTTTAAAACAGGTATGAAAGTAGAAAATACTTTTGCCTCAAGTGCTGCTATTACAGGGTTTTTAAGGTTGGTACGAGCAATAAAGTAGTTATTACTGACATCAAATAAAATATCAGCGTATGTTTGTAAAGAATCTTTTTTTGCAAGAGGCATTGTTAGAGAACTTTGAGAAGTTTGTAATAACTTAAAAGCCTTATCCATAAGATCAAAAAATTCTGAATTTTGTAACTCAGTTATTGAAACATGTTTATTTCGAACTGGATTAAACTTAAGCCAGTGATTATTCCACCTATCGACTAATGAGTAAAAACGAGCAGTCTCCATTAAAATAATAGACTAGCACGCTTTTTTATTTTAGTGAATTATTTAAAACCAAGTAATAAGTAAAAGTTAATCCGATATTATTAATTTTAAAACCTACAAGGCGATACAGCAGGATCACCAGCCGGACATGGTTCATGTTCAGGTCTTTTTGCAGGCTCAGCTGGAATAGTAGGTTTTTCTGGTTTAGTTTGTGGCTCCTTGGTTGGAGTTTCTGTATCACTCATTCGAGCAAATGCTCTAGGTAAGCCAAAATTATTATTCATACGCATAAATTAAATTATAACCTAAATTACAAAAACACATTAACTGCTGCTCTAAACTTCAGCTGCTTAATTGAAAACTATTGAAAATAATCAGTTTTGCAGAATTTATTTAGATAGAACAGCGCTTTGATGTTACTAAAAATTTAAAGTCAATAAAATTCAGGTATTTTAAGGCTTTTTTATGATTTTTTTTCCGTGAACAATAGAACATCAGTTTGTAATTTTTCAATAAAAAAAAAGAGTCCATCAATTTCTTGATGGACTCTTTACACAGTATTGGTTTGATTAAAATTAAAATAAATTAGGTGAAACGATTAGGGCTAATAAACCTAAAAGTGTGAAATTTAAAACTCTGATTTTTGTTAATTCTGTCATTTTTATCTCTCCTCAAGTTGCTTTAACATGATTGATGTTTCTTAAATAACAAAGCCAGTTTAAGTTTTGGTTAAAGCAAACTTAAAAATTTCTAATAAAGGTCATAGTCCTCTAATTGCAAACGATGTCCGGCATTTTCAATAATTTTTAGCTCTAAATAAGGGTTATTTGGCTTTAACAAAGCACAAATCTTTTTACTATCCTCAATTGGCACCACTAAATCATCAACACCGTGCACCAACAAAATTTTTTGCACTTTAAGCTTTTTGTATATTAGTTCTTGATTCCAAGTTTTTTCTAAAAATTTTTTTGCTTGCGCTAAATGCAAACCATAATTTTCTAAAGAAATAAAACTATCTTGGTGCATTAAATTTAGTGGCGCTGCTTTTAAAATCAAAGAAGCAAAACAATGATTGTTTTTTTCTTGTAGATCAGTAAGAACATGAGCAAGCACACAAGTTCCGAGTGAACTAGCTTCAAAACACATTTGCGCATTCTCATATCCATGATGTTTGATACAATTTATTGCCGCTTTAACATCATTAATAATCAGTTCTTGACTTGCTTTACCGGAATTACCAGAATGTCCTCGATAACTTATCATTGCCACATTAAAACCGCGCTCTAATAAAAAAATTGCACGCTTAGCTTTACAAAAATTTGAGCCTGAGCCATGAAGCAAAATTTTTATTTTTTTATTTTCTTGTTTTTCTAAAAGCCAAAATCTCAACTCTAAATCATCAAAAGTTTTAAATGTCGGCATAGATTGCTTAATATTAGAAAACTCTTTAAACAAAGCTTGTGCTTCATTAAAATCATTCAAAAAACACTGTTGAGCAGTTTTGCCATCAAAAGCACCCGGCGAGTGCAAAGTTGTAAAAAGCCATTGCTCAAACTTATCTTTTGAATTATTTTCCATGAATAAAATTTTCTTTTTCAATTTTTGGCAAATGTATATAAAGCGTGAAAGCTCTCACTAGTAAAAATATATACAAAGCCATCCATAAACCATGATTAGCAAAAACTTTAGGCAAAACTAACATAGCCAAAGCATAAACTACAAAACTAATAAACATCATATCTCGCATAACTCGAGTTTTTGTTGCACCAAAAAATATACCATCTAACTCAAAACAAGGAATACCAATAATAGGAATAAAAACAAGCCAAATCATATATTCTTTTGCTAATTCTTGAATAGAATTTAAGTCAGTTAAAACAGATACCAAAAAATTACCTGCAAAAGCGTAGCTCAATACAAAAATCAAAGCAAACACTAAAGACATTACAAAAGTAACTTTAACTGCTCTTCTATACATCTCAACTTTACCAGCTCCAATAGCTTGCCCCACAAGTGTTTCAGCAGAATTTGAAAAACCATCAAGAGCATAACTAATAAACCAAAATAAATTTATAAGCACAGAATTAGTAGCTAAAACCAAATCACTACTAGAAGCACTTTTTGAAGTAAACCAAGAAAAAGCAAAAAAGACTAATAGGGTTCTAAAAAAAATATCCGTATTTAATTTATATAAACGAGTGAATTTTACTCGATCAAAAATCAATTTTAAAAAATTCATATCAAATTTAAAATTTGAACTTAAATCTTTTTTTTGATGTTTAAACAAAATTACAAAAGCGGCAATATAACTTAAAAAGCAAACAAAATGCTGTGACCAAAAAGCCGCCCAAGCAACTCCATTTACACCCATCTTTAAAGTTAAAGCCAAATAGATCGCCAGTGGTATATTTAGTAGATTCATCATTATGCGCAAACATAAAGCCAGCTTAGGTTTTTGAATTCCATAAAACCAACCCAAGAACACATAATTAGACATGGTCGCAATCGAACCCCAAACACGAATACGAAAATAAACTTTTGCAATTGCTTCAACTTCTTCACTTCCATGAATAATTTTAAAAGCTATAAACTCAATGGGCTTTTGTAAAATTGTAACCAACAAACCTAAACTAGTTGCAATTATCAAGGAGCGAAATAAAGCAGCAAAGACACCAGCCTTATCACCCTCACCAAAAGCCTGTGCTGTTACTCCAGTAGTACTTTTTCTTAAAAAAGCAAAGCTCCAATAAATACATTGCAATACCAAAACACCCAATGCAACAGCACCAATATAAATAGGACTTTGCAAACGACCAACTACAGCAACATTTGTTGCACCAATCAGTGGAATCGTTAAATTTGCAAGAATAATAGGCCAAGCTAAAAACCAGACTCTAGAATACGAAATATTGAAATTAGCTATGTTTTTCAAAAATATCCTTTTTATTGCTTAGGTGATACTCACTAATTACCCGATTAAATTATATTTCATTGTTATAAATAACAAAAAATTGGGCATAATGTATTTAACGAATAAACCTTATGGTTATTAAAGCAATTATTAAACTCACTTTTGAGTTAGAAGAATTTAGTTAGCGTTCCTAAAAGATATTAGGATTCGCTTTTTTTCGTTTTTGTTATTTATTAAAAACACTGGAGTTTTTTATGGCGTGGTTATTGCTATTTATTGCAATTGTTTTAGAGGTTGCAGCTATGGTTCAATTAAAATTATCAGAAGGCTTTTTAAAGCCTAATTATTCTTTTTGGACTATAGTATTTTTTGTTTTAAGTTTTGTTTGTGCTACATATGCATTCAAAAAAATAGATTTAAGTCTAGCTTATGCTCTTTGGAGTGGCATTGGTACAGTGGGTATTGTTTGTGCAGGCTTTTTCTATTTTAATGAGACTGCAAATTTATTAAAGCTAAGCTGTATTTTATTGATTGTTATTGGAATAATAGGTTTAAATCTAGTTTCTTAACTCTTGTAATAGAATATAGTAAGTTAAATGCAGGCAATCGATGAAATTAAATCTTCTTTGATCAATCAAAAAGAAATGATTGAAGATTTAGTGGCACTTTGTAACATAAATTCTTATTCTTATAATGTAACTGGCGTAAATGAAGTCGGAAATATTCTTGTTGATAAATTTAAAAATATTTTCCAGGAAAAAATAAGTATTGAAAAAAAAATACTGGAAGATGACCAAATATTAAACTCACAAGGTGATTTTATAAACAAAAAACTCGGTGATTTAATTTTCATCAAAAAAGAAAAAGCAAATGCCCAATACAAAATCCTTTTAATGGGGCACTTAGATACTGTATTTAGTGAAGAATCTGATTTTCAAACTTGTACAGAAATTGATGACAATACTATCAATGGACCGGGAGTGGCAGATTTAAAAGGCGGTCTTTTAGTAATGCTAAAAGCCTTGGAAATATTTGAAAATAGTCGCTTTGCAGATGAAATCTCCTGGACCGTTTGCTTAAATCCTGATGAAGAAGTTGGTTCCCCCCAATCACAAAATCATTTTGCAAAGCTTGCTCAAGAGCATGACTTTGGCTTAATTTTTGAACCCAGCCTAGCTGATGGCTCAATAGCTTGGCGGCGTAAAGGCACGGGTAATTTCCATGTACTCGCACAAGGAAAAGCCGCGCATGTAGGTAGGGAATTTAGCAAAGGGCAAAATGCAATTTATGCTCTAGCTGAATTTATGCTTGAAGCAAACAAACTTAATAACAAAGAAGAAAATATAATTGTGAACTTTGGCAAAATCAATGGTGGTGGTGCTCTAAACGTAGTAGCAGATCAAGCTTCGTTAAGTATAAATATAAGAACTCATAGTCTTGCAGATGAAAAAATAGCTCTCGATAAATTCAAAGAAATAATAACTGATTTAAACAAAAAAGAAAACCTCAAACTTGAATTAGTTGGCAAACTAAATCGAAAACCCAAAATCCCAAATGAAAAAATGCAAAAACTTTTTACAGCTTACCAAAAATGCGCCCAAGAACTTGAGCAAAACTTTAGCAAAAGAGATACTGGTGGTTGCTGTGATGGCAATAATCTTTTTGAGTTTGGACTCGCAAATCTTGATTGCATGGGGGTTTTGGGAGGCAAGATACACTCAAGCGACGAATTTATTTGTTTAGATTCTTTATCGCAAAGATCATTATTAAATGCATTATTTTTAATGAAATTAGCGTCTGGAGAACTTGAAGTTTAATATGTTTTTTGTGCGACCAATTTGTGAAAATGATTTAGAAGATGTTTTAGCACTTACACAAAAAGCCGGTCCGGGTATGACTTCTTTGCCGACAGATCGAGAACTATTAAAAAGCAAAATCCAAGACTCGCTTAACAGCTTTGCTATTACACCAACTCAAGCTCAAAACGAATCATATCGTTTTGTTTTAGTTTGTCTACAAACACAAAAAGTAATGGGGGTATCAGCGATTAGGGCACGCATTGGAGGTTTTGAACCCTTTTATTCTTATCAAATTAAAACTGCTCAGCATGAATCAACAGACTTGAATGTAAAAAAAGAAATTGAATATTTAGCACTCAAAAAAGAATTTGATGGACCTTCAATAATAAGTTCTTTGTTTATTGACCCTGACTTAAGAGGACAAAAATTAGGCGCTTTATTAAGTGCGGCAAGGTTTTTTTATATGGCAGACAACCCACAAAGATTTACAAAGAATGTGATTGCCGAAATGAGAGGCTATATTAACAAAGAAAACAAATCTCCATTTTGGGAGGGTACGGTAAAACATTTTTTTGATATGGATTTTACAAAAGCAGATACGCTTAGTGCTAAAGACAAAGGTTTTATTGCCGATTTAATGCCGCAGTATCCTATATATTTGCCATTATTACCCAAAGAAATTATTGAAGTTATAGCAAAAGTCCATGATGACACCAAACCAGCTCTTGAATACTTAAAAAAACAAGGTTTTAAATTTGATGGACACGTCGATATTTTTGATGCTGGACCTCGAATTGCCTCAAAAATAGCAGATATAAAAATCATCAAAGAATCTAAATTAGTAAAAGCAGATGCAACTGAAAAATTAAACGATAATTACAAACAAAGAGTAATTGGTAATCCTCAAAACTCTCGTTATGTTTATGCAAAAGCTTTACTAGAAAAAGATAAAGTCTATTGCGAACAAGAAATTTTAAATATTTTACAAGCAAACAAAGACGATATACTAAGGGTTTATTAAAAAATGACATTTCTAATTAACAATCAATTCCAAAAAGCTAATGGCAAAGAATTTGTTTCAATCAACCCTGCAAATCAAAAAATTTACTGGCAAGGTAATGCCACAAGCCCAGAGCAAATCAACGAAGTTGTGGCATCATCAAAAAAAGCGTTTGAATCATGGTCTGTGACTAGTCTTGAAGAAAGAATGACCTATCTAGAAAAATACAATAGCCTTTTAGAAGAAAAACAAGAATTTTTAGCAAATATCATTTGCGAAGAGACTGGAAAAACCTTAATTGATGCAAAAGCAGAATTAAGAATAATGATAGCAAAACTAAAAACCGCCTATCAGGCTTATCAAGAAAGAACAGGTATAAGCAAAAAAGAAATCAAAGATAGTATATCTCTGACTAAACATAAAGCAATAGGAGTTTGTGTTATTTTTGGACCTTATAATTTTCCGGGGCATATTCCTAATGGCCACATACTACCAGCTTTAATTGCAGGTAACACGGTAATTTTTAAGCCAAGTAATTATTGCCCTAAATTTAGTGAAGAGTGGGTCAAACTCTTTATTGAGGCAGGTTTCCCTGCCGGTGTCATTAATATGGTACAAGGAGAAGTAGAAAGCTCAGAGGCACTGAGCAAGCACCCAGATATAAATGCCATATTTTTTACTGGAAGCACACGAGTTGGCAAAATCTTACATGCAAATTTAGCTGGCAAAATTGATAAAATTTTGGCTTTAGAACTTGGTGGCAATAATTCTTTAGTGGTTGATAATGATTTTGAGATTGAAGAAGCTGTAAAAATCGCCATTCAATCTGCCTTTGTTTCTAATGGTCAAAGATGTACTTGTGCACGCAGAATAATCTTAATAGATAAAAATAATTTTGCTGAAAACTTTATCAAAGAGTTTGTTGAACAAAGCCAAAAAATTGAAATAGCGACACCCGCAAAAACAAGCTTTATGTCTTGTTTAATTAGTAAAGAACAAGCACAAGCAGTACTCACAAAACAAAAACAATACTTAGAGAATGGAGCGAGTCTGTTACTCGAAGCAAAAATCCAAAAAGACTTAGGTGAAGCTTTTATTAGCCCGGGAATTATTGCAATTAATGATTATGATCTTGATGAGGAAATATTTGGACCTTTTGTGAAAATTTACATTGCAAAAAATTTAGAAGATGCAATTTCAAAATCAAATCAAAGCGAATTTGGCTTAGCAAGCTCAATATTAACAAAGACAAAAACAAATTTTGAACAATTCTATCAACAAAGTAAAACTGGTCTAATTAACTGGAACGCAGCTACTACAGGTGCCATGGGAATTGCTCCTTTTGGCGGAACAGGTATTAGTGGTAATTATAGACCTAGCGGTTTTTATGCCGCAGACTATTGTGCGTACCCTGTTGCTTCAGTGATTAACCAAAAAGCTTTAGATTATTGAAAATAAACTAACACAGAACTTCTCATAAGATATCTTTTAGATTCAATACATAATGGGACTGATTCCAAACCCCATTTTGAATTTTAAAATACAGTGAAATGTTAAAATCACTAGCAAATGGGGTCAGAAATCAGTCCCATAAACGACCTTACGCTTAGCTTGTTTCACTGTGTGAAACTCACTAAGCGACGGTGTTTGATTCTTTTGTTAGGCGTGTCTAACCAAACCCTACTTATGCCCAAATCTAAAGACACGAGATACTTATTACGGGTTTGGAAGCACGCCCATAATTAACTTACTCATCAAAAGCTAAATATTTATCCTCTCGCTGAGCGTGATGATTGATTGTTGCAATCAAATTATAACTAGGAAATAAAATTTTTGTTTTGTAATCAAATGCTTCTGGCGATTTTTCAAAATCGGCAAACTCATTTTTGAGTCTAATAAATTTTCGCCTAATTTCTTCATGATCATCAAGTAATCTATTATAAATTTCTATTGCAAGTTGCTCTTTAATATTTGGGAAAAGATTTGTTTCTTCTTTGTCAAAATGGCTAAGTAAAAGCTCTTGAATATAAGAATAAAACTCTTGAGAAACTTGTAACAAAAACTTATCATCACGCTGATTTTTTAAAGAACTAAATTGTTTTAAAAACAAATCTAATTTTTCATAAATTTCCTTATGTTCTTCAAGGTAAAAACTAATATTTTTAATTTGTGACATAGTTAAGACTTAATCTTCAATTATAAACTCATAAACAATTGCTATAGATTCTTGAGAAAAAGCTTTATACATATGGTTTTTTCTACCATAAAGAATTACCTGCGGATCATCAAGTTTTAATTCTTGTTGTGTTGAAGGATCTAAAAAATCAAATAATTTTTTTTTGTCTGCAACATCTTGAATACGATAAAAACTTTGCACCTCTCCACGAGTCTTCGTACCAGTTTCTTCTAAGACCATGCCCAAAGCATCATCTTTGTTAGAATCAAAAATTCTATCTTGTTGTTCTTCACCTAATTCATTCGCATTGATTTTGATAAAGGCAATAGCGACTGGTTTTTTTGATAATTTATCTTTGATTGCAACAAATCTAGATTGTTTTGAGTCCCTGGTTCTAGTTCCATACTTAGTAACAACAACACCATTAGGAGCTTTTCCTTTTAAAACTAAAGACATTTTTTGTCTATGATCCAGGTAAGGATGAACGCTATGAGGTAAATGACTTTTATTGATTTGAAAAGGGCTTAATAATTGTTCAAACAAGGGAAGACCATCAGTGTGGTGCTGTAAATGCAAAGCTCTAGCTTCAGATCTTTTGTTTTCATCAGATTCACTTGGTCTTTGTCTAACTTGTAAACCTGAATTTACAAAATCAATTTTATCCAGACCCCTACTTACAATAATATCTCCGCTCATACTTAAACCGTATCACGTAATTACACATAATTTCAAGTAAAATGAGAAAGTTGTCAGAATTTTCCATTATAAAATAAAACGCTTGCTAAAATAATTATATGGATAACTTAATTTATTTAGTACAAATTATAAGCGGTGTTATTTCTGTATTTTTTGTAATGGTTAAAGAACCAAAAAACGAAGGTTTAGGTGCTATTGGTGGTTCAGCGAACACTTTTAAGGGTGTACATAGCTCAGCCGACCAAAAACTAGAAAATACCACCTGGTTTTTTGTAATTCTTTTTCTTGCTTCAAGCGCCTATTTAGGGTTTTTCGCTCAATAAGACACTTCGGACCGTGTTAAATTTGTCTCACTATTCATTAAGGATCAACCTAGATCTTTAAATTAACTAGCTGATCTTATTTAATTTTAGCGATAACTTTTTCTATAAAATAAATTGAACCAGTAAAAACTTTAAGATTTAAATTTTTACTCCTGTCTAAATTAGCTATTTTTTGACATTGAAAATCATGTTTAGTGTGTAATTTAGAACAAAGCTCTTGCATATACTGTGCTTTTTGAGCTCTAGAATTATCAATATCATAAAAACAAATTTTTTCTATTTGCAAGCCACTCGTTACAAATTCATTGATAAAAGCTTGAAAGTCTTTATCCAAAAAAGCTACATGAAGTTCAATTTTTTGCTTTTTAAAATTTCTCTCAAGATACAAAACCAATTCTTGAGCCGCTTGAGGATTATGCGCTGCATCAATAAAAAAATTTAAATCTTTTTCAAATTGATAGCGCCCCGCATAAACCTCATAAAATCTTTCAAAAATCTTAGAACGGTTCACATTTACATTAAAAATTTTTTCATGAAAAACCTTTTGAGCTAACAGAAAATTTTTTTCTAAAACATCACCTTCAAAAAAATAATCTTGAAAATCAAAATGACTCACTCCCGGTCTTTTGATAGCTTCTTTTTCTAATCTAATTTTTTCTACACTATCACCCAAAAACTCTTGATGGTCTAAACCAATACTTGTAATCACAGTTGCCAAGCGGTTTTCACTTGGCACAATATTCACAGCATCCCAACGCCCCCCCATACCAACTTCTAAAATTGCCAAATCCACTTTTTGTCTTTGAAAATACAATAACGCCGCTAAAGTAATTTTTTCAAAATAACTAAGAGCTATAGTGACTTTAGTTTTAATTTCAAGTAACAAATCAGCAAGCACTTGTGGATTAATATTTTCATTTGCTACTTTTATTCTTTCTGTCACACAAAACAAATGCGGACTAGTAAATTTTGCTATTTTTAGATCACTATACTCTAAAAGCATTTGCTCTAAAAAAGTAGCAACCGAACCTTTACCATTAGTACCAGCTATAATAATCGTTTGAAAATCAAAACGAAAGTCTCTAAAAGCTTCTAAAGCTATCTTGATATTGTCTAAACTTGGGTTGATTTTTTTAAAATCATAATCATTTTGCAAAAGTTCATCTAAAGAAAAACTTCTCTGCATCATGTTTATTCGCTTTCAGAAACATCTTCAGAAGCCATAAAGCTCGCCCCAAAAGATTTACTCTTAGTAATCTCACTTGCCTGCTCAGCTGAACTTTCTTTTTCTTGTACTGCTACAGACACAGGAGTATTTTGTTTGTCATCATCAAAACTACTATCATCTTTTGCACTAGAACCAATATTAGTTTGTTCTGCATCATCACGTTTAAATCTTCTATTGTTATTATTCATTCTATTGTTTCTATCATTACGATTGTTGCGATTATTTCTATCGTTACGATCATTACGATCGTTACGATTGTTTCGGTCGTTTCTATCATTACGCTCGTTTCTGTAAGATGATCTAGAATTATTTTGTTGTCTATTTCTATAATTTGACTTTGCTTCATCTTTTAAGTTGAAAACAACTCCCGAACCATTACATTGAGAACAAGTATGTCCAAAAATTTCAGCAATAGCTTGACCAGAACGTTTTCTAGTAATCTCAACTAAACAAAGATCAGAAAGTTGACCAATTTGCGGCTTCGCTTTATCTGTTTTTACAGCATTTTCTAAAACTTCCATAACGGCAATTCTATCTGCTCTTTCAGACATATCAATAAAATCGATAATAATCATTCCACCAATATTTCTCAACCTCATTTGACGAGCTATCTCAACTGCTGCTTCCATATTGGTTCTACGTACAGTTTCTCTTAGAGTTGTACTACTTGTAAATTTACCCGAGTTAATATCAATAGCGGTTAAAGCTTCCATACCCTGAATAATCACATAACCACCACTTGGTAAATTTACACGGTTTGACAAACAGCCTCTAAGTTCTTTTAAAACATCTGTTTTGACCATTAAGTCGTTGCCTTCAACAACTTGAATATCAACTTCTCTACCTGTCCATGTTTTCAAAAACTCTTGACATCTATATTTTGATTGCACTGAAGCCACACAAATTTCATCAACAGTGCTATTAAAAGCATCTCTTAATGTCGAATATAAAAAGTCGGACTCCTTAAAAATAGGGCAATAAGAATCAGAACGATCATATTTATCAACAATATTTTTCCACTTCTCCCAAATTGTCAAAAAGTCTTCTTCTAATTCTTCTTGTGACCTTCCAGCTGCCTCAGTTCTAATTACAATACCAAGTTCTTCAGGTTTCATTAGATTGGCAATAGATCGCAATCTATCTCTCTCAGAATTTTCACTAATTCTTCTTGAAATTGAGATACTTTGATTTTCCGTAGTCAACACAAAATATCTACCCGGAAGACTAATTGCGGGATTTACTCTCGGACCTTTGTTTCCAGTTGGTTCTTTGACAATTTGTACCAGCAATCTTTGTCCAGGTGACAATCTTGAATCTAAAGGACCACGTCCTGGAATATCATTTGCATGTAAAAATCCCATTTGACCATCTGCAACTTTTACAAAGACTGCATTAATAGAAGGCATGATGTTTTCAACTTGCACAGCATAAATATCACCAACACTATACTCATTTTTTGATATAAAAAAATCAATCGCCTTGCCATCTTCCATCAATGCCGCAACATTGTCTTGCTCTGAAATAACTAATTGACGCATTATTAAAACTCCTATTTAATTTAAAAATTCTTTTCAAATTTAATTTTGTTTACTTTTTAAAAAGACTTTTAAGGAAAAACTATAAAAATCGGATCATCCCCGAACCTAAGTATAATACTAGCCTGTTTTAGTATAAAAAAAATGAATATCTTTTAAAATTTCCTAAAATAAGTCAGTAACCACTATTACATTATTGACAATTTTTTGTTGTTTTAAACAGAAATAAAATCATTCAATTGCTTGAATTTACAAGCAAAATAGCCCAATGCGTCTATACGAGTATCGCTTTTTCAAAGACTTGTTTAGTGCGTTTTATTCTAGCTGAAAAATCTGAGGATTTAGATAACAAAGACTTCAATATCTCATCTGGTCTTTGGCTTTTTTCTAGAGTCATGGCAACTTGAGTATTACTTAACAATTTGATTTCAATAATTCTAGGTTTTAAATCAACCACTTTTAATTGTTTTCTTTTACCCTTAACTTTACCTAACTTTTCAATTTCAATTTTTTCTTGACTTAAAAAATCATCTATCATAGCCTGCGAAATTTCTTGATCTAAATCAATTTGATAATCTGCTTTTAAAAGATTATTAATTGCAGGTGGTTTTTCATTTGTAATATCAACAATCTCTAAAATTTGCACATCTGCTAAAAGATGTTGATTTATGGTTTCTTTTAACTCTTGCAAATTGAATTTTTCGGCAAGTTCAATTTCTAAATACTCAGCCTCACTTTCAAAAAACAAAGGTAAAGCTAAGCCCCAAGTGATTTTAATTCTTTGATTAAAGCCTGTTGTATGCACTACAGGCAAAGCGGTTCGCCTAAGTGCACGTTCAAAAACTTTTTGAAAATCCAGATGACCTATATATTTTAAATTATTGAGCTTAGAAACTTTCAATCTAAGTTTTTGTTGGGCTTGAGTATGACGCACAACTATAATAGGTTCAAAAGATTTTCTTTCTTTCTGTTCAGTCACTTCAAAGGATTTACCAGCTATCAAATCTTTTTGTTTTATATCAGTGCTATAAAGTTCATCAAAATTAGCACAACTCTGTTTACGTTTAGCTTTATCAATTTCAGTCACAAAGGGATTATTTTTTGATAAGTTTTCAGCAACAATATTTTTTACATCTAAGTTAAAACAAACACCGCAGGCGTGACATTTGTTTTCGGTACATGGAATTGTTTCAGCAACGTTTACGGCTTGTTGCCATTCATGCAGCAAGAATTTCTCTGTAAAACCAATAGATAGCACATCCCAAGCTTGTTTTGATCCAGGTTCACGATGACGAGTTGCTTCATCATCTAAATCAAACCCATGTAACTTTGCGGCATCTTGCCATCTAGCTAAATTAAAAAACTCACTCCATGAATCCATTCTGGAACCAGCACGCCAAACAGATTCAATAACATCTCCCCAACGACGATCAGCACGAGAAAGAACAGCTTCGATTAAAGCTAATTCAGGCTCTGTGCAGTTGAGCTTGACATTACGTTGTAATTTACGAGTGACAAGTGCATCATTTAAATATTTATGTTTACGAGCAAATTCATCACGGCTTGTTTGTGAAAACCATTGAAAAGCTGTAAAAGTTTTTGGTACAAAAGTTGAAATAGTACAAGTCACTTGTAATTCTTTTCTAAATTTTGCTGGATTTTCTTTTTTTAGTTCTTTTGCCATATTAATAGACCAAGACAAAATATCTAAAATTGCATCAAGATCAGTATCATCTTCAAAAGGTAAACCCACCATAAAATAAAGCTTGATATGGTTCCAACCCTTTGCATAAGTGCCTTTGATTGCTTTGTAAATCTCCTCTTGACTAAGCCCCTTGTTAATAATCTTACGCATTTTTTCACTACCGGCTTCAGGCGCAAAAGTCATTCCTGATTTACGTGCTTGGCTTATCTCATCAGCTAAGTCAACATTAAAACGATCCGCTCTTTGTGATGGCATATTAAGTGAGATACCATCTTGTGCATGTTCATTATTGATAGCTTTTGCCACTTCAGTTAAACAAGTGTAATCACTCGCTGACAAAGAAAGTAAAGTTAAGTCTTCATAGCCAGATTGCTCTATAGAGTCAGCCGCTCTTCTATATAAATCTTCTGGGCTTCTTTCTCTCACAGGCAAATAGGTATAACCCACTTGACAAAAGCGACAGCCACGATCACAGCCACGTCTAATTTCAAGCACTTGTTTGTCTTGTACTGTTTTTATCAATGGCACTGGACCACTAACCGGCTGATTAAAATCTTCTAAAAACTGTGTGATTCTTTTTGTTACAGGGAATTGTAAATTTTCAAACTTTGGTTTTGCTAAAAAATTTTCCTGAGGATCAGGTTCATAAAGAGATGGTACATATATACCTTGTAATTCACTTAAAGCAAGTAAATATTTTTCTCTAAGTTTTTTTGACTCTGCTAAATCCAACGGGAAATTTTTTAGTTCTCTATAAGCAAGTTCAGCAGTGGTTCCTAGTGCAATAATTTCTTGTTTAATATTAGGATTTGCTTCTAAAAAATCATTTTTTACAGCAATTAATTTTTCTTGAACCTCAACAATTAATTCTTCACCATCACCAATAATAAAAAAATCAAAATAGTTTGCCATAGGCTCAGGATTAAATACAGCAGGACCACCAGCAAAAACAAGCGCATCTTTATGGGTTCTATTTTGTGCTTGGAATTGTATTTTAGAAAGGTCTAAAACAGTTAACACATTGGTATAACAAAGCTCGTAAGCCAAGGAAAAACCCAAAAAATCAAAACAACTTAAAGGCTGATAACTCTCCCAACCCCATAATGGCAAATTGTGTTTTTGCATTTGTGCTTCCATATCTGGCATAACGCTATAAGCCCGGTCACACAAAAAATCAGGATGTTGATTAACAATATTGTAAAGTATTTTAATGCCAAAATTAGACATTCCAAGTTCATATAAATCAGGATAAACAATAGCCATTCTAGATTTTGCTTTTTGCCAATCTTTTTTATAGCTACCCCACTCCAAGCCCAAATATTGACCGGGCTTTTCAACATTATTTAAAATCTGTTTTTTTAAAGTATTTAAAATCACCTATAAATTATACAAAGGAAACAAGTGAAAACACCAATATTTCCAAAATATACCTGCTTTTTGGGAAGATTTAGCTTTTAGTAGTTGAAATCAAATGGATCAAAGTCAGCATATGAAGCACCATCAACAGAAAAATTTTCATCAGAAAGAGGCTTTCTAATACCATAAACAATACCATTTGAAACACCTTTAGCTACTCCAACAAAACCACCAACAAAGGTTCCAGCAATAGAACCAATTGGATATCCAAAAACTTTAGCTAAAGGACCACCACCGAATTGATCAGTAACATGCTCAGCCCAATCTCCACTCTTGCGATAAGCACCACGCATTGGACCCGAGAGAAAACCACCATAAAAGGTACCAACAGTAACTCCAAGAGTCTGTTGTGCAACTCTAGTAGCACTAGCAAAACTAGGCAAAGTTAAAGAAGCAAGCACTAATAAAACAAAAATCTTTTTCATAGAAATTAGTATAAGCGAAGCTTTAAAAAAAGTAAAATCTAAACTTTAACAGCGATGTCAACACCTGCTGGCAAATCTAAATCTTTAAGCGCAACTGTTGTTTCATGAGTTGGATCTAATAGATCAATCAACCTTGAATGAGTTTTGATTTGAAAATGCTCTCTTGATTTTTTATCAACGTGAGGAGATCTTAAAACACAATAACGGCGAATATTACTAGGCAAAGGAATAGGACCAGCAATTCTAGCTCCTGTTCTTTCAGCGCCTCAACAATTTGCTTAGTTGAAGCATCTAAATTTGCTGCATCATAGCTTTTAAGCTTGATTCTTATTCTATTTTGTTGTTTTTTACTAGTTTTTGTTGCCATACGAGTAATTAATTATAGCTATTTATAATAATAGATACATACACAAAAATTAAGAAAAAAAGAATATTAAAACTGAGTTAGACTTAAAAAAACACTGAAATGACAACAGAATTCAAATTTTTAAAAAAGATTTTTAGCGTAATTGGAACTGCCATATTAATCAACATTCTTTTTAACCTATCGATATCAGATTATTTCATCTATAAAAAAATACGTCCAAAACGATATCAGCAAAAATTACAATATATAGAAAAAAACATCGATCAGTTTGACACTATATTTATAGGAAGTAGTAGAACTGAAAACGGTTTTAAAAGCAAATTATTTGCAAAATTATCGGGTTATACAACATTTAACTGGGGTTTACATGGACAATTTAGTACCAGAATGATCAATAATCTAAAAATTTATTCTCAAATCATAAAAAAATCAAAAACCATAAAACGCGTATTTATAGAGATTTCTCCATTGTCCAGACTCGAATATGATTCAAATTTTATAGATCGCTCTAATCCAATAAATGAGATTTCTCATTTGATTGACATAAAAGAAAAAATAAAACTTGCCGATATTGAAGTTTTTATAAAAATGATTTTTACAAAATATACACGCAATATATTTTATATTTTCAAAGAAAACCATTTCAACATGAAGCACTTTCGTGATTCTGGCATATTAAATATCAAAAAAATCCGAGACAAAAATCTAATAAAAAGAAGAGATGATTTTCTAAAAGACTATAAAATATACAAACCAAAGCCAGTCAAGTACCTACAGGAAACTCAAGTTAAAGATTACATATGGTTGGAAAATTTATATGAGTTTTGTAAATCAATGCAAGAGCAAAATATTGAAATAATTTTTTATTTAGAGCCTGCACTTAATTACAACAAAACCCTTGAGATCATTTACCCGTACATTAAAAAAAATAATATTAATTTACTAGACCTCAATAGCGTAGAAACCAATCTTCAACTTTATGATGAAGATTTATTTTTTGATAAAAGTCATTTAAATTCACAAGGAGCAGAAGTCTTTACTCATCAGCTTTACAAAAAATATATGGAGAGCAAAAATGCTATTTAATAGTTTCTATTTTTTATTTTTATACTTATTGTTTTTTTTCTTTATTGGTCAAACAAATCTTTAAAGTATCGAACATTTATTTTATTTGCATCAAGTTATTTTTTCTATGCCCAATGGGATTATCGATTTTTGTTTTTAATTTTTGTTAGCAGTTTAGTTGATTTTTTATGTGGTTATATGATGTCAGAAAAAAACAAAAAACTCTTGCTCGCTTTTAGTTTGATAATAAATCTTGGACTATTAGCTATTTTTAAATACTATAATTTTTTTGTTGATTCTTTTAAAACACTGTTTTCGATACCCGAAACTTTTCAAGGCATTGAAATCATCTTACCGATTGGCATTAGTTTTTATACTTTCCAAAGTTTAAGTTATATAATAGATGTCTACAAAAAGAACATTCAACCCTGCAAAGACCCGCTTGTATTTTTTACTTTTGTTAGTTTTTTTCCTCAACTTGTTGCTGGACCCATAGAAAGAGCAAAAAATCTTATCAAGCAATTTAAAACACATAAAGAATTTAATTATGAACAAGCAATGGCTGGCTTTAATCTAATAATTTGGGGTTTGTTTAAAAAAATTGTGATTGCCGATAATTTAGCTCATGCCGTTAATAATGTTTTTGGAAAATACAATGAAATGAGTTCACTAAGTCTATTAGCTGCTCTTTTTCTATTTGCAATACAAATATATTGTGACTTTAGTGGCTATAGCGATATGGCAAGAGGTATAGCCAAATTGTTTGGTATCGAATTGATGATTAATTTTAAAACCCCTTATTTTGCACGTGACCTTGGTGAGTTTTGGAGAAGGTGGCATATCTCACTAAGCACATGGTTTCGAGATTACATTTTTATACCTCTTGGTGGCAGTGTTCTCAACAAAACTCGAACAGCTCTAAATATATTAATTGTCTTTTTAATTAGTGGTTTGTGGCATGGCGCAAGTACCAAGTTTATTTTTTGGGGATTTATTCATGCACTATTTTTTTTACCACTAATAATTTCTGGTCATCACAGTCACTACAAAGACAAGAATCTTTTTAATAATTACAAAATCAAAGACTTCCTCAAAATGCTTTGTACTTTTTTATAGTATGCTTTGCATGGCTCCCTTTTAGAGCAGATTCAATTGAGCAATGCCTTAGTATAATTAAAAGAATTTTCAACAAAAGTTTTTTTAGTCTAGAATGTTACGGTACAGAATTTTTAATTATCGCCCTAAGTTTTTTACTTTTTGAATGGTTTAGCAAAAACGACCAATACCCCTTAGAAAAATCAAGTAATAAGCTTCTCAAAAATCTTTACTATTTTGTGTTAATAAGCTTAATGATGAATTATGGGTACCAAACTCAAGAGTTCATTTATTTTCAATTTTGAAGTTGCAGATCAACAATATTTTTTGGAACAACAAGGTCAAAATACCCAGCTTCAAAATTAGCAACTTGAAAAGGATTAAACAATATATGCAAACGCCCCTTATCAAAGTAGAAATTTTTATAGTTTGATAGCTTTGGTGCAGTTGCCCTGAGAACTCTATCTTTATCATAGTATTCAGCTTTCATCTGCTCTTTAAAGTAGCTCTGAGCATGAGATGCCAAAAGACTTAGTTTAATATCCTCAGCAAAAAAATCTGCTATTCTCAATAAATTTTCATTATGGATATTAAAAACAAAACTTTTCAAAAACATATTTTCTAAAATATTTTCCTCAAAAAATCTTAGTTTAAAAACTATAGATTTATAATCTGCTGAATTATAAACCTTGTAACTAATTTTGAGCTTGTGCTTGTATTCAAGTGCAGAAACAGGGTAAGCATTTTGAAAATCATTTATTTGTTTATAGATAAAGTTTTGAATAATTTTTTGATTCTTTGGACTTTGTAAAACCGGATATTTTGCCTTAACAACAACAGCAGCATTTTTGATTACAATTTTTTTTTGTCCAGCAGTAAGTAGACCACAAGAGCCCAAAGAAAAAATCACAACAACTAAAATTACATTTTTAAATTTCATTAGTTTTAATAAGCTAATACTCTAAATATAGCACTAAAAAAAAAGACCCTAGAAACTAGGGTCTTTTTAAAATGAATTGTGAAAATAAACTATTCAATGATTGATGATACTACACCAGCACCAACAGTTTTTCCACCCTCACGGATCGCAAATCTCATTCCATCTTCGATCGCTACAGGTTGAATCAACTCAATAGTCATTTCAATATTATCACCAGGCATTACCATTTCAACACCTTCAGGTAAAATAACGTTACCAGTCACATCAGTTGTTCTGATATAGAACTGAGGTCTGTATCCTTTAAAGAAAGGAGTGTGACGACCACCCTCTTCTTTTGTAAGAACATAAACGCTACCTACAAATTTAGTATGTGGCTTAATTGAACCCGGTTTTGCAATAACTTGACCACGCTCGATGTCTTCTCTATCGATACCACGAAGTAGAACACCAGCATTATCACCAGCTTGAACTTCGTCAAGAGTTTTTCTAAACATCTCACAACCAGTTACAACTGTTTTTCTAGGTTCTTCAGAAAGACCAATAATCTCAACTTCATCACCAACTTTGATAATTCCACGCTCAACTCTACCAGTAGCAACAGTACCACGACCAGTAATAGTAAACACGTCCTCAACAGCCATCAAAAATGCTTTATCAACATCTCTTTCAGGAGTTGGAATAGAAGCGTCAACAGCATCCATTAAATCATAAATTTTATCTGTCCACTCATTATCACCTTTAGCAGTTGAACCGTTTGATGTCATTTGCTCAACAGCTTTTAAAGCAGAGCCTTTGATGAAAGTGATATTATCACCGTCAAACTCATACTTAGAAAGTAATTCACGAGTTTCCATTTCTACTAACTCTAACAATTCTTCATCGTCAACCATATCGCATTTGTTTAAAAATACAACGATATGTGGAACACCAACTTGACGAGCAAGAAGAATATGCTCACGAGTCTGAGGCATAGGACCATCAGCTGCAGATACAACTAAGATCGCACCATCCATTTGCGCCGCACCAGTAATCATGTTTTTTACATAGTCAGCGTGACCCGGACAGTCAACGTGTGCATAGTGACGCGTTTCAGTTTCGTACTCAACGTGCGCTGTATTAATTGTAATACCACGCGCTTTTTCTTCAGGAGCAGCATCAATCTCATCATATTTTTTCGATTGTGCTCTTCCAGTTGCAGCTAAAGTCATACATATAGCTGCTGTTAAAGTTGTTTTACCATGGTCAACGTGACCAATAGTACCAACGTTAACGTTAGGTTTTGTTCTTTCAAATTTTACTCTTGCCATTTGTTATCCTTTTAAAAAAAACTAACATTCCCTGGTCATATTGACCAAAATTCAAGTTATATATTATCAGAAAGATGAATAATTTACACCCCAAATCATTAAGTAATTGATAAAGCTTTATGTAAATTAGGCAAAAAAATTTTTTTATTTATAAAAAAGCAATGATATTATAATGAACAAATGGAAAATCTTCACCACGATCCCGTAGTTCCTGTGCTTTTTGCGCTTGTTGTTATACTGCTTTCAGCAAAAATAGGCGGCGCTGTCGCTAGCTATTTTAATCAACCAGATGTATTAGGAGAGCTCACCGCAGGTATTATCTTGGGAAATCTAACTCTTCTTAATTACAATAATTTTTCACATATCGCACACAACCATACTATTGAGATTTTATCTAGCTTGGGTGTCATCATATTATTGTTTGAAGTTGGCTTGGAATCTAAAATCGATGAAATGCTCGCCGTTGGTGTGCAATCGTTCTTGGTTGCTATTGCTGGAGTTGTTACGCCTTTTGCTATTGGCTATTATGCCTCGGGCATTATTCTGCCGGACCTTGCTGAAATTTCCAAAGTCTTTATGGGTGCGATTTTAACTGCAACTTCAGTTGGCATCACAGCAAGAGTTTTTAAAGATTTAAACTACACCAAACAAAAAGAAGCGCGCATTGTTTTGGGAGCCGCCGTTATTGACGATATTTTAGGTTTAATAATTTTGGCAATTGTTGCTGGTGTCGCTCAAACTGGATCTGTAGAAGCTTCTAATATTGCCATCATAAGCACAAAAGCAATTGGCTTTGTTGTTATTGCATTATTTTTAGGAAAAGTTTTTGCTAAGACAACCGTAAAAACTTTTTCACTTTTAAAACTTCCGGGCATGATGCTCAGCACTATGCTTATATTTTGTTTTTTTGGTGCTTACTTGGCTGACCAAGTGGGCTTAGCAACAATAGTTGGTGCTTTTGCTATTGGCTTAGTTTTAGAGGACGTACACTTTGAACCTTTTAAAGATAGAAGCACACCTGAAGATTACATACGACCAATAGCTTATTTTTTGGTGCCTATATTTTTTATACTCACAGGAATGCAAGTTGATTTAACTGTTTTTGCAAACCCCAGTATTTTAGTAGCGGCACTATTGCTCACTAGTGTTGCCATAGTTGGTAAATTAATTTGTGGTTGGTGTTTTACAAGTGGCACTAAAATCAATAGAGCAATTATTGGCTTTGGAATGGTGCCTCGTGGTGAAGTCGGATTGATTTTTGCAACGGTCGGAAAATCAATTGGAGTCGTTGACGATAGACTTTATGCCATCACTGTGATTGTAGTAATATTAACAACTTTAATACCGCCTCCAGTATTAAACTTTTTAATTAAAAGTCAACCCAAAGAAGAATATTTATAAATGTCAAAAACTATCAAAGCCGGATTAATACTAAGTAATGCCATTAATCTTGAACAAGATTTTATAGATTTCAATAGCCAAGAAAACATTGAACTCAAAATCTTACAAGCAGGTCAAGGAAGAGAAATTTTTTTAGAAAAAGCATTAGCTATGCTTTTGAAAAACCCCGAGCGCAAAAATTTCACTGAAGAAGATATTAAAGGATTAGAAGAAGAATTAGATTTAGTGATAAAAATCTCTCAGAACAAATCCTTAGAGAATGCCTTAGTGACTGGATTAAACTATGCTGAAATAATTTTCATTGAAAAAGATGAAGTAGATTTTTGTTTTACTGATTACCAAAATGCTATTAAAGAATTTAAAACTCGCAAAAGAAATTTTGGGGCTTAACTAAACCTCTTTTACACCTTTACTATCAACCATTATTTCTTGCCAAGCATTTATGCCAAATGTATTTTTAATAAATTCAACTATTGCTTGAAAGAAATATAAAATACAAGTAAACAAGCTAAAGTCATTTGGTCTTGTGACTTTTATCACAGACAAAAAATGCACAAAAAACAAAACTAAAATAATTACCAATTTAAAAGAAGCCAATAAAACTTTTAGCAAAGCACCAAAAAAACCAAAATTATCCAGTATATCCAAGAATATATCTATAAAACAAAATAGCACTTGCGGCAAAACAAAAAGATAAGCAAATGTGTACAAAGCCTTTGCCTCAATATCATTGCGCTCTGAAGATGACTGAAAATTTTCCAAACAAATTTGACAAAAATAATAAAAAACTGGCACCGAAAAATACAAAGCAAATGGAGCAAACACCAGTTGAATTATTAAAGAGCCATCAAACCAATGACTTGGCAAAAACATTCTATAAGTAAAAGACAAAAGAATTAAAACAAAAATTTCTTTTTTGAAGAGACTAGAGCTATTATCAGAAAGTTTTTTTAGTGCTAAACCTTTTGCTGATTTTAGATATTCAAAAACATCATTTAATAAATCTTTTGTAAAATTATTGCTCATGAAATAAATTAAACCACAACCATACGCTTAATTAACTCTTGTTGTGAAATTAATTTTAAATCCGCTCCCCAATCCAAACTATCTTGGTTTATTGGCGCAAAACCTTTATCACAGATAAGAACTGAATTTTTATAACGAAAACACGATTCTGGTAAAGTTTCACAATTAAAATCTGTAACCAAAATCTCAGCTCTTTCTTTTTGAATCTTAGATAATTCTTGTTCAACAGCTTTTTTTATGTCAGCGGCAACTTCAAAATCACCAGCAACTTTGCTATTGAAATAAACTAAAACTTGTAAATTACCACCAACAGTAAGCAAATTTATATCTTGAACAATTTTAGTCACATGTTCATTAAAATCATATTTGGCGTTTTTGAACATATTGATTTCACGTGGCACACTTAAAACAAAATGCTCACCAAAATTGCCCGATGGATAAGTAAAACTTCTATATTTATTGGTAAGTTTACCAAGCTCTTTAATTTGCCATTTGGTACGTTCTGCTTTCCATGAGCCAGTTGTACAAACTGGGGTGATAATTTGGTGTCCAAAATCAACACAAGCTTGCACTGAAGCGGCAAAAGGTATTAATTTAGAATCTTCATATTGTACAAAAACAGGATCGTAACCTTCTACTTTTGTGATTTTTAGACTAACACCTAAGCTATTTGCTTCTTTGTAAAAATCATAGAGCTCACCATAACTAATAGCTCCTTTTGCGCTAGTAACAGCAGAAACAGCACAACCTTCACAGCCAATAGGGCATGAATTCATTTGTCTTTCATGAAAAATATTGTCCTGATAAAAAGATTTTTTTTCAACTTCGTCAATAAGATCAATTAATTTTAGTTTTTGCAAAGTCACTTCTTTAATATTCCAAACTATAAGAAGTATAATACAATAATTTCACTCAAAAAACGACCAAACCGTCATAACAAAATGAAAAAAAAGACTAAAATACGCATTATTTGCTATATTAAGTATTTTGGAATTGATTATGAACACAAATATTATGGAAAACCCTACAGAATACATTAAAAACTCTATTAGAGATATCGCAGATTTCCCAAAGCCAGGAATTATTTTCAAAGATATTACTACTTTGTTGAGCGACCCTAAAGCCTTAAAATTAACGATTGATGTTTTAGCGCAAAATTTTAAAGACAAGAAAATTGATTTTATCGCCGCACCTGAATCACGCGGTTTTATTTTTGCAACACCTGTTTCTTATTTGTTAAATTGTGGCGTAACACCAATTAGAAAACCCGGTAAGTTACCTGCAAAGACAATTGAACATAGCTACGAGCTTGAGTATGGTAGCGATACTTTATGTATTCACGAAGATGCTTTTGCTGGAGTTGAAAACCCACAAGTGATTATCATTGATGATTTACTTGCAACTGGTGGTAGCTGTAGTGCAACAATTGAACTTGTAAAAAAAGCTGGTGGCACTGTTGTTGGAGCTGGTTTTGTTATTGAACTTGGCTTTTTAAATGCACGTGAAAAACTTGAAGCTCAGGGAGTTGAAGTTTTTTCTATCTTAAATATTTAGAATCTGTTTTTTTTATCTGTTTTTTTGAAGACAATTGCAAGTATCTCAGCGACTGCAACATAAAGCTCCGGAATAATTTCCATATCAACTTTACATTGTTTATAAAGAGCGCGGGCAAGTGGGATATTTTGAATAATTTCAATATCTGCTTCCTTGGCAAATTCACGAATTCTTTGGGCAAGTAATCTTGCACCCTTGGCAACAACAATCGGCGCAGCGTTATCGCTCTCTCTGTCATACTTCAGTGCAACCGCAATATGAAAAGGGTTAGTTACAACCACGTCAGCATCTTGAACTGCTTGTTTTAGTCCACGTTTTTGAGCAGTTTTTCTTTGGATATTTTTTAATCTAGATTTTATTTCAGGATTACCTTCAATTTCCTTGTACTCATCTTTTTGATCTTGCTTACTCATTTTTTGATCTTCTAAAAACTGCCATTTTTGATAAGCAAAATCTATAATTGCAATTAGCATTAAAGTGATAGAAGCTTTTACAATTAGTTCAAAGAGCATACTTGAAAACTTTGACAAAATAAAATTATTTTGTGCAAGGTTCAAAAGAAAAACTGTATTGTTTTCATTAAGCAGTACTGAGCTAGTAACAGCTATAATCAAAATCATTTTTGTTGCGGCAATTAAAGTTTGCATTAAGCCTTTTAAAGACATTAATCTTTTAAAACCATCTACTGGATTGATTTTTTCAAAGCTTGGATTTAAAGGTTCGGTTGAAAAATGAAAACCCACTTGACTTGCAGAAGAAACAAAAGCAGCAATAAAAATTGAAGCTAAAATTGGAGCCATGACCATAAAATAATCTTTGATTGAGACAAACAAAATTTTGTTTAATTCAGCATCATTTAAACTAGCAAAATTAAAATCATGTGTAAAACTATAAAATTGTTTTTGAAATAAATTGAAAATTCCTTTACTAAAAAAATAAGTCATAAAAAGACCAACAACAAAAACTACTGTACCTGAAAGATCCTGTGACCTTCCAACTTGACCTTTTTCTCTGGCTTTTCGCAGTTTATATTGCGAGGCCCGTTCTGTTCTTGAACTTTTTTCCGACATTTACTAGTAATTTCATGCCCAAGCCTCAATACTTAGCACTAGTCTAATTGCTTTAGTTGATATAAAAGAGTTGGTCTAAAAGACCTAATAATGTTTCATCAAAATACTCTTGCAGTCCATTGTTTAAAGGAGCTATGACTATAATGCTTATAATGGCAGCTAGGATTAATTTGTTTGGCATAATCAAAAAAAACATACTTGCTTGCGGTAATATCTTAGAGAAAATCGCTACAAAAATATCAACTACAAACATAAGTGCGATCAAAGGCAAAATAAACTTAAGGCTAAGAATAAATATCTGACTAAATACTTGAGCAAAATTAACAAAGAGAAGATTGATATTTGTTGAGTAATCATTGATAGCAATAAATTCAAAAGTTTTTTTGAGTATAAAGCTGATGTTATAAAGACCGCCAAAACTTATAAAATATAAAAATGCAATTGTTGAAAAGAAAATACCTGTTGGGTTTGTGGGTGAAGCAAGGCTCGCGTTAAAAACAGTTGCTGAACTCATACCGAATTGAGTACCGAGTAAATGGGCGAAAGTTAAAATTGCATCAAAAACCAAATTGACTAAAAAACCAAAAAGATAGCCAATAGTAAATTCAATAAATACTAAAATCAAAATGATAGCTGGATGATAGCTTAAAATTTGTTGTCCGTTCGCAAAAATTGCATCATAAAACCATAAACAATACAAAAACGAAATACCTATTTTTATTAATACAGGAATACTTGATCTTGAAAAAATTGGAGCTGAGAGAAAAAAGCCCTGTACTCTAAACATGGCAAGCAAAAAACCTAAAAAAGTTTGTATCAGCAAAAAGTCAAGCTCTAGCTTCATATATTTATAGACGTATTATTGCAAATTTTTATCCAATTTTAACTAGTTAAGATTCAGTAGTTACTTTTAAATGCTAGAATTTCTTTGCTGCTTTTTTAGCGGACAGTTAGCTCAGTTGCTGGTGAGAGCGTTCACGCTCGAACGAAGTTACAAAAGGCACTTACAAGTGCTCGTTTGTTTCACTGAAAGAAAGGACAGTTAGCTCAGTTGCTGGTGAGAGCGTTCACGCTCGAACGAAGTTACAAAAGGCACTTGCAAGTGCTCGTTTGTTTCACTGAAAGAAAGGACAGTTAGCTCAGTTGCTGGTGAGAGCGTTCACGCTCGAACGAAGTTACAAAAGGCACTTGCAAGTGCTCGTTTGTTTCACTGAAAGAAAGGACAGTTAGCTCAGTTGGTAGAGCACTTGCTCGACACGCAAGGGGTCACAAGTTCAAGTCTTGTACTGTCCACCATTTCAGACCAACGTCACAGGTTGTACACCAAGAAAAGGAAAAATAGGAGTGAAATTCTCCTAGCTATCGTCACGCACATTGTAGCAAAACCCTTTGTCTGTAGTTTTCAAAATTTCTAAATCCATAAGCTCTTCTAGATATTACTTCCATTTTGTTGTGATAGCCTTCAGGGCAGTTTCCATTGACCAGCTAATTTAAAGAAAGTTAATACACAAAAAGAAGTGCTCATCGGTTGTAAATAGTGAAAAACCACAACGAAAATGAGCACTTACCAACGTCTTACCCTAGAGAAACGCCGAAATATCGCATTAATTATGCATTTTCAGCCCTACCAGCGAACTATTGCCGAACAATTAGGCTTCAGCCAATCAGCAATTAGCCAAGAACTTGCTAGAAATTCAGTAGAGGGGACCTATAATCCAGAAAAAGCTCAAGAATTAGCAGACTCTAGAAAGATACAACGAGAGAAACCAGTCCTTGGTGACCCTGAAATTCAAAAATTTATCAAGGATGAGCTCAAGAAACGAAGAAGTCCAGAACAAATTTCAAGACTTGCTAAACGAAAAGGTCTGCAAGTTAGTAGAAGTGCAATATACATTTTCATCAACTCTAATCCAAAATTAAAACGATACCGCAAACATAAAAAATACTGGAAACGCAATCACCGGCTATCATCCAAGCATGGTATTTCTGATCGAGTAAGCATCTCAAAACGCCCAGAAAAAGCAAACACCAAAGAAGAGTTTGGACACTTGGAAATTGATTTTGTCATAGGATGCAGTGGTAGCAAGGCTTGTGTGCTAAGTGGTAGAGAAAGAAAAACGAGATATCCTTTCTTGATTAAACTTGAAAACAAAACTGAACTACTAACAACAGAAGCAATTAAAACTAATTTGATTACAAGCTGGACAAAAAGTTTTTCAACTGACAATGACAAGTCATTTGTAGGTCACTCTGTAATCAGGGCTCTGACTGGTGTTCCAACTTATTTCACTAGACCTTCCGCTCCATACGAAAAAGGTGCTATTGAACAACTCAACAAAGAATTGAGAGTCTACCATCCTAAGGGAACTGATTTTAACAATGTAACTCAAGCAGAGTTAGATCAAATTGCAGAGAACCTGAGGACTGTTCCAATGAAATGTTTGGATTGGTTGACACCAGCAGAAGCCTTGCAGAGAGAACTTCAACTCGATACCAGTTGACTAAAATTTAACTTTGCAGCTGACGGAGAATCTAATTTCTCCTGATCAAACACGCCTGAGTCCAAAAACCTGGTGGTTTCAACCTATGATTTAGAAAAATTTATCTTTCTTTTAAAATTGAAATAAGCTATGATTATCAATGAATCTATGAGTTCGTCTAAAGAATTAAGCTAGAAGTTGGAAATTGCCCATTAATTAGTGATATTATCTATATCTTATGGTGGATTTGAGAATCGGTAATTTAGTCAGAAGTTTTCTTGATTTGAGTCATATGGCTCTGTAATGTCCCTGTAATATGAGGCCAGTAAAACGAAATACTTTTTCCTGATAAAATCGTAAAGACTAAAAGGAGAAAGAAAATGCCAGGTTACAGAAAAATTAGCTCAGAGCTGAAAGCAAAAGCAGCTTTGGAAGCGTTAAAAGATGAAGAAGCGATTTCTACGATTGCTTCTAAGTACAGAATCGATCCAAAAACTTTGAGAGATTGGGTTAAAAAACTCAAAGAGAATTCGGCTTCTGTTTTTGATTCAAAAATTGAAGAAGAACATAAAGAAAAACTCAGGCAAAAAGAAAATCAAATTAAAGAGCTCAAAAATTTAATTGGTGAACAAACGGTCATGATCGACTGGGTTAAAAAAAAATATAGGGAAGCTGGATTTCAATGGGAGAATGAGCCTCATGGATGGTGATTCAAAATTTCCAATCACGCATCAATGTGGGTTGCTTAACATCGATCGCTCTAAGTATTATAGAAAACCTAAGCCCGAGTTTTCAGATGGAGATAAAAAAATTATGGATGCAATAGATCAGGAGTATACGAAACAACCAATGTTTGGCTGTAGAAATATGCGCTGGGCTTTAAAAGAACACCATGGTCTTAAAGTTGGTAAAGATAGAGTATCTAAGCTAATGAAGGCAATGGGATTGGTAGCTCAAGCTCCGAAACCCAATACTAGCAAGGCAATGAAGGAACACAAAAAATATGCTTACTTGCTAAGGAATTTAGTGATTGATAAACCAAATCATGTTTGGGGCACTGATATCACATACATTAGAACTCAGCAAGGCTTTTGTTTTATGGTTGCTATTATCGATTTGTTTAGCAGGTCAGTGCTAAGCTATCGCATCTCAAATATGATGGACACAAGTTTTTGCATTGAAGCCCTAGAGGAAGCAATTGAACAATATGGTTGTCCTGAAATATTTAATAGCGATCAGGGCAGTCAGTTTACTAGCCAAGAATTTACTCAGGTGCTTTTAGAGCATCAAGTAGCAATATCAATGGATGGTAAAGGTCGAGCTACTGATAATGCAATAGTAGAAAGATTTTGGAGAACGCTGAAACAAGAATGTATTTATCCTAAATATTTCAAAACAATCAAGGAGGTAAAAATAGGAGTTAAAGAATTTGTTGAATACTACAACAACAGAAGACCTCATCAATCGTTAGGTATGAGGTCACCACTTAAGTGCTATCAAAACTTTACTAAGCCTTTAGTAATTCAAGACTTAGAAAGTTGTACAATTAAGTTTGTGAACTTAAGTAATAAATCTAGGAAAAGTATTACGAATAAGCTTGTTTAATTTACAGGGACACTTCAATCCATTTATATAAATAATCATTTATAATGAATCTCGTGGCTCAGAAAATCTTAATTACAGGAGCATCAGGATATTTGGGGAGTCACTTAGTGAATTCCTTAAATCTTAGTACTTATGAAGAAGTGGTTTTGCTTGATAGACATTTTAAAGCAGAGCGTATCCTAGTCAAAAATTTTAAGCTCAAAGAAGCAGATTTAACTAAGCACTTTGAGCTTGACTTAGGTGGCTTTGACACTGTGATTCACTGTGCTTATTTAGCAGATAACGAAGCTGAACTTAAGTTTCTGACTCAGTTAAATAAAAATGCACGTGTTGTTTTCTTTTCTTCTGCTGCTGTCTATGGTGAAAATACTGGCAAAGCACTCAATATCGACTCTGAGTGTAAACCAGTCAACAACTATGGTGACAACAAACTCAGACTTGAGTCTTTTATCAAAGATGCTTTTTGCAAAGCATGTGATTTTACGCATCGCCAATCCCTACGGTAAAGAATATGCTGTAAGAGGCTTTTACCAAATCGCGAAAAACAAACTTGAAAAAAATGAATTTCTTAGCATTAACTCCGATAAAGCTGGACAAATTATTAGAGACTTTATTTATATCGATGATGCCATCGCCAAGATCAAGAAAGTTATTGAGGAAAAGAAAACTGGCATCTTCAATATCAGTACTGGCGAAGGTAAAACACTTGAAGATTTTCTCGGTCAAGAACTAAGCAACTTCGACACTTCACTAATCCACTATGTGGGTTTGAATAAGAATGAAATCAAAAATTCTGTACTAACTCCCACTATTAAGACTTAGAATCGGCAGTATAGGCTTTAGATTAAACCTTAGACAATAGCACCTAAAATAATTAAAGTTAATATCAAAATCCACGATTTTAATCATATATATTACATATGACTAGGATTAATCCATTTCCAATAAAGCAGATTGACCCAAACAATGCAAATACTCCAAATGCTGAAACTACTCAGGCTAGTGAAGCTATAGAAGAGCTTGGGCAGTTAAGTAATGATCAAGCATTAGTAAGAGGTTTTAATTTTGTATTAGAGGGAGTTTTAAACGGAGATTTCACTGAAGAAAGTCAGCTTACAGCTTTAATCAATCCAAGTAATATCCTATTGGGTGGAGTAAACTATGTCTTAAACAACCGTAGTAAATTAGAAAGTTCTAGAACTGGAGCAGGAGTTCGATTTACAGATTTAAATGGTGGTAAACTCCCTAGAAAAGCTCTTCCTCTTCTAATGAAATTAATTGAAGAGAGGTCTTCATCAGCTATTGCTTTAAATACATCAACTTCAGAAATCAAAGGGTTTAACTTTGCTCTTCAAGGAGTCCTTAACGGAGATTTCACTGAAGAAAGTCAGCTTACAGCTTTAATCAATCCAAGTAATATCCTATTGGGTGGAGTAAACTATGTCTTAAACAACCGTAGTAAATTAGAAAGTTCTAGAACTGGAGCAGGAGTTCGATTTACAGATTTAAATGGTGGTAAACTCCCTAGAAAAGCTCTTCCTCTTCTAATGAAATTAATTGAAGAGAGGTCTTCATCAGCTATTGCTTTAAATACATCAACTTCAGAAATCAAAGGGTTTAACTTTGCTCTTCAAGGAGTCCTTAACGGAGATTTCACTGAAGAAAGTCAGCTTACAGCTTTAATCAATCCAAGTAATATCCTATTGGGTGGAGTAAACTATGTCTTGAACAACCGTAGTAAATTAGAAAATTCTAGAACTGGAGCAGGAGTTCGATTTACAAGTTTAAATGGCGGTAAACTTTCCAGAAATGACTGCACAAACTTAATAAAAATCATTAATCTTTTAAAAAATTCAAGTATCAAGGATGAACTAAAAGCAAACCTTCAAGCCTACCTAGAAACCCAAAATCCTGACTCATTAAAAAGACTGCAAAGGGTTATGAGTATGTCTTCTGACGATGATACACAGGCTGAAGTATGCAAGCTAGTTGATGATTTAACATTAAGTTTAAAACAAAGAAAGCTCAGGCAGAATGTTTACCAAATAATTACATCAGGACAAGACCTATCAGATGCTTTGCAAACTATATCTGCCTATGAAGGAGCAGAAGTCTCAGACGTTCAATTAAAAGCAGATCTTAAAGATGCTGTTTTAGCCAGGAAAAAAAGAGACCTAGTTGTACAAGCAAACCAAGTTATAAGCCAAGCACTGACTGATGATACAACTATCCAATCATTATTAGATAAAATTGACCCTTTACTTAAATCATCTGAGACTAGCACTCGAGAAGCTGGCTTGGAATTAACGAGACTTGTTTACCAGCTAGAGCTTTCTGAATTAAGATCAAGCTTATTTACAAAAATAACCCAGGGAAATTTTGATACAACTGATCCTAATACTAATAAAAGCAACATAGACATCGATGCATTATTAGAATCGATTGCACAAGCTCCTATCAGAGCATCAATTCCAGGCTTAGATTATACAATGGCAGTAAAAAATATCAAAGACACAGCTTTGGCTATAGCTAAGGATTTAAATACTTTTAGAGACTTTGAAAATGCCACTCAGCTTAGAGAGGAGTTTCCGAATACTGATTTTGATGCAGTGATAAATATAATTAATTCTCTTCCAACTGATACTATTAATCGACTAGAAATTAGAAAACAGCTTACTCAATTAGTTAGAAGTTTTGTTGCTACTGATAGACCAGATGATTTTGATGCTCGTATCGCACCTGAAATTGACCAAGCCGAGCAAACTAGGCTAGAAGAAAGATTTTGTCACCAGAACTCGGCAATAATAAGCCAGCATGGAATCATGTCAGGGACAGGTTCCTAGCTACTATCTACCCTTTAGTAGAATCTTTAAGAGCAAATCCTAAAACGGCAATGCAGATAGCTCGTTACTTAAATAGTGCAGCCAATGAAGGTATCAATCCTAGATCTAAGTATGAATTAAGGTTAAGTCTTCTCAGAAAACAAAGGGAACTTAGTCCAACTGAAGAAAGATATTTAAGATCAGTAGAAATCCTTTCTACCCTAAACCCTTATTTAGTTGCATGTGCTTCAGTGAGTCCTGGAGAAACATCTGAGTTTTTAAGACAACATTTCAATAAAGTATCAGAAAACACTTTAGCAAATCTACAAGACGGAGACTATGTACCTCTGGTTCAGATAGGATTGGGTCCCGATGGCTTAGCAGGCTTAGGTGAGCTTGTGCGCAATAATCCTAATCTAGCCAGACAGACCTTGGTTATAGATGCTGGCAAACAGCCAGGAGGTCCGTTTGCAGTACCGGAAGGACCTGCTTGGGAACTTAATAGTGCAAACTCTAGAGGCATTGAAGGAAGAACCATGCCAGATCTTCCTAATGGTAATGAGCTTAAAACAGTTAGAGCCTATGGCAATCCTACTACCAGATGGTATCCAGGTGAAAGAAAAGTTGGAGAAGATACAAGAGCAGGAAGTATCAACACTACAGTAGATTATTTACCTACACCAGACGACACTTCTAAAGCAAGATACCCTACAAATGAAGAGTTGCAGTTAATTCTATCAATGCAAACTGCATTACTCACTAACAATCTTGCACTTTCAACAAGATTAATAGATATTGCCAAGAATCCAGATCCAGAAAGCCAAGGAGATAAAATTGTTACCCTCGAAATCACGAATAAAGATGGCTCTAAAAAAGAACTTAAATTAAGGACAGATGGTTTATTTGTATCGAGCGGTCTTGGTGAAGATGGTTATGGTTTTGAGTTGGAAGGTTCACGTGCTGAAAAAGTAATAGAAGATACTCGTAAAGAAACTTTACCCAAAATAACTAAAACACTAGAAGCTTTCAGGGCACTATCTAGTAGATTCAATGGTCCAGAAAGAATTATCAAAGGTGATACTTTGGTTATTTGGGGGGGCGGTAACTCTGCTGATACTTTAATAGAGAATATAGGTAATTTATTTAAAGACGCTAATCGTGAAGTCCAAAATATCAAAAAAGTTTATGTAATTACTCAACAGGATTTAAGCTCTAGACCGAGATACGCTCAAATCAACGATCTAAAACCAAGAAATGGTAGAGGTAATTTTATAGAAATAGTGAATTCTAGAGTTGTTGACGTTGACTATGCTAACAATGAAGGTGAACCTATGGATAGACCATTAGTCTTCTTTGATCAAGAAGGAAATGAAATTCCTGATAATGCAGGCAACAGAATCGTAGCTGATTACGGAATCGCCGCTACAGGTTTTAGACCTAATGCAATTAGAGAAATTTTACAAAGATACTCAGATCAACTTGCTGAAGCTGAACTAAAAAGTCCGCTAAATTTACCAACAAACGAAGAAGTTTCTGTAGCAGAAACTTTAACAAATGATCCATCAGTTTTGATAACTGGTACTGCGTCAAGAGCTGGGTTTGATAACTTAGAAAAACTTGCTCAATTACCACGTGAAGCTAGAGAAGCTTTGCTTAGAAATGGGGCAGAAAATGCTGTGGCAATTGGTTTTAGAGCTCAGACACTCAAGCTGCTGTGAATATTTGGATTAACAGCAGAGATATTCAAATCCCAGAGCAAGAAGATACTAATTCGAGAAGAGTTTTTGTTTTGAATGAAAGCAGCAGTAGGTCTATTGAGCCAATCTCTTTAAGAATCAACTCAATCAAGCCTAGAATACCAAACAACGTTAACGATGAAAGACCTTTACTAACTCCTCTATTTCTTTATAACGTAGGTAACTTTGTTGAGTTAGAAGATAGTGATAGCAGAAGAGTTACAGGTGATTTTAGCTTTAGCTTAGAGTATGATAAAGATTCTAACACTTTAAAATTAATACCTGGTAAAAATACCGAAAAATTACCTCAAGAAGTTATTAATGTTGTCCAAAGAGCTGCCGAGGATGAAAGTTTTCAGAATTATGCTCTACTCTCTCTAAGAGGCAAAAGGTCTACCGTGTCACGTCTTAATATAAACATCTCTTACTCCAACGGTTACTTAGATCCAAAATCAAGCTTTGTTGAAGCTTAGCGATACCTAAAACTTCCTGTAAAGAACATCTCTAGGATCAATTTTAAATTATCGGGGTCGTAGACGGTCAAAGGACAATAAATTATCGGGGTCGTAGACGGTCAAAGGACAATAAATTATCGGGGTCGTAGACGGTCAAAGGACAAAATTTATTTCAAATCCATTTGACTTCTAATTTTATTACTGATTTTACCTTTCACTCTTTGAAAAATTTTCGAAACGGCACTTGAACTTTTACCAAAAATAACAACAATTTGAGCCAAGCTCAAATTAGTATGTTGCTTTAGAAAGTAAACACTAACTTGTGTCCTGTGTCCGTCTACGACCCCTGTCGTTCAAGACAATCTCTCTGGTGAGCGATCATATATTTAGTAGCATTGTCATTAAACAGAGATTTTAATTTTTTTATTATTTGTTCTGGATTTTTAAAAACTATCAAAGGGTTAGGACTTTTACCAGCTTCAGTAAAAATATTTTCAACTTTTTTTAGCGTGACTGATTCTTCAGATCGAATAGCTTGATCCAGTAAATAAAATAGATTTTCTAGTTCCATAACTAATGGATGTTTAATGTCGGTCAAATCTAATTCATTACTATTAATATGAGTAATTAAGCTGTCCAAATATCCTAAGACTTGTTCTAAGTTCTCATCTTGGCATATATAACGAGCAAAATCTCTTGATAATTCTGAAGTTCGATGAACAAGGTCTTTATCCATAAATCCCATTGGGAGCTCATTAGTGTCTTCCCAATATCTACGCAGTTCAAAATTTCTATTGTTTTGATTGTATCGAGCTTCTAAAACTATCTTTGGTTTAAAAAGATATTCTGAAACAGTGTTTTTAGGATCATCTAGAGTTAAAAAAAGCAATTTTCTACTAATAAAATCTATAATTTCTTTTCCGATGTTTAGTCTATCTGCTTCATTTATGATGCTTGCAAGAATCTGAAATAAAGCTAAAGCAATTTTATTAGCAGAATCTTCATCTTGAATTTGCATTAAATTAAAATCCTTACAGTCATTAATTCTGATTTGATTAATTATTTTTTGAATTTTTTGTTTTGCATGGTCAGGACAATATTTGTTGACAAGAGTATTTAATTGATCTTGCACTTTTCGTACAGTATGATCATTTTCTTGCTTAACAAAATAAGCAGAAATTCTATTTCTGTAATCCTGAAGAGTGTCTCCAGGATTAAACATTGTTAATTGATCGGTGTACATAACTATTATTTAAGTATAGTCTTTTAACAACGGAAAATAAAGAGTATAATAGATCTCTTGCGAAAGTCAGCCCAATTTTAGCAATCTGAGCTTGGGCATGTTTCCCTATTCTCAATTAGAACTTAGAACCCTAATAGTTTCAATTAATAGTGGTCTTGCCATCTGCTAAATAAAAATAGCAATTTAGACTTGTCGCTGTAGGGGGTCAAAAGTCCTCTAGAGATTAAGAATCACACCTAGAAAGGCTATTTTGTCCTTTGTCCGTCTACGACCCCTGTAGTTTCTTGAACTTTTACCAAAAATAACAGCAATTTCAGCCAAGCTCAAATTAGTATGTTGCTTTAGAAAGTAAACACTAACTTGTGTCCTGTGTCCGTCTACGACCTAATAGTTTCAATTAATAGTGGTCTTGCCATCTGCTAAATAAAAATAGCAATTTAGACTTGTCGCTGTAGGGGGTCAAAAGTCCTCTAGAGATTAAGAATCACACCTAGAAAGGCTATTTTGTCCTTTGTCCGTCTACGACCCCTGTAGTTTAAGAATTTGAATCACCTAGAAAGGCTATTTTGTCCTTTGTCCGTCTACGACCCCTGTAGTTTCGACCCCTGTAGTTCTGTTTTAAAAACATCACCTGCTAAGTTTTTTCAAAATCATCAGAAGTTAAAAATGCAAGCTTAGAAATTGTTGTTTTGAAAAGTTAGGGGTTGACACACAGACTAGATATGATGAGAATTCAGTAAATGATGGAATAATTTATTGCTGAATCTAAAACAAAGCAGGTATATCAAACTGCAATAGCGAGTTCACTACCCTTAGCTTTTTTAAAAGTTTCTACTTCACTTTGATGAACAGCTTTCTGTAAATTGTCGTATGAAAAACATTCGTCGTGAAGTCCAGCTTCCACTGCAGCTATCAACATTCTTTGAGTCATAATGTACCCCATATTTCTCTCGTCAACTTTATCAATAATTGTAGTTATCACAGGACTCTGTTTATTTTCTCTCAGATATTTATTTAGTGGTAAAGCATGAGTTTGTAGTCTATCTGCATTTGCAGACTTACCAGCAAATTTTCTAAGAGAGTTTAAGCCAGTATCTCCATGAATATGGTCAGTATCATTTGCAAGCAATATTTGTTCTAGCAGCAATCTCTGTTTATCAGTCTTGCATAAAGCTTCTATATCAGAATGCTCGCCAGTAGTTCCTCTGTTATGCATTTGAGGTAAGGTATTCATACCATATTTGTTAGTACCTTCTCCAGTCAGTTGCGCAGAAGCAGCCGGTAATAATTCTAGTCTGTCTGAATAAGGCATTACATACCGAGCAGCAAATTTACCCGATTCAGCAAGTTTCATATCAAGTAATGCATACTTTCCAATTTCAGAATCTGCCAATCTTGGAGTTTTACTTAATCTATCCCAACATTCCTCAGCCCCTGCTATAAACGCATCACTATCTAACCCTTTCAGTTCTGCAATATACATTCCAACTGGGGACATCATAGAATAACGACCACCAACAAAAGCAGGATGATCAATATTTGAAATTTCAATATCAGTTTTTGCTTCAATTTCTGCTTTTATTTCTCTTAAGTCCTTATCGTTATCTTCGGTAATAAAAACAGTATTTTTTGCAAAAGTTTTCAAGGCTCTAAGCTTATCACCACTATAAAATTGAGATAGCTTATCTAATATAATCTGTAAATTCTGTAATACCTCATTAGTGCTGCCAGATTTTGAGATCATAACGAAGTTGGTCTTTTCAATTCCATCTCCTAAAGCTCCTAGCCTTCTTATAAGAGAGCCTGGATCTAGATTGTCTTGAACTTGGACTTTAAAATCAGTTGGAAAAGATGTTTCGATTAATTTAGGATACATTGAAGATCCACCCATTCCACAAACTAAAGCTGAATTCAAGCCTTGAGATTTCATCTTTGCTGCAGTGGGTTTATTGAAGTCACTATTTATACTTTTGAGATAGTCAAAGTCAAGCCACTTATAGTAATCATCAGAACCTTCTGAGTTTTTAGCTTGAGAGTCATCAATAGTTCTAATTGTGTTAAGCCTTGAGACTATATCTGCATATTTAGTCTGATATCTATTTGTGAGAGCTTCCATATCCTCTCCCAATAAACCTTGCATGGTAGTAAAAGCTTCATCCACATTAGTCACAACACTAGAGTGAGAATCTGGTGTGCGAGAACTCTCTGGTAAATATGCTTTAAATAGTTTACCTATCTGAAAATTAGCTAAAGGTGAAACAACTTGTCTTAAAAAACTCTCTAGCTTAGCTACTAATTCACCAGAACCATTACCACTGATTGGAGAGGCTTGTCCTATGAAATGTAGTAAACCATCTCTAAGAGCTTCTACATCTGCTTTTGATTTAGTAGGTTCTAAAAGCTCTCTTATGCTTTTCAGCTGTTCATTGCTATCAGGTAATCGGCTGGCATCATTATTATTGCCAGGGAATTGATCCGCAACCCTATTGACTTCGCTAGCTAAGGCACTTTCAGTTTGTATTTGCATAGATAGATGATAACATAATATCAACTGTGGTTTCAAGTATGGAATTACCGGGGTCATAGACGCTCAAAGGTCAAAATTCATTTCAAATCCATTTGACTTCTAATTTTATTACTGATTTTACCTTTCACTCTTTGAAAAATTTTCGAAACGGTACTTGAACTTTTACCAAAAATAACACCAATTTCAGCCAAGCTCAAATTAGTATGTTGCTTAAGAACGTAAACACTATCTTGTGTCCTGTGTCCGTCTACGACCCCTGTAGTTTCCAACATTAATAGTGGTCTTGCCATCTGCTAAATAAAAATTGCAATTTAGACTTGTCGCTGTAGGGGGTCAAAAGTCCTCTAGAGATTAAGAATCACACCTAGAAAGGCTATTTTGTCCTTTGTCCGTCTACGACCCCTGTAGTTTTAGAGATTAAGAATCACACCTAGAAAGGCTATTTTGTCCTTTGTCCGTCTACGACCCCTGTAGTTTTAGGTAAAGTAAAGTGATTTTTTCGTGATGATAAGTATATAGGTAAAATCGCTTAGTTTGGTAAAAATCTATGTCGAGAAAAGATTCAATATGCTATCATCTGCATACTACAGTTTATTGGAACAAATAATCAATTTATGAAACAAGAGATCAAAGTTTATACAAATGCAAGTGTCAATCTTAGCTATGCTTTAAAGACTAAAGATGAAGTAGCTAATGTTGCACGTGACACTTTTGAGAATAAAGGTGAGTTAGCTTTGCTTAGAGTTTGCCAAACTGTTAAAGACGATAGTGGTATTAGGCTAATTAGTGCTAAACCTGACAGAAACCCACAAGTATATGCAATTTCCCTAGCTCCAGAGTCTGATTTTGTCACACTCAGAGGTCATACCTACAGGCCTTTATCAGAGTTTATGGACAAGCTATGTAACTTAGTTCCAGAGCTTAAACAAAAAAAAAGCAAAGTTTTTAGAATAGATAGAGATATCCCATGGGGTAAACATCCTAAAGAAAAAGACTATACACCAAGAGACATTTATTATCTAAATAATATAGAACACAGAAGTCGCGGCAAGCTTGAAGTCGTATCTTCTCCTTCTGAACTTGATATTCAAAGTAGACTTGCTGCTTTGGTAAACCCACAAGCCACTATAGTGCAAGAAATGTTTATGGGTGCTTTAATATAACTAAAACTCAATTTAATGCATGGATAAACTACAGCCACAAAGATCAAATATTAGTACCCTAAAAAGCTTAAGCAAGAATTAGCTAGTGTTGCTAATCATGAGGCACCATCTGTTTTTCAAGCTGCTAGAAATGCAATTGAAGCAATGCACTTATGTCTGAAATTATCGGGGTCGTAGACGCTCAAAGGACATCATTTATTTCAAATCCATTTGACTTCTAATTTTATTACTGATTTTACCTTTCACTCTTTGAAAAATTTTCGAAACGGCACTTGAACTTTTAGCAAAAATAACAACAATTTGAGCCAAGCTCAAATTAGTATGTTGCTTAAGAACGTAAACACTAACTTGTCTCCGGTGTCCGTCTACGACCCCTGTAGTTCTATGCTCCTTAACCTCTAAATTAAGCTAGAAATTGGAAATTGCCGTATGTTTTAAACAGTGTTGGTATCGACTCTTATATGGTTGAAGGCTCTGTCTCATAGGATAATGGTAAAAGTTTTGAGGATCATAGTTTTCTATATTTACCTAAACAAAATCTGTTTTTTGATGTAGCTAATTCTAATCCTAATCAAGGTAAAGTTTATTTAGGAAAACCCATAGGTGTTTCTGAACCGTTAAAACCAAGTGATTTTCTTGTAGATATATCTGTTGAGTTTATAAAACAAGATGGTGAAACCGCGATTTATTCTGGTTTGAGAAGTATTAATCATTAAGCCACAATACAGCCCTAACTAGACGCCGGTAACTATGGACTTCAAGAACGGATTGATTTTGTTGTTTTTAAACTTTTCTTGGCATCAGAGTTCATTCTACGTTCGAGCTTTTTAATATCTTCTTCTGGCTCTAAGTTTTCCGGTTTAATACCTCTTTCTAGTAAGGTTTTTCTTACAGTTTTGTTATTTACCACATGCTCATTTGAGATACTAGCTTCTGTACTTAGATTTTTTTCTTTAGCATTAAATATAGTAATCTCAGTAGCAAAGTCTTTTGCTTTAAGAATTATAGTTGGTGCAAAGTCAGCAAGAGGTTTAGATTTAGGTACTTGCCATTTTTCTTTCATCTTTTGAGTTGAGTAGCCAAAAAGAGCAGCATCACCTTTACTCCGTATCAGAGCAAAATTTCTATCACTTCCTGTTTGTTCAAAAATTACTCCTGACAATTCTTTTTCAGTTTCACTTAGTTTTTTACGAGCTGATAATCTTTCAGACTCTTCTATTCTTTTAGCCAATATTTCTAATTTACGAGTTTGTAATGCAAAATAAGTTTGGGCAAAAGCTACAGGCTCTTTTTTTGGGTCACCATTCTGAGCGATTAAGTAACAAGCATACCTGGTAAGCATAATATCAGGCACTTCTTTCTCCGCTCCCCTAGGCATTTTGATCGTTTTGTTGACGTCAACAAAATGATCAGAAACCGCTCTATCACTAGTTTCACAAGAAACCTTTGCTTTAGTAATTACGTTAATAAAATTCCGCCATTCCCCATAACCAAGAAGATGTTGTAAGTCTCTGGCTAACCAGAACTCTATTCCATCATCTGTGCTTTGAGCATGAGCTTCAAAATCATTTGTTAAAGATTCAACTATTTCTGCTTTCATATTTAGTTCTATTGATTATAGAATAACTTAGTAAAGTACTTACGGATGCACTGAAAATTAAAGAATTTTCTTGTGAAGTAATAGAAATGCCTGTTTCTAGCTCTTTTAGCTACCTAAAACTTGCTTAATTTTGATATATTCCTTATTTTCAGGGCTTTTTAGATACACTACTCCCTAAAATCATGCAAAGTATGGTTCTGGTTCTAAGATCTTTCTAACTCTATGAAGATTGTAAAGTGTAGCTAGCATGAATATTTGAGCAGAATTTTTTATAATTCCAACATAACGGGTTTTCCTAAATTTAAACCAATTCTTTATTGCGTTGAACGGATGTTCAACATAGGCTCTGACTGATGATAATTTTTTGTTACGTTTCTTTTGAGAGTTTGAAAGTTTTCTACCTCGTGCTGCTTTATCCAAGATTCCACAAAAAATTCCACTTCTTCGTAACTCTCGTTTCCGTTCCTGGCTGTAGTAACCTTTGTCCGCAAGAACCGCTTTTGCATAAGCTGGAAGCAGTAGGTCAAAGATGACAGTATCAGCAACTTTAGCTGTTGTTGTAACTATGTCAGCAATTAAGTTTGAGCCAAAATCTAAACCCATGTGAGCCTTGTAACCACGATACCAGGTTGATCCTTTTTTAGTGGAACTAGCATCTTTATCAACCCATTCTTTTTTACCATTGCTTTTATTTATTGGAGCTTCAATAATAGTTGCATCAATCAAAGCACCCTTTTGACAAAACAACCTTGATCATTTAGATAGCGATTGACGATTTTGAACAGTTCTTCTTGTTTGTTGTTTTGTGTTAACCAAGCTCTAAATTTACAGAGACTTGTTTCATCAGGGGACGTTTCGTCTACGCCTAGCTGCATAAATTTACGAAATGAAAGACGATCATTAATTTGTTCTTCAGTATCATAATCACTCAAGCCATAGAAATCTTTCAGTAAAGACATACGAAACATAGTTTCAGGTCTGTAGCCTTTTCTGCCAAGATCGGAGTCCTTCCATTTCTTTAAAACCTTATTAATTCGGTACCAAGGTATAACTTTGTCTATTTCTTCAAGGAATTTAGCGGCTTTTGTTGGGTTTTTGCCTGTATTTACTATGTCTAAGAAGGTGCTTTGCATGTACTGATTTTAACATCAAACTCAATCATAGACTAGCTTTAAAGAGGAATTTATACGAAATTATTTTTCAGTGCATCCTTACTGGGAAATTTGCGTTTTTACGTAAATTTACACTCAGTATTAGTATTAGAACAAGATAGAAGGGTAATACACGATTGTAGAAGCTCACCCTTTTTGACTCTAGAGATAGAGAGCAGCGTACTTTAAAGATTAAAGTATCACTACCGCCTCGTCACTTCGTTCCTTGTTGGAACCCTTTAGTTTTTATCCGCAAAGTGTCTCAGGGCTTACAGTCAGGTCTTTCTCTTGAGGCAAGTGCAACACTTTTGAGTTGAAGAATCAAGACCTGCCTGTGCAACAGCCCAGAGACGCCTTTGCTTAAAACAAGGAAGAAAAACCCAGAATATATTTGGGGTTACAGCAACCACTTTCCCTTAGCTCGGCGCTCACTGCAAGCCAGCCGAGACAGAGCCACTGCTCTGGCGAGGCGGTAACTGGAATTATCGGGGTCATAGACGCTCAAAGGACAAAATTTATTTCAAATCCATTTGACTTCTAATTTTATTACTGATTTTACCTTTCACTCTTTGAAAAATTTTCGAAACGGCACTTGAACTTTTACCAAAAATAACAGCAATTTGAGCCAAGCTCAAATTAGTATGTTGCTTTAGAAAGTAAACACTAACTTGTGTCCTGTGTCCGTCTACGACCCCTGTAGTTCAAGACAATCTCTCTGGTGAGCGATCATATATTTAGTAGCATTGTCATTAAACAGAGATTTTAATTTTCTTATTATTTGTTCTGGATTTTTAAAAACTATGAAAGGGTTAGGATTATTATTAGCTTCAGTAAAAATATTTTCAACTTTTTTTAGCGTGACTGGTTCTTTAGATCGAATAGCTTGATCCAGTAAATAAAATAGATTTTCTAGTTCCATAACTAATGGTTGTTTAATGTCGTTAAAATCTAAATCATTACTTTTAATATGAGTAATTAAGCTGTCCAAATATCCTAAGACTTGTTCTAAGTTCTCATCTTGGCATATATAACGAGCAAAATCTCTTGATAATTCTGAAGTTCGATGAACAAGGTCTTTATGATCCCCTCTTGATATATTAAACAAGTAAGTCTAAGGAGGATTGCAATGAAAGGTGTAAAAGTAAGCGAAGAGAATTGGTCTGACATATTAAAGCGAGTCAAAGATGGTGAGAGAGTAACAGAAGTAGCAGCAGAGTTTGGTATTAGTACTAAAACTATTTACAACAGGCTAAGCTCAAAAACAAATACTGACAGCTCAGCACTTGAAATGAGTCGCTTAAGACGAGAAAACAAAGCTCTAAAAGAGCTTGTTGGCAAAATTACTCTTGATCTTAGCAAGAAAAAAAAAGAGATTTAGTTGAAAAATATTTATGTAAAACTTTAAACAAAACTTTTTTAACAGAGCTAGTACAAATTTCAAGATCAAGCATCTACTATGATCACAAACTTCCAGCAAGAGATTTAGAATTTTTCTCCACCGTTGTCACAGTAATGAAACAACATCCAGCTTATGGAACTGAAAGAATAGCTTTAAATCTAAGTGTTAGTAAGCAAAAAGTTCATAGGATAAAACAGAAATTTAATCTTTATCCAATTAAATCAAAACGAAAACCAAAGAAGAAAAGAGATTTAGGCAAGGATCATAGTTCTCACTCAAATTTAATCAAAGACCTTACTGTAATTGCTCCAAGAACTGTTTACGCAAGTGATTTTACTTACATACCATTTGAAGGAAAATTTGTTTACTTAGCAACAGTCATAGACCTTTTTACACGAGAGATAGTTGGCTGGCAGGTATCCAGAAGGCACACAGCAAGCATGATTAAAGAGGCTCTGCTTGATTCAATACAACGTACTGGTCAAACTCCAGATTTGATTCATTCAGATCAAGGCAGTGAGTACAAATCAAAAGAGTATCAAAACTTTTTAAAAGCAAATCAGATCAAATGTTCAATGAGCTCAAAAGCTTCACCATGGCAAAATGGTTTTCAAGAATCTTTTTATGGCAGCTTTAAAGAGGAACTTGATAGTACAAAATAATTTGAAAATCTTGGTGAGTTAATTGAAGCTATTCATCAAACTATTAACTATTACAACAAAGATAGAATTCATACTGTTTTAAAAACATCACCTGCTAAGTTTTTTCAAAATCATCAGAAGTTAAAAATGCAAGCTTAGAAATTGTTGTTTTGAAAAGTTAGGGGTTGACATTGTCCATAAATCTCATTGGGAGCTCATTAGTGTCTTCCCAATATCTACGCAGTTCAAAATTTCTATTTTTTTGATTGTATCGAGCTTCTAAAACTATCTTTGGTTTAAAAAGATATTCTGAAACAGTTTTTTTAGGATCATCTAGAGTTAAAAACGACAATTCTTTTGCAAAACCTAAAATTTCTTGTAGTATGTTTTGTGTATCTGCGACATTTACGATGCTAAAAAGAATCTCTGAAAAAGCTAAAGCAATTTTATTAGCAGAATCTTCATCATCAATTTGTGTAAAACAAAAATCCTTACGGTCATTAATTCTGATTTGATTAATTGTTTCTTGAATTTTTTGTTTTGCATGGTCAGGACAATATCTGTTGACAAGAGTATTTAATTGATCTTGCACTTTTCGTACAGTATGATTATTTTCTTGCTCTTCAAAATAATCAGAAATTTATTTCTGTAATCCTGAAGAGTGTCTCCAGGATTAAACATTGTTAATTGATGGGTGTGCATAACTATTATTTAAGTATAGTCTTTTAACAACGGAAAATAAAGAGTATAATAGATCTCTTGCGAAAGTCAGCCCAATTTTAGCAATCTGAGCATGGGCGTGTTTCCTTAATCTCAATTAGAACTTAGAACCCTAATTTGAATTACCGGGGTCATAGCCGCTCAAAGGACATCATTTATTTCAAATCCATTTGACTTCTAATTTTATTACTGATTTTACCTTTCACTTTTTACCTTTCACTCTTAGAAAAATTTTCGAAACGGCACTTGAACTTTTACCAAAAATGTCAACCCCTAACTTTTCAAAACAACAATTTCTAAGCTTGCATTTTTAACTTCTGATGATTTTGAAAAAACTTAGCAGGTGATGTTTTTAAAACAGTATGAATTCTATCTTTGTTGTAATAGTTAATAGTTTGATGAATAGCTTCAATTAACTCACCAAGATTTTCAAATTCTTTTGTACTATCAAGTTCCTCTTTAAAGCTGCCATAAAAAGATTCTTGAAAACCATTTTGCCATGGTGAAGCTTTTGAGCTCATTGAACATTTGATCTGATTTGCTTTTAAAAAGTTTTGATACTCTTTTGATTTGTACTCACTGCCTTGATCTGAATGAATCAAATCTGGAGTTTGACCAGTACGTTGTATTGAATCAAGCAGAGCCTCTTTAATCATGCTTGCTGTGTGCCTTCTGGATACCTGCCAGCCAACTATCTCTCGTGTAAAAAGGTCTATGACTGTTGCTAAGTAAACAAATTTTCCTTCAAATAGTATGTAAGTAAAATCACTTGCGTAAACAGTTCTTGGAGCAATTACAGTAAGGTCTTTGATTAAATTTGAGTGAGAACTATGATCCTTGCCTAAATCTCTTTTCTTCTTTGGTTTTCGTTTTGATTTAATTGGATAAAGATTAAATTTCTGTTTTATCCTATGAACTTTTGCTTACTAACACTTAGATTTAAAGCTATTCTTTCAGTTCCATAAGCTGGATGTTGTTTCATTACTGTGACAACGGTGGAGAAAAATTCTAAATCTCTTGCTGGAAGTTTGTGATCATAGTAGATGCTTGATCTTGAAATTTGTACTAGCTCTGTTAAAAAGTTTTGTTTAAAGTTTTACAAAAATATTTTTCAACTAAATCTCTTTTTTTCCTTGCTAAGATCAAGAGTAATTTTGCCAACAAGCTCTTTTAGAGCTTTGTTTTCTCGTCTTAAGCGACTCATTTCAAGTGCTGAGCTGTCAGTATTTGTTTTTGAGCTTAGCCTGTTGTAAATAGTTTTAGTACTAATACCAAACTCTGCTGCTACTTCTGTTACTCTCTCACCATCTTTGACTCGCTTTAATATGTCAGACCAATTCTCTTCGCTTACTTTTACACCTTTCATTGCAATCCTCCTTAGACTTACTTGTTTAATATATCAAGAGGGGATCAAAAATAACAACAATTTGAGCCAAGCTCAAATTAGTATGTTGCTTAAGAAAGTAAACACTATCTTGTGTCCTGTGTCCGTCTACGACCCCTGTAGTTTCCAACATTAATAGTGGTCCTGCCATCTGCTAAATAAAAATAGCAATTTAGACTTATCGCTGTAGGGGGTCAAAAGTCCACTAGAGATTAAGAATCACACCTAGAAAGGCTATTTTGTCCTTTGTCCGTCTACGACCCCTGTAGTTCAGCCTCAATTTCAGAATTCATGGTACCTTCTTGGGTTTGCTTTGGGATGTGAATCAGTGGTGTACCCAAAATAGAATTATCGGTGCTCGTATGGAAGATAATGGCATGTTTTAAATCGTCATCACTGTAGAAATTTACTATAGCTAATAAAACTTAAGCAGCCAGAAGTTTTTTCCTACCTCTGCTACCTTGATTAGATTTCGCTTTATCCGTACCATAATAATGATTATTTATTACGTGTAAATCTTGTTCTTTAGTGACTTCCGAATAAGGTGATGACTCCAAGTGTATATTTGAACTTTCTGTAACTTTTGATCCTATACTATCAATTGCAGTAGTATTTGGGCTTTTCTTAATTTCAAGCTCAGAAGCATCTCTTGTAAGTGTATTTGGACTTTCAATTATTACTGAGTTGTCAGAATTGTCACTTACTGTATTTGGACTTCTAATTACCGAACTTCCAGGACTTGTAATAAATTTGGTTCCAGGACTATCTTCAGCATGCGCTTTTGGACTTCTATCTACCATAGTTCCACCACTTCTAATTACTTTTGTTAGATAGCTAGCAACTATCATAGCTCTCTTTGAATCAGACAACTCCACTCTTTCTGAATGTACTATTTTAGACTCTGGTGAATTACTTGCTCTCACTTGGTTGGAATGATATATCCTTGCTCTAGCACATGAAGCTAGCTCTATATCAGTAGAGCCAGTTGAACTTAGTCCTGGGCTATCAATAATAGTAGATGAATTTGCGCCGTTTAAATTTGCTCCTTTACTATTTACGACTCTTGAACTACTAGAACAAAAAACTGCTCTTAAACTTGGACTATTTTCCGCGTCAAAATTATCACAGCTTACGACATGAGCTCCTTGCGAATCAGTAAGATTCACTTCATCAGAGTTATCAACAACAGCTTTTTTCTGAGCAGTACCACCAGAGTTAGAGACATTACAGTAGTGACTTAGTCTAACTTTCAGGTGCGGGCTGTTAAACACTCGGTTATTTGAAGCTTCTCTTCCCCAATGATTAGGACTATCAACAATGAGAGAGTTATCACATTCTTCTCTCAAAGTGGATTGCTTACTTCTAATTAAAATTACACCATCTGATTTTGAAGATGATCCTGGACTATCTATAAAAATATTGCCTTCAGTATAAGGCCCAAAACTTTTTTTAAATTTTCAGCTAGAGCTTTAGCTATTTTAGTATCCTCTCCAGGTTTAAAAACAATTTGGTTACCTATGAGCCTATAAGTTCTTCCATTTCTCGTATCAACAACGATGTTAAATTTCCCGGCTTCGGTTGCAGTAAACTGCTTACCCTCTGGAGTAACAAACTTGTGACCCGCTCTAAAATTTATAAGCTTCTTTGCACTTGCAATTAATTCCTGATCACTTGTATTTGGCTTAAAATCAAGTTTTCTGTGTCTTTCTATGCCTGATAAATTTACTATCATACTCATATAGAAAGTATATTATTTTATCAAATTGATATTCATCTCCAAATCAGTCATAGGTAAGAGTACCTATAGCCCTTAAGTATTGACAAATTATTGCCACAATGGCTATTATGTATAACGGATTAATGTCTTTATCCTCGATACCTGCAATAAACGGACCTAGTGCTTCGCGACCAGTTGAGCATAATCAGCGAGCTAATGGTATTGCACATGGATCACCAATTAAAGCTAATCCCAACTTTCACAAAAACCCTAACTATGCAAAAGTAATTAATTTTGGACATCTCAAGTCTTACTTTACTCTAGATGGGGATGTTGTTGGTCACACTCAAATCTTAGATAAAGAAAAAGGTCAAAAAGTAAATGTTGAAGTTAGAAGAGTTCAAGAAAAAGATGGGCTTGAGATTTATAAACTTGTTGTTGATAATGAAGTCATTGCGTTTAGATCACTGAAAGTTGTTACTGAAGATAAAGATACCAAAAAACGTTCTTCTCTTGGTAGCAAAATCTGGTCAAGATCACCATTTAATGGTTTTGCGGGCAAGAAAAAAAAGCAAGCCAAAATCATAGGCGAGTTTAACGTAAACAGATATCCTAATAGATACTCCAAAACTTTAGATGTCTTTATGCAAATTATCTCAGATAGGATGCAAGAACTAGAAAGATCACAAGGCGTGAAGTTCCAAGGATTGCAGATAGTAACCAGTTACAACAGTGGCTCTATGTTTTATAGAAAAGGTTTTGAACTACAAGACCACAATAATCCAGATGCTTGGTCTTCAAGAAAGTGTGATCAGTTTATTCAAGAAGAATTAGCTAAAGGTGATAAAGCTGATACGGAAGAAGTTGGTTGCTCAACAATGTTCCTACCGAAAAGTGGTCTTAAGAAATGGAAGAAAGTAGTCAAACAAGAACCTCTTATGAATAAGGATGGGAGTGGTTTTGCTACTGGTAAAGTCAAACTCAAAAAGAAAAACGGTTCAGAGCTAGAAGCAACTCTTCATAAAGAGCACGATTCAAGTACAGGAATGGATATTTTTAGAATAGAAGCTAATGGTGAAGAATTAGGATCAATTCAGATTAATCCAATGAGAATGAAAAACAGCAAAGTCCATGATTACTGTGGTGAATACAATGCTAACTCTCCATTCTCTCAGTATGGTAACGGATGGTTCTTTGGTTGGCTTGGAGCCAAGAAACCACAGCCTAAGATGTTTATAGAAATCGAGGATATTCTAAGCGATGAGTTTACTAATCTAAAAGAAAAACTCTATCAAATCCCTATTGAGATTTCGATTAAAGACAAAGAGTTTAAAGGTCGAGTACAAGTGGAAGCTGACTGGAATGAACATGCCACTCACTACGAATTAGGTTTTAGAACCCAAAAGTATAGAGGATTAAAAAAACAATCAGATTTAAAAGCAGCATATGAAAAAGAGATTAAAAAAGCTCAAAAACAAGGTCGAATGCCTAACACGAAACAATTTGGTTCGCAGATTATGGCTTTATCAAGAGATCAAATTGCAAAACAATACTCTGGAATAAAAATACTAGGTAGCTAAAATATGCTTCCTGACACCCCAGACATTACTTATACATATTAGATCTTTTGCGAAAGTAAAGCTGAGTTTGTTTATGAGAGCTTAAATGTGTTTTTATGCTCAATTAATTTTTTAAAATCCCATTTTCAGATTCACTAGTGCTGCAATAATCTGCATAACTACTGATCCCCTCTTGATATATTAAACAAGTAAGTCTAAGGAGGATTGCAATGAAAGGTGTAAAAGTAAGCGAAGAGAATTGGTCTGACATATTAAAGCGAGTCAAAGATGGTGAGAGAGTAACAGAAGTAGCAGCAGAGTTTGGTATTAGTACTAAAACTATTTACAACAGGCTAAGCTCAAAAACAAATACTGACAGCTCAGCACTTGAAATGAGTCGCTTAAGACGAGAAAACAAAGCTCTAAAAGAGCTTGTTGGCAAAATTACTCTTGATCTTAGCAAGAAAAAAAAAGAGATTTAGTTGAAAAATATTTATGTAAAACTTTAAACAAAACTTTTTTAACAGAGCTAGTACAAATTTCAAGATCAAGCATCTACTATGATCACAAACTTCCAGCAAGAGATTTAGAATTTTTCTCCACCGTTGTCACAGTAATGAAACAACATCCAGCTTATGGAACTGAAAGAATAGCTTTAAATCTAAGTGTTAGTAAGCAAAAAGTTCATAGGATAAAACAGAAATTTAATCTTTATCCAATTAAATCAAAACGAAAACCAAAGAAGAAAAGAGATTTAGGCAAGGATCATAGTTCTCACTCAAATTTAATCAAAGACCTTACTGTAATTGCTCCAAGAACTGTTTACGCAAGTGATTTTCCTTACATACCATTTGAAGGAAAATTTGTTTACTTAGCAACAGTCATAGACCTTTTTACACGAGAGATAGTTGGCTGGCAGGTATCCAGAAGGCACACAGCAAGCATGATTAAAGAGGCTCTGCTTGATTCAATACAACGTACTGGTCAAACTCCAGATTTGATTCATTCAGATCAAGGCAGTGAGTACAAATCAAAAGAGTATCAAAACTTTTTAAAAGCAAATCAGATCAAATGTTCAATGAGCTCAAAAGCTTCACCATGGCAAAATGGTTTTCAAGAATCTTTTTATGGCAGCTTTAAAGAGGAACTTGATAGTACAAAAGAATTTGAAAATCTTGGTGAGTTAATTGAAGCTATTCATCAAACTATTAACTATTACAACAAAGATAGAATTCATACTGTTTTAAAAACATCACCTGCTAAGTTTTTTCAAAATTACCGGGGTCGTAGACGGTCAAAGGACAAAATTCATTTAAAATCCATTTGACTTCTAATTTTATTACTGATTTTACCTTTCACTCTTTGAAAAATTTTCGAAACGGCACTTGAACTTTTACCAAAAATAACAGCAATTTGAGCCAAGCTCAAATTAGTATGTTGCTTAAGAACGTAAACACTATCTTGTGTCCTGTGTCCGTCTAGGACCCTAATAGTTTAAAAGCCCTCTAGAGATTAAGAATCACACCTAGAAAGGCTATTTTGTCCTTTGTCCGTCTACGACCCCTGTAGTTTCAACCTATGATTTAGAAAAATTTATCTTTCTTTTAAAATTGAAATAAGCTATGATTATCAATGAATCTATGAGTTCGTCTAAAGAATTAAGCTAGAAATTGGAAATTGCCCTAAATCTTTTTTTTCTTGAATATGATATACTCTTAAATAGAGATATGAGGGATTATGTTAATTGATCACGAGACAGTACCAACTAATATTATTAATTCAAAAAACTTAGATGTCGCAGGACTTGATGATTCAACTGGAAATATTAATTTTGTTATGCCTGAAAATGTCCAGCAATTACAACAAATCCCAGGTACTAAATTTGACCTAGAACCTCCTAATTTAGAAAATGGAAAGTTAACTGAACTTGCTAGAAATAATCAGACAAGAATGCTTGCACCTATTGTAGAAGATCCTAGTGGAGTTTTAGCCAATACATACCTTCAAGCAAGTGATGACAATGAAGGTAATAAAATATTAACTGTCCTTGGCTCTCTAAAAGTTCATGAATTCGACAAGGTTTTTCCTGTTTCTTGGATCAAAATTAAGCCTTCAAAATTGTTAGAACTTATTAAAAAAGGTGGTAGTGAGGCTGCTAATCAATTAGAGATGATCGTTGCTCGCCTTTTTGGCGTTAGCCGCGGAGTGCTCACAAAAGCCTTTGTGCTTGCACTAAAAGAAATATCAAACAAATTTGGCAGTTTCCAGTGACCAGCTAAATTAAAGAAAGTTAATACACAAAAAGAAGAATTATCGGGGTCGTAGACGGTCAAAGGACAAAATTTATTTCAAATCCATTTGACTTCTAATTTTATTACTGATTTTACCTTTCACTCTTTGAAAATTTTTCGAAATGGCACTTGAACTTTTACCAAAAATAACAGCAATTTGAGCCAAGCTCAAATTAGTATGTTGCTTTAGAAAGTAAACACTAACTTGTGTCCTGTGTCCGTCTACGACCCTAATAGTTCTAAGATGGTTAATATTTATAACCATAATTATTCTATTTATAAACTCACAAGGGGTCAAAACCAACTTCCGAAACACTAGCTTTAATCATAATCGGCATTATATTTAACCCCTTATCGCCCATTCATTTCCCAAAGTCAAGATGGTTAATTCTTGACCTAGTGACATTCGGATATTTCGCTTTTCTCTATTTTAAGAATATGGTATAAAGTTCTAAGTATCATGAGATATTTTGATGAATTCTATTATATTGACGATGAATACTATGAAAATTTTAACCTAACTTTTGGAGACTATGTACAGTCAATATTAGTATTTTTTTCATTGGTATTTATAGCTCTAATAGTAAAATTTTTTCAATTCTTGGGCACTATTTTTGAAAAGAAACCCATTTTAATTGAAATCATTGCTAAAATATTGGCCTATTTAAGTGCTGGGTTTATTATTTTTGATGGGTACCAAGAACCTAATCCAGTTCGATTCATTTTTGGATTAATTTGGCTTTTTCTTTTAATGTTTAATACGTGACTTTTATTTTATATTAGTCATATCCATATAGCTAAGTGCCTAGTAAATTCTATACACTAGGCATAATTACTCTTAATTTAATTATTGAAACACTGATGATTACTATGACCTTCACTTCTCGAATTTGCTTTTGATTACTCTAAAAATTGAAAGGTAGAGACCCAAAAAGCAATTACATTTAACCATGTGACATTAGCAACAGATTTATCAGCGTCGTAGACGGTCAAAGGACAAAATTTATTTCAAATCCATTTGACTTCTAATTTTATTACTGATTTTACCTTTCACTCTTTGAAAAATTTTCGAAACGGCACTTGAACTTTTACCAAAAATAACAGCAATTTCAGCCAAGCTCAAATTAGTATGTTGCTTAAGAACGTAAACACTAACTTGTGTCCTGTGTCCGTCTACGACCCCTGTAGTTCTATGCTCCTTAACCTTTAAATTAAATTATCGGGGTCGTAGACGGTCAAAGGACAAAATTTATTTCAAATCCATTTGACTTCTAATTTTATTACTGATTTTACCTTTCACTCTTTGAAAAATTTTCGAAACGGCACTTGAACTTTTACCAAAAATAACAGCAATTTGAGCCAAGCTCAAATTAGTATGTTGCTTAAGAACGTAAACACTAACTTGTGTCCTGTGTCCGTCTAAGACCCCTGTAGTTCAAGACAATCTCTCTGGTGAGCGATCATATATTTAGTAGCATTGTCATTAACCAGAGATTTTAATTTTTTTATTATTTGTTCTGGATTTTTAAAAACTATGAAAGGGTTAGGATTATTATTAGCTTCAGTAAAAATATTTTCAACTTTTTTTAGCGTGACTGGTTCTTTAGATCGAATAGCTTGATCCAGTAAATAAAATAGATTTTCTAGTTCCATAACTAATGGATGTTTAATGTTGGTCAAATCTAATTCATTACTATTAATATGAGTAATTAAGCTGTCCAAATATCCTAAGACTTGTTCTAAGTTCTCATCTTGGCATATATAACGAGCAAAATCTCTTGATAATTCTGAAGTTCGATGAACAAAGCCTTTATTCATAAATCTCACTGGGAGCTCATTAGTGTCTACCCAATATCTACGCAGTTCAAAATTTCTATTGTTTTGATTGTATCGAGCTTCTAAAACTATCTTTGGTTTAAAAAGATATTCTGAAACAGTTTTTTTAGGATCATCTAGAGTTAAAAACAACAATTCTTTTGCAAAACCTAAAATTTCTTGTCCGATGTTTAGTCTATCTGCGTCATTTACGATGCTAACAAGAATCTCGAAAAAAGCTAAAGCAATTTTATTAGCAGAATCTTCATCATTAATTTGTGTAATACAAAAATCCTTACAGTCATTAATTCTGATTTGATTAATTATTTTTTGAATTTTTTGTTTTGCATGTTCAGGACAATATTTGTTGACAAGAGTATTTAATTGATGGCAGTTTCCACTGACCAGCTAATTTAAATAAAGTTAATACACAAAAAGAAGTGCTCATAGGTTGTAAATAGTGAAAACCACAACCAATATGAGCACTTACCAACGTCTTACCCTAGAGAAACGCCGAAATATCGCACTAATCCTGCATTTTCAGCCCTACCAGCGAACTATTGCCGAACAATTAGGCTTCAGCCAATCAGCAATTAGCCAAGAACTTGCTAGAAATTCAGTAGAGGGGACCTATAATCCAGAAAAAGCTCAAGAATTAGCAGACTCTAGAAAGATACAACGAGAGAAACCAGTCCTTGGTGACCCTGAAATTCAAAAATTTATCAAGGATGAGCTCAAGAAACGAAGAAGTCCAGAACAAATTTCAAGACTTGCTAAACGAAAAGGTCTGCAAGTTAGTAGAAGTGCAATATACATTTTCATCAACTCTAATCCAAAATTAAAACGATACCGTAAACATAAAAAATACTGGAAACGCAATCACCGGCTAGCATCCAAGCATGGTATCTATGATCGAGTAAGTATTTCAGAACGTCCAGAAAAAGCAAATACTCGAGAAGAATTTGGTCATTTGGAAATAGATTTTGTCGTAGGTTGTTCTGGCAGTAGAGCTTGTATCCTCAGTGGTAGAGAGCGAAAAACAAGGTATCCATTTTTCATCAAACTTGAAAACAAGACTGAATTTCTAACGACAGAAGCAATTAAAAACAATCTAATTCTAGATTGGGTTAAAAGCTTTTCAACCGACAATGATAAATCTTTTGTTGGTCATTCCATCATCAAAGCTATGACTGGGGTTCCAACTTATTTCACTAGACCATCAGCACCTTATGAGAAAGGAGCAATTGAACAGCTGAATAAAGAACTGAGAGTGTATCATCCAAAAGGAACAGATTTTAGCAATGTAACTCAAGCAGAGTTAGATCAAATTGCAGAGAACCTGAGGACTGTTCCAATGAAATGTTTGGATTGGATGACACCAGAAGAAGCCTTGCAGAGAGAACTTCAACTCGATACCAGTTGACTAAAATTTAACTTTGCAGCTGACGGAGAATCTAATTTCTCCTGATCAAACACGCCTGAGTCCAAAAACCTGGTGGTTTCAACCTATGATTTAGAAAAATTTATCTCTCTTTTAAAAGTGAAATAAGCTATGATTATCAATGAATCTATGAGTTCGTCTAAAGAATTAAGCTAGAAATTGGAAATTGCCGATCTTGCACTTTTCGTACAGTATGATCATTTTCTTGCTTAACAAAATAAGCAGAAATTCTATTTCTGTAATCCTGAAGAGTGTCTCCAGGATTAAACATTGTTAATTGATAGGTGCGCATAACTATTATTAAATATAGTCTTTTAACAACGGAAAATCAAGAGTATAATAGATCTCTTGCGAAAGTCAGCCCAATTTTAGCAATCTGAGCTTGGGCGTGTTTCCCTATTCTCAATTAGAACTTAGAACCCTAATTTGAATTATCGGGGTCGTAGACGCTCAAAGGACAAAATTTATTTCAAATCCATTTGACTTCTAATTTTATTACTGATTTTACCTTTCACTTTTACCTTTCACTCTTAGAAAAATTTTCGAAACGGCACTTGAACTTTTACCAAAAATAACAGCAATTTCAGCCAAGCTCAAATTAGTATGTTGCTTTAGAAAGTAAACACTAACTTGCATTTTCATTTTTGCTTCCAAATTAAGCTTCTCAAGTTGCCCAAGCACATATTCAGGTTTTTGATTTTTTGATATATTCAACTCAGATGCTGCAATAATCCTATGGTCAATTTTACTTGTATCAATATGTTGATTTATAATATGATGTAAGAATTCTTTCGAACCCAAAATCACCTCGCCACATGAGTAATCATCTGGGTTCCAAAAACAACTTATATCCTCGTAAGTATATTCAATCATCTTTTCTTTAGCCTGCTTTTTATTTTTTGAAAATTGCTGCAGAATCCACTCTTTATTTAGGAATCTATTCGAAGCTGTTAAACCAATAAATGCATTGTAACTAGACCACTTCCATTCATGAGGATGTTTAACAATGCCTGCTTTTACAGGATTAAGGTGAATATATCGACTTAGTTGCAGTGAATATAAATCAGTTTGAACCAATTTTCTTTTATAGCGTCCTTTAAATACGTGACCATCCCTATTAGGATATTTATTGAGAAAGTATCTAGCATAACTTTCGTTAATAAATTTCATTATTTTAGATAAATTTGCATTGGGCGTTTGAAGAAAAAGATGATAATGATTATTCATTAAACAATAGCCATGACAAATAAAACCAAATTTTTCTTGTGCTTGATTTAGGAGCCAAAGAAAAAAGACAAAATCATCTTCATCCAAAAATAATTTTTGCCTGTTTAAGCCACGAGAGATGACATGATAAAAAGCGTCTTGAAATTCAATTAATAGTGGTCTTGCCATCTGCTAAATAAAAATAGCAATTTAGACTTGTCGCTGTAGGGGGTCAAAAGTCCTCTAGAGATTAAGAATCACACCTAGAAAGGCTATTTTGTCCTTTGTCCGTCTACGACCCCTGTAGTTCAGATTTGATTCATTCAGATCAAGGCATTGAGTACAAATTAAATACAAATCAAAAGAGTATCAAAACTTTTTAAAAGCAAATCAGATCAAATGTTCAATGAGCTCAAAAGCTTCACCATGGCAAAATGGTTTTCAAGAATCTTTTTATGGCAGCTTTAAAGAGGAACTTGATAGTACAAAAGAATTTGAAAATCTTGGTGAGGGCAGTTTCCACTGACCAGCTAATTTAAATAAAGTTAATACACAAAAAGAAGTGCTCATAGGTTGTAAATAGTGAAAACCACAACCAATATGAGCACTTACAAACGTCTTACCCTAGAGAAACGCCGAAATATCGCACTAATCCTGCATTTTCAGCCCTACCAGCGAACTATTGCCGAACAATTAGGCTTCAGCCAATCAGCAATTAGCCAAGAACTTGCTAGAAATTCAGTAGATGGAATCTACAATCCAGAAAAAGCTCAAGAATTAGCAGACTCTAGAAAGATACAACGAGAGAAACCAGTCCTTGGTGACCCTGAAATTCAAAAATTTATCAAGGATGAGCTCAAGAAACGAAGAAGTCCAGAACAAATTTCAAGACTTGCTAAACGAAAAGGTCTGCAAGTTAGTAGAAGTGCAATATACATTTTCATCAACTCTAATCCAAAATTAAAACGATACCGCAAACATAAAAAATACTGGAAACGCAATCACCGGCTATCATCCAAGCATGGTATCTATGATCGAGTAAGTATTTCAGAACGTCCAGAAAAAGCAAATACTCGAGAAGAATTTGGTCATTTGGAAATAAATTTCGTCGTAGGTTGTTCTGGCAGTAGAGCTTGTATCCTCAGTGGTAGAGAGCGAAAAACAAGGTATCCATTTTTCATCAAACTTGAAAACAAGACTGAATTTCTAACGACAGAAGCAATTAAAACTAATTTGATTACAAGCTGGACAAAAAGTTTTTCAACTGACAATGATAAATCTTTTGTTGGTCATTCCATCATCAAAGCTCTGACTGGTGTTCCAACTTATTTCACTAGACCATCAGCACCTTATGAGAAAGGAGCAATTGAACAGCTGAATAAAGAACTGAGAGTGTATCATCCAAAAGGTACAGATTTTAGCAATGTAACTCAAGCAGAGTTAGATCAAGTTGCAGAGAACCTGAGGACTGTTCCAATGAAATGTTTGGATTGGTTGACACCAGCAGAAGCCTTGCAGAGAGAACTTCAACTCGATACCAGTTGACTAAAATTTAACTTTGCAGCTGACGGAGAATCTAATTTCTCCTGATCAAACACGCCTGAGTCCAAAAACCTGGTGGTTTCAACCTAGAATTTAGATATATTTATTTGGTTTTTAAAATTGAAATAAGCTATGATTATCAATGAATCTATGAGTTCGTCTAAAGAATTAAGCTAGAAGTTGGAAATTGCCTAGCGAAATATTCATGCTATTATTTTAACCTATGCGTTTGCCATTAATAACACTAATTATACAAAAGTTAAGAATTAGGCAAAATCAAAGAAGAATCGAGCAAGACCTAAGAGAAAATCAAAGAAGAATCGAGCAAGACCTAGGAGAAATTAAAAGAGAATTAGAAAGAAATAACGAAGTAACTATTGGAAGAAAGCACCAAAAAAATCTATGTGCACCTGTTTTTATTAGTGGAGAACAGCTAAGACTTCGTCGAGATAGTGATCAGAATTTTACGATTAGACAATTAAGTAGTTCTGCAGTAAATGAAATAGAAAAATTTTTTAGAACTCTTGATGACTTTATAAAAATAGATTTAGGTAAAAATTATTCTCAAGATCAAATTAAAAATGCCTTGTGTTTTAGTAGGGAAAACCAGAAAATAAATCTACCTGAAAATTTTTTAAATCCAATTTTAAATTTAAAAAAACATTATTTAAAGCTTAATGAAACAAAAGATAGTTTTGAGTTTTGCGAAGAAAAAGACCCAAATAGATTATTAAGTGTAGAGCTGTGCAAAGAAAACGAATCTCAATACTTTTTAAAGATAGTAGCAGTTGCTCCAAGCGAGCTTAAATTAAATCTAAGGCTTAGTACACAACCTGTTGTAGGTCAAAGTAGAGAAAATACTCACTATCAAGTTTATGAAGTAAGATTAAATCCAAAATTTAATATCAAAATTTATAATAGCCTTGCAGAATTACATTGCGAAATTAACTCAGAAGCTTTAACCTAATTTTAATTAAAATTTGTTATAGAAATTTATAGCAAAAAAATCATGAATTTAAGTTTGGCTAAATTAAATTTAAATAGCTCTAGTAATAAAACTAGTTTAAACAAAGCTATCAAAAACATTACTGAGCCAAGCTCTGAAACAGCGCAATCGGAGGCACAGAGATATACTCAAAGCCCTGCGGATAATCAAATAGCTTTATTAGGTAGATTATTTCCTAGATTTTCAAGACGTTTTAATGCACGACGCTCTCATACGAATCCCCAACAAAACAGAGCAGTTCAACAAAGTTGGCAAAATTTTGGTGCACAGACAAGCCCCCCAATAGCAAAAACAAATTTTGTTAATAACAATAATTCAAATAGACCTCCAAGCAATCACAACAACATGCCAAACCAAGGTCCGCTAAGTCCCGAGTTGCCCAATACTTTTACAACAGACTTAGATAAATTAGTACCAAACCCAGATGGCGTAAAATTGTCACAAAGTGAGTTTGAAGTCATTAGACAAACCAATGCTTTAAGAGTGGCACAAGGAAAAGCACCACTGATAGTTAAACAAAATCTTACAGATACTGCACGTCTAAGCTCACAAAGAATGAATGCACGTAACCAAATGGTGCACAGACTAACTAATGGATGGCGAGGAGAAAATATTGCCATGGGACAAAGAAACTCAGAGCAAGTAGTCAGAGCATGGAAAAACTCTTCTGGTCATTACCGCAATATGATGAGTAGCGGTTTTAAATATATAGGAGTTGGTGACACTATAGACCAGGGTGGCAAAGTTTTTTGGACTCAGCAATTTGCCTAAGAATTGTTAAGCGGATTGCGCCTCAAAATTTGTTAACAGCATCTAAGTAATTAAATGCTCAAAATCAATCCTTGAATCTTTGTTCAAGATTAGTTTCTCTAATATAATCAGCTATTGCACTTTCATCATTAACTTGACTTAGTACTTGATCTAAGTCCCATGAAGTAAATTTATAAACTACATATTCTTTTTCTGGAGTATAATCATGCTGCTCGATGGTTACTAGAAAATCAAAAACATGAGCGTCGTCCTCTCTAACAGCAATATCCATCAGACCATTATAAAACTCTCTCATTTTACGTCGACCATTAGCTTCATTTGCAAAAAATTTTTCATAAACCCGTTCTAAAATATCCTCGACTTTAAAAAGATTTTTATAAACACTCTCAATACACAGTCTGTGTGCTTTTGATAATCTTTTGCATCAAATAAACACATTATTGTATTCACAACGACACTGTTCGGCATAAATTGTGAATGATAACCCACAAAATCTTTGAAAGCCCTTTTGTTTAATATCTGAAAAAGTTTATCAGTGTTAAATAATTCATCAACCAATCTTGGAACTTTAGCCAACTTATTTACAACAGCCGTATGCATATCTCTAATTGCAGAATCTGAAAGATTATCTACTACTTTTTTGAACGGGTTGTAAATAGCATTAGAACGCAAAGGCTTTTGTGGCTCTTCTCTTGAGATTGTGTTTAAGTTCTTTGCTATAGAAACTGATATATCTGCCGTGGACATAGCAGTTATTATTTTATCACAATTAATGTTATACAATTTGAGTCACTAAAAACTTGGAGCAAAAAGAGTGTTTCGCGTATCGAGCGCTTAGCTACAAATACTATTAAGTGCTATTAAGAAATTTCTAAATAGCTTAAGAGGACTTTCACAAGTTGAAACAAGGGAGTGTTAGTTACAAATTTTTTGACATCTATAAAAGACAGGATGGACTTAAGTCATCATTTATTTATGAATGGTACGGATTTTGGCGCCGCGCTCGAAAATATTTCGAGAGTGATCCTGTATGACGTCATTGCGAGGAGACACGTAGTGGCGACGAGCAATCCGCTATATCAGAGTCTCTGAAAGGAGCGAAGCGACGTAGATATTTTCGAGCGCAGCGCCAAAATCCGTACCATTCGCCATCAGCAATCGCCAATACCCTAGCTTCCCAAGGCTCGCAGCCCTTCGGGCTGCTCGCACAGCTCGGGCTAGCGCCCTCGCTGCAAGCGGCTCTTTCATAAAAACAGCTCTTTTGTGATGTTTCACTAATTTTTTGTGCGAAGTTTTTCATGGCGGCTGCAGCTTTCAGCCATGAAAAACGCAGCTCAAAAAATCAAAAGGATGCAAGCCACGAAGTGGCGCGCTAGGTTTTTGATATCAATTCTACAATTTAAGCCTTTTGGGCTTCAGCTGCTTCTAAAATACTATTTGGTTGAATCAAAGTGTAACTTGAAATCACTCTTTCCATAGTATGAACAATCCAATCTCTTGTATTTTCTAAATTCTTAGTTGCTGCCTCGATTTCATTTGCACAACGTTCGTGAATCATTTTCTTCAACTTTGCAAATTCACCAACTAATTTAGGAATTAAACTTCTTGTATTCTCTTCAGAATCTAAGTTACCACCCATTAACTCAATAAAACCCCTCATATTTATATTTCTTATCTCTTGATATTCTTTTTCATCTTCATCCATTTTTTTACTAATTTTAGGGTCATTATGATCAACTTTCATCGACTTCTCAACAGCATTATAAAGTTCTGTCTCTGCCTGATCAAGAAAAAGCGACTTCCTCAATGACTCTCTATCAGGGCTATCATCACCATTTTTTTTAGCTTGATTCACTGCAACATCAAGAAGCTTTTCTACATCAGCCTTATCATACCCTCTTGAATCAATGTACTGAAGTGCCATTTTGGTATTTTCAAAAGGCCTTAAAATATTGTCTACTAATCTCTGGATCATGACAAAGATAATAGCGCGAATGGGTTAGAGACGTCTAGAGGCAATTTCCAATTACTAGCTTTATCTCTCAAATCGCACTAGATGATCAAGTCTATGAAAAACTAAAACAAAAATCTTATGACTGGGATAAAGAAGATACACACAACCCTAAAGTGGCACTTCAGGGTTGGTCGCAAGATTTGGAGTCTATCAAGACTAAGCTTAATAATCTTCTGGATTTACAACTAGAAGGTGAAATCACACTTGAAGAATACAAGTCTAAGAAAAACAATTTAATTGAGAATAAATCCGAAATACAGGCTCAAATCAAGAAAATTAAAACCAACCCTAACAATCGGCTCGAAAAAGAGCTGGCCTTTTTAGAATCGTGCAACAGAGCCTATCACAGTCTAAAAAATAAGAATTATTCAGAAATGAACAAGCTAGTCCAAAAATTTGGCTCGAATCGGAAAATTACTAACCAAAAGTTAGAAGTACAGTTTATTAGACCTTTTGATTTTTTGAGCGAGTTTACCTTGCAGACTGGTTACAGCAGCAGCCATGATGAACTTAATCTTATGAATCACTGTAAGCATGAACTGAACAGCAAAGACGGTCTTGTGAAACAAGACAGCTTTGCTGTCTGCGAGCCGCGAAGCGGCGAGCAGGCGAGGCACACGCAAGCACCCAGTAGGGTACGTAGCGGTGATCTCAGATGGCGAATGGTACCCCCGAGGGAATTCGAATCCCTGCTGCACGGATGAAAACCGTGTGTCCTAGGCCACTAGACGACGGGGGCAAAAACTCAATTTATAAACTAAAAACTTTAAAACTGAGTGCAAAAAAAATTATAAAACAGTCACGTTAAAAAACAATCAATATTTATCAATATCAACAAAAATTAAAGCTTTTTTACGTTAATACACAATTTTGCCAAATTGCAAAACTAGCATAAAATATCATGGTAGCTTGTTTAAAATAACCAAATTAAAATCAAAAAGAACAAATCACGGCTTTACTTTAAGTTTTGCCGTTATTCTGTGTTCAATTTTTGCAGGTTTACTTTATGCCGCATTTTATTTTTTTAAAATGAACCTTAAACAAGCCGATTACGATTTACAAAGAGAAAAAGCAATTTACCTAGCCGAATCTGGCAACAATAGAGTTATGTCTCGCTTCAACGTCAAAACTCTACCCGATGTTGAAGGCTTAGGATTTGAAGAATACGAAGAAGTAGATGACAATGAAGAATTTGAAGATGATTTTTTTGATGATTTTGATGATGAATTTAATGACGACTTTGATGAGGAAGATTTTGACGAGGACGAACTTGAAGATTTATTTGCTGAAGAAGATGAGGTCTTTTTATCAAAAATTCCTCGCTTTATAAACTTCTACCTTTTAGATTCATACTACGTCAACATCGAAACAGGTGGTATTGTTTCCAAAGCTGGCTACCTCGCTTTAATAAATGCACAACAACAAAGAATCCGAACGAACAAACAACAAGCAATCGAAAGCGGTGTTGAAGATTACGAATTTGATGAAGTTTTAATACAAGAAATTTATTTTCCACTACCAGAAGTCAATGTTGCCAAAATTGGTTCAATACCAATCAAAAGAGGAATTCACCTTAAGCCCGGTTTCAAAATTGTACTTGCAAAACTACAAGAAATACAACTCAAACAAGATAGTATCGTTGATGAATACTTCAACCTCAGCAAGCAAGTAATCTACAAAGAACCAAAAGCCCGACTCAAATCTATTAACCCAAATTTTGCGAACCCTGGCGACTACTTAGATATTAACTTTGAAGGTGAAAACTTTGATGATGGCTCTATACCAACTTTCTCGGGTGGCGAGATTGCTATTGTTGAATACAGCTCAGGCATTGCATCTATAGGTATAAACCAAGAAGCAAAACCCGGCAAAGTTCAAATGAAGCTTGGAGCAAACAAAGCTAACTTTTTTATAGTACCAATTGAGACTAGCGCTTCAACAGCAATCATCAAGGAAATTTTACTACCCGAACCTATCGACGGTGAGAGACAATTTATCAAAATATTAGATACAGAAAAAATCTCCAACATAAAAATCACCGGAGATCACTTGAGCGTAGATGGCGAAGCTCCAATTATAGTTCCAGACAGCGACTCAATTGAGATCGAAATTTTATCTTTTCAACCAACTGAAATCGTCTTAAATATTGCAACCAAAAAATGTTCAGAAGGTTTACACTTCTTTTCAATCTTTACCAAAGGCGGACAAAGCAATAGTTGGGCATTCAACGTAGAAAAAACACCCGAAGTGGAACAAAACTCAAACCCAGACATCGGTTCATATACAACTGTCGCCACATTGCTTGAAGTAAATTCTCTACCAAACTTACCTTTGCGCGCAATTCTTGATGCTGGTTCCAGCGGTAGACCATTAGATATAGCACCGGGCACAGGCAGACCTGGAGATGCAGAAAACGACAGCGAAGAAAAAACCCGATCTTTTGATCTGTTAAAATCTGATCTAGAACTTGTATGGAAACTCGAAACTATAGCAACAGTCGGTCAAAGAAATGCAAAAGAAACCAGAGTTGTTAGAAGAAACGCACCAAAAGCAGATGCAGCTTTCATTACCAATACAGAACTTAGCTTTAGCCAAAGTTCGATAATCTTTGAAGGTGTTCTTGAAGCACTTACAGTATTACAAGAGCCAATCACTATAGCCGATTCTGTTGCCTATGTTGAAGGTGAAGACCCTGAATTAAAAGATCTTGCTGACGAAGACCTAGAAGCAAGACCAGACAAAGCACCAGTAGCAAGTGCAGTCGTTGAAAATTTCTACATAAAGAACCGCGATCAATCGCCGCAATCAAAAGGCTTTAGAGATGGTGGTATTATCACAGTGCTCAGCGCTTCAGGTAGTGAATCATATTCAGATTATGCAATTGTAGAAAAACTTGATGGCAACTCAATAACCGTAAAAGAACCGGGCTTTAGAAAAAGTCACTTTACAGGCGATGAAATCATTCAATTTATACCAGCAGTAAACTCACCAGAAGCTCTAAGAGACCGCGATGCACAAAAAAACCTAAATCCACCGGGAGCTTACGCTTTTATACCTAATCGTTTAAATTTTGAAAGCGTTTTTCGTACCAAACTTTTCAAACTAGCAAGCTGGGCGGGCGGTGCTACAGATGACTATAAAGTTCCAAGTGATATTCGCTCTGGCATAGAAGGCTACTTTGGTACTACTATCATTTCGGGTACTCCAAGCTATACTGGCGCCAATTCACTTTATGGACAGGGACTTCTAATAATCGATACAACCAAAAACGGTAATAACCCAAGCGGTGGCACTGTGACTTTAGGAGGTAGCTCAAAACTACCTTCGATATTTGAAGGAGTCATTTATATCATTGGTGAGCTCAACATTAACGGACCAGTAGAAATCAAAGGCTCAGTGATTGTTAACTCTCCAAAAGACAATTCAATCACCAGGGTCAATGGCAGTGGCAATATTAGTTACGAAAAAGAAATGGTACATAAAGCAATAATTCATATGCCTTTCTTAGATGATTTAAGAACTCGTATTATTGAACCAGCAAAAAGCCAATTAACACTATTGGAGGAAAAAAAATAAAATGAGATCAAAATCAGGTTTAACTTTAGTAGAAATTCTAATATCTCTTACCGTGATCACAATGGCGTTAGTGCCTATTATTAATTTTTATAACTACTACCTCAAAGAAAACTTTAAATCAAATGTCAAAACACAACTAAAGTTTTTAGCGCAAGAAGAAGTAGAAAAAGTCATCGCAATGGATTATCGTTCAAAACAATTAGAATGTTTTGGCTCGACTGCTGGGCTAACCAATTTTTATGAGAAAGAAAACTTTTTAATCAAAACCAATGTCGTATTTTTAGACCCAGAAACAGGTGAGCTTCCTGAATCATATCCTGCAAGCGATAAAGACGACACCCAACTAAAACGAGTGACTATAAGTGTTTCTAAAAAGAACCCCGGTTCAGAACAGGTTGACATGATTTATTTTAAAACACCTTAAAACTGAATCATTGCTACCGATTGAGCATCTATACTTGTTGGTACTTCATTATAAGAAATTACAGAAAGTTGCGGCAGTGCTCTTTCTAAAATCTTTCTAACTGGCATTCTAATTTTACTACTACACAATAAAACTGGTGGATAACTATTGTCTATCATTTCATCATAGCTACTTTGTAATTGTTCCAAGAGAGCTTTTGTTTTTTGAGGATCAAGCGCAATCCTACTCATATGTACTCCATTAACAAGTTCTTCTTCAACAGTAGGATGAAAAGTTATCGCATTCAAAGACCCTTCTTGTAAAAATTCACTGCAAATTTGTCTTCCTAAACCTTCACGAATTCTTTCACAGAGAAAATCAGGATCTTTATTTACTTTAGCGTAGCCAAGTGCTATTTCCATAATACTTGGTAAATCTCTAATAGAGACTTGCTCTCTAAGTAAAGCTCTAAGCACCGCCAACAGCTCACCAGTACTTAAGGCTTCTTGCGCTTCAGTCACAATACTTTCGTTTGCTTCTTTAACTTTTTCAATCATTCTCACTAAATCAAATCGAGATAAAATTTCATTTGCAAAGCTTCTAATCACTTCTGTCAAATGAGTTGCCAAAACTGAACTAGGACTCGCTAAGGTATAACCCAAAATTTCAGCTCTATCTTTTTCTTCATTGCTTACCCAAACAGCAGGTAAACCATAACTTGGTTCAACTGTTTCTTTACCTTCTAACGGATCAGAATCCTCATCCACTAAACCAGTATCAACAGCTAAAAAGCAATCAGGCTCTATTGTACCTTTGGCTATAACTGCTCCACGTAATTTAACTTGATATTCATTTGATGAAACTTGTAAGTTATCATGAACACGAATGGCAGGAACCGGTAAACCCAAAGCAAGCATTGTTTGTTTTCTAATTTGACCAATGCGATCCATCAAATCTCCACCCTTTGCTTTATCAATCAAGTTCACTAATTTATAACCAAGCTCAACTTCAATTTGATCAACCTTAAGAAACTTCATTACCCCTTCTGGAGTGTTTTCTTCGCTCAATGCTTTAACTTGTTTTTCTGCATCTAAATTATCAGCTTCTGCTTTTGAAATCATCTCGCCATCCGGACCCATGACCATTTCATCATCATTAACCTGATTTTCTTGTTTGATTTTGAAATAAACCCAAGTACCAAGTCCAACTGCAACTAAAGTAAAAGGTAAAAATGCACCTTGAATACCCAATCCTAAAAGCAACATTGCACCAGCCGAAACACCAATAACTTCTTTACGACCAAACAACTGACCACCAATATCTGTAGCCAAGTCTAAATCTGGATTAGCACGAGTTACTATGATACCAGTTGCAACAGATACAATCAAAGCTGGTATCTGTGAAGCCAAACCCTCACCAATAGTAAGTAAAGTATATGTTGAAGCAGCTTCAGCCATTGCCATTTTCAGCTGTAACATTCCAATAATAAAACCAGCAACAATATTAATGATGGCAATTACAACAGATGCAATCGCATCTCCTTTGACAAACTTAGAACCACCATCCATAGTAGAGTAAAAATCAGCTTCATGTGCAATTAATTTTCTTCTTTGCTTTGCCTGTTCTTCATTAATAATTCCGGCATTCAAATCTGCATCAACAGCTAATTGCTTACCAGGCATACTATCCAAAGCAAACCTTGCAGCAACCTCAGATACTCTACCAGCACCTTGAGTAACAACAATAAAATTGACCACAAACAAAATGATAAAAATCAAAATACCAACAACAAAATTTCCACCAACAACAAATTTACCTACAGAGTGAATCACTTCACCAGCATATGCATTTAGTAAAATAGATCTTGTTGCACTTATCTCCAAAGCCAAACGCATTAAAGTCACAAAAAGCAAAACAGTTGGAAATGTACTAAATTCCAATGGTTCCTTGACATACATAGTTACCAAGATGATTCCGATTGAAAGTGAAAAATTTAAAACAAATGCCAAGTCTAAAAGAAAAGGTGGCAAAGGTACAAACAACATTGCCAAAACAACAACCAAAAAAACAGCTAATAAATTAGATTGGTTCTTTACAAGACTTAAAAAAATCTTGCCAAATTTATTATTAAAAATTGAGTTGAGTATATTTTGCATGGGGAACTGCGATTAATCTTTAGAAATCATCATCAAAAATGATGTCATCATCTTCGTATAAGCCTTCTATATTGGCTCTGTTTTCTATTGATTCGCTAAGCAGTACATCTTTATTATTAAAAGGATCACTAGCAGACTCTAAGCGTAAAGTTCTGTGCCCTTCTATTAATTCAACAACCCCGGGTAAACTCTGAATCATCCTAAGATATTCAAAATTTTCTACATTTATATGTATTCTGCGATTAAAGACAATAGTACTTTCGGTATCATTACAAAAGACTTCAACTACAAAAGCTTCGTCTTCACTTTGTACTTTTTCATCGATAATATCAGAATATTTTACGTGATCAAATCCGCGCAGTACTCGCATCATATCTTTTTTTGAGGTAACAACACCGCTACCAACGATACAGGGAATTTGATTTTCTTTGTCAGACATTCTAGTCATTAATCCTCTTTAAAAATTTTAGACAAACCATTAAAATGACCTATCTAGATTTTAGACCTAAAACTATTTGACCCACAAAAAACAATAAATTAACTCAAAAAACCGCACTATTGCTTGATATTATCTGCAAAATCCACCATTTTTACTAGTACAGATGACCTTAGAATCGCAGGAAGTCATCTCATCCAGATAAAAAACCTTAGAGAATTTCATAAATAATCTTTAAACAAATAACCTACTCTTAACTAAAATTTGTTACTAAGAATTATCCCCTTATGAATACCAATATCTCTAGCATTAAAACTTCACATTCAAAAGGCGCAACTGCAATACGCAAAAGTATTTCTATTGCAAATCCAACTGGCTCTAGTAAAGAGTTTGCCTTTTCAAAAGAACAGGTTAATGCTAGAAATTTTTTTGGTTTTAATAGAGCTGGTCAATCACAAAGTGTAAGTGACGCTATTTTAGAAGATTTAAAATTTAGAGCACAAGATCAAGATCTGGTAACAAAATTCACTAACAGTAACGACAATAGAGCTTTAAAAGAAATAGCAAAGACTAGTTTAACTTCAATAAACTCTTCAAGAAATATCAATGCCGCAAAAAACTCAAACCTTGATATCAACCCTAATACTTTTGACAAAATTAATCCTGAAAAATATTACGGACAAAACAAAAATTCAAATGGAGAAAACTTTGATTTTGAAAGAGCTAAAAGATTTAAAATTGCAGAATCTAAAATTCCGTCAGACTCAAAGCTTAGAGAGCAATTTAATAATGAAACACAAGCAAACAAACTTTGGAATGACGTTAGAAGAAATTTAGCAACTGGCAATGACGCAAAAGGTTTATTTGCAAGTGATGTACAGTTAAATAAGGCTTTAAATCAAAGCATTGATAAATTTAACAGTGGTCCACAAGGTACTAACCACAATTTTCAAAATGCAGTAAGAAATGCCGATGTTTTATCAACAGTCACAGCATTTGCAATTAGTAAAGAAGGTATACACGAAAATGGACTTGGCAATTTATACGAAACATATGCAAAAGTAGATAATGCTTTACCAGACAATATCATCAATAGTGCTTATTTGAGAGCTTTTCAAGAAGCACGAGCAAAAAATGGCGGAGATAGTATCGCCGCTTTAGAACAAGTAAAAGCTTTAGACAACAAAAAGCATGGAGCACTCGACGTTAATTCTACACAAGTAAAATCATTTGCAAATTTAGTAAATAGAGATGCTTTTAAATCAATGGCAGAATCTTTAAATTTAGATGCAGGTAAACTTGAACAAAACCTAGAAAAATATGGCGGTGTCGCAGGAGAAAATAAATTTTATGATATCTCTGGACCGATGGCACTAGCTGCAGCAAGAGATTTGAGTTTATTAGAAAAAGATGCAAGCGGTAAAACGGGTTTTCAGAAACTTGTTGAGCAAAGCCCAAAAAGAGCAGATGGCAAAAACCATGAAGCACATGTGAATTTTCATATTAGACCAAAGGGTGACGCTAATACAGATGGAACAGCCTTCTTAGACTTTTCACAAAATGGAGCAGAAGCTCTTGCTAGTTTACAAAAACATATTGGAGGGCTCAATGCAAACCCAATGCTAGCAAATCAATTCAGTTTTGTTTTTCAAGACGAAAATAATTTTAAAGAGTATGCACCACAAATTTTAGCTGCAATGAAAGAAGCTGGAATTGATGTAACCAAGCTTGGCTTAAATGTAGAAGGACATGGCAGTGCAGAAAATGGAGCCATGATTAAATCAGGAGTACATGGCAGAGATTATCAAGGCATCGGTCAAGATGACAGTCAGTTTATGGCTGGATTATTAGAACACACTCCTGATGTCAGACAAGTCGATGTAAATTATGATTCATGTTTTGGCTATTTCCCAGCTAAACACAATGCAGAAGCAATTAATCAAAGAGCTAAAGAGCTTGGCTTAAATATGGCAGTCACATACGAAGGATCAACAAAATGTGGTTTAGTTGAAGCAGAAAATGGTGGTGAAGCTAATATGCAAGATAGATTCATCGAAAATGCCGATGGCACTTTTTCGGCAAGCTCACAGAGAATTGATGATGGTGGTACTGATAAACAAGAAGTTTTATATTCTCAAGACAAGCAAAGTTTTAATAACAAAATGCAAGAAATTAGAGAAGAAAATGAATAAAATTAAAGATTTTGCCATAAATATGGTTTGCAGCTAGATCTTATCGCTAAAATATATTTAGTAATAATGGCGATTAAATATTCACTAGAAAAAAAATACAAAAAAGCAAGAGCAGGAAAAATAGAAACAGCGCATGGAACTATTGCAACACCAATTTTTATGCCCGTTGCAACACAATCTGCAATTAAGGCAATGACTTTTGATCAACTTGACGCATGTGGCTGTCAAATAGTTTTATCCAACACTTATCATCTTTATTTGCGTCCGGGTGAGGATATGATTTTTAATGCTGGCGGCTTACATAAATGGACAAACTATAACAAACCTTTTTTAACTGATTCTGGTGGTTTTCAAATTTTTTCACAAGCTGCAATTGGCAATTGTAAAATCACAGACGCAGGTGCATTTTTTTCTGATCATATAACAGGGGCAAAGCATTTTATTGATCCTGAAAAATCAATGCAAATACAAAGCAAACTTGGTGCGGATATTATGATGGCTTTTGATCATTGTCCTAGTGGGGGAGCAAGTTACCTCGATGTTAAAGAAGCAACCGAACGAACGCACAGATGGGCAGAGAGATCTTTTGCAGAATTTCAAAAACAAAATGCAATCTCAAAATTTGACCAATCTTTATTTTTAATTGCCCAGGGAGGCATCTTTGAAGATTTAAGACAAAAAAGTATTGATTTTATCAAAAGTATTGATGTACCCGGATACGCTATTGGCGGAGTTTCAGTTGGCGAAAGCCGAGAAGACATAGATAGAATAGTTAGAGATTTTGCTTATCTACTTCCAGAAGATAAACCAAGATATTTAATGGGAGTAGGTACAAAAGAAGATATAGTAAAAGCTATTGCTGCTGGTATCGATATGTTTGACTGTGTTATGCCAACACGCATTGCTCGGCATGGTGCATTTTTTGATATTCATGGTAACCGTAAGTCTATTAAAAACGCACAATTCGAAAATGACTTTTCACCTTTAAGCGAAAACTGTTCTTGTTATAGTTGTCGCAATCACTCGAAAGCCTATATTAGACATTTATTTAAGGCAAGAGAAATTTCTGCCTTTACACTTCTTAGTATGCATAACCTACACTATTTGATTGAACTTACAAATAATATTCGCAATGAAATTCTAAATGACTGTTTTGATCCCGAAAAATATCTTGAAGATAGCGTTTCAAATAAAAAAACTACTGCCTAAGTGATATTAAAAGCTCAAAACTGAGTAAATTATATATAGTGGCAGATACTAGCGACACTAATAAAAGTACTTCGTCTAACCTCAAAGTTGAAAAAATTGAGGTTAATAATACTGAGCAAACAAAACAAGAAAATACAAACAATGAAAATCAAAACTCAATAGAAGCAGAAACTTCTGTTGAAATTGATACAGATACTAAAGAAGTAGCTAAAGAACCTGAAAAATCAGAAACAGCTCCTGAAAATACTGAAACAAGCAAAGAAACTGAAACAACTGAAGACTTAGAAACAACTGAAGACTTAGAAACAACTGAAGACTTAGAAACAACTGAAGACTTAGAAACAACTGAAACAACTCAAGAAACTAAAACAGCTAAAGACTTAGAAACAACTGAAAACTTAGAAACAACTGAAACAACTCAAGAAACTAAAACAGCAACTGAACCTGAAACAGCAACTGAACCTGAACACTCTGAATTAGCTGATCTTGCTGAAAAAAAAGTAGAAAAAGAACCAAATCAATATGTAGAACAATTGCTTCAAATTTTAAGAATCATATTGACACCAATTTTAAAAATCACAAAAAAAATCTTTTCTATTCATTACCAAGTGTATTTATTAGCACTAATGATCTTTGTATTTGGAATTTTAGTAATCTATTTAATACAATATAAAACAAATCAAGCCTATGAAAAAATAATTGGCTATGTAAAAATTCACCATAAACTGCCAAATGGTTTCCCAAAAATAAAGTCAATGAAGAAATACAAGAAATACTGCATCATTATGAGCATGAACAGAAAAAACTTTTTGCAGAAGCCAACCCCATTAAAACAGATAGCAAGTTAAACAACAAAGTTCTTGCTCAAGACAATTTGAAAGCTATAAACAACGAAGAATTTTTCCAAATATTAAAAAAACAAGATCTTGGTAAAGTTACTCCATCAGGAGTTGAAAAATCTGAAAATTTAAATTTGTCGGGGTACAATTTATCTGCTTTTAACTATAAATATTTTAGAGAATTCATATCAGCTGACCTCCGCTATTGCGATTTTTCTAATATTAAAGAATCAGCACTATCTTTCAGAGGTTCTTCTTTAAGTTACGCAATTTTTGCAGATGCACTTTTACCCGATACTAATTTTGTTCGCAGCTTTCTGGATTACACAAATTTTTATAATACTAATCTAGAGTACTCTAGTTTTTATGGAAGTACTGGTAGAAAAACTCATTTCGAAGATGCCAATCTAAAAAACACTAGTTTTAAAGAAAGTAATTTTATAGACAGTAATTTTCAAAACACTTACTTAGTCAACGCAAACTTTAGAGACTCAAGATTACTTGGTAATATTTTTAATAATGCCAATCTAAACAACGCAACTTCAAAAATGCAAATTTACAAGGCTCAAGTTTTGTTAATGCCAATTTAGAAAACGCAGATTTCACCAATGCCAGCCTTGAAGGTGTAGATTTTTCAGGCGCAAATTTAAAAAATGCTATTTTTGATAACGCAGATGTTACACAAGCAAAGTTTGCTAGCAGTAAAAATGTAACTTTTCCACAACTTAACCAAGTGAAGTTTTTATTATCAGCAAAATCAATACCTCTAAGAATTGTGCCAAGAAAAAGAAGTTGGCAAGAAAGATTCAAAGCTCCAAACGACCCAAATGGTTAATTGTTTGCTTTAAAAGGTATAAAACCATTTTTTGAAATGTAGTTCATTGCCTGAGATTCAGAATACAAAAATCTATTGGATTTCAAGGAATCAATACAGTTATAAATTATTTTCAATGAATTCGGAAAAATAGCTAACCTATAATCAACAAACAAATCATATACAGATTCTTCAGCAATTAATAATTTCAAAAAAGACCTTCTTTCTTCAACACTTTGCTTTTGCATCGTAACAATCATTTCACGTACCGTGTTTCTATTTAAATTAAATACATTATTTAATATATAGCCTGTAGTGCCAATAACGGCAATTGGCAATTGCCCTGTAAAACCTAAATCTAAAAAATTAGGCAAATTCAAAGCATCTAAATTAGTATGAGAGCCAATGGGGATTGATTTTTTTTTGATGATTCTTTGATTTTCAATTTCTACTAATTGATGACTAGCACCACCAGTATCAAGCATCTGAAACTTATCATGCAAATCCCCGATAGCACTACTCACTGCCCAGGCTGCATATTCACATTCTTCATCTTCAGAAAAAACTTTTATATTCTTAAAACCAAAGTAAGCTAAGAGCTCAAGAAACTTCTCACCAGAGCCAGAGGGATCTTTCATTGCCTGTCTCACTGCAGAAGTAGCAAAAACCAAGACATCTTTTGGGTTAATATCATGTTCTTTTAAAAAAGGAATGATTTTTTCTTGAAGGCTTTTTTGTGCAATCAAAAAAGATTCTTTACTAATCTTACCTTTTTTTAAACCTTTACCTAATGAGCTTTCAAACCTTAAACTAAATTTGCCCTCTTGATGAAGTTTAAAACTTCCGCTACCAATTTCAAGAACTACAAAAGGATCCATATTATTGTTTTACCACCTAAATAAACTTTGCTGTATGAGATTCACTATATTTTTTTAATTCTGATGGATTACCAGTTGCAATAACAGTTCCACCGGCATCCCCACCTTCAGGTCCCAGATCCACAATATAATCAGATGACCTAATCAAATCTAAATTATGTTCAATGACAAGCACAGTATTACCGGAGTCAACTAATCTATTCAAAACATCTAAAAGATGTTGCACATCATACCAATGTAAACCAGTAGTAGGCTCATCAAGCAGATACATAGTCTTTCCAGTAGATCTTTTTGAGAGTTCATTTGCAAGTTTAATTCTCTGCGCTTCTCCACCAGACAATGTTGTTGCCGCTTGTCCGAGCTTAATGTAACCTAAGCCAACATCATTTAAAGCTTTTAATTTTTTTTGCGCGGCTGGTATAGATTCAAAAAAATCAGCGGCATCTTCAACTGTCATTTCTAAAACTTCAAAAATATTTTTACCTTTATAACGCACTTGCAAAGTCTCTTGGTTATAGCGCTTACCCTTACAAACATCACATTTGACATATACAGAGGGTAGAAAATTCATTTCAATTTCTGTAACACCAGCACCACCACAAGACTCACATCTGCCGCCTTTGACATTAAAGCTAAATCTACCTTGCTGATAGCCACGAGCTTTTGCTTCTGTTGTGCTAGCAAATAACTGTCTAATCGGATCAAAAGCGCCGACGTAGGTTGCAGGATTTGATCTTGGTGTTCTGCCAATTGGACTTTGGTCAATAACAATCACCTTATCAATATTTTCATAGCCAACAATTTCATCTAAATCTCTTGGAAAAGGTTTTTTGTAACCAAGCTTATGCATTAAAGCAGGCTTCAATACTTCATTTACCAATGAACTTTTCCCAGAACCACTAACTCCAGTTACTGAAATAAATTTACCCAATGGCAATTCAATGTTGACATTTTTCAAATTGTTTTTGCTAGCATTTTTTAGACCAATACTTAAACCATTACCTTCTCTGATTTTTTTTGGGATTTTAATTTTTTTACGCCCCGATAAATAATCACCTGTAATAGAATTTGTTGCTGCCTTTATATCAGCAACACTACCTTGTGCTATGAGCTCACCACCATGGACTCCCGCTAAAGGACCAATATCTAAAACATGGTCAGCTTCTAAAATCGTTTCTTCATCATGCTCTACTACTAGTACTGTATTTCCAATATCACGTAAATGTAGCAAAGTTTTCAAAAGTCTTTGGTTGTCTCTTTGATGTAAGCCAATGGAAGGTTCATCTAAAACATATAAAACACCAGTTAAAGCAGATCCTATTTGCGATGCTAGGCGAATCCTCTGGAACTCACCACCAGAAAGAGTTTTAGCACTTCTAGACAAAGTCAAATAACCTAAGCCAACGTCTTTTAAAAACTTTAAGCGAGCAGTAATTTCTAATAAAACTTGGTGTGCAATTTTTTTGTGATAAGAATTCAAAAATTGCTCAAGAGTCATAAAAAAATCATATGCTTTTTCAATAGACATTTGACAAATATCATAGATATTCATATTAGTGACTGTTACACTTAGAGAAACACTATTAAGCCTTGCACCAGAACAAGTAATGCAGTTGATTTCTTCCATATACTGTTCAACTTCTGCTTTCCATGAATCAGAGTTAGACTCATGATACCGGCGCGAGAGTTGGTTAATAACACCTTCAAAGTAAACTCGGTATTGACCATAACCCACTGATGGATATTTTTTAGTATCAATAGTCACCCTATCATCATCGTAACCATGAAAAATAATTTGCTTAATATTATCATCTAAATCTTTAAAAGGCGTATCTAGAGAGAACTTTAGCTCTTTTGCAAGAGCGTGTAATAAAGCTTCATAAAAAACATTTTTGGTTTTAGCCCAAGGCACAATCGCTCCTTTTGCCAAAGATAATTTGTCATCAGGCACAATTAACTCATGACAAAACTCTTGCTCTACACCAATTCCACTACAAGTAGAGCATGCGCCATGCGGGTTATTAAAAGAAAAATGTTTTGGATCTAATTCAGCAATACTACCATGACCATTAGGACAAGCAAGTAACTCAGAGAATAAATGATCTTGTTTTTTTTCAACATCAAAAACAATTACAACACCTTCTGCTTTTTTTAAGGCAAGAGAGACACTGTCAGCAATACGGCTACGAGCCGACTCTTTGATAACGACTCTATCTATAACCAACTCGATATCATGTTTTTTTGTTTTAGCAATTTTAATTTCTTCATCTAAAGTATAAATGACTTTATCAACACGAACTCTTTGAAAGCCATCAGCTTTTAGAGAGGATAAAAGGTTTTGATGTTCACCTTTTTTTTCTTTGACCAATGGTGCAAGAATAACGGCTTTGGTAGCTTCGGGCAATATAAAAATCTGCTCCATAATTTGATCAATAGATTGTGCCTCAACCTTTGCACCACATTCAGGACAATGCGGAGTGCCCACGCGAGCAAACAATAAACGTAAATGATCGTATATCTCTGTAACAGTACCTACGGTAGAGCGTGGGTTATAAGAAGCTGATTTTTGATCAATAGAAATAGCAGGACTTAAGCCCTTAATTTCTTCTACATCAGGCTTGTCTAACTGTCCTAAAAACTGTCGTGCGTAAGCAGATAAAGATTCGACATATCTTCTTTGCCCTTCAGCAAAAATTGTGTCAAAAGCAAGTGAACTTTTTCCAGAGCCACTGACACCAGTAACAACAGTTAAAGTATCTTTGGGAATGTTTACATCTATATTTTTTAAATTATGTTGCTTAGCGCCACGAACTTCTATAAAAGCTTTTTTTGACTGTGCATTTTCATTGGAATCTTTTTTTAAATCTGTTTCTAGCGCCATTTATATAAGAAAAGTATAGTGCAAATTAAGTAATTTCAAGTTTTGGCTTGCCTAAATTAAGGAATTTTGAAAAATCTAGCAGGTTTACTTTCTGTGGATTTTTGGGACCACCATGGTTATATTTATCTTCACCTAAAACATTTGAAATTGTATACAACATACGCCCAATACCGCTACCAAAGAAATACAAAGCCATCATTACAGGATCATTGTTTCTTTGTTTTGAAATCATTTCACATAAAGAACCCATCACAAAAGAAAAACCAGAACTAATATAAAATTGTTTTTTGCGCTCCCAATGTTCTTTTGGCAAAATTTGATATGAATCTATCAAGACCTCACCAATACCTTTTATCCAGGCACCCAATTTTGTGCTACCCGTTGCAGCCCAACTGGCAACACCAGCCATCGACAGCAAACTTCCCCAACCACCAGTTATAAAACCAATATTTTTTGTAAGAGATTTATAAGTTTTAAAATCAAAAAGTTTTTTCACTAAAACGGGCAGTCTTTCTTTAACTTGATTCACATACTCACCATAAGTCCTTGAATCCCGCATGGGCTTTACACTTGATAAAACATTTGAAGCTTGATAAGTACTAAACGATGCACCACGAATCAAGCCTAAAACATTATAAGGTGCAAGTGCCGCCGCTAACATTTCACCAGCATAGCCAATAACATTTGATAAATCTCTTTTTTTATGACCATTAAGCATATTAAAAAAAGAATTCACTCCCATAGAAGTTTTGGCACCAAAAGAAGCAAGTTTTTGTAAAAAATTTGTAGTATTTTCATTTTGACTTACAGTTGAACCAATTGCGGTTGCACCACTTGTCACAATATTAATAGCATTTGCTAAATGGGTTAGCTTTTCAACAAAAGAAAAAATTTTATCAGGCTTGACTTCATGAGGAACAGAGTGCAAATCATCAAAATCCATTATTGGCATTTCAAATTCACCCGCACGCCTATTAGAAAAACTAGGTTTTTCATGGTAAGCATCAAACTCATAATGGCTAGGTTGACTATCCTCTAGAGGACCATAGGTCAAAGGAGAATGATTTGATTTTTTGCTAGCTACTTGCATTTGCAATCAGTAATACATTATACTAGAAAAAGCTTAAGAAAAAAGCATTTTTACTGTGTTTATAATTAAGCTTTATTAAACTAATTGCGTAATAGCCCTAAAAATATGGAAATAATAGAAGATACACAGATTTTAAAGCAACAATTGATCCAAGCTGGCGAGATTTTAGCTAAACAGGCCCTGTTACCTGCAACAAGTGGTAATCTCTCGGCGCGCTTTGAAAATTTAATTTTAATTACTAGCTCAGGAAATGACAAGGCTAAGCTTGGGCTAGAAGATTTTTTGTTGGTCAACTATGATGCTGAAGCTGTTGAAGAAATAAACAAAAAACCATCAGCAGAAACTTTATTACATTCGTTAATTTACCGTAATTACCCCAAGGCAAAATTTGTTTATCATGTTCATTCTTCTGCAAGTGTTGTGCTTTCAAAAATCATTGGTGCAAACAAAGAAATTAAGCTGAAAAATTACGAACTTTTAAAAGCACTTGCTGGCAATACTTGCCATAAAAAATCAGAAATTATTCCTGTTTTTAGAAATAGTCAAAACATCAAATCATTAGCACTTGATATAGAACAGTTTTTAACAGTAAAATCTGATATTCATGCTTTTGTTTTAGAAGGTCACGGTTTTTATACTTGGGGAAGCAGTCATGAAGAGTGTTTGAGGCATATAGAAGCTTTGGATACTTTGTTTAAATGCGAATTGGAAATTTTAAAAATCCAAGCAAGTAAAGAAGGCAAATAAAAATGGCAATTCTTAATATCTACAAAGAAAATCAACTTACACTAAGCACAAACTCAAGTACTGAAATTGAAGAAGCCCTAGCTAAAATCAACGTTGCATATCAAAGATGGCAATCACTAAATTGTGAAAATATGACCGAGGCAGAAATTGCAGAAAATTTCAAAACAGAAATCAATGAGACTCTTGAAAAAAATAATTTTTCTAGCTTTGATATTGTTAGCATAAGACCAGATATCAAGGGTTTAGAGGCACTTAAAGAAAAATTTATAGCAGAACATATTCATAACGATAATGAAGTTCGTTTTTTTATTGATGGTGAGGGCTTGTTTTGTATTCATGATAATGACTATGTTTACCAGATCCTTTGCCAACAAGGAGACTATATTGCTGTACCTGCTCAAACAAAGCATTGGTTTGATATGGGTTCAAAAGCATCTTTTAAATGTATTAGATTTTTTGAAAACCCAGAAGGATGGGTTGCTAATTACACTCAAACAAAAATCTCACAACAATACCCACTTTACGATGAATTCACAAAAAAAAATTGCAGCAATATTAGTTGATATAGAAGGCACAACATCTTCTATTAACTTTGTGCACGAGGTTTTGTTTCCTTATGCACAAAAAAACTTAAATCAATTTCTTAACACTCAACACCAAGATCCAACAGTCTCAAAACTAATTGACGAGTGCCTTAAACAAGAAAGACAAACGGAACTTGAAAAAATTGATGTAACAAATAAAATCAAACAAGCCAGTGATATTTTTAAAAAATGGATTGAAGAAGATAAAAAAATTGCAGTGTTAAAAGAATTACAAGGTCTTATTTGGGAAGCAGGCTACAAACAACAAGATTTTTATGGGCATTTATATGAAGACGCATATAATAATTTGAAAAAATGGTTTGCTCAAGAATATAAGATATATATTTATTCTTCGGGTTCAGTATGGGCTCAAAAATTACTTTTTGCGCATACTAAATACGGCGATTTAAATTATTTATTTAGTGGTAATTTTGATACACAAATCGGCAATAAAAAAGAAAGTTCTTCTTACCAACAAATTAGTTCAAATATTGCAACTCCAGCTCAAGAAATCTTGTTTTTATCGGATAATAGCGAGGAGCTAAAAGCCGCTCAAACAGCAGGATTAAACGTAATCAAACTAGCTCGCCCCACGGATGATATTTCCGTAGATCCCGAGTTTGTTAATGTTAGTGATTTCACAGAAATTGATTTAGAAAACTTAAATTTCTAAATTATAAATAAAGTTAAACAACAAAGCATGGCTCATAACATCTTCTGATAAATCTATATGCCTTAATTGATAGCCAAGGTCTAAACTGAGATTTTGATTGATTTTTTTATTGAAACCAGCAAAGAGACGATTTTCAGCATAAGAAAAACCCTTATTCAAATCAACAAAAAGTTCATTTGACACAGCCAAAGAAAAATCTTTTTTTGCAGTCAACCAATAATCAGTTCTGATTAACCAACGAAGCGAAGTAATAAATTCTGTTTCTAAAAATCTCTCTTCTAGACGCAATCTATGCAAAAGCATAAAATCATCAAAATTGTTTATAACTTGTATTTGCTGCCAAATTCTTTGTTCATCATCGATATCATCGTCAGGTTGATTTATCATAAACCAATCATGACCAAGCATAATAGAAAAGCCCGGTTTCAATTCATAGCCAAAACCATTACGAATGAACTGCTTATCGTATCGAGTCCAGTTGTCATTAAGACGAGGGTTGATCATAAAATGATAAAGCAACTTATCTTTTTTTAAATTTAAAGTTGCATTTGCCCAAAGATCAAAACTATTATTTGCGGCAAAAGATTTCTGTGTACAAAAAATACAAAACAAAAGCAAAATTATTTTTTTGTTTATTTTCAAAACCATTTTTTAAACTTAAAGAAAACAAACATAGCAAGAGACAAAATCCCCATTAGTACCAAAGTAAAGTAGTAACCATTTGGGTTTGCTAGCTCTGGCATATTGGTAAAATTCATACCATAAAGACCTGCAATAAAAGAAATAGGAATAAAAATAGTTGAAATCATAGTTAAAAACTTCATCACTTCATTCATACGGTTCGACAAGTTAATATTAGCAAGTTCAATTAAACTTAGAATCATTTCTCTAAGCATCTCAGCAGATTCATTTGCATGGTTAATTTGCTCTTGTAAATCTTGCAGATATCTTTGCAAATTAACGTCTATGACATTAATTTCACCATTGATTATTCTGTTGATTATTTCTTTTAGAGACAAAATATTTCTTTTAAGATTAAGGATTTCATGCTTAAGGTTTTGTAATTCTTTTTGACTTTCAATATTTACATTGCGATCAACATTATCCATCAAGCTTTCATACTTAGCGTTGAGCACGGACAAAGCTACAAAATACTTGTCAACAACTGCATCTAATAACAAATAAAACAAAAAATCTTCTTTATAAGATCTTAGTTTTGCATCATATTTAAAAATTCGTTTTTTGATATGCGCAAAAACATCGTCAGCTTCATCTAGAAAACTTATTAGCACATTGTTTTTTAAAACAATAGAAAATTGTTGTGAAAGTACTTCTAGACCTTTAATAATTGGTAAACGCAAAACCATAAAAAAATACTGATCAACAATTTCAATTTTAGGTCTATGATTATTGGTAAGTATATCTTCAAAAATCAAATTATCAATTTCAAATTTTTCTTGTAAATAATCAACTTGCTCAGCCGACAAAAACTTTTCAAATTCTAACCAAACAACTTGATCATCATAAGAAATTTCATTTAAAGCAGAGATATTAATATCTGACATTAATTCTGCATTATGTTTGTTATAAATATAGGCAAAAATCTTCGCAGAACTATCATTTGCTACTAAAGAACTTAAATCACCGGGAGCTTTACCAATGTTCTTTTTTTGTGTATCAAATTTAAGCTTAAACATATGATTATTAGAATAATTTTATATGAAAATCATTAATCGTGGTAAATTCTGATAAGAAGTGGAGTTACTTTTAATAAATTCAATTGGTATCTTATTAATAAGTTCAATGCTAGGACAATACCTGGGTTGGCGCCTAAAAATACCCTCATTAGTATTCTTTATTGTATTTGGTATTTTACTGGGACCAATTTTTAAAATCATAAATCCACAAGAATCTTTTCATGTTGGTTTTAATATATTTGTAGAGTTTGCAGTTGTCATTTTGCTGTTTGAAGGTGGTTTAAATTTAAAATTCAGTCAACTCAAGGAAGTATCATTTGGCGTAAAAAGACTTACTACCCTTGGAGTTTTAGCTAATTTTTTTATTGCCTTTTACGCTGGGCAATATATAGGTGGCTTATCAGAAGCAACTAGTGCTGTAATTGCCGCAATTTTAATTGTTACCGGACCTACCGTAATCATTCCGATGCTCAGGCAAGCAAAATTGCCCAAACGAATCTCTCAGTACTTAAAATGGGAAGGAATCATCAATGATCCACTTGGGGTTTTACTTGTCACATTGGTCTATCAATATATAACTATTCATGATCAAGCAAACGCTTTAAATTTGGTTATAATTTCTTTTTTTAAAGCTGTAATATTTGCAATTATAATCACATTTGCTTTTGGAAGAGCAATTCAAGTGATTTTTAATCGAACAAATTTCCCTGACTTTTTAAAAATACCTTTTATACTTTCTACGATTTTGATAATTTTCATTATTTCCAAACAAGTACAAGAAGGTTCTGGTTTACTTGCTGTAACTGGCTTAGGTATGTATTTTGCAAATAGGCGTTTGTTGGTTTTTTCAGAACTAAAAAAATTCAAAGAAGCTATAAGTGTGTTTTTTGTCTCAATAATTTTCATTTTACTTTCAGCAAGTATCAAATTTAATTTTTTTGCAAACCTACACTTAAAGCAAATTTTGTTTATTTTATTTCTAACTTTTTGCGCAAGACTAATTGCAGTATTCACTGTGACTTTTTACTCAAAAATGACAGTTGCCGAAAGAATTTTTGTAGGCTGGATTGGACCTAGAGGAATAGTTGCAGCTTCTATAGCCGGTGTTATTGGTTTGAGACTTGTAAACCAAGGCTACCAAGAAGCTGAAATGATTTTACCAATTGTTTTTTCTGTCGTCATTTGTACAGTACTCACACATGGACTTAGTCTTGCTAAAGTAGCAGAGCTCTTAAAATTAAATGTCAAGTGTGGTAAAGGCTTAGTAATAGTTGGTGCCTCTCAATGGGCTTTAGATCTTGCTTTAAAACTCAAAGAATTAAATGTGAGGACCTTAGTAATAGACTCAGCTGTTTATAAATTACAAATGATGCAAGAAAATAATATTGAAACACATTTAGGAGAAGCCGTTTATGAATTAGAACAAGGAAATATTGATCTAACCGAATATTCATATTTATTATCAGCAACAGACTCAAATTCTTATAACACCTTAGTATGTAATAATTTTGCCACTGATTTAAGTGCAAATTGTGTTTATCAAATTGCACTTGGAAAAGAATTTGCAAACAACGAAGGGCTCTCTAAGACCAAGTCAGGCTTAATTGTGGCACTTGATAACAATAATCTGTTTAATAGTAATATCAAAGATCGACTAGCACAAGGTTGGCATTTTGAAGCGTGCCTATTAAACGAAAAATATAGCTTAGAAGATCACTTAAAAAACCATGATCCAGAATTAACCATAAACCTCCTTGTTGTAGATAAAGAAAAAAATATTGATTTTATAACCAACCCAGAAAAAATAGATGCAAAAGCAACAGATACTATAATAAGTTTTTCAAAGACTGATTAATTTTTTTGAGGCTCTGCCATTTCAATAGTACGGATCGGAAATGGTATGGTGATGCCATTTGCATCAAAAGCTTTTTTGATAGCTATAATTGCTAAATGTTGTGCGTTTAAATATTCAGTTTGTTTAGTGAAATTAACCCAAAAACGAATTTCAAAATCAATGGAACTCTCACCGAAAGCTTTATAGTAAAACTCTAAAGGCTTGTCTTTGACAATATCTTCAATATCTTGTACTGACTCTAAAACAATTTTCTGTACTTTTCTCTAGATCATCTCGATAAGAGATTCCCACTTTAAGATCAACTCTACGCATACCCAAAAAACTAAAGTTGGTAATTGGATTTTCATAAATTAATCTATTTGGCACCATAACAATCTGCCCTTGAAAAGTTCTAATTGTAGTTGAGCGCAAATTGATATGTTCAACATTACCTATGATGTCTCTTGATTGAATAATATCGCCAACTGCAAAAGGGTATTTTACTTTTATGGCCATGGCAATTCCTGAAATAAAATTTGTTGTAATATCCTGAAAAGCAAAACCTAAAGTAACACCTAAGATTCCCAAACCGGCAAGCAAAGAGGTAAGAGCTTTATCTAAATGTAAAACACTTGTTGCAAGTAAAACACCAAAAAAAACAATCGATAGCTTTGTTAAAGTAAGCAGAAACTCAGCCAGTGCTTTGTTTTTAAAATATTTTTTTAGAAATCTATGAGACAAAGAAGAAAAATATTGTGCTAAAACAACACTGAGTAAAATAAGTAAAATAGCAATAATTAAATTTGGTAACAGCAAAACAGCTTGTTCAAACCACTGAAACAATTTATCACCAAGAAGTAACAAAGCTTTATGAAAAGCATCTGCTTGCCCCTGTAAATTTTTGCTGATATTAATAGAAATTTCTTCGTTCATAAATTAATATAATTATATTGCAGAGAGGCCAAAAACAAAAAGGTAAAAGAGTCTATTAAACCCTTTTACCCTAACGCTGTAAAATTCAATAAATTAGTGTACTAATTGTTTGATCCAATCTTGACTTTTTGATTTTAAATCAGAAAAAGTTTTAATCAAATGACTTTCAAATTCAGTACCAATTTCTTTTCTTGCTCTAACAAATTCTTTACCGATTTTCTTCTTTGAATCGCTAAATGCTTTATTTGCCTTTGCTTTTAGTTCTTTTTGAAATTCTTTACCTGTTTTTTTTGCAGATAGCATTGCATAAGCAAAACCTAGTGCCGCTCCAACAGCTAAAGAAATAGGTGCTAATAAACCTTTATTCTTTTTAGCTTCTTTCTTTTTTTTCATAAACATATGCCCGAAGATCTCCTTTTCTAATGAATATATACCCTTCTATAACGTAAGTTTTTGAACTTACTTGAATTAAATTAGCTTAAGAAAAACATCTAAAGCAAATAGCCTTAATTTGGCAAGTTCTTATATATCTCTTTGAGCTCAGTTAAAACAAAATTAATGTCATCAGTCACATGCAGTAGCTCCAAATCTTGTTTGGAGATATAGCCATTATTTAACTGTTGTGCTTGTACCCAGTCAAGCATACCAGACCAAAAATCTTTACCAAACAAGATCATGGGAAATCTATCCATTTTTTTTGTTTGAATTAAAGTCAGAATTGTAAACAATTCATCCAAAGTGCCAAAGCCGCCCGGCAAAAAAACAAAAGCAAAAGAGTATTTTGCAAACATCAATTTGCGCACAAAAAAATAATCAAAATTCAAAGATAGGTTTTGAAAGTCATTAGGTTTTTGTTCATGAGGTAATTTTATATTTAGACCAATAGCTTTTGCTCTACCTTGAAAAGCACCTTTTGAGGCAGCTTCCATAATACCGCCACCACCACCAGTGATAACATTAAAACCATTGTCAGATAGTAATTTTCCTAATTCTAGTGTTTTTGCATAGTAAGGGTTTTCTACTGTCATACGCGCAGAACCCAAAATTGAAACCGATGCTTTAGTATGCCGCAAAGCTTCAAAGCCATCAACAATTTCAGCTTGTATTCTATGCACTCGCCAAATATCTTCTAAGCGAGTTTCATGAAATTTTTGGCGCGATTGCAATAAGCTATGATCAGAATTTGAATAATCACTGCAATCACCAGAAATATCTATCCCAGAAATATCTATCATAGACTTATTCTAACAAGTCTTTTTGATTTTGCTCTTATCTCTCAAATTAAAGACTAGTCCAGTTAAACAGCAAGCTCAAGTCCTTCTAAAGCACCACCTTGCACTTCTTCCAGATCTTCCTTTTTAGCTTTTTAAAGTCTTCTACTTCTGCTTGACGAATGGCTGATCTAAATTCTCAGCAACTGTTTTATCATTATAAATTTGAATACCACTTTGAATTACTGTTGCTAACATATTACGCATCATCAGGTAACCAAAATTTCTTTCGTTTAGAGATTCAAGCACAGTCGAAATAACTGGGTTTCCTTTGTTTGTTTGCAGGTGTCTTGCAAAAGGCAAAGCAAGTTTAGTCATATTTTCTTGGTGCATTGATTTTAAGTTATATTCACTAAGCGACTTTAAGTTATGCCTATCATGTACATGATCATCTTTGCCAATATCATTAACTAAAATTTGTTCAAACAGCAAACGTCTATCATCCTCACGGCAAAGAGCCTCTACGTCTGAATGATGAGCCGTAGGACCTCTACCAGATATTTGATTTAAGGGCGTGCTTCCAAACCCGTAATAAGTATCTCGAGTCTTTAGATTTGGGCATAAGTAGGGTTTGGTTAGACACGCCTAAAAAAAGAATCAAACACCGCCGCTTAGTGAGTTTCACGCAGTGAAACAAGCTAAGCGTAAGGTCGTTTGTGGGACTGATTTCTGACCCCATTTGCTAGTGATTTTAACATTTCACTGTATTTTAAAATTCAAAATGGGGTTTGGAATCAGTCCCTTTAAGGAACGCATACCTTTTTTATTATTACTTTCACCAGCCAATTGCCCCATAAATTCTGGAACCGCATTTAATCTATCCGTATATGGCATCACATAACGAGCGGCAAAAGCTTTGTCAGTTTGTAATGCGGCTAAAGTATCTATAAGAGCATAGCGATAGGCTGACGACTTAGTCGGATCTTCAGCATCAAAAAATTCTTTAAGAATTAGGATCTTCAGCATCAAAAGATTTCTTTAAGAACATCTTTAAGGGCACCTAGCATTCCAAGAAAAGTGAAAACCTTTTCTAGCTGGGTGTATTTAAACCTTTAAGTTCTTCTATTAGGATTTACATTATAAACATAAAACACCCTCTAGGGTATGATAAAAATTACACGATAACAACGTGTATTTAATAGATACACGTTTTTCACAAAGCGTTTTTAGGGCTGTTAATAAATTGGGTTCAATAAAATTAATGAGGAATATGTACTGTTTGATACTAGCTATATTTTTGAGCGCGACTTTTTCAGCTCAAGCAAAAATATTTAAACTAAAAAACAACCAAGTTTTTGAAGGGGAAACTGTCAAAGTTTTTGCTAGAAAATTTAACAGCCCTCTAAATCCAACAGTTGCAAAATTGCTGGATGGCAACGGCGAACAATTTGGCTCAGCACTTACAATCAAAAAATTCAAAAAAGGTTTTAGTTTTACGGCACCAGAAGTTTCTAGAACCAAAACTTTTAATTTAAAAGTTTATGGTGGCAATGTTTCAGGCTCTGAAGCACAAGAATTTTCAATAATTGTTTTTAACAAAGCAGATTCATCAAGTTCTGATCCAAGTGGACCAGATACTTCATTGGAAGTAAATGAAATTATAACCAATACAGTCGTTCTCAACGAAACAAATCTAAGTGCAAATAGTAACCAAGATTTACTTTGGGCTGGTAAAAAAATTGCAAACAATCAAGGTGATATTGTTGCTCAAAGAATCACAATAAATGATATTTCCCTTGAAGTTGATAACGGCACACTTACATGGAACAGCCACGATATTATTCATGATACTGGCATTAAACAAGCTCAAGTTCTTACCAATTCAAGCACAAATCAGACAGCGGCTGTAACTGCTAGTGGCAGTGGCGACTTTATATTAAAAAGCAAAAATTCAACAACAACTGTTATCAATGGTTCTGATTTAGGTGGAACTGTGTCATTGCCACCATCAGGACAAATTTTGTCAGTTTTAAAAGCTGAATTTTCGGTCAGCGTAGACGGTGGCAGCACAGGCAGCCGCAACCTAAGAAACGCTTCTTTACCTGCAAACGCAAGAGTAACAAGATGCTGGTATGAAATTTCAGAAACTTTTAGTTCGGCTTCCGATCTAAGCAGTATGGCAATTTCAATTCCCACTGATGATGTTGATGGCTTAGTTGCGCCAATTACAATTGACGATCCAAGCGATCCATGGGACCAAGGTGCACATGTTTGTATTCAAAATGGCATACTCACAAATATCTCTAACAAAACAACAGACATAAGAAATCTACAATTAAACATTACAGGAGAAGCCCTGAATACTGGGGCAATAACAGTTTTCGTAGAATATATGCTATAGTTAATATCATGGAGATAAGTCCAAGGGCTTTTTTTTCTCAAGAAGACGCAATCAGAATTAGAGCAGAAATTGCGCAGCGCTCCAATCATGATTTTATAGATTTAAAAAATAGAAATTTATTGGGTACAGAAGAGCTCCATAAACTCTTTCATAGCAATTATGAAAATATCGAAGATGATATTAGCGAATACGCTAATATCAAACTTTTTTTGCAACGCTTAGATCAATTAATCCAAAACAAAATAAACCTATACAAAAATACCTCTTAGAAGATTTTAAAAATGAATATATTGATAATTTACATTTTGAAATAACGCAAGTTGAAGTTGATGAAAATACATCGGCAAATAATGGGGATGATACAAATGAATTTAATATTACATATAGATATAAAATCAAACCTTCAAAGCTAAGCGATCAAGCAAAAAAAGAAATGTATTATAGATTCTTGAACTATTTAAATGAGTTGTGCAAGCTTGTTGATATTACAAATGAACCTAATACACAGCATATACAAACTAAGCAAATTCAAAGCTGGAACATTGCGGCAGCGACAAGTACAGGTTTGCACACCAATGGTATAAATGGCGATACTTTGTTACCACTAGACGAAGCAAAGAGTCCAATAATTGCGGCTCTTGCTGATGGAGTCACGCACGGACCATTACCGGTCCCTTCAAAATATAAAGAACTAAAAGTTGAAGATGAAAATAAACAAGCATATTTAATGCTCAAAGAAAGATTGGCACAAAAAGCATCGCAAGCTTTAATTACAGGGCTAAAAGAATTTCAGCAATCTTTTAAAAATACTCCCCAAAGGTCACAAGAAGAAATATCAACAGAAATTGCTGAGTATTGCAATAATGCACTTGTAAGAGAGCTAAGTATATTAAATGAAACAGGCACTTTCCCCTTAGGCTTGAGCCTTGCAAGTACTTTAGTTTTAGTCTTAGATTTAGGGGGAGATGAAATTTATATTTGCAATGCTGGAGATAGTGACTTTTTTGTTTTTAATGAGCAAAATGTTTTAATCGCAGAAGGTAAAGATTTATCAACGCAAAAAGCATTTTGTACTTATAATGAAGCAAATAGTATCGCTGGTTTTTATAATGATGTTCATTTTGATGTAACCCCAATCAAAAAAGACCAGATTAGCAAAATTGTTATATGTTCTGATGGAGTTTTTGGTAAAAGACAAGATGGTGACAGCGACATAATTTTTAATAAATTACAACAGGCTAATAGCTTTTGCCAGTCCAAGGGCATTTATACGTAATAGTTTTAAACAGAGCATGGAGATTACAGAAAATCCAGATGATAAAACCATGGTCGTTATTGAAAAAATCCCTACAAATTCTTAGTAAATATAGCTCTTTTTAATACTAAAAATTGCCGAAATAGTATAGTATTAATTTTTGTAATTTTGCATGAATTCAAAAAAATCACCAAAAACAAAAAAAACAATTGGTCGCAATGAACTAATTGATTTGCCTACATTAAAGCTAAAAGATTTAAAGGCAAAGATTGATACCGGTGCCTTTACCTCTGCAATACATTGCCATAGTATTAATATCAAAAAAATCAATGGCAAAAAAACCTTAGTGTTTTCAGTATTAGACCCAAGTCATTTGCAATATGCAAAAAAAAGTTTTAAATTCACTAAATTTAAAGAAGCGCGTATCAAAAATTCTTTTGGTGATACTGAAAAAAGATATGTTGTTGACATTAGCTTAAAGATATTCAAAGAAAATATCAAAACAGAATTTTCATTAACAGATAGAAGCAAAATGAAATATCCAATTTTACTTGGAAGAAAGTTTTTAAAAAATGGTTTTATTGTTGATGTAAATAAAATCAATTTATCCAAAAAAGAGAACTCAAAATGAAAATAGCAATTTTATCAGAAAGTAAAAACCTATACTCAACCAATAGCCTTTATGAAGCGGCTTTGAGAAGAGGTCATGAAGTCATTGTGGTCAATCATAAAAAATGTTCAAACGTCATGGAAAAAGGTAAGCCAAAAGTTTTCTATAAAGGAGAAGCATTAGAAGGTATAGATGCGATTGTTCCAAGAATAGGTGCTTCTGTGACTTTGTTTGGAACAGCTATTGTAAGACAATTTGAAATGCAAAAAATTGTCACTAGCGCAAGCGCTCAAGCAATAGAAGTTTCTAGAGATAAACTTAAAAGTGTGCAACTGTTTTCTATGTTAAACATTGGTATACCCAAAACCGCTTTTGCAAAATTTCCCAAAAAAGATGAGATCCCAGATTTAATTAAACATGTTGGTGGTGTACCGCTAGTAATTAAGTTACTCGAAGGTACTCAAGGTTTAGGCGTGGTACTCGCAGAAACACGAAGTGCAGCAAGATCGGTCATAGACGCCTTTTCATCACTTGAAGCAAATATTTTAATTCAAGAATTTATTGCCGAAGCTAATGGCTCTGATATAAGAGCTATTGTTGTCAATGGAGAAGTAGTTGCCGCTATCAAAAGAAGCGGTGTCGAAGGAGACTTCAGATCAAATTTACATCAAGGTGGCAAAGCAGAAACTATCAAGCTCACAAAAAAAGAAAAATCTGCGGCTATCAAAGCGGCAAGAGCAATGGGACTGGGAGTGGCTGGTGTTGATATGTTGCAATCTAAAAGAGGACCACTTGTTATGGAAGTAAATTCTTCACCTGGACTAAAAGGTGTGGAAACAGCAACGCAAATAGATGTTGCTGAAAAAATCATTGAATATTTAGAAATCGAATATACAAAAAAACAAAAACGCAAGAAAAAATTAGCAAAAGTTCAAGAAGAAGTTGTGCTAGAAACCTACCAAGATTTTGTTGAAGCTGTAAGTAATTAAATATTCGCTAGCAAAAAAGTTTTTGAGGCTTAATCCGCTCAACAAAACCACTAAGTTAGCTTGGCTTTTAATGCTTTACAAACTATAGCTCTGAACTTTATCCCTCATACTAAATTCACCTAAGTTGTGAGACAAAAATGACACGGTCCGCAGTGTCTCAGTATTATAAAAAAATTTAATACATAGGTGTAACGACATATGTTATTACTAAAGATAAGAAGGAAAATTAAAGTTATAGTTTGAAATATTTGAAGAAAGCTTAAACAGTTCAAATCAGCAGTGGAGCTACTATACAATCAAGAAGTATTATTAATTCGCGATACCGGTAATTGACGGAGCGAACAAAAAATGAAAAAGATTAACTTTCAAAGATGAGAAACATTTAAAACATTCTAAGAAACTTGAAATTTTAGATGGTTTGGTCGCTCGCCGTCAAAAAGTATGGGAGTTTTTTATGCAGGGTATAAACCAAGCAAATAACAACTAGGTATTTTCAACTTTATGAGAACTATAAGCTTTCAATAAAGGTTTAGGTGATGGATTACGTCCTTTGAAAGCTCTAAAAAGCTTTTCAGCATACTCACCGCCTCCAGCCTCTAAATAAATGCTTGGTGATCTTTTTACCCAAAAAAACAAAATACCTTCGTGCCAAATGAAAATAAAAAGCTTTGTCAAACGCACACCATTTCTTGTAACAGTATTCCAAGCATCAGTTGAAAGTATCTCTGAAAACAAATAACTATACAACAAACTTTCATAACCACCAGAAAAAACATGTGTCAAGGATGCCGGATAATCAAGCTTCTGATTAATCAATTTTACATTATTAGATTTTGCTAAATCTCTGTACATAGCATTTACAGAGCGGATTTTTTTAGGGTCTGTAATTCTATGTACTTTCAAGTCAAATAAAACATCACTAAGATGTCGTTCTTCAAGTAAAGCTTTAAACAAATAACGATATTTTATTAGTCTTTTTTTAAGGCTTATTGGTAATTCATCACCAGTCTTATGGTGCCGAGCTAATAGGTCCAAAGATTTTGGATGATAGAGAAAATTTTCAAAAAGTTGACTTGGAAATTCAACCGTCTTAAATTCAACATTAGTACCAGCATGTGATTCTAACTTAGCTTTAGACAAAAGATCATGCATCGCATGTCCAAATTCATGTAATAAAGTTTGTACTTCAGACAAAGACAACAAGTTTGCTTGGCGTTTTTTTGTTGAGCTTAGATTTGATACCAATACAACTTTAGGATCATGTACTTGTTTTTTTATGTTTTCAAATCTATTTTGCAAAACTGATACATATGCTCCCTGAACTTTATTGGGACGTGCAAAAAGATCTAGATACAAAGATCCAAGAATTTTGTTATTTCTTTTTACATCATATGTTCTAACAGACCTATGCCATTTTGCAGTAGATTTATTTTCTTCTATATCAATCTTAAAAAGCTTATTACAAATTTCAAATATTCCTTGCAATACTGAGTTTAATTCAAAATATGGTAAGTAATCTTTACTATCAAAACCCAGTTCTTCTTGCAAATATCTATTTACTAGGTAATGCAAATCGTGAGGTGCAATATCATTATCATCACTGTAAGCAATCTTTTTCTGAAATCTTACTAATTCATCTTTATCTAACTTAGCTTCTTTATGAACATGTCTTTTTATTTTCATCAATAAACTTTCTACGTCGTTAAGTCTTGGAGTAAAACCAGAATCATGATTCATCTCACTATAATTTTTGTAACCTAATAGTTTTGCTAACTCTAATCTTTTAACAACAATTTGTTTTGCAATATCATTTTGAGTATTCAACTGATCTTTATACATCGCTCGGTACAAAAGCTTTCTTAAATGACCACTGTGTAAAAATTGCATTGCCGGATAATAAATATTATCGTCCAAAGTTAAAACCGATTTGCCCCTTGGGATTTCTTGTAAAGCCTTCCGACCTGCTTCTCTTTTATTGAAACCCTGTGTTTGATATAAATCAGCAAAAGCTTCTCTTTTTTGTTTTGCTAAGTTTCTAGTTTCTTCTATTAAATTTTCAGGAAGACCCTCTAGCTCACTGGGGTCAAGTACAATAAAAAAAGCTTGACGATTAACTAAATTATTATGATGAAACGCACTCTCTAAATTAAAAATCTCTTGTTTCAAATTTAAAATTTTTGCTTGACCTTCGGCATCCAAATTAACACCATTTGTTTTAAACCTATTCAATAAAATCTCCAAATAAAATCTTTTTTCTCTTTCTAATTTTTTTGCTTGAGGGCTTTTGGCAAACCTTTTGGCTCTACCTCATAAAAAGGAAACTTTAGGAACTAAATAATAAGTGAAACTCTCTTAGATATTGTGTTTCAGCAATAAAAAGGAGTTTCACTTATGAGAAATAGTAATGCAAATCTGATAAATTTACCAGGGTATAGTTGTCAAAAAACTGATATTTTTGAAAATAAAATTGTATTTCACATTAGACCTAAGTCTAAATATTCTGTTTGCAAGAAATGTTCTGTTAAAAGCTCAATTGTTTACGAACACAAAACTAGAACCATTCAGCATTCCTCCTGGGATACTAAAACCACATGGCTTAAAGTTTCTCAAAGAAGGTTTAAATGTAAGCCCTGTGGAGCTAGGTTCTGGGAAAGGTTGCCTGGGATCTTGCCATACTTTAGAAGAACTGAGCAATTACGAGGACAAGTAGCTAGAGCAGCACTTCGAGGACATGACAATAAAGGCGTTTCTCACGATTTTAAACTTGGTGAAGCTACAGTTCAAAGGGATATCAATAGATTTACTTTCCTTAGAAATCAAGAAAAACTGTCTAACATCTGTCCTGAATATCTTGGTATTGATGAGCATTTCTTTACCAAGAAAAAAGGCTATGCTACTACCTTCTGTGATTTGAAAAGATCTAAAATCTTTGATATCAGACTTGGTAAGTCTGAAAAATCTCTAAATAGATATTTAACTAAACTCAAACACAAAGAACGTTGCAGAGTAGTTTGTATTGATCTTTCACCTTCTTATCGAGCAATAGTTAGCAAACATTTTCCTGATGCCAAAATTGTGGCTGATAGATTTCATGTAATTAGAACTGTAAATCATCACTTTATCGAGCTCTGGAAGCTTCTAGATCCCCCTGGAAGAAAAAATAGAGGATTACTTTCGTTATTTAGAAGAAACCCTTCTAAACTGAGTTCTGATCAAGTTGAAAATTTAGACAAATATTTAAATTCTGTTCCTGGTTTGAAGCAGAGTTATGAATTTAGAAATCAAATTAATCAGCTGCTTAATACAAAAACTCTTAATTATGAAGGCATGAAACCTGCTATTAAACAGTTTTCTTTTATGGTTGAGCAATTAAAGTCTTCGGGCTTTGTTCCAATGATTACACTCGCTAACACTTTTGAATCTTGGCAAGAAGAAATTTTAAGAATGCTGAGGTTTACTAAAAATAATGGAATCACTGAAGGCTACCACAACAAAATGGAAGTCATCTCTAGAAGAGCATATGGTTTTAGAAATTTTGAGAATTATAGACAAAGGGTTTTGCTACAATGTGCGTGAAGATATCTAGGAGAATTTCACTCCTATTTTTTCCTTTCCTTGGTGTACAACCCTTTCCTTGGTGTACAACCAACCTTTTTTTTAAAATGGTGGGTCTTCAGTGACTTGAACACTGGACCTCACGCTTATCAAGCGTGCGCTCTAACCAACTGAGCTAAAGACCCGAGTTGAAAAATCCAACGCATTAAATTATATAACTCTATTGATATATTTTTCAGCTCAAAAGTCTAAAATAAGCTTTAAATATTGAGAAAAATCAGTAATACTAAATTTTCGCTATAATATAAGATGTAGCTTATGAAAAAAAGAGCAATTATATTTGTCATAGATGCTTGTGGAGTTGGTTCGATTCCAGATTATAAAGAATTTGATGAGAGCCATTACGCTCACACCCTAAAAAACACCTGCAAATATGCCTATGAAAATATGGGGGGTATCAAATTACCAAATCTACAAAAACTAGGAATTGCCAATATCGACGAGTTACCTGGAATTAAAGCACTTGAAAAGCCTATTGCTTCTTGGGGCAAAATGAACGAACTCAACAAAGCAAAAGATACCATAACAGGTCACTGGGAAATGGTTGGTATCAAAGCAAATAGACCTTTTCCATATTACCCAAATGGCTTTCCACAGGAAATCATTGATCGTTTTGTCGCAGAAACAAATTGCGCAGGAGTTTTATGCAACTCAACAGCAAGCGGTACAACGGTTATTAATGAATTTGGTGATGAACATAAAGCCACAAAAAAACCAATAATTTATACAAGCGCAGATTCAGTGATGCAAATTGCTTGTGATGTAGATGTAATAGAGCTTGAAACTTTATACCAATGGTGCGAAATTGCTCGCGAGATCATGAGACAAGAACATGAAGTTGCGCGTATCATTGCAAGACCATTTAAACTTAATGAATATTATAACCCTGAAGGTACAAAAGCCGCAGATATGAAATATGTTCGCATTGGAGATAAAAGACATGATTATTCTGTTTTGCCTCATGGTAAATCAGTTCTAGAAACAGTTGTAGAAAATGGTGGAGAAGTTTTGGGGCTGGGTAAAATTGAAGATATTTTTGCTGGAGTGGGAATTTCAAAAAATATTCATACCAAAAATAACCTTGATGGTCTTGAGAAATTATACGAAGTTTTAAAAGACAAAAACAAAAACCACAATCAAGTAATTTTTATTAACCTAGTTGAAACAGATTCTAATTATGGACACAGAAGAGATCCTGAAGGCTTTGCAAAAGCACTTGAAGAGATCGATGCTTATTTACCAAAAATACTTGCTGAATTAAATGAAGATGATATTTTTATGATTTCGGCAGATCATGGATGTGATCCTACTGCTGAAGGTTCAGATCATACTAGAGAGCATGTACCAATAATTTTTTATAATACAAATTTACCAGCTCAAGACCTTGGCGTGAGAAATAGCTTTGCCGATATTGGTGAAACAATTTTAAAATGGTTTGAGCTAACAGATAATGCAATTGAAATCAAGGCGGAGAGCTTGTTTGCATGACTACAACAGTAAGCCAAAAAAAACTATTATTAATTGCTGGTTTTGGTTCCATTGTTAAAGAATTTGCTTTATCTACAATAAACCAAAATAGAGATTTAACTGTTTTTAGTTTTGATAAAACAAACACACGCAAACTCAAAAAATTAGGTGTAAAAGTTTTTGATTTTTGTGTTTTTGAAATTTTTGAAATGTTAGAAGAAGCAAAGGCACTTGGCATCGAAGAAATAAGCTTCATTGGCAAAGTTCCAAAGTCAAGTTTTTTTAAAAACATACACAAACTTAATAAGGAACTAGTAAAAGAAATATGGCATTTAAAAGATTTAAGCGATGATTCCTTGCATTTAAAAATAGTAGAAAAACTTGAAGGCGACTATGGTTTAAAAATCATCGATCAAACTTTATATATCAAACATTTATTTCCAAAAGAACAAGTTTTCACTATTAGAAAGCCTAGTGCTCATGACCTAGACGAAATAAACTACGGCTTAAAGATGGCAAAAGCAAATGCAAGCTTAGACATTGGACAAACAGTTGTCACTAGAAACAAATCTATAATTGCAGTTGAAGCAATTGAGGGTACTAATGAATGCATCAAAAGGGCTAGAAGATTAATAAGGTTTTTTGATAAAAATAAAGTACTCTACGTATCTAAAGTTGCTAAGCCTAATCAAGATAGACGATTTGATATTCCAACAGTTGGTCTAGAAACAATTAAAGCAATTCCCAAGTCTGGTGTTTTATGTTTTGAAGCAAATGAAACATTTTTTATTGATCAAGAAAAAGCAATTGAACTTGCAAACAAAAAAAACATTTGTATAATTTCAATGTCTTACGCAGACTAGACTAGATTTAGCTATTTATATAAAAAATTCTAATACTGGGCATGACGTTCTAGAGGAATACTATGCCAATTTTAACCGAAAAAGATATACAAGATTTATCAATGAAATTACCTGCTGTATCTACAGCTGCAATGCAAATAGTTAATTCAATTGAAGATTTGAGAACATCTAGACAACAAATCATTGAGTTATTAAAGTTAGATGAAGTTCTGTTTGCAGAGTGTTTCAGACACGCTAACTCAGCATCGGTAAGTTCATTTAGAAAATTTGTAACTATCAATGAAATTGTTAATGTTTTAGGTTTTACCCATATTAAGAAAGTAGCTTTATTTACAGCGGCAAAAAGCGTAATAGATGATCCTAAAGTTTGGTTTGAAAGTGTTTTTGTTGCGATAGCAGCAGATCACCTTGCTAGAAAAAACAGATTTGACTATCATCTTTGTGACATTGTTTATATGGCTGCATTATTTCAAAACTTTGGATCATTTTTACTTAACTATTTTTACCCTCAGATTTATAAAAACTTAAATAAAATAGTTGATTATGATGAACGACTAAAAGCTCAACAAAAAGAATTTGGCTTTCACAGCTTAGATATTTCAATTTTAGTTTTAAAGAATTACAACGTGCCAGAATATGTTATCGATGTTATTCGAAACCAAATTAATGTTTATACCGACAAGTCTCGCAAAGAAAATGTGTTTATTGAAATTGCAAGAGTGCTACAAGAAATGCAAAATAAACCAATGCGCGATATACACAAAGTTCTTGGGGCTGCTCGTGTTAGGCGAGCAATACAAGATTCTGGTATTGAATTGGTTCGCATAGATCATGACATGATGTCTTTGCTCAAAGAACACGCTGCCATTATTGTTTAAGGGCGTGCTTCCAAACCCGTAATAAGTATCTCGAGTCTTTAGATTTGGGCATAAGTAGGGTTTGGTTAGACACGCCTAACAAAAGAATCAAACACCGCCGCTTAGTGAGTTTCACGCAGTGAAACAAGCTAAGCGTAAGGTCGTTTGTGGGACTGATTTCTGACCCCATTTGCTAGTGATTTTAACATTTCACTGTATTTTAAAATTCACTAACTGATGCTCTAAACTCCACCTGGAAATATAAATCTTCAAAAAACCTATATAAATAAAAGACTTTTGACGATTTTATTTTGTATTTACAGTGTGGCGCTACATGAATCAAAAAAGTCTTAAAATACCATTGTTTTAAAGGCTTTTATAAGATTCAGGTGGAGTTTAGAGCACCAGTTTATAAAATTCAAAATGGGGTTTGGAATCAGTCCCTTTAAAGATTAGCTGAAACACAAAGTTTTAGAGTGCAATCCACTTAACAAAAATATTAAGGATCAATATAAGGAAACATTATCAACATCAATAGTAACTGTTGCTTGTTGTTTTTCTAAATTTCTAAAAAGATTTTTTAGTGCATTTATTAATGCTTGTGCTTGTTTGAAATTATTAATTTTAATGACGATATGATAGCGAAATTTATTATTCATTTTTGCAATTAAGCTTGGACATGGACCCATTATTGAAACTAATTTTTGTGCATTAATTTTTAAAATAGAAGAATCAACCTCATGACTTAATTGCCCGATATCTACATTATGTTCTTCTAACACTGTAAAGATTTTTTTATGTAACAGGTTTGCGGTATTGATGGCAAAAAATTCATTTTCACTAATTGCTCTAAAGCGAATCATAGTCGCAAAAGGAGGATATTTTAAAGCTTCTCTAATTTCAATTTCTTTCTTATAAAAATTCAAATAGTCATGTTCTTTTGAAAATAAAATAGTTTCATTTTTTGGCTGATAACTTTGAAAAACAACTTGACCTTGTTTTTGCCTTCTGCCTGCTCTACCAGAAACTTGTGTCAAAAGTTGAAAGGCTCTTTCGTCTGCTTTAAAATCCAATTGAGACAAATTAGTATCTGCAGAGATTACTCCAACCAAATTCAAATCAGGTAAATCTAAACCTTTGGCAATCATTTGCGTACCAATTAAAATATCTATTTTTTTTTCTTTAAAGTCTTGCCAAATTTCTAAATAATTATTGTTAAGGCGAGCGTTATCACTGTCTAAACGAGCGACACGAGCTTGGGGGAATACTTTGAGCGTTTCTGTTTCAAGTTTTTGAGTACCTAAACCAAAAAACTTTATAGTAGCTGAATTACAGTTTGGACATAAACTTGGGTGCTCTTCTGAATAACCACAATAATGACAAATTAGTTTCTTCTTGTCTTGATGATAGACAGTTTTAGAATCACAGTTACTGCAGTTATAAACAAAACCACAGTTACGACAAAACACATGACTCGCTGTACCACGTTTATTCAAAAACAAAATAATTTGTTCTTGGTTTTCTAAAGTTTCTTCAATTTTTTGCTTTAAACTACGAGAAAAAATACTTTTATTGGCATTATTAAATTCTTCTCGCATATCAACAATTTGCACGTCAGGCATTGCGGTTGCAAAAACTCTTTTTGCTAAAGTCAAAAGATGGAAATCTGGAAATTCTTCTGATAGTGCTTTATAGAAAAGTTCTACAGATGGAGTAGCAGAACCAAAAATAATTGGACAGTTATTAAGCTCTGCTCTTTTGCTTGCAACAACATGGGTGTGGTAACGCGGGTTTGGCTCTTCTTGTTTGTAAGAATTTTCATGTTCTTCATCAACGACTATTAAACCTAATTTTTTTACTGGTGTAAAAATTGCTGATCTTGCACCAATAATGATCTTAGGCTCCTCATTGATAATAGCTTCAAAACTATGTTTTTTTTCACTTGTACTTAAGGCACTATGCCAAATAAAAATTTTTTCTTTGCCAAATTTTTCAGCAAGCCTTTGTGCTAATTGAGGAGCCAGAGATATTTCTGGAACTAAAAAGATACAAGATTCACCGGCTTGTAAAACTTTTTCTATTTGATTCATGTATACTTCGGTCTTACCACTACCAGTGACTCCATGTAGTACAAACTTATGTGCACCCTGAAAAGAATTCAATACCTCAATTGCTTGTTTTTGTTCTTGCGTAAATTGAAAATTTTGACTTACTGTTTCAATTTGAAATTTTTCAAGATGGTTTTTAGTTTTTGTTTTTTTTGCTTTATTTTTTTTATACTCAATACTAATAAGATTTTTTGTTTTTAATTTCGAAATTTCTTTTTTAAAATCTGCCTCTTTAAGATTTGTAAGTGTTTTTAAACGAGCCCAAGAAAGACTATGTTTTTTGTTTTTTTTCAATTGCAGCAAAATCGGATGCTCATAATTTGTGTCAGAATCTTCTAGGATGATTGTTTTTTGTGGTTTTTTGATGATGGCACTTGGAAAAATCGCACTACAAACTTCATTGATATTACAAGCGTAGTAATCAGCAGTAAATTTTGTTAATTCAATTAATTCTTGAGAAATAAAATCGTCAGGATAGATAGTCTCTAAAATATTACGTACTTTAAAGTTGTGACTTTCTTGCCCAGAATTGTATATATCAATTACGATACCATTTTCTTTTTGATTGCGAAAAGGCACTAAAACCATTGAACCAACAGCAACTTCTTCGTTTATTTCCTCAGGAATGCTATAAGAAAGTAGCCCATCTTCCAATCGATTTTGAAAGCTTTGTGAAGAGTTTGTTATAGCTATTTTGCAAAATCTCATTGAATGCTATCATTTTAGCCTGAATCAAAGTTAAATTACTTAGATTCATGTGAAACCGCAAGTGTTAGGGCACTTAGCTCAGTTGCACAGGAGCCACTGCACCGGCTCAAAAAAAATCATCTCGTTTAACGAGATGCGGGTGTAGAAACCGCAAGTGTTAGGGCACTTAGCTCAGTTGGTAGAGCATCTCGTTTACACCGAGGCGGTCGGAAGTTCGAGTCTTTCAGTGCCCACCATTTTTAATCTAGATACATCAGACAATGCCTAAGGCGGTATCGAGCTTCGCCCGGCTCTACCTCAAATTTGTGTAAAATAGGGAACTAAAAAAATAAGTGAAACTCTTTTATTAATTGAGATACAGAAGGAGTTTCACTTATGAAAAAGTATAGTTCAAAATTAATAAATTTACCAGGGTATGTCATTACAAATGATTCAATTGATGGATATCGGCTCAATTTTGACGTAAAAATCAAGCAAAAGCATGGTTTTTGGGCTCTACCTCAAATTTGTGTAAAATAGGGAACTAAAAAAATAAGTGAAACTCTTTTATTAATTGAGATACAGAAGGAGTTTCACTTATGAAAAAGTATAGTTCAAAATTAATAAATTTACCAGGGTATGTCATTACAAATGATTCAATTGATGGATATCGGCTCAATTTTGACGTAAAAATCAAGCAAAAGCATGGTTTTTGCCCTAAATGTAGGGCTAAAACTAAGACTGTCTATGAAACTAGAATTAGAAAAATAAACCATAACTTTTGGGATCATAGACCCTGCAAATTAAAAGTTTTGGTTAGAAAATTTCGCTGCAAAAACTGTAAAACAAGATTTTGGGAACAACTACCAGGTCTTAAAAAATACGCAAGAAGAACAGAAGCTTTTAAAAGACAAATAGCAAAGGAAGCTCTTGCTGGTGTTAATAATAAATCAGTTTCTAGAAAATATAATGTTGGGCAAGCAACTGTTCAAAGAGATGTTAATCACTACACTGACCTTGAACTAAGAAAAAATCTGATGTACTTGCTCCTAGAATCCTTGGCATCGATGAACACTTCTTCACGAAGAAGCTAGGCTACGTTACTACACTCTGTGACCTTCAAAGAAGAAAAGTATTTGATATTGTTCAAGGACGCTCGGAACAAGCCCTAGAAGGCTATCTGAGACGATTGAAATATAGAGATAGAACTGATTACGTAGTAATGGATCTTTCCTCAAGTTACCGCTCAATTGTTCAAAAATACTTCCCTAATGCTCAAATAATTACTGATAGATTTCATGTAATTAGATTAGTAATTTTAAGATTTCTTGCAACCTGAAACTCTTAGACTCCAAAGGAAGAGACAACAGAGGCTTACTCTCACTCTTTAGAAGACACCCTTCTAAATTAACTGAAGAACAACACAAAAAACTTCACCGCTATCTTCAGTCAAAACCTGGTCTAGAAGCTTTGTATAAGTTTAATAATAGATTTGTAAAGCTCTTGAATTTAAAAGAAATGAAGTTTAGATATGCAAGGAAAGTGATTGGCTATGGCTCTACCTCATAAAAAGGAAACTTTAGGAACTAAAAGATAAGTGAGACTCTCTTAAATATTGTGTTTCAGCAATAAAAAGGAGTTTCACTATGAGAAATAGTAATGTAAATTTGATTAATTTACCAGAATACCGTTGTTTAAAAAATGATATTTTTGAGCATAAAATTGTATTTCACATTAGACCTAAGTCTAAATATTCTGTTTGCAAGAAATGTTCTGTTAAAAGCTCAATTGTTTACGAACACAAAACTAGAACCATTCAGCATTCCTCCTGGGATACTAAAACTACTTGGCTTAAAGTTTTTCAAAGAAGATTTAAGTGTAGGTCTTGTGGCGCTCGATTCTGGGAAAGATTACCAGGCATCTTGCCATACTTTAGAAGAACTGAGCAATTACGAGGACAAGTAGCTAGAGCTGCACTCAGAGGACACGACAACAAAGGAGTTGCCTCTGATTTTAAACTTGGAGAAGCTACTGTTCAAAGAGATATCAATAGATTTACGTTTCTCAAAAATCAAGAAAAACTATCAAACATTTGTCCTGAAGTTCTTGGCATTGACGAACATTTCTTTACCAAGAAAAAAGGCTATGCCACTACCTTCTGTGATTTGAAAAGATCTAAAATCTTTGATATTAGACTTGGTAAGTCTGAAAAATCTCTAAATAGATATTTAACTAAACTCAAACACAAAGAACGTTGCAGAGTAGTTTGTATTGATCTTTCATCATCCTATCGGGCAATAATTAGAAAGCATTTTCCTAACGCCCAAATTGTCGCTGATAGATTTCATGTAATTAGAACTGTAAATCATCACTTTATTGAGCTCTGGAAGCTTTTAGATCCATCTGGAAGAAAAAATAGAGGGCTACTTTCATTATTCAGAAGAAATCCTTCTAAGCTTAGTTTTGAACAAGCACAGAACCTTGATCGATATTTAAATGATATTCCCAGGCTCAAGCAAAGTTATGATTTTAGAAATCATATTAATCAGTTTCTTAATATCAAAACTCTTGATTTTAAAACTATGAAGCCTGCTATCAAAGAATTTAATTTTATGATTGAAAAACTACTGGCTTCTGGGTTTAATTCTATGGTCACTCTTGCTAATACTTTTCAAGCCTGGGATGAAGAAATCTTAAGAATGCTTAGATATACCAAAAACAATGGCATCACTGAAGGCTATCACAACAAAATGGAAGTAATATCTAGAAGAGCTTACGGATTTAGAAACTTTAAAAATTACAGGCAAAGGGTTTTGCTACAATGTGCGTGACGATATCTAGGAGAATTTCACTCCTATTTTTTCCTTTTCTTGGTGTACAACCTTGGCTATTTTAATACTCTTACTCATTTTTTAAACAAGTCAAAATTCAAGCCTCTGATGTCATTAGCAAAGACTTTAGAGAATTGGCAGGAGGAGATATTGAGGATGATGAGATATACTAAATCCAACGGAATTACAGAAGGATTTCACAACAAAATGAAGCGAATCGTCAGAATCGCTTACGGATTTAGAAACTTTAAAAATTACAGACAGAGGGTTTTGTTACAATGCGGATAAACGGAAGAGTTTCACTTCCTAAAATTACACAAAATTGGTGTACATCCGCCACCTAAAGGCGACTCCTTATTTTTTAAAATGGTGCGTCTGCTAGGATTTGAACCTAGGACCAATCGGTTAAAAGCCGAGTGCTCTACCGGGCTGAGCTACAGACGCAAAATTGCTTAAAATAGCAAGCAAAGCCCTTGTCTTTAAAAGACAAAAACAAATATATCACGTAATCATTGATTTATTTAATCTTATTACTGTAAATTTAGATTTTTTCAATATTACTAAAAGCTTAGCTTCCAGATATAATAATTAATATGTTTACCTATATTCAATTTTTAAAGTCCAGCAAACTCTTCAAAAACTTAATTATATCAATAATATTTTTTTTCTGTTGTTCTCAAATAGCTTCTGCAGCCTTAACCCCTCAGAAAGCAACAAAAGAAATTAGGAAATGTGTTCCGCCCGAAAGACGCAATACTCGAGAAAATCCAAACAACCTTTTTGTTTGCGGGCGAGGTAAAGTAGAATATGATCCAAATGTTACAAAGTATGGAGATGTTCCACACGAATGTCGTAAAGAAACTCAAGATGAAGATTGTAATCATACAGTCTGTACTTCAGACGCTATAAGATTTTTTTGTGCTCTAGTGCCTGGTCCTGGCGAAAATCGTTGTAAGATCGATGATGATAAAGCTTGTAGTTATGGTGTTTGTGAAGCTAGCCCTGATGGTCATGGTGCCAAATGTGTAGAAAGACAAGGAAGTGCTGTGTTTGAGAGCGAATGTTCTTCTGACTCAGACTGTGAATATACAGAATGTGAAAAAAATGAAGATGATATTTTTGCATGCACAAAAAAATATGGGCCAAAACCTGAAAATTATATAGAATGTAATGAATCGCAATGTAATGCAAATAATGATTTGGTATGCAGAAACATGGCCTGCACTCCAATAAAATACGGAACTACAAAGCATAATGAAATACCTTGTAATTTAGATACAGATTGTTATCGCACAAAATGTGATGCTAAAGAACAGAGATGTGTGAAGACTGATGATTTAAAGAGTAAATCAGAATGTGATATTAACAATGACGATAGTTGTTTTTACATGGGTTGCAAAGATAGAAAATGCGAAAATATATTTGGCAAAAAACCAGAAAATTTCACAGAATGTAGTCCTGAACATGAAGATCAGCAATGCTCTTACAATGCTTGTAGTACTAATACGGGCAAATGTGAAAAAACCAATAAACAAGCTGGAGAAAATAAACCAAACGAATGTAATGATATCGACTCAACAAACGAATGTTCTGTCAGTTATTGCGATGATATAACATGTGGACTTTTTCCTGGCAAAGAGTTACCTCCCGGTAAAAATAGTTGTCTAATGCATATGAATTTTAAAAATAAAAATGGGGTTGAATATAATGAGAGTTGTATAAAGACGTCTTGTAGCTCAAAAAGCTGTAAAATTGAACCGGGAAATGGAGGAAGAGGTATCTTTTGCGATCCAAGTAAGGATGAAAAAGATAAGACAAACCCAGCATGCTATCACACTGAATGTCAATTTGAGGGCTGCAAGAAAATCAGCAACCAATCTGATAGTAAAAATGAAAATGAATGTACGATAGGAAAAGATCACGTAGGGTGTAACAGAAAGGAAAATAAAGGTTGTGTTGAAAATGACTGTATAACGTACGTGACTTATGGACCCGAAGATCGAGAATGTGTGTCGGATATTCAGTGTTTCGAGATGCCGAATGTTAATCCAGGACGCTGGATAGAAAAATGGAGAGAAGAATATAGAGAATGGAGAGAAGGAATTTTAAAAAAATTGTTTCCGGAGTTTAATGCAATATCACATGGTTCTTATACATGGGGCAATAAAAATAATCTTGTTGCAGCTGCATTTGTGGGGCATTTTGCAAGTAACGAAGTAAGAAATGGATTTTTACAAATAAACTCTGATTTGACTCCGTTGGTTGAAAATAATCTGATATCAGTTGATTTTTATGAAAGTTTTAATTCACAAAGTCAAATAGAGGGTTTCTTGAGAAATCTTTTACTTTGTTCTGCAGAGCAAGACAAATACATGGACCTTGCAGGATTGATATATGGTAGACGTTTGTACAATACAGATGCAGACTCTGTTTTTCAAGTAATAAATCAAGAAAACACTTTTATAGGTCTTGATATGGATAAACTAAATCAATGCGTACTAACAGCAGACACACAATATGCTGATGAACTAAAACAACAACTTGATACTCTTGCTGCATTCACAGAAATCAACGATAATGAAAAACCTTTGCTTATTTTATTCAATCAATCTGGTGATTTTCAAATTATTAATCTTAATGAGAAGAACATAATGGATACTATAAATAAATTCGTTGATCAAGCTGCTACTGACTATAGTGCAACTATAGACAGTAATGACGATGATTCGACCGATGATAGCAGTCAATATGATTCGACCGATGATAGCAGTCAATATGATTCGACCGATGATAGCAGTCAATATGATTCGACTAATGATAGCAGTGATCAATCGGGTTCAATGCCACCGATTAATTTCTAATACATCGTTCAAAAAATATAGACTTTGCTTTTATTGATTGTTCAATATGGGATCTTTTTTCATCGCTTAGAACCATCTCCCATACTTGTCTCTCTATCATCTTCCATCTTATTTGTTCTTTTAAAGCATTAAATTCTTTTTTCAATGTTGAAAGCAAGGAAGTATTAGAATTTTTGTTTTCTTTCGCGTCTTGTACTTCTTGTAAAATTTCATTCATTCTTTGTTTAAAATCAAATATCAAAGAGTTTATGTGCATTTTTTTTTGCATTAACTAAAGCCTCAACTGCTTCATTACCATCATTTATTCTTTGAATATAATCCAAGACCTTTGCTAAATCATCTATTACTAATAAAACTTCTTCAGTACTATTTGGACATTCATTAGTTTGAAATTTACTAACTTCTATATCACTTTTCGCCATGACATTTGAGGATTCAATAAGATTCAATAATAAAAAAACATTGGCAAAAACAAATATACAAAACTTTCTTCTCATTAAAACACCTATAGTCTTGATACTTAAATTCCATAAATTTATTAATATATGGTTATGAATTGAAATTCAAATATTAATTACCATTTAAAGGACTCAAACTATTGCCTTAAACTTCACCTGAATAGTTAAAAACTATTGAGAATAAAAAGTTTTGTAGAGTTTATTTAAAAAATAAAAGACTTTTAATCTAGAGAGTTTTGAATCAGTCACATAAAGCAAAAATCTCAGTTCTATAGTTAAGGATTCGCTGAAAAACGAAGTTTTGATGCGCAATCCGCTCAGCAAAAATATTAAGGATTGACTCCCTGAGCCAAGTTGCACTCTTGGATCAGGGTTGAAAAATGGGCGTGCTTCCAAACCCGTAATAAGTATCTCGAGTCTTTAGATTTGGGCATAAGTAGGGTTTGGTTAGACACGCCTAACAAAAGAATCAAACACCGTCGCTTAGTGAGTTTCACGCAGTGAAACAAGCTAAGCAAAGGTCGTTTGTGGGACTGATTTCTGACCCCATTTGCTAGTGATTTTAACATTTCACTGTATTTTAAAATTCAAAATGGGGTTTGGAATCAGTCCCAAAATCGACGAAGTCGCATTTTTCAGTGGATCCTTAAGAAATACAAGGCAGCTCAAACCAACTCGTAGTATAAGCCCCAGATTTATAAGACTGCTTAGCACGCCAATTTGCTTTTTGGCTTGATTTTTGTTTGCCCATCGCACCATAAAAAACTGTATTCGCGCCAAAATTCGCATTAATATTATCAATCAATTTGTTCAAATGATTTTCTTTGGCAAAATTTTCAGCACTCGCAAACAAAGATAGCTGTAAAGATTTACGATCTTTTAAAGCCCACAAAACAACGCCTGCTTTTTTGTATTCTAAATTCGGATCAAAAATTTCCTTAGTAGCTTTTTGGGCGGCACTAATCAAACAAGAACTTGCATTAGTATGTCTTGGCAAAGTGATAGTGTTTTCTAAACTAATCTTTTTACCTTCTCGATTTTTGCCGCGCAAAAAAACTTGCAACAAAGCAGTTGTTTTATCATAACGTCTCATTTTATACGCTGCCGTTACAATATAGTTGGCGACTGCTTCTTGCAACAAAGCTAAATCTTTTACAGCATAACCAAAACTACGAGAGCTAATAATCGACTTAGCTACCGGTTCTTGTTCCAGTTGTTCAAGTGGCAAACATGAAAAACCAGCAAGCTCCATACAAGTTCTTAAACCCTGCACTTTCATTTCTTGTCTTACCCAACGACGATTTGCATAAGCAAAATCAAGCGCTGTATTAATAGCATGTGCACGCAAAAATTTCGAATAGTTAAAACCCAAACCCCAAACATCTTCAATCGCATAATCTGACAAAACTGAATCAACAAATGCTTTTTGGTATTCTTCATCATCAAAACACAAAGAAAAAATTCCCAAATTATTTTTTTTGGCAATTTTATTTGCCAATTTCGCTAAAGTTTTTGTACGCGCGATACCAATTGAAACAGCAATCCCCAACTCCCTTTCAATTTTTTCTTGCAGTTGTTTGGCACGCAATAGCAAAAACTCTTGCGACTTATGCTCACCCAAAGAAAAAAATGCTTCATCAATCGAATAAACTTCTAATTGCTCTACATTGTCATAGAGCACAGACATAACACGATCAGACAAATCCGCATACAAAGGAAAATTAGCCGAAAGTTTTTTTACTTGATAAGCCTCCAGCAAATCTCGACATTTAAAAACCGGCTCTCCCATTTTGATACCAATTGCTTTTGCTTCATTAGAACGCGCAATCACACAACCATCATTATTAGACAAAACCACCACTGGCTTCTTACGTAAGCTAGCATCAAAAAGCCTTTCACAGCTCGCATAAAAATTATTACAATCTAATATCGCTATTGCTTGCATCTAAAAATTTCCTAATTACAACCGTAATCACTCCCCAAAATTCAAAATCAATATCATTTTTTTTAAAAAGTTTTTGCATCAAAACAAAATCACAAATTTTAAATTCATTTTCATAAATCACTAAATTCAATAATTTTTTTTGTGGTTTTAAAGACCTATCAACAAGCACAATATCACCTTGAAAGATGCCATATTTTTCATAAGCGCGCACAGAATTACGCCAAAAAAAACTCGAAGCCGGATGCTCTAATAAAAATTTATTTAAATCCAAAGCAGGCATAGCAAAATCTTCAGCTGGCGAAGAAAAACCAGAAGCCATAAATCTAAGAGGACGATTTGCTGTCATTAATAACATTATACCCTTACTAGTGTAAGGGTATCAAGCTCAAAAAAAAAGACTTTTGACCCCCCATAAATCCATTTGTTCTATGCCAAGATTCTTTATATGTTGAATAGACAATACCAAGAAGAAGAAATCATCGATAAGCTCTTTCAACAAGCCCCAAATTTTGATAAATTACAAAATTCCAACTCATTACTTGAAAAACTCAAAAAAGTAATTGACGTCAGCATTCGCATCAAACTAGAAGATCTAAAACGTTATCGCAGGAAAATGGCTGGGGAGGTAGGATTCGAACCCACGAATGGCGAGACCAAAACCCGCTGCCTTACCGCTTGGCGACTCCCCAAAAGAAGAAGCAATTTGAGCAAATACCCAAATTGGGATCTATTAAAGAATACTACAAAGAATAATTTTTTTGCAGTACTCATAGCTATCTTTTTATTTTCTTCAGCATGCCAAGCGCAAAATCTTAATATAGATAGCAGTAAAGAACAGCAGGCTAAGATAATTGCGCGCGCTAACACCGGTAGCAGTATAGACAATTTACGTCATTTCAAAAAAAACTTTTTATACACAAGCCAAAACGAACTTTTTTATGCCTATGAAAAAACTTATTTGCCTACTTTAGCCAATGATGATTTTGCCATTAATAATCTCATAGTTGCTGATGATGATTTTTTTTTGCTTAGTAGCAACGGAGTATATAAAAACTTCAAAAAATTTTTAACAAAGAGCCATGCTTTCATTTAGAAAAAAACAATGACAAAGTTTGGATCTCTTGCCAATCGGGAATTTATTCAAGCAAAATAAATTCCAAAAACACTTTCAACTGGGAGCTAGACACAAACAGCCCGCAAGGCTGTATTCACTTCAAACTAGACAAAAATAAAAAAAGCCCACTATATGCAGCTAGTTCTCAGTTTGGTTTTTTTAAAAAAGAAAAAAAAACTTGGGTCAAAAGCAACAAAGGACTGACACGAAACCCTGATGGTGATTATGGTTTTGCTCGGTTCTTAGTGACCAACATCAATGACCAAGAAACCATTTTTTTACCCACAAGTTACGGAATAGCTATTAGCAATAATCAAGCACAAAATTTTTTTTTAGATAGTCAAGGACTCGAAACTCAAAACGGCATACACCAAATCAAAGAAATCAACAGCACCGACTCTCACTTAATTTTAATATCAAATACTGGTGCTTATTACGCAAACAAAAACCTAATACCAAAATGGCAAAAATTTTCTTTAAGCACACTCAGGAAATCAGAAGATAATTTTATAAATATTACAGCTCTAGAAATTACAAACAATATTATTACAATCGCAAGTGCACAAGGAGAAATCGCAGAACTAAACATAGCTCCCTTAATAGAAAAAAACTCGCCAATATATTCTCAGGCACCACAACTGATCGAAAAATTTTTAAAACTTGAACCTAGCATCATCGAAGTACACAAAAAAGCCTTAGAATTTGCCGGAATACCCAGTGGTAATGACTACAAAAAATACGCAAAAAAAGTCCGCCTGAGAAACTTTGCACCACGTTTTGAAAGCTACATAGAGAGAGATCAAGATAGCTTAACAAACTTAGTGCAAAGTGGCAAAGATGAAATTGATGACAGCATCTACACCACAAGCTTTGACCAAGAAAACCAAAGTCGTAATAACAAAAACCTTAATACTGGTATTAGATTCACATGGGATTTCGCTAAGTTGATTTTTGATGAGGAGCAATTAGACATAAATAATAACGCTCGTCTGACAGCAAATATTAGAGAAAACCTACTCACTGAAGTCACACAGTTGTACTACGAACGCAAAAATAACCTTAGCCAAGCAATTGCTTGGATAACAAACCCTATTGAAATAAAAAGCTCACAAGAAATTTTAAACAAAAAGCTAGAGCTCGAAAAAACACTCGCAGACCTAGATGCAAGAACTGGAGCTTGGTACAGTAGCACCCTTAATCATAATCTTAACAAGTTTTACACTCAAGACCCACAAACACAAAAAGCAATGGAGTTATATCAAGATGTCAAAATTAATTAAAATCTCAATCTTTATCATTTGTAGTTTATTGCTAACCGCAGCAATGAAAAAAATCAGAAAAATCCCAAGCCCTATTATCACTCAAAATTCTATTGCAACTGCGGCAGATGCATACGTGACCCTAAAAGGATCCGGCTTTATTAGAAACTATAATAAAGCACACAAAATATTTTTAAAAAAATCCAAACAAAAATTCAAAATCAAGACGATAGCTAGTGATAAAGATGCCATAGCTATCAAAATCCCTGGCAAACTTGCTTTTGGTGACTACGATTTAGTACTACAGCTAAAAACCAGATTTTTCAAAAGCAAAAAAAAGATACTAAGGAATTTCATACAAATCAGACCCAAAGCACCAGCCAAACCTAAGCTTGGTTATACGGTCATAAAAAACTCTAGCGAACTTTTAGATTTAATAAATCAAAATCAAGAACATGAATTAATTTTAGAAATCAATAATGAACTTAATATTGGTTTAAATCAAGTAAAAAGTTTTTATTACCAAGATGGCTTCAAAAGCCTGTTAAGTGAAGCTGTTGATTTTTATTATTTACCAGAAGAAAAATTTTCCAAGTCTTTAATAATCAATTCACAAAACCCAATCTCAAGCCTTGCACAAGACCATGAAAACAATACTCTAGATGTTTCAGCAATCACGCATAAAACAATACAAGACCAAGCATTGATTTATCACTTAAAAACTCCTAGCGAAAATTTCTATCTGGCAAAAGAAATTTTATTGCCGGCTATTTACTTTAGTGAAATCCACGCAGCAAAACCAGAACATATCATTATTAACAATCGTAGTAACAAAAGTTTTGCTTTATCTAATTGTGAAATTCATGACGCCATCAAAAAACGCTTTCAATTTAGTGATGCTCAAATACTATATCCAAAAACACAAATCAAAATAGCTGAGGAACTTGGTTTAAATGATAGCGGCGATACTGTATCTTTAATTTGCGCTGACTCAGTAGTGGAAGAAGTAAAATACACTAACTTAGACAATAATGGATTTGCAGAAATCTAATAAAATTCGGTGCTGTTAACAAATTTCGAGAACAAAGTTTTTCAGTGACAAAAAGACCTCAGCTTACTGCTTGTAAATGATGACTTTGAAGCGCAACAGTACTACAATAAGCAAGATTTGTTAACAGTAGCTATTATGGGCGTGCTTCCAAACCCGTAATAAGTATCTCGAGTCTTTAGATTTGGGCATAAGTAGGGTTTGGTTAGACACGCCTAACAAAAGAATCAAACACCGTCGCTTAGTGAGTTTCACGCAGTGAAACAAGCTAAGCGTAAGGTCGTTTGTGGGACTGATTTCTGACCCCATTTGCTAGTGATTTTAACATTTCACTGTATTTTAAAATTCAAAATGGGGTTTGGAATCAGTCCCATAAGGGGCGTGCTTCCAAACCCGTAATAAGTATCTCGAGTCTTTAGATTTGGGCATAAGTAGGGTTTGGTTAGACACGCCTAACAAAAGAATCAAACACCGTCGCTTAGTGAGTTTCACGCAGTGAAACAAGCTAAGCGTAAGGTCGTTTGTGGGACTGATTTCTGACCCCATTTGCTAGTGATTTTAACATTTCACTGTATTTTAAAATTCAAAATGGGGTTTGGAATCAGTCCCATAAGGGGCGTGCTTCCAAACCCGTAATAAGTATCTCGAGTCTTTAGATTTGGGCATAAGTAGGGTTTGGTTAGACACGCCTAACAAAAGAATCAAACACCGTCGCTTAGTGAGTTTCACGCAGTGAAACAAGCTAAGCGTAAGGTCGTTTGTGGGACTGATTTCTGACCCCATTTGCTAGTGATTTTAACATTTCACTGTATTTTAAAATTCAAAATGGGGTTTGGAATCAGTCCCATTATGAATAGAAACATAGAAACTTAAGTTAAAAAATAAGACAAAAAGAACACGGTCCGAAGTGTCTCAAAAATAAGACAAAATGAACACGGTCCGAAGTGTCTCGTAGCTAAGCGCGCTTAGATTTTTTGCTTACTTTACTTTCCATTTTTGCAGAATTTTTATCAAGTTTCATTTCAATAATTTTACCTTCAACTTGTTTTTGCACATCGATCACCAAATCTTTAGTGATTCTAATTGAGTCAAGATCTTGGTTTGAAGGTGCATCAAACATAAAATCTTTCATAACGCTCTCAACAATGCTACGCAAAGCCCTTGCACCCATTTTACGTTCTTGTGCTTTTTTGGCAATTTCTTCAAGTGCATCTTCTTCAAAGATTAACTCAATACCATCAAGCTCCATCAATTTTTCGTATTGTTTGATTATAGAATTTTTCGGTTTGGTCAAAATTAATTTTAAAGTCTCTACATCAGGAGCATCCAGAGTAGTAACCACCGGCAATCTACCAACAAACTCTGGAATCAAACCAAAATGCACTAAGTCTTGTGATTCAACAAATTTTAAAGACTCTGAAACTCTTTTTGCACGCTCATCTTCAGAAAGGCTTTGTGCGCCAAAACCTACACTACTTTGAGATCTCATACGGCGTTTATCGATCAATTTATCAATACCAACAAAAGCACCACCACAAATAAACAAAATATTCTTTGTATCTATTTCTATAGTTTCCATTTGCGGATGTTTACGATTACCTTGCGCTGGGATACTTGCTTTGGTACCCTCAATCATTTTTAAAAGAGCCTGTTGAACTCCTTCACCAGTAACATCACGAGTGATTGACGGGTTTTCAGATTTTCTAGATATTTTATCAATCTCATCTATGTAAATAATTCCTTGCTGAGCTTTTTCAATATCACTACCAGCGTTTTGATATAGTCTTTGTAAAATATTTTCTGCATCTTCACCCACATAGCCTGCTTCGGTAATTGAAGTTGCATCAGCAATAGCAAAAGGTACCTGCAAAAACTTTGCCAAAGTTTCAACAATATGAGTCTTACCACTACCAGTTGGACCCAGAAGTAAAATATTAGATTTTTGAATCTCAACTTCACTTTTCAAATCAGAACTTGAATTATGTCTGATTCTTTTGTAGTGATTATAAAGTGAAACAGCTAAGGTCTTTTTTGCATCATTATTACCAATTACATAATTATCTAAATGGTTTTTGATTTCAATCGGTTTTGGTAAATCTTCTAAATCAGGGATTTGAAATGATTTTTCATCGAGCTCATCTGACAAAAGCTCTTTTGCTATTCCCTCATCAAGCAAGATTTCATTACAAAGATGAATACATTCATCACAAATATAAATACCGGGGCCCGCAATTAGTTTTTGCACTTGGTCTTGCGGCTTGCCACAAAATGAACATTGTAATAATTGAGAGTCTTTCTTTGACATCTAAATAACTATTATAGGCTTTTACAATCGAAACATGGATAAACTTATGTTAAGGATTCTAATGCTTATTTGTCGTTGCTATCAAAATCAGTTGGTCTTTTAATTACCACTTGATCAATCAAACCATAATCTTTTGCTTCTTGAGGAGTCATAATATTGTCTCTATCAGTATCTTTTTCGATAGTTGCAACATCTTGTCCTGTGTTTGCCGCAAGGATTTCATTTAATAACTTTTTCATTCTCAAAATTTCTTTAGCTTGAATTTCGATATCAGAAGCTTGACCTTGAGCACCACCTAGAGGTTGGTGAATCAAAATTCTTGAGTGAGGTAAAGCCATACGCTTACCTTTTTGTCCAGAGCTCAGTAAAAACGCACCCATTGACGCGCACTGACCTAAACAAATTGTGACACAATCACTTCTTACATGTTGCATAGTATCGTACATTGCCAAACCAGCAGTAACAGAACCGCCCGGGCTATTAATATAAAAATAAATATCTTTTGATGCATCTTCTGAATCAAGCAACAATAATTGACCAACTACAATACTTGAAACCACATCATTTACTTCAGAAGTCAAAAACACAATTCTTTCTCTTAGCAATCTTGAAAATAAATCAAAAGATCTTTCACCACGAGGTGTTGTTTCAATGACGCTTGGCACGTAAGCTTGTACGTCTTTTGCACTTAAATCAAGTGGATTTGGCAAACCATAATCGTTTGTAATGATACGCATATCTGCGCTAACTGAAGACTTAATTTTTTTAATATTGATATCCATATATATGAATGTACCACACTAAGAAAAGCTTGAAACCTAAAAAAAATTAGTCAAAATAAGATCGAGATTTTTATTGTAAAATATCTTTATTGAACAAATTAAAAAGTAAATTTAACAAAGAAAATCAACTAAGTAAAAAAATTGACGCTTACTTAAAAGAAAATTTTGCACAATTTCATTCGCCTGCCCACTGTGGTAATTTATATGATCGAGACTTAAGTGAGGTAGATGGATTAGACGATCTACAAAATCCTTGCGGCGTATTGGACTATTACCAAAAAAAAACAGCGGAAATTTTTCAAGCACAAAAAAGTTTTTTTTTAGTCAACGGAGCTTCACAAGGTCTGCAAGCGGCTTGCTTGGCATTAAAACTTTTTTTAGAAAATAAAAAAGACACACGACCAGTTTTAGTAGCACGCAATATTCATAAAGCAAGTTACTTTGGTTTAATTTTAAGTGGACTTGATGTACAGTGGTTTGAACCACAATGGCATAGCGAGCTTGGCATATATACGCGATTAAATATTTCAGAAAAAATCGAAGATAAATTTTCAGCTTTGCTAATCACAAACCCTAGCTATGAAGGCTTTTATTCGCAAATACCAAAGTTAAAAATTCCAATTATTGTTGATGAAGCTCATGGCGCTCATTATCATTTTTCTGAGCAACTAGCTAAACCTGCTTTAGCTTATGGAGCTGATCTAGTAGTGCAGTCATGGCACAAAACACTTGGCTCACTGACACAAACAGGAGCCATACACCTTGGTCTAGCTTCAAAAATCCCAAGTCAATTTTTAGAAGCGGCGTTAAAACTAGTACAAACAACAAGCCCAAGTTATTTATTGCTAGAAAGTTTGTGCTTAATTGTTGAACAATACAGTGCAATGGGTGAAGAAATAATTGCAAACACAATACAAAAAGCAAAATTCATCAATGAATTCAAAATCAAAAATGATGACCCACTAAGAGTGCTTTTAAAAGTACCCGGTTGGAGTGGTGCTGAGCTAGATGAAGTTTTGATGCTTAATAAAATTTCTTGTGAACAGGTTTTAAGGAATTCTGTACTTGCTTTTGTTAATCCGGGAAATTCACAAAACGATATTTATCGACTTAACAATATTCTGTTAAAACTAAAGAGCAAGAATTCAATTTCAGAAAATTTTTCTAAACCTGAAATGAGCTTAGAAATTTTCAACCCAAGAAAAAAATTTTTTGAAGAACAAAAAAATCAATATTAACTCACCTTGCCCGCCGGGAATTATCATTTAGAGACTAAGTAAATTTTGCAAAATCATTTCACTAAACTAAAAAAACAAGAATTTAAAAAACTTATTATTGGAGCTGCTTTAAAAGAATTCAATGCCATAGAAAACTTTTCTTATTTGTTTACCCATGCACAAGCAGATGCCATAGATATTTCAGCTTTTCCACATTCTGTGATTTCTGCCCTAAAAGGCATTAATACGGCTCTAGCAGAAAATAGCCAATTAAAAAAACCTCTTTTAATGGTTAGCATTAATGTTGGACAAGATCCACACTTTAGAAGAATTGAACTCAACAAAGAACTCTGCACATCCTGTGAAGATTGTATTGTCACCTGTCCTTCTTTAGCTTTCTTTTTAGATGAACAAAAAAAATTTCAGTATAATCAGGATTTATGTTTTGGTTGTGCAAACTGTTTACCTGCATGCCAAGACAAAGCACTAAGTTTTAGCAACTGGAATAGTTTTGATAGCAAATCTTTAACAGAACTTATTGAGCTTGGTGCAAATGCTATTGAAATTCACTTAAATGCAGATTTTGCAAATTTTGCAAAGATTTACCAACAGATTCCCAAAACTTTTTTACTAGAATCATTTTGTATTGGCAGTCAAAGTGCCAATGCAGATTTTTTAGCATCAAGTGTTGATGAAATAATTAAAAACGTTTCGAATAAACATAGCTCTAGTTATCAATTTATAATTCAAGTTGATGGACTTGCCATGTCTGGAGCCAAAGATCTAAAAATCAAAGATAAAGATCAAGTGAGCTTAGACAAAGCAAAACTTGTAATAGACTACATTCAAAACAAATATCCACAACAAGTAAAAAATATTTTTGTGCAAGTTGCTGGAGGCACTGACTCCAAGACTTTTGCAAAAGCTAAATCTCAAAAACTTAACATTAATGGAGTCGCAATAGGTTCTTATGCAAGAAAAAAAATCAATCAAAGTCAAACTAAGCAAGAAGCCCTAAAAATTGCAGTAGAAATTTTTACATAAAAACACTTGTAAAATTGTTGCAAATATTAAGAAAAGAGGTATGATATTTACAAGAGGTAAAAGCATCCTTGATGGTAGATATAAGAAAAGATGATGTCGAAGAAGTAGTTAAACTACTACCTCAAAATTTTCAGGAAGAATTAAAACAACACGACTTAAGCAAACTCATAGAGGTTGTTTGTGATTTAGGTCGTATACCGCAAGCACTATTTTCTAAAGGCAAAACAATCTTACTTGGAGATAAAAGCGTTTCTGTAAAAATGCTTGAAGATATCTGCGCACAAATCGGTGAGTTCAACAGAAATAATAGAGCCGGTCTAGAAGGAACTTTGCACAGAATAAGTTGTATCAAAAACAAAAACAACAAAATTATTGGTTTGACAATGCGTGTTGGTAGATCTATTTTTGGAACCATCGAAATTATCAAAGATTGTCTAAACCAAGATAAATCTGTTTTACTTTTGGGACCACCAGGTGTTGGAAAAACCACAATGCTCCGTGAAGTTGCACACTATTTATCTACTCAAAGAGAAAAAAGAGTTGTAGTTATAGATACATCAAATGAAATTGCTGGAGATGGAGACATTCCGCATAGCGCCATTGGTAGAGCTCGAAGAATGCAATTACCTTTTGATAAAGAACAACATGATGTAATGATTGAAGCAGTTGAAAATCATACTCCACAAGTAATAATCATTGATGAAATTGGAACCAAACAAGAAGCAGATGCTGCAAGCACTATTGCAGAAAGAGGAGTTTCTTTAATTGCTACTGCACATGGAAACAATATAGAAAACGTAATAGAAAACCCTCTCTTGCAAGATTTAGTTGGTGGAATCGAAACTGTCACTATCGGTGACGAAGAAGCCAAAAGAAGAGGTACCAATAAATCTATTTTAGAAAGAGCTTCAAATCCAACATTTGACATTTGCGTAGAAATCATTGATAAATACACTGTAAATGTTCACAAAAATGTTGCTTATAGCGTTGATTCCATTTTACTTGGTAAAGCAATACCACCTGAACTCAGAAAACGTGATAAAGAAACAGACCAAGTAGTAATTCTTGAACAAACAGAAGAACTAGAAGAAATTCAAGACTTTAGTTTTTCTAAAGATGGTAACAGCATTGCAGTTTATCCTTATGCGATTAGTAAATCACTTTTAAAAAGAGCTTTTTCAAGTATCAATAACTTAGATTTTAAGGTGGTACATACTTTAGACGAAGCAGATTTTATTTTTTCGCTCAAAAGTTATACAACAAGTGGCGCAAAAATAATTAGCATTGCTAAAGAAAGAGATATACCTATAAAAATAGTTGACGAAAACTCTCTTTCTGAAATAACACAAAGTCTTGAAGAACTAGTAAATGACCTCCCTTATTTAGAAAAATCATGGGGTAGAGCAAAGGCAAAAAGCCTGATTTTAGACAATTAATCATAGCTTTTCTAAAATCAGTTTGCTTTATATATAGAAAATTTCACTTTGCTTAACCGAAGCTTAACTCTTTTGCGCTAAATAGTAACTAAGACGCATGAGGAAAAACGGCAATGCCATCAATAACAGTTAAAAACGCAATCTCTGACCTTAAAGGATTAAAAACTATCGCAGCTGACAAGGCCGATAAAGCTTCATCTAGTCGTACTGATCAGGCAATACAAGCATCTCAAATTAAAGACGCTGAATCAAGAATTACACAAGCTGAAGCATCAGTAACAAGATACGAACAACAAAAGGATAAAGCTGAAGATAAGTTAAGTCCCCCACCTACAAAAACAATACCAAGTGATGGTAAAAAAGGTGGATCAAAAACAGTTGTTGATGAAAGAGAAAAAGACAAATTACAAGCTCAAGTAAGAGCCGCAGATTTACAAATACAACAAGCACAAGCTGCAGTAGAAGCAGCAAGAGCAGAAGCTGATGAACTTAAAGGAAACATACTGGTTTCAGCTGGATTAACTGAACAACAAGCTAATGACATGGGTAGCTTGCAATCACAAATTGACGAACTAACAGCTTTAGCAAATGATGAGCAAACTGATTTAACTTCTGACGATTACCAAAGCAAACTTAAATCAGCAAGTGATTTAACAAAACGACTAAAAGATGAACTGCCAGATAACGCTAACGCTGCCCTAGAAGATTTTTGGAAGGATGTTGGTGCAGGATTTGATGAAATTCTACAAAAATTAACACAGCAAACAACACCACCACCAGTTGATATCGGTGGTCCAGGATCAAATTACGCTAAATTCTTTACTGATATTGATCAAGGTTATGATGCAATCATAGCCCACCTTGAAACAAATGGAGAACGTGATGAAACTATTGCAATTTTAAGAGGCAACCAAAGCAGATTAACAAATAAATCTGATCTATATTTTGGTGGAATGAGTGCACGTGATGAGAATTCTATGGTATCAACGCTTACCTATGTAAATGAATTAATGAGCAAAATCAATGCTGGTGAAGAAGCAATAACTGCTGAAGATATACAATTATTAATCAATAAATCAGATGAAACTACTGATGTTTTATTAAATCAAGGAAGAGACTTTGAGAATACTATTAGTATTTATCCTAATACAATAAAAACACATTTAGATACAATCAAAAACAACAACGAAGACAATGAACAGTTTATGGAATTCTATTCAAGAATAGAAGGCGTAATGGGTGATGCAGGCAATTCACCAGAACTACTAAAAGGCATTACAACTACTGAAGTTGAGCAAATCAAACAATACTACGATTTAACTTTGGCAATAAAAGAAAAAATAAATGATGGTGACACTCCAACAGCAGAAGACATGACACAGTTAATTAACGATGGTGATCAGATTTTAGATTTAATGATAAATAAGTTTGGCTTTACAGATGGTACAGACGGTCAGAGTAATACCGGTAACAGTAATGGTAATAGTTCAGGCAGTAGTAATAGTTCAAGCAGTAGTAATAGTTCAAGTGGGGTGAAAACACAAGAGGGTAGAAGGAAAATAAAATGACAAGAGTAATTGAGAAAATAAAAAATAAAATATATGAAGAAAAGTTACTAGAAATTTATTCTGGCAAACAAAGTATTCTAGATGTTTTAAAATGCGCATATGCTCAAGAATTACATTTTATTCGCGGTGCCTATCTAAATAGTGGAACAGTTTTAATTTCTGCAGCCAGTGATAATATAACTGGTCTTTGGGAAATTTGTCTTGAAGTTGACCATGGAAAGGTTATATATAACTGCATGGATGCAGAAGGTAATAACATGAATATCTATAGTATCCCAAGCGATAAATATATAAAAGACAAAGACAATTTAAGTGAATCAGAAATAAAAGCTATTCAAATTCAAGCTTCAAACTCTATAGATATCGATTTGAGAGATACTAGAAGTCTAAGAAAAGCAAAAGATTTATTTAAAAGAGATTATGTTTTAAAACACATTCCTCTATATCACTTAGAAGCAGATGATGCGGCAAGATTTTTAATTTGGCATATTAGAGCATATAGAAAAGTATTTTTAGAATATCAAAGAACATTTAAATTTCTTTGGGAAGGAACTAGTTTTAAAAATGCAAGAAGCTTGGTCGAAGCTTTATTAGAAAAAAACTTGGTAGATAAAAGTTTTTTTGAAATTGAACAAAGTGAACATATACCAGGTACACACGTTGAAATTGATGGTGTTTTTCAGCCAATCGAAAATCTTCAAGAAAAGGAATAATCATGAGCTTAGACATTCAAGCAACTGTAGCAAAATCTGTAAGTAGTTCTGATAGTAGACTAGAATCTGCTTTAAATCAAAGGGGTAATCTATCAATCCTTGAGGCAAAATCTGCGGAATCAAAATTTATGGCAGAGGCTTCAAGTAGCAAGCAAAAAGTTTTCAGATCAGTATCTCAATACCAACAACAAGGTGGCGAAGAAAAAATGATGAGAGGACAACAACTTGTCAACTCTGGAAATGCTAAGAAAGCTATGGGTGGAGCTCTTATGGGTGCTGGATTTGGAATGATTGCAGCAGCATTATTTTTAAGTGGGAATCCTTTTACCTCACCGGCTGGTGCAACATTATTAGCAGCAGGTGTTGCCTCTGTTGGACAAGGAATGGGACAAGTCGTTATGGGAACAACAGATGTTGCCAATGGTCAAGGTGAGATGATGCGCGCACAAGAGATGCTCGATAAAGCAACTGAAAATGAAGTTTTAAGTAAACAAGAAGCCAAAGTAATTCGTAAGGAAATGAACAGATCTAAAATCCTTGAATTTAAAAAAGAAGCTTTAAAAGAACTAATTGACACAATTAGACCACAACTTGAAGAACTCGGCATCAACACTGAGGAAATGGATGAAAAAGAGCTTAGCAAATGGTTTGACAAAATGTTTGAAAAAGGTGCTGAGACCCTAGCTAATGGTGGCATGCTAGAAACTAATCTAGATGATATTGATGGTAATCCATTATTTTTTAATAACGATGGCGAAAAAGTTGAAGGAACTTTTTACTTTTTCAAAGATGAAGAAAGTGGAGATTATTTTCAAGTTGAGCCAGCAATGGACGATGATAACAACATTATGACTGGTGCTCTTGGTGAACCATTATTACTTGATGGTAGTGCTAAAAAAGTTGATGATGGAGATTTAAAAGCATATTTAGATCTACAATTTCAATTTGTTGATCTTGCAAAAACACTTTCAAAACAATTAGGTACAACAGATGTTAATGATTCAGGTGAAGAAACTTTCACTCCTTATGACACTGATAATATTGCACATATGCAAGAATTTTCTGACCTAGTTAAAAAAAGTAATTTTGAAGCAATTGAATCAGGACAAGTTGAAGGACCCGTAAAAGTTATACATGAAGATGGTAATATCTTTTTACAAAAATGGGATTGGGTAAACGATATTCCAATTGGTATTAAAGTACCTTTTGCAGAAATAACTGGTGGTACTTTAGATAATGGTGGTGCAGTAATTCGTAGCAACGACCAATTAGGATCAATAGAAGCTTATCAAGGATCAATAGAAAGAAGTCAAGCGGCTCTAGAAGAACTTGGACTTGGAGTTGGCAGTAATAGCTTTAATTTACTTGCTGGACAAAACAATTTTGAGTTAGGAGACCCTCTTCAAGGTGTTGGCGATCTAGGGTTCGGTAACATTAGTGGAAGAAATAGTGACGCTTTCCAGCAGTTCCAAGGTTTGTGTGCCGCTGTGGCACAATCAAGAGAAACAAGCATTCTTGATTCACAGCAAAGTGATAAAACAAATAATGGAAATGCTTAAGTTGAAAAAATTAACGTAACCCTAATTTATTTATGATAGAAAGGACAAAAGAATGAGTACGGATTTACAAGGATCAATATCAGCAGCAATATCTAAAGCAGATGCAAAAGCTGCAGAAAAAACAGCAGGTACCTTTAGTCAAGATATAGCGGAGGATAGAGTCAATCAAGCACAAAATAGAATCAGTGTAGCGGAAGCCAAAGTACTAAAAAATCAAACTCAAATAGCCGACATAGATAATAAAATTGCAAACCCTCCAACTCAAGAAGTCTCGGCAGGTGGTAAAGATGGTGGTACAAAAACAGTAGTGGACAAAGAAGAAATAGCAAAATTAGAAAAGTCAAAAAATAACATTCAAGGTCAACTTAATATAGCTCAACAAGAAGTTGCAGCTGCACAAGCAGAAGCACAAGCAGCATCCACCAAAGCGCTCGACCAAGCTGGTATTAATGCTGAAACTCAAACTGAAATTGAGACTTTACTCTCTAAAGCGGCAAGTATCAAAGATTCACTTACAAAAGGTGACAATGTTGAAAATTCAGATATCAATAAACTCCTAACAGATTTTGAAAATACTGCAAACAAACTTACAAAAGAACAAAATAAAGAAGGAATATTGTCTGCAACATTCTACAATCCTATTGCAAAAGACTTAAAAGAAATAGATAAATTATTAAAAGCTAGAGAAAACTCAGAAAGTAGTGATCCAACAAATACAGGAAATGAAGTAACAACAGATGCTACTACTGGTGCAGATGCTACTACTGGTGCAAATGCTACTACTGGTGCAAATGCTACTACTGGTGCAAATGCTACGACAGCTAATACTAATAATGCAACTAATGCAAATGCGGCAAGCTCATCAACTGCAACAAGTACTGATGCAGATGATGCAATCACCGCAACTAGTAATAGTTAATTTTTCAAAACAAATAGTTAAGAATTTGCAAGAGAAAGATTTTAAAGAGTTTTTCAAAAACACAATCTGATTTTTAGAACCACTGTTTAACAAAATATCAAAGAAATGAACGAATCCACTAAGCTGATTTTTTTCTTTTATACGTGTCAGAAAACTACTATAAAAATGATCGAATCAACTAACTGTAACGAGTGATTTCATTTTTTTTCTTCAAGCCTCTCTCTGAACTTTTTTAAAGTATCACGATAAAAAGCTGCTTTTTCAAAATCTAAATCCTTCGCTGAATCATGCATTTGAGCTTCTAGTTTATCAATCGCCCTAATTAATTCTCTTTTACTTAGTTTTTCAAGTGGTTTATCTAAGATTGAATCAAGCAGTTCGTCTGCAATTCTTTTTTCTTCTTCGTCGCTCACACTAAAAGCATCTAATATAGGATTTGAAACTGATTTTAAAATTGTTTTTGGAACGATCCCATGTTCTTCATTATATTTAAGCTGAATCTCTCTTCTTCTAATAGTTTCATCAAGTGCATACTTCATGCTTTTGGTTTCTTTATCAGCAAAAAGCACAACTTTAGAATCTGCATTTCTTGCGGCTCTACCAATCATTTGAATAAGAGTTCTATTGTTTCTTAAAAAACCTTCTTTATCAGCATCCATAATACAAACCAAAGCAACTTCAGGTAAATCAACACCTTCTCTTAAAAGATTCACACCAACTAAAACATCGTATTCATTTTTTCTTAAATCATTTAAAATTTTCATGCGTTCCAAAGATTTAATTTCACTGTGCAAATAACGAGCTCGAACTTCATGGTCTAATAAAAAATCACTTAAATCTTCAGCCATTTTTTTTGTCAGGGTATTAATAATGACTTTTTGCTGTGGTACTCTTTCTTGAATCAATTCTAGGACTTTATCAATTTGACCTCGAGTTGGCAGAACTTCAACAACTGGGTCTACCAAACCAGTTGGTCGAATAATCAATTCTGTATAAGAGTCGCCACAAAGCTCTAATTCTAAATCTCCGGGAGTAGCTGAGATATAAACAAGCTGTTTAACTTTACTATCAAACTCATCATACTTCAAAGGGCGATTGTCAATCGCACAAGGCAATCTAAAACCATAATCAACTAAAGTTTGCTTTCTACTTAAATCACCATGATACATTGCTTTTAACTGAGGTACCGTCATATGAGACTCATCGATAAAACAAACCCAACCATCTTCGCCAAAGCGGCGATTCATATAATCAATTAACACCTTTGGAGAAGATCCCGGTTGCCTTTGTTCAAAAATTCGTGAATAATTTTCGATACCATTACAGTAGCCAACTTCTTTAATCATTTCGATATCATACTTTGTTCTTTGTTTAAGCCTTTGTGCCTCAACATCTTTTCCCAAAGACCTCAATTCGTTAAGTCGATTATGCAATTCTTTTTCAATTTGCTCAACTGCTTTTTCGATCAAGTTTTCATCAGCAACATAATGCTTGGCAGGAAAAATCTTTACCTCTTCTAATAACTCTAAAACCTCACCAGTCATGGGGTCTATGTAGCTAAGACGGTCAATCTCATCACCAAAAAATTCAATTCTTAGTAGTTGTTCTTTATCTGGTTCATGAATTTCTACAATTTCGCCTCTTACCCTAAACAAACCACGCAGAAGCTGTATATCGTTACGCGCATATTGAATATCAACAAGTTGATTTAAAAATTTTTTTAAATCTATTTCCATACCAAGTTTAATGGGAATAGCTGACTCATAATAAAGTTCAGGAGTACCTAAACCATAAATACAACTAACAGAAGCAACTACCACAACATCATTACGCTCGAAAATTGATCGTGTTGTTGAATAGCGTAAGCGATCAATATCTTCATTAACTTGAGCTGTTTTTTCTATAAATGTGTCAGTATGCGGGATATAGCTCTCAGGTTGATAATAATCATAATAACTAATAAAAAACTCGACTGCATTTTTAGGAAAAAACTCTTTAAACTCATTGCAAAGTTGCCCAGCTAAAGTTTTATTGTGTGCTAAAACCAAAGCAGGTTTTTGAATTTCTTGAATGATATTAGCAACGGTAAAAGTTTTACCACTACCAGTAATCCCAAGCAAAATTTGCTTTTCAGTTTTTGCATTTAAACGAGAAACAATTTCTTTTATTGCCTTAGGTTGATCACCTGCAGGCTGATAACTACTTGATAATTGAAAATCAATTTTTTGAGTTACCATGTAAACTCCATTAAATAGCCTGCATATTTCCTAAGGTTGATCACGCCCGTATCTAAAATCAAATACTGCCCCTTGATACCCATCAAGACCCCCTCACAGACTGGGTTTTTATCGAGATTAAAGCTAGTCACTTTTTGTGGATATTCTAAAACTGGATATTTAATAGTAAGAATTTTTTCTTTTTCATCTTTCATAATAGTATCGTTTAGATATTCAAACTCTTCACCTAAATTTTCAATCTCATCAAAAATCATCTCTAATAAATTATTTTTTTTTGCTTTTAAATTAACATCTGGATATTCATTTTTTAGCATTTTTCTCCAGTTGGTTTTGTCTTTCATTGTTGCAGAAATTTTCTTTTCGAGAATGCCTGCATGTTTTCTTTTGGCGCAGGTTAAAACACGCAAAGCCTGTGAAGCACCTTGATCCACCCAACGAGTTTGTTCTTGATTTTGCCTGGTAACACCAATCTTGAGATCACTAGTTAGACTTATATATAAAGAATGATTGATATTGCAATATTCTTTTGCAAAGTTTTCATCACGACAAGTACCATTATCAAAATGACACAACTCTGGTTTTACAATGCAAATATCACATTGGGCTTTTGTATTTAAACAAGGGTAACAGTAACCTTGGTTAAAAGATTTATTAGTTTTGCGTCCACAAGAAATGCAATTAATCTGATTTTGAAAAACTAATTTTATTTCTTTACCCAAAAAATCATTTAATTTGGTTACCAGTAAAAAATCTTTTTCATTTGCCTCTTGCTGAGCATTTAAAGCAACAGCATATTTTTCGTCGATAAGAGCAAAACTATACTGGGGCGTATTCGTATTATCTAAACTATGTTTTAACTTTCTTAGATGTCCAAAAATTGCCATCATTTTATTATAGATTATTCAAGATCTACTGAAAAATAAACTTAAAATGTTCGCTTAGAAAAGCCTGCAATAAGTAATAACAGATAGCTTGTGTCTTATTTTTTATCAAGATACTGTTATACTGATATTTCTATGAGATTCAAACAACTAAGCCTATTATTAATCAGTGTTTTTGCTGTATTTGCTTTTGTTTCTTGCGCAAAAAACTCAAATCAAAAAGCCACAAATGAAAACCAAGCGCATGAAAAATTTTACGGCAATGAAACTTTAGAAATAGAAAATATAGCCGGTGATGTCCTCATAGCAATCGCGGCTCCATTAACTGGACCTTACAGAGAACTCGGCAATTCAATTTTAGAAGGTGCAACTATTGCCGTTGAAGAATTTAATAAAGTGAATAAAAAGAAAGTTGGTACTGTCATTATAGACGATGGTGGTATTGTTTCAGAGGGTTTAGCCAGAGCAAGCTTAGTAACTCAAGAAAAAGTTTTGGGCGTTATTGGTCACTTAAACTCAGCTATTTCAATTGAAACATCAAATCTCTATGCAAAAAACAAAATTGCTAGTATTTCGCCAGCATCAACAAGTCCAAAACTTACTGAAAGACTAAACGTAAGAGGTTATAGTTTTAGAACAATTGGTACTGATAGACAGCTTGGTGAGCTTGCTGCCGAGTTTGTCAAAGCAAACCAACAATTCAAAAATATAGCTGTTTTATATAACGATAGACCATATGGAATCTCAGTAGCATCTGAGTTTGTTAGAGAAATGGCAAAAAGTGATGAACAAAGATTAGTGTTTTATCAAACCATTCCAGTTAGAACAAGCGATCATTCTTTAACAGCAAATAAAATTGCAAAAACAGAACCTGATTTAGTGTTTTTTGTTGGTGAGTATAATGATGCAGGTTTTTTATTAAAAGAATTAAAAAAGCAATTACCAAAAATTCAATTTTTAGGTGCTGAAGGTATCCATCATAAAGAATTTATAGATATCGCAGGAACAGACGCTGAAGGAGCTATTGTCATAGGACCTAAAGTAATTGAAAACAAAAACTTTGATTCAGTGTTTAAAGAAAGATTTGGCAAAAAACCAAGTGGCTATGTTAGCTCAAGTTACAAAGCAACAAAAATTCTTTTAAAAGCAATCAAAGAATCAGATTTTAAAGACTCAGAAGAAGTTGCAAAAAAAGTTTCAAAGAATTCAATATTTGATTTAAATGGTGATTTGAAAGATTCGGGCTTTAGTATTTTTAAAGTTGAAAATTCTCACTTTGCAATTATCGGATCATAATTAAGTCCTTAAAGCATTTTCAATAAAATCAGCAAACGCTGTGTTTAGATTGGATACTTCTAGTTGTACTATGCACGGACATTCATAACTATGTATTTTTTGTATTTGTAATTGCAATTCTTGAAAATTGTCTTGTTCTGTTTTGAGAATAACAACAGCTTCTGAACTTTCTTGCATTTGTCCTTGCCACTCATAAAAAGAACTGACCTCTTTAAAAACATTGGCACAAGCAATTAGTTTTTTTTCAAGTAAATGTTTTGCGATATTTTTTGCTTCGGCAAAATCTGCACAAGTTACATATACTAAAATAAATTTACTCATATTTTGCTTTTAGTTTGTTCACTCTATTTCTTAAACGTTGAATTCTAAAATTAGTGATTTTTTGCATCAAAGTTATATTGCATTTTTTTTCTTCTAGGTTTTTTAATTTAGTTTGGCTTGCCAGTAACTTGTTTTGCAAAGCCACATTTTTGGTTGCCAAAGTAAAGGTTTGCGCAGGCGCTGGCTTAGAATAACTGGTTAAAACCCCTAAGCTACAAAGAAATACAAGTAAAAATTTGATTTTCATTTTTAAAATAAGCTATCTTTAATACTAGCATTTATGCACAATGAAATTGAACAAGCAGTAAAAGAATTAAGGCAAGGGCAACTCGTAATAATCCCCACTGAAACTGTTTATGGTCTTGCCGCTGATGCTAGTAATGAAGTGGCAATAAAAAAAATTTTTGCATTAAAAAATAGACCTCATTTTAACCCGTTGATTTCACATTACGCTGATATAGCAGAAATAGAAAAAGATGTTTATGTCGATGCTCGAGCTCAAAAAATCTTAAAACATTTAAGCCCCGGACCAATCACTCTTGTTCTAAAAAAGAAAGATAGTTCAAGAATTTCTGCTTTAGCCACTGCCGGTTTAGATACCGCGGCTGTAAGAATACCAAGACACAAAACCACTTTAGAAATTCTACGCAAATTTCAAGGACCAATTGCCGCACCTAGCGCCAATTTATCAACTCAATTAAGTCCAACCAAAGTAGAACATGCCCAGAAAGCTTTTGCGGGTAAAGTGAATTTGATTATTGATGGTGATGCAAGTTCTGAAGGATTAGAATCTACTATTTTAGATTTAACAAGCTCAAAAGCAATCATACTAAGGTTTGGCACTTATACAAGTCAAGAAATAGAAAATGTTTTAGAAGAAAAAATATTTTTACATGACAACAAAGGTGAAATCAAAGCACCGGGAATGTTACTTAAACATTACTCTCCCGCCAAATCTAAACTACGCATGTCAACAGATTCGGCACAAGAAAACGAAGCATTGCTCGCTTTTGGTGTTGATGATATTCCAACTGGTTTTAGTGAAATTTTAAATCTTAGTCCCAGCAAAGATTTAGCACAAGCCGCAAAAAATTTATTTAGTTACATTCATCACCTCGAAGAAAAAGGTTTTAGTTCTATTGCAGTTATGCCAATTCCAAATGAAGGCATAGGAATCGCAATCAATGACAAGCTTAAAAGAGCTAGTACTCAAAGCCCAGAAGCTAAAATTTGCTGAGGATTAATTTCACCCATATCATAAAGCAAACGAGCTTGTGAAATATTATAATCAATAGTCGCAGTTATTAGAACTAATTGTGCTTTAGTAAGGTCAGTTTGATGATCTAAAAGATCTGCAAAAATCTCTATACCATTCTTATAGCGCAGCAAAGACAATCTATAAGCTTCTTGTGATGCTTTGTAACTTTTTTGGCTAGCTTCTAAAATAGATTTTGATCTTTGGAAATTTATATAAGCAATCCTTAAAGCTTTTTCTATATTTTGTTTTTCTTGCTCATACTCAAGCTTAGCTTTTTCGTATAAAGCTTTTGCTTTTATTTTTTGACTTAAAGCATTAAGCCCCAAACCCTCTCCAATATTGTAATTGGCACTTAGACCCAAGGTCGTAACACCATACAATTCAGTCCATTCTTGACCAGTACCAGACACATCAAAATACAAATCTAAACTTGGTAAAAACAAACTATTTTTTGCCAGGTTTTCTTTAGCCACGGCTTTTTTATGTTCTAATGCTGATTTGATATCAGGATTATTTGCAAAAGAAGAAGATAAAAAATCTTCAAATTGAATATTATTATCAATTAAATCAATTTTTTCAATTTTATATTTAGCAAGTTTAAAAGCTCTATCAAGTGGTAGATTTAAGTGTTGAGCTAAGTCAATCTGTGACTTACGCAAGTTAGCCTCAGCTATGATCAATGCTTCTTGTGCTTTTGCTAAAGAAGCATCTGCTTGTAATAAATCAAACTTAGTGCCACTTCCACTATCTAAATATTGCAAAGCCAAATCGTAATTAGTTTTAGCTCTCTCAAGGGCTTTGAGTTCGGTATTTAAAGATGCATTTGCACTTAAAAGTTTTAAATAAAAAGTAACTGAATCCAAAAGTGTTAAGTTATAGCTAGATTTTTCTTTTGCTTCAATTGATTTTTTGTAATATTTTTGTGCCATTGCCAAAAAACTTGAAGCACCACCATTAAAAGCTCTATAGTTCAACCTTAAACCAGCTGAAGAAATCGTTTCATCAATAGCACCTTGAAAATTACTGTTTAGGTAAAAAGTACCGTCTCTTTTTTGTTTTGCGGCATACAGCTGTAAGTCCGGAAGCATATTAGCAAAGCTATCTACAAATTGCCATTTAGCGGCTTTTGAGTTTTGTTTTGCCATTTTTAAATTCAAATTATTTTCAATAGACGTGGCTAAAATATCAGAGATTGAAATTTCAACTGTGTTTTTCAAATTTGCATCTGTTTTTATTGGTGAAAAATCAGTATTTAAATGTTTTTTATAAAATAGTTCTTCTATTTGTACTTTGTCAAACTCAAGGGCATCTAAATCATTTTCTTGAGACAAACAAATTGCAGGCTTCAACAATAAAGCTATAAAAAAAATATTTGTTATTAGTGTTTTTTTTTTCAAAATTTAAAATTAGAGACTAGTGTCCCTAAGTATATAGACCTATTGATTAAATAAAATGTTTCATTAAATAATTAGATATAAAGAAAAATATACTTAACAAGAACAATAACTTTCGCTATAATCTGTAAGAACATAAAATGCTTCTTAAAAAAAATGTACCTATAAGTTTTATCGTTGGGAAAATCAAAAAAGATTTTATTGCCATATTAATTTTTTCTATTGTAGTGGGTACTATTGATCAAATTAAATTAGTTCATATCCCAATGACTTCTGCAACAATTCTTGGTACTGCAATTTCATTGCTATTAGCATTTAGAACAGCACAAGCTTATGACAGATGGTGGGAAGCTAGAAAAATCTGGGGAGAAATTGTTAATAATTCTAGAACTTTAATTAGAGAATTACAAATTTTTATAGTAAAGCCCGAAGCATCAGGGGTAATCATAAAAACCGTTAGCCTACAAAGTTGTTGGTGCTATTGTCTTGGAGAAAGCTTAAGGAAACAAAGTTGTTTAAACACTTTAGAAAAATACCTGAATAATGAACAAATAAAATACTGCCTAGAGCATAAAAATATTCCAAATGCAATTTTAAATTTGATCGCACAAGAAATTCAAAACCTGCATGAAAACAAGACTATCAATGATTTTCAACAAATCAAACTTGCACAAACTTTATCTGTACTTTGTGATTGTATGGGTAAAGCAGAAAGAATCAAAAATACTATTTTTCCTTTGACCTACAGTATTGTTTTGCGTTTTTTGATTTATTTATTTGCATTTTTATTTCCGCTATGCCTTACTGACTATCCTTTTTATATCGAATTGATATTAAACATATTAATTTCATGTTCATTCTTTTTGATTGAAAATACTGCGACTTATAAACAAGATCCATTTGAGGGCTTACCAACAGATGTTGCGATTACACAAATTGCTCAAAATATAGAAATCAATTTAAAACAAATGATAAATGACAAAGTAATTCCTCAAGAGAATGAAAAAATTGAAGGTTTTTATGTACTGTAGTTAATGACTACTGTCGTAAAAACGAAATTAGCAATAAAGATTGATAAGATGAAGCTCTAGCATTATTATGAAACTAGAAGAAAAAATCATACTAAACGAAGAGCAAGAAAAGTTAAAAAACTTATTAGAGCAGAGTCACGAACATATATTTATTACAGGCAAAGCTGGAACAGGTAAATCAACACTGTTGCATGAATTTAAGGCATTTAGCAAAAAACAAATCGCACTTGTCGCGCCAACTGGTGTTGCCGCTTTAAATATTGGTGGGCAGACAATTCATTCTTTGTTTGGTATTAAGCCAACTGACATAATTAACACAGAAGAACTTAGAACAAATAAAATAACCAAAGATATACTAGCAAAGCTTGATACTTTAATTATCGATGAGATTTCAATGGTGAGAGCTGATTTAATGGATGCGATTGATCATATCCTCAAATTTTCTAAACGCAATAATTTAGCTTTTGGTGGAGTGCAAATCATTATGTTTGGTGATCTGTTTCAATTACCACCAATTGTTCGAGATATATCGACGCAAGATTTTTTTGAAGAACATTACGGCGGCATTTATTTTTTTAATGCAAAAGTTTGGCAAGACACTAAACTCAATATCCACAATTTACAAACAAATTTTAGGCAAAAAAATGATGATAACTTTAAAGAGATCTTAAATGCAATTCGCAACAATGATATAGATCAAAGACTTTTGTCACAATTAAATGAGCGCACCAAATTCAAAGCTCAGTCACAATCTTTTATTACACTGGCTTTGACGAATAATGCGGTGAACGCAATAAACGAAAGAGAACTCAAAGCTTTAAGCAATAAAGAGTTTGCCTACGAAGCACAAATCGAAGGTAAGATCACTCCTGCAGAATATCCAACAGAAAAAACTCTTAAACTCAAAGTTGGTGCTCAGGTTATGTTCTTGCGCAATGACAAAGAAAAACGCTTCGTCAACGGTAGTATCGGTAGGGTTAATTTTTTGGCAAAGGATTGTATTGAAGTTGATTTGTCTGGGAAGATTATAGAATTAAAACAAGAGAAATGGGATAAGATCAAATATTCAATTGACCCTGACACTGGTGAGCTTAAACAAAATGTAATTAGTTCTTTTAAGCAATACCCTCTAAGGCTTGCCTGGGCTATCACTGTACATAAATCTCAAGGGCAGACTCTAGATCAAGTAGTGCTTGATATGGGTTTTGGTGCTTTTGCACATGGCCAGACTTATGTTGCGCTAAGTCGTTGTCGAAGTTTAGATGGACTGTATTTAAAACGTGCAATAAGACCTAAAGATATTATCGTCGATAACAAGGTTTTAGAGTTTTTGCGCTAGTCAAAGA
>JAYQSH010000003.1:0-256924 GCA_038146805.1 bacterium | reverse complement strand
AGTATAATATTTTGTTTGAAGTTGTTTCTATTTATAAAATAGAGACTTATGATTAAAAGTATTGTTTGTAAATAATCTTTTAATATGAAAGCTTCGGCAAAAAATTTATACGGTCTAGTAGTACTTTTGTTTATAAATATATTCATATTCGTCACAAAGTTAGAATAAATAAATTCATTAAAAGCATTTTGTTGAAAAAAATATATTGATGTGAATGTTAGAGGAATTACAAAGCCAATTAAGAGGAATAATATTTCTTTTTTCAGCGAATCTTTAAAAGTTTGGCAATAAATTAGAGAAAATACTAAAGCAAAAATAACTATAATAGACTTTAAGTTGAATAGTATCATTAGTCCATATGAAAATCCTGATAATAAAAACAGAATATTAAATTTAGTGTCTTTTGCTTTTAGTAAAAGATAAACAGCCATTAGCATAAACAAATTTTGCATAATGTCAGGTCTAATTTGGATGAATACTTTTTGAACTACACTCCATGTAGAATAAATTGTAATGCTTAATAAAGCAAGGTTAGTGCTTTTATATATATTCTTTGCGATTAAAAAAATCAAAAGAACACAAATTATAGATGAAATAAAAGATATTTCTCTTAGGAAATACAAAGTATTTATACTTGCAGGGTTTTCAATTTTAGAAAGAATAAATCCGTTCAAAAGTGAATATAAGGGTCCATGATGTTCAAAAAAATCTTTATATAGTTTAAGACCTTGGCTAATATTCCAAGCTATATGAGTGTGTTGTAAACTATCTACATCAGCAAAAGATGTTTGGTAAATTGTTTTTGATATGCAGTAGTAATTATTAAAGAAAATTATAATACAAAATGCTTTAAAGCTAATATTGAATTTCTCTATACTGATTTTCATTTCTTGACTATGTTCCCTGACATATTATAAATTTCTTTATTTACAAATAAACAATTGGAATATATTTTCTTTTTCTTTGTTGTTTGACTTTGTAGCATAATTCTTGTGTATCCCTCAATCTTGTCACTATTTTTATGAGCTGATATTGCTAGTATTGTTTTTTTGTTTTTCTTGATATGGTTATTGTTTAGTTTTTTGTTATATTCATTAAACAAAAACCAGTTTTGTGGTAGAGCATCTTTATTAAATATGTAAGCTATACAATTGTTGTCGAATTTGCCCAATTCATCATTCCTATTTGTGTGTTTAAGTATCCAATCTAATGTAAGTTCTTGTTGAGTAAGGGCAAAGTGCTTAGATGCTTTTTTTAAAAAGAGTATTTTTTTGTGATTAGTTAAATTTATACATAAAATTATTGATAGTAAAAAAAATATACTTAGTTTTTTTTGATTTTTTGCTAACTTGTATAATTTATATAAAAATGAGTAATGAAGATTGAAGCAAATGGCAAGAATATTAAAGCATAATGAGGGTAAAATCCTTTTAATGAGCCGTAAAGAGAGAAAATGAATGAACTCAGTAATATATTCTGCTTTAAATTTAATTTATCTATGAAAAAAATACTTGGAATTATAAGTAAAGTTAAAACAATATCTTTTGAAAAAAATATATCTGAAAAAAAAGAATAAGCTCTTTTGCTTTTATTTGCAAAGATTTTGAAATTAGTAAAAATATTAGAAGCTATGAATTCTTTAAAACTATTTTGTTCTAAAAAATATATTGATATGAAAATCATGGGTAGTAAGAAACCAATAAAGATAAAATAGTAATCTTGGTATGATAAGTGATTTTGTTTATTGATCTTTAAAAATACAAAAGAAAAATTAGGGCAGCTAATATAATTAAAGTTTTAAAGTTAAATAACAGCATAATTGCAAACGAAAAACCAGAAAGAAAGAAGAATACTTTATTATTGAAATCTTTTGCTTTAAAGAAGAGATATATTGCAAGTAGCATAAACAAATTTTGCAAAATATCTGGTCTAATATGAATTGAAACGCTGTGAACTATTTCCCACATTGAATAAATGGCAATACTTAAAAGTGCCAAATTATTTTGCCTAAAAATATTTTTTGCTATTAAAAAAACTAAAACAACACAAGCTATTGATGAGAAAAAAGAAATTTCTCTTAATAAAAATAAAGTTTCTATGCTTGCAGGGTTTTTGAGTTTAGAGAGAATAAAACCATTTAAAAGAGAATATAGGGGACCATGGTGTTCAAAAAAATCTTTATATAGTGTAAGACCTTGGCTAATATTCCAAGCTATATGAGTATGTTGAAAACAATCTGGATTATAAAAGCCTCTTGTGCGTATGAAGTTATATATCCAATAAAAATTATTAACAACAATGGATAAAAAAAATAAACTAGGTAGAGTTTCCGGGATTTTTTTAAAAAGTTTTAGCATTATTACTTATTTCTAGTGTAGAATGTTTTTGTTTGCTTGGGTAGCTCAGTGGTAGAGCACTTCATTGGTAATGAAGGGGTCGGGAGTTCAATTCTCCCCCTAAGCACCATTAATACAACCCGACCTTTCATTACCAATGTGAAAGTGCTCTAAAAAAAGAGTCACTTCTTTTGAAATGCTTCGCCTGCGCTACCGCTCACGTCAGTTCCGGGGGACTCTGTACACAGCTTGGCTTTGCTAGGTTCCGCTACCCCTAAACCCAGGTTGGTAGGTCGACGTAGTCGACCTTGTTAGTTTTCCACCCAACCCCTAACTGTGCTTCTCCGGAAACAATTAAGTGATTTTCAGCAGTGCTGCCGCACATCCCAGTCAGCACAATGAAAATCACTTAATTGTTGAAGGGGCAATCCAACGAGGAGCCAAAGGCAGTATGCTTAAATTAAAAACTGTAAGTTAGTAAGGCTTGAGCGAAGATGTCAGAGAAAGGCTTTCGTCGCATTGCTAACTAACTTACATTTTTGATGCTAAGTGTGATAAAAAAGTATGCAAGCTGGAAAGACTTCCGCGAAGTTGTTAATCAAAACTAGGTCCGCATTGTCACCAGCTTGCTTGAATCCCAGATAGCATAAGGCTTAATAGACTTTTGCATTAAATGCTAAATACTGCTATGCCATGTTATCTCATCAAATACTAGAGTAAAGACTTAATTCTCTAGTCAGCTTAAAGAAGTAAACCTGTGGTTTGCCACCCTTTTGCTGTCTAGATATTTTAACTAATTTCTAAGGAGGAAATCAATATGTCAGAAAATAAATCAATACAAGAAGAAATCTATATCGGGGTAGATTGTCATAAAGAAACTCATTACCTTGTTGCAATAGATCTAAGAAATCAACAGAAAGCTAGCTTTCAATTTACTAATACTAAAAAAGGTCTAACTAGTTGTGTTAATAAATTAAAAGCCCTGAGCAAAAAAGCTCATTTGAATATTGGATTAGAAGGTGCTTATGGTCTTGGTAAACACTTAGCAAAATATCTAATTGAAGCTCGCTTTGAAGTTTATGAAATCAACTCGGCTCTTACCAAAAGCAGAAGGTGCAGAACTTCAGGATGGAGTAAATCTGATCCTGGAGATGCACTTATTGTTGCCAAGATTCTTAGAGATGATGTTAATCAATTACCAAAAGTAATTTTTAATAATGCAAATGAAGCTATTGGAAAAATAACTAAACTTAGGCAAGACTTTGTTCTTATCCGTACTGAGAATTTAAATAAATTACACGCTAGATTATTAGAGCTTGACCCTGAATACAAACAAGTTGGTGGCAAGAACATTGGCGCCAAAAGTACTTTGAATTTTTGGCTAGAATACTGTGATAATCACCATGACAAAGAAAAAGATATTTACAAAAAATCAATTCTGCTTTGCGTAAAAACTTTAGTAGTTGCAATTCAAAATTGTGATCAAAATATTTTCAATTTAGAAAAGCAATGGATGATTATGAAACAGAGGATACTAAAAGATTACAAACCATTACAGGCATCGGGAGAATAGCTGCTTTTACAATCATGGACTGCATTGGTGATATTAGTAGATTTAGTAGTGCTGCTAAGCTTGCAAGCTATGCTGGAAGAGCACCTGTTACTTATACTAGTGGTACATCAACTTTTACAAGAGCAAACCGAAGAGGAGATAGAAGATTAAATTCTATTCTTGATAGAGTTGCTTTTACAGCTTCTCAATATGATGAGCTTTCGGCTATGTATTTTCAAAAGAAAATTGATGAAGGGAAAACCAAAAGACAAGCTCGAAAATACCTCTCAAGACGATTAATCAATATCATTTACGCTATTTTGAAAAACAAAGTTGATTATGATCCTAATTATGAGCCTCTAAGCATGAAAATTAAAGAATTTAAGGCTACTTGGGCTAAATGTCAAAAAGAAAAAATAGAGCTAAGAAAAAAAGCTAATTCTCATAAATAACTATTGACATAGACTATGTGACGAGGCGGAAGTTCTACTGAAATACCAACAACCCTAAAGTGCCACTTTAGGGTTGTGTGCAAGACCTTAGTTCTGCATTATGGAGTGAAACCTAAAAGGGTTCACGGAATCCGATCAAGACCTAGGCTTGATCGGCAGAAATATTTTAATCAATTTCTCTATCTGGATTTTCGTTCAAAAATTGAAATGGGGTTTTATTTAGCTCTTCTAATTTTCTAAAAAATGGGGTATTGCAAGCTTGACAGGCTTTAAACTTGCCGTCAAAGAAAGGAGCAGTATTAACAGTCTCTCTCTCAACCTTAGTTCCCTTGGAAGGATTAGCAACTTTCAAACAATTGGGATCCCAGTGAATTTCTGCATTCTTGCCTCGTTTTGTCATCCATAATGCAATTTCTTTATCCTCTTTTGTAATATATGGCGGGGTTACAAAACTTGCTTCTTGCGGCTTAAGTGCTGGAGATGTTACATATGAAGTAGGCCTTGTCCTTTTTTTTAATTCTGGATCAATTCTTTGTTCTAAGTTTTTAAGTTTAGTTTTAACATCAGTTACAGTTTTGGGTCTAAGATTTGAATCGACTAAGCCTCTAAACAAAAGATTTGCTTCACCTAAAACAGCAATGTTTTGTTCATTTGCATCTTCAAGTGTGTATTTTTTCAAATCTAAATATTTATTAAGTACAGCATTTAAGTCCTCTCTATTTCTTAAAAGATCATTGTTTTTAACATAAATTTCTTTAGATCCTACTAATCTTAAATAAGCATAGTTAATATATTCTTCCGTAATTTCATTAGACTCACTAAAGTAATGTCCTTCTGTTAACAATCTAACAATACCAAAATCCTTATGCACTTTCCAATGAACTTTCCTACTCAATGATTTCTTAAGAGCTTTAGCGGCATCTTCACCAAATCTAATCTCCGTAGTAGCAGCAACATAGTCATCAATAGCACCACATAATCTTTGAATGCGTGGTTCGTAGAATTTTTTATAGGTTCCGAGACTAGCTAATGTTTGAAATATAGAATTCTTGCTATTTTTCAAATACTTAAGTGCCTCTAGACAATGAGAAGTTCTAAATAAATGAATAAACATATTATTAGGCACTTTATAATAATAATGTCCATCTATATATTTCAATTCCGTTCCTGCCATCAAATCAAGCCCTGTATTATCATGAATATATTGAGCGAAATCAGGCATAAAAGTACTATCTCCTGCATCTTCTTGGTTAGGAAGAACCACGCTAATTCTTCTGTTGGAACGGTCTTCTATAGTTTCAAACATTTGTATTAAAGCATCAAAAATCTTTCTCTGAGCTTTATTGTCAATTGTACTGTCATACAATCTTTGTATAGCATTGTCTCGAGATAAAGAAGGCTTCATGATTAATACTAAGTCACCAAGCATGTTTGGCTCAGAACTAAATTTAAAGGGTAACTGATTTTGATCCCATAATTGAAACACGTTTGTTTCTGAGTTTGCTTGACAGTCTAGAATCTCAATATTATATTTTTCTTCTTTATGCTTATCATTAGCATCTGCATTTGCATTTGACTTAGTGAGTACTGCTCTTTTATTTCCTCCCAGATCGACTTCATCAATTACAAACACTGGTCTATAAATGATATTTAAAGCATCATAAATACGTCTTAGCTCATCTGCCTCAAGATCTGAGTTATCTATTTTACTCCTAAGATTTTCATAAAGTTTTTTTAGTTGATTAATATTCCTTGTATCTAAACCATCTAAGTCCAACTCACCAATATTAGTAGCATTTATTAAATCTACTACTGCAGTAATGCTCCTATCCAAAGCCGTGTGTGAAGCTTCTGCTTCTCTATCATAGTTATCAATCGACTCAGCTAAAGCTTTGACTTTAGCATTGAATAAAGATATAAATTTATTTTTTTTCTCCTGTCCTTGATAGACTCCCTTATGTATCAATATCTCCTTAAATTTCTCTGGATCTTGCTTAAAATCATCTTTTAAAAGCTTTTTGTCTATAACTGGCTGATAGCTCATATAAAGATTTAAAATACCATCAATAAAGGAACGAGAAATTTCTTGCCTTTGAGTTCTGTCATAATTTCTAAAACCTAATTTTTCTTCATCATCAAGACTACTTTTTGCACCTTCTGCACAAGCTACAAATGTAACTAACTCACTCGTGCCGCAGCTTAATTCAGCCCTAGCTTCAAATGCTCTTTCCTCAATAGCAGAGATTAAATCTGATAGCAAAACTTCCCCATCTTGATTTGCATGCAATTTACTTTCAATTTCAATTTTTGCAATAATTGTACCCCAAGAATCTAGAGCTTTAAGATCACATAGTTTTACATACTTGTCCTTTCCTCTTGATAAAATTGTAATTCCTGATTTTATGGATTCTATGAGTTTCTTATTCTCTTTTTGCTGCTCGGATAAGTTATTTTTAGCACGGAAAGACTCAACCAACTCTTCCCTTGAAAACCTAAGGACTTTTTGTCTTAAAAACTTCATGTTTTGAGAAATATTCTGAGATATCTGATTTTCTTTCTGACTAAATTCAGGTAAAATAGAGTCAATATAATCCATATTCAACTCAAGACTTTGCTGACTACAGATCTCGTTTAGTCTTTCAAGTAAATGGCTATACATTATCTGAGCAGGTCCATCAGTAAGCCATGGATTATTTTTATAACGACCTTTAGGATCTGTTCTATCAAAGGTCATAAGTGGGTATAAACTGTCTCTTAATTTTTTAGTATTACAACCATCACTTTGAACCTCTTTAACAAAATCTTCTAAATATTTATTTAAATACTTAAGTGCTCCTTCTTGAGTTGTCATATCAGCCCCAAGCTTCTCTGCAAAAAACAAGTCTAATTTCCTAATTTCTCTAGGGTCTATAATATTCTCATAAGTAATATATCTACGTTCAAGAAGATAAGGAACGTTACTCATAAAATCTTTAACTGAATCTACATAGCTATCATTGAAATCAATAGTTGAAGGGTCGTGTGTAGATGACTTTCTTTTAGTAGCGTCATGTAAATCAGTAAACGCTGCACCACATTGAGCCATAAATTGCATCACATCTATATTTCTAAGCTGACCAACAAAATCAATTAACCTTAAATTTTGCTTTAAAGGAGCTGGCCTTAAACCTCGCCCTATAGTTTGTAACAATGTTCCTAAAGAATTAGTATATCGAGCAAGTATTAATCTGTTAATATCAGGCACATCTACTCCTTCCTTAAACATATCAACCGCTACTGCTATTTTAGGTACTGGTTTATCTGAGTATTTTGAACCATTCCTCCATTTTCCAAATTTCCACGCTTTGTAATGATCTTCAAAATATTGTTCTGAATACTCAGGATTAAAGCTAGAATCCTTTTGTCTTGATGTCAATGCTACAGCATCACAACCAGAATTTCTAAAATTTTCTGCTACGGCTTCTGCAGTATCGTTATCCTTAACTATTATTAAAGACTTACCTTCCTTACCTGTTAGTTCGACATCTTTTTTATATACTTCCTGAAGTTTTGCTAACCTTTTATCGTCATATCTCATCTTCTGATACAAATCCCAAAGTCGAGTTTTGGGAAGAACTGGGCATACATCACCTGGATTAATATCGTTATCAGCAAGAACAATATCTAAAGGAGCTAGGTAGCCTTGAGACCAAGCATTATCAATAGGAAAATCAAAATCAATTTTTTTACCAAAAAATCTAAATACATCCAGCCTATCCATTCTTTCAGGAGTAGCACTAAATCCAGCATGAACGGAGTCCCACTGTCTGTCCATACTTGCTTTCTTTAATATTCTTAATGTTTCTGAGTAGGTTTCAGCAGGTAGATGGTGTACCTCATCATAAATAAACATAGCAATTTTTTCATCTCTACTCTCTAAATGTTGCAATAATTTTTGCATCTTGTTCGACAAACTAACAGGCGTTGCAAAAATTACGTCACCCGAGAAATCAGCTGTCGAATCATAGATTTTACTCGTTCTATATTTAGCACCAAATCTTTTTTTCAACTTTGCTGCAGCATCATCCAAAATAAGTTTATTGTTAACGATAAATATAGCTTTATTACCTTGCGATTTAAGTTTTGAAAGATGTTGATCTAATATAGTCCAGGCTACTTCTGTCTTACCAGTACCTGTAGGCATTACAATTAAACTAGAATCTTTTTCTTCAAAACCTTTCAAACCATCTTGGACTGCACTCTCTTGGAAAGGTTCTAAAGAAAAAGGCAAATCAGAAACAAATCTTCTATTCAAGAAAGGATCAGCAACAAATAAACTTCTTAGTCCATCTTTAAATTTTTCTAACTCACTTATGTCTAGATTTTTTGGTATATTAAAAGCTTTTTCAATTTTCCCATCAGACTGGTGCACACCAACAAATCCAAAATCATTATCAGAGTAATGAAAAGTATAAGCTAAAGTTATTGGTTTACCGTTCTCGTCGTCGTGTTTTGAGGATATTGTTAGTTTTGGATCTAATTTTTCAATATTTGAAATAGAAATATTTAAACCCTTAATAGTTCTAGGATCTCTACCAATTACCGTTGGCAATATATTGTCAATAAATTGATCATATATTTGAGCCTCTCCGGTAAATACATTTGTTCTTGATGATGCTGAAACCACTTGAGTATCATCAACAGCACTTCTGGAAGCAGTTGTTGCCAGATCTGTATCTGGATGATCTACTTGCGTAGTAGGATTTAATGGAGCAGGCTTGCTACTATGTGCCGGATTTGGATTTACAGAGCTCGTGAGAACTTATCTTACCAGGGAATCACCAGTTATGTCAATACTCAAAAGGGGGTGATATTAAGATTTCTAAGGAAATTCAAGATGATTTTACTAAAAGAGTGGCCAAATATACATAAATTGCTTAAAATGAAGCCATGAAGTACTTTATCTACTGCCGAAAATCCTCCGAAGAAGAGGAAAGACAAGCCTTATCTATTGAATCCCAGCTTATAGAACTAAGGGAATTTGCTCAGAAAGAGGCTTTGACAGTGGTTAGAGAGTATGCAGAAAGCAAGTCAGCAAAAACTCTTGGAAGACCAGTTTTTGAAGAAATGATTCAAGCTATTGAAAGAAAAGAAGCTGACGGCATCATAGCTTGGGCTCCAGACAGAATAAGCAGAAACAGCGTCGATGGTGGTCGCATAATTTATCTAGTTGATCAAGGTGTAATTAAAGATCTAAAATTTCCTACATATATTTTTGATTCTTCACCTCACGGCAAGTTCAATCTTTCTATTGCCTTTGGTCAAGCAAAGCTCTACACAGATGCCATGAGAGAAAACATCATGCGTGGCATTCGTCAGAAGATTAGTAAAGGCGAATATCCAGGAATGGCTCCTTATGGTTATTTCAATCACTACAAAACTAGAACCATAGAACCTGACCCTGAAACTTACTTGTTAATATAGTCTTCTTTATTGGCAAATCAATATTGAAACGCCCTCCAGGAGCCTGCACCACTCCGTACTCCGGATTCTGAGATCCGGAGTACGGAGTGGTGCTCCTGAAGTGACTTTGTAATGTCCCTGTAATATGAGGCAGTAAAACGAAATACTTTTTCCTGATAAAATCGTAAAGACTAAAAGGAGAAAGAAAATGCCAGGTTACAGAAAAATTAGCTCAGAGCTGAAAGCAAAAGCAGCTTTGGAAGCGTTAAAAGATGAAAAAGCGATTTCTACGATTGCTTCTAAGTACAGAATCGATCCAAAACTTTGAGAGATTGGGTTAAAAACTCAAAGAGAATTCGGCTTCTGTTTTGATTCAAAAATTGAAGAAGAACATAAAGAAAAACTCAGGCAAAAGAAAATCAAATTAAAGAGCTCAAAAATTTAATTGGTGAACAAACGGTCATGATTGACTGGGTTAAAAAAAAATATAGGGAAGCTGGATTTCAATGGGAGAATGAGCCTCATGGATGGTGATTCAAAATTTCCAATCACGCATCAATGTGGGTTGCTTAACATCGATCGCTCTAATTAAAGCCCGAGTTTTCAGATGGAGATAAAAAATTATGGATGCAATAGATCAGGAGTATACGAAACAACCAATGTTTGGTTGTAGAAATATGCGCTGGGCTTTAAAAGAACACCATGGTCTTAAAGTTGGTAAAGATAGAGTATCTAAGCTAATGAAGGCAATGGGATTGGTAGCTCAAGCTCCGAAACCCAATACTAGCAAGGCAATGAAAGAACATAAAAAATATGCTTACTTGCTAAGGAATTTAGTGATTGATAAACCAAATCATGTTTGGGGCACTGATATCACATACATCAGAACTCAGCGAGGCTTTTGTTTTATGGTTGCTATTATCGATTTGTTTAGCAGGTCAGTGCTAAGCTATCGCATCTCAACTATGATGGACACAAGTTTTTGCATTGAAGCCCTAGAGGAAGCAATTGAACAATATGGTTGTCCTGAAATATTTAATAGCGATCAGGGCAGTCAGTTTACTAGCCAAGAATTTACTCAGGTGCTTTTAGAGCATCAAGTAGCAATATCAATGGATGGTAAAGGTCGAGCTACTGATAATGCAATAGTAGAAAGATTTTGGAGAACGCTAAAACAAGAATGTGTTTATCCTAAATATTTCAAAACAATCAAGGAGGTAAAAATAGGAGTTAAAGAATTTGTTGAATACTACAACAACAGAAGACCTCATCAATCATTAGGTATGAGGTCACCACTTAAGTGCTATCAAAACTTTACTAAGCCTTTTAGTAATTCAAGACTTAGAAAGTTGTACAATTAAGTTTGTGAACTTAAGTAATAAATCTAGGAAAAGTATTACGAATAAGCTTGTTTAATTTACAGGGACACTTCACTTGAACACTTGACCAATCGATTATGAGGTTTTGAAGGCTAGTCAAATAGCTTGAGAGTAGCTAGTTTCTGGATAAAATCTATCAATTGTGGTATATTGGAGACAGGAATTTAGTTTAAATAAATCATCAGGAGTCCACCATAAGTAGACCCAAGCAAACAAAAATAAACCAAATCTTACAAAAATTGCCAAAATCAGTTGTTGCAACTAGCCAATGGTTAAATGAGGAAGGCTTAGATAAGCGATCTGCTTACAAATACGAAAAGCAATCTAATTGGCTTGAGTCTATAGGAACAGGAGCTTACAAAAGATATGGTGATTCTCTAACTTGGCAGGGCGCACTTCATGCAGTCCAAAAACAACTTGGATTAGACATTCATGTTGGTGGGAAAACGGCACTAGAGCTTCAAGGTAGAGCACACAATATAAGTTTTGGTAATACGGCTACTTACTTATTTACTTCAACAAAAGCAAGACTTCCTAAATGGTTTAAAGAGTATGACTGGAAAGTGGAATTCAATCTAATAAAAAGTCAGTTCCTTAGTCAAGACCTTGGGCTGAAAAAGTTGGATACTGGTAATTTTGAAATAAGCATATCTAGTCCAGAAAGAGCCATACTCGAGGCTCTATATCAAGTACCTAAAGAACAAGACTTTCAAGAAGCTTACTACTTAATAGAAGGTTTAGTAGGTATCCGTCCTAAACTTATGCAGGCACTACTCGAAGAGTGCAAGTCGATAAAAGTCAAAAGACTATTTTTATTTCTTGCACAAAAAGCGAACCTTCCAATACTAAAAAAATTAGATCTAGATAAAATGGATTTAGGCTCAGGTAAAAGAGTTATCGTTGAAGATGGTAAGTTTGACTCTGATTATCAAATCACTTACCCAAAAGGCTTTCAAGTAAATGAATAGGGGATATTACGATCAAGTAGAGCTTTTACTTACAGTGCTCCCTGCATTGAATGAAGTAAAAGATTTTGCGTTAAAGGGTGGTACAAGTATCAATCTCTTTTTTAGAGATATGCCAAGACTTTCTGTAGATATTGATCTTGCTTTAATTAAAATTCTAGATAGAGACAGCTCAATAAAGCTAATTGATTCAAATTTAGAATTATTTTCTAAAAAGAGTTAAACAAATCAATCCAAATCTAAAAGTTATTCCTAAAAAGCTTAGTGATGGTTTTATGAGAAGCTTACTTATAGAGAATAATAAAGCTCAGATCAAAGTTGAGGTCAACGATATCATTAGAGGGTCTGTTTACCCATATGAAATAAAAGAGCTAAGTCCTAAAGCTCAAGAAGAGTATGAAAGATTTGTAGAAGTACAAAGTTATTCATTCTATGATTTATTTGCTGGTAAGATTTGTGCTGCTTTAGATAGGCAACACCCTAGGGATTTATTTGATGTTGATTTATTGCTTAAAGAAGATGGCTTCAATGATAAGCTAAGAAAGACCTTTATTATTTATCTTATAAGCCACAATAGACCTATCTCTGAATTGATAAATCCTAATAGATTAGATATCACCGAACAGTTCAAGAAAAATTTTGAAGGTATGACTTCCGAGCCAGTTACTGTAAGTGAGCTTGAAGAAGCCAGAGAAAAAATTATAAGCCTCACTCAAAAATTTGATGATGCGGAGAAAGAGTTTTTAATGTCATTTAAGTCTGGCGAGCCTAAGTGGGATTTACTCGGACTTGAGGCTGTAGAAAAATTACCAGCAGTTCAATGGAAGCTTCTGAATATCTCAAAAATGTCAGCAGAAAGACATAAAGCAGCTATAAATGAACTTGAAAGAAAGCTTGAATTATAACTTCTGTAATGTCCCCCTAAAGAACCTCGTTTTTAACTTGAATTTGTAAAGATGTTTTGCGAGAATATATATTGCACACTTGTGCAACATATATAAATGCAAGCAATTGCTCCTAAATTAGATCTAGGCTATAACTCAGGTGAAAAATTCTCTAAGAGCTTAAGCCCAGATTTTGCCGTGATCGCGGATTCATATCCTGTTGACCAGGATCTTGAACAAACACGTATAAATAACCATAGCTGGAAAGACCATATGAAAAACTTTGCCAAGATCTTAGATTCACGAGAGTCTGTTTCCAGAATATTTTTAGAATTTACTGCTGACATACCTTGGATTCTTGGTGCTGCCATGAGAAATAAATTAAGTATGTTAGAAGCATGTTTTGAATGCGTTTTGTCATTAGGATCTTTTTCAATTGCACCATGGATTACTGATAAAACAGCCCGTATCGTAAGTAAATTTACTTTAGATGAAGTGAATCAAATAGACGCAACTAAACTGCTTTATTTCTATAGAGATGAATTAGAAAACCAAGAAAGTTTTGAGAAAGGTATATCAAGAATTTTAAAAGAAGAACCTAGCGACAAAAGAAGAGTTGCAAAATTTTATCGTGAGATTGGTAAAAATGATAAAGCTTATGAACAAGAACAACAAGCACAAGACATAGAAAAATATTTTACACAGTTAGAGTTCAGCGAAAGTAAATTAAAACAAATCAGAAAACTTAAAGAAAGGACTATCATTGCAGAGAGTTCTATTGAAGGCCCTATCTGGGGTTTAGTAGGGTTACTAATGAGATTTTTTAGGTCTCAAGTCTTAGGACAAGACCGATTTACGGGGACAAAAAAATATCTTGGCGACAAAGATGCAGAAAAACTTGGAGAAGCAGCACCTTTACAGCTTTGGCAAAAAATTGCTGGTGGCTCTATGGCTTTATTCTCTCCAATAGTGAATAGCTCTATACTTAAATTAAGCAAAGACAAAGAACTCTTAGAAAAAATACCACTACTAAAAACTATCAATAATCAATTAGATATGGTTCATGGTATTTTTCCAAAATTAGGATTAATGTTCAGCTATACCTCTTTGCCAAAATGGATAAGTACATTTATTACTGCACAAGGCTTTGATGAATTTTTAGAAAGAGTAATCAAGTATACAGTTGGTGGTGGCTCATGGTGGATGGGACATAAATTATTCAATGGAACAGTTGCAAGATTGTTCGATAAGCACCTTGCAAACAAACATGGAGTCAGTGGAGTGATGATTAGTGAAGAAACCAAAAACAGTTTTCTTCCAGAAGCTGCAAAAATTCATGAAGTTTTGGATAAAACAAATGACAATGTCGAATTACGCAAGGATGCTGAAAAAGCGCATTGGCAGACATTATACGGTGGTCTTGGATTACACTCATTAGTAATTTTTGGTATGTGTATTGGTCTAAATAAATTAACTAAATGGAGAGTAGAGAGAAAAAAAGCAGCATTAGCTTAATTTAGTCATCCATATTTAAGAAGTGAGGAGCTCAATCATGTTAGAACTTTTGTTAAGGACTACACCTAACGATATCAAATAGTATAAACAGCAGACTACTAATTTTGCTAAAAAAATATGCCATGAATGAAGATCGTTTAGGTATTAGTCCAATTAGCACTTTACTTGCAAGCATTGCAGGAGATGGGGTTCTCGCTTTGTAGATGTTCCACATGAACCAACAGAAGATGATCAAAGAACAACTGTTAATGTGTCGACTTCTTTTAATAAAACAAGTTTTGAGATTGACAGTCTTCCTGAGAAAAGAATTGGAAACTGTAATGTCCCTGTAATATGAGGCCAGTAAAACGAAATACTTTTTCCTGATAAAATCGTAAAGACTAAAAGGAGAAAGAAAATGCCAGGTTACAGAAAAATTAGCTCAGAGCTGAAAGCAAAAGCAGCTTTGGAAGCGTTAAAAGATGAAGAAGCGATTTCTACGATTGCTTCTAAGTACAGAATCGATCCAAAAACTTTGAGAGATTGGGTTAAAAAACTCAAAGAGAATTCGGCTTCTGTTTTTGATTCAAAAATTGAAGAAGAACATAAAGAAAAACTCAGGCAAAAAGAAAATCAAATTAAAGAGCTCAAAAATTTAATTGGTGAACAAACGGTCATGATTGACTGGGTTAAAAAAAAATATAGGGAAGCTGGATTTCAATGGGAGAATGAGCCTCATGGATGGTGATTCAAAATTTCCAATCACGCATCAATGTGGGTTGCTTAATATCGATCGCTCTAAGTATTACAGAAAACCTAAGCCCGAGTTTTCAGATGGAGATAAAAAAATTATGGATGCAATAGATCAGGAGTATACGAAACAACCAATGTTTGGCTGTAGAAATATGCGCTGGGCTTTAAAAAAACACCATGGTCTTAAAGTTGGTAAAGATAGAGTATCTAAGCTAATGAAGGCAATGGGTTTGGTAGCTCAAGCTCCGAAACCCAATACTAGCAAGGCAATGAAGGAACACAAAAAATATGCTTACTTGCTAAGGAATTTAGTGATTGATAAACCAAATCATGTTTGGGGCACTGATATCACATACATCAGAACTCAGCAAGGCTTTTGTTTTATGGTTGCTATTATCGATTTGTTTAGCAGGTCAGTGCTAAGCTATCGCATCTCAAATATGATGGACACAAGTTTTTGCATTGAAGCCCTAGAGGAAGCAATTGAACAATATGGTTGTCCTGAAATATTTAATAGCGATCAGGGCAGTCAGTTTACTAGCCAAGAATTTACTCAGGTGCTTTTAGAGCATCAAGTAGCAATATCAATGGATGGTAAAGGTCGAGCTACTGATAATGCAATAGTAGAAAGATTTTGGAGAACGCTGAAACAAGAATGTGTTTATCCTAAATATTTCAAAACAATCAAGGAGGTAAAAATAGGAGTTAAAGAATTTGTTGAATACTACAACAACAGAAGACCTCATCAATCGTTAGGTATGAGGTCACCACTTAAGTGCTATCAAAACTTTACTAAGCCTTTAGTAATTCAAGACTTAGAAAGTTGTACAATTAAGTTTGTGAACTTAAGTAATAAATCTAGGAAAAGTATTACGAATAAGCTTGTTTAATTTACAGGGACACTTCAAGGAAAGACAAGCCTTATCTATTGAATCCCAGCTTAAACTAGTGAAGTCTTAGAAAAATACTTCGCCAACATAAGATAGGCATAAAGGGAGTTAAGGTCAAGAGGTGGAGAATCCTTAATCAACTGATATATGTCATGATCATCTTCTTCTGTTAGCGAAGTTAGGAGTAACTCTAGTTTTTTGGAGTTTTGCTCTTGATTAGGAGATTTATTCTTCAAAGAAGACATTAATTCGTATAAGAACTACGTTAACAAGAAAAATTCTTTCAAGATTAATTCTTATAAAAACTTAAGCTTCTACTGAAGATATATGTCACTGTTGCGGCTATTACACCAGGCAAAACTTCATGCACCTGTTCATCTAGTCCTAAAACATAACGCCAAACTATAACTGCCAGAGCCCCTAAAATCATCATTGCAATAGAAGTTTTTGTGCCCACTTCCATATCAAAACAACGCAAAAACATTAGTGGACCAATACTAGCAGCAAGTACAGCCCAAGCAACAAGAACTAAATCAAAAACACTTTGGCTTGAATACAGAGCCATTAACACTGCAAGAATAGTAATTAATAGTGTTGCAAGCTTTGAGCCCATATAAGAATTTTTCCATTTAGGTACAAGATCTTGGGTAATACTTGCTGAGCAAGAAATGATTTGCGAGTCTGCTGTTGAAATGGCAGCAGAAAAAACTCCTGCTAGAATCAAGCCAACTAAAATTGATGGTAATAATTTGATAGCAAGATTTGGCAGTGTGAGTTCTGAATCCAAGTTTGCCATCTCTGGTACTAAAATTCTTGAAGCAAGTCCTACTCCTAACGCTGCAAAACCAAAAATTAAATAGCAAAAGAAATAAAGATTTCTTGCTTTGTGCATACTTTTAGAATCGTCAATTGCCATTGGTCTTACCATGACATGAGGTTGCCCGATAACCCCATAGCCATTAACAAGCAAGCTTATGAAAAATATCCAAAAATGTCCCTGCAAAGATTCAGGTATAAGCTGCATAAGCTTGGGATCAATTTGCTCTAATGACTGGAACATATTAACCAAGCCACCGCAGTGATCCAAAGCCACCACTAAAAGCAAAATCATTGCTGAGCACATTAAAATTGTTTGCACTACATCGGTCCAGATTGATGCTCTAATGCCACCTGAAAAACAATAAACAGCAACTATAGTTCCAGCTACTATAATTCCAATCGAATAGTCCCAGCCCAAAATCGAGTGTAAGGCTTTACTGCTAACTTTTAGTTGGGCAGCAGCATAGACTGCAAGAAAAATAAAGCTGATTAAAGAGGCTAGTTTAACCACCAGTGTTCTAGTACCGTTATCACAAGTAGCTATAAAAGAAGTGATAGTGTTAACTTTTAGTTTGGCAGACCTTTCTCTAAGTCTTTTATGAATCGTAAGCCAACCAATAAAGTCCCCAAGAGCCCAAGTGATCATGTAAAGTCCCCAAGAGCCCAAGTGATCATGTACCAAATTGAAGAGATCCCATGACTAAAGGTGTAACCGATATAGCCTATAAACATGAAGCCGCTATAGTTGGTCGAAAGCATTGACAATGCCATAACCCAAGGATGAACTTCTCTTCCTGCAAGTAAGTAATCTTCAGAACTAGCTTTAGCTTTTCGAACACTTAAGATTCCTACAAGAAGCATTAGTGCAAGAAAAGCTAAAAAGCTTAATAAAACTAGCCTAAAACTATCTTTGGCTCTACCTCAAATTTGTGTAAAATAGGGAACTAAAAAAATAAGTGAAACTCTTTTATTAATTGAGATATAGAAGGAGTTTCACTTATGAAAAAGTATAGTTCAAAATTAATAAATTTACCAGGGTATGTCATTACAAATGATTCAATTGATGGATATCGGCTCAATTTTGACGTAAAAATCAAGCAAAAGCATGGTTTTGCCTAAATGTAGGGCTAAAACTAAGACTGTCTATGAAACTAGAATTAGAAAAATAAACCATAACTTTTGGGATCATAGACCCTGCAAATTAAAAGTTTTGGTTAGAAAATTTCGCTGCAAAAAACTGTAAAACAAGATTTTGGGAACAACTACCAGGTCTTAAAAATACGCAAGAAGAACAGAAGCTTTTAAAAGACAAATAGCAAAGGAAGCTCTTGCTGGTGTTAATAATAAATCAGTTTCTAGAAAATATAATGTTGGGCAAGCAACTGTTCAAAGAGATGTTAATCACTACACTGACCTTGAACTAAGAAAAAAATCTGATGTACTTGCTCCTAGAATCCTTGGCATCGATGAACACTTCTTCACGAAGAAGCTAGGCTACGTTACTACACTCTGTGACCTTCAAAGAAGAAAAGTATTTGATATTGTTCAAGGACGCTCGGAACAAGCCCTAGAAGGCTATCTGAGACGATTGAAATATAGAGATAGAACTGATTACGTAGTAATGGATCTTTCCTCAACTTACCGCTCAATTGTTCAAAAATACTTCCCTAATGCTCAAATAATTACTGATAGATTTCATGTAATTAGATTAGTAATTTTAAGATTTCTTGCAACCTGGAAACTCTTAGACTCCAAAGGAAGAGACAACAGAGGCTTACTCTCACTCTTTAGAAGACACCCTTCTAAATTAACTGAAGAACAACACAAAAAACTTCACCGCTATCTTCAGTCAAAACCTGGTCTAGAAGCTTTGTATAAGTTTAAAAATAGATTTGTAAAGCTCTTGAATTTAAAAGAAATGAAGTTTAGATATGCAAGGAAAGTGATTGGCTATTTTAATACTCTTACTCACTTTTTAAACAAGTCAAAATTCAAGCCTCTGATGTCATTAGCAAAGACTTTAGAGAATTGGCAGGAGGAGATATTGAGGATGATGAGATATACTAAATCCAACGGAATTACAGAAGGATTTCACAACAAAATGAAGCGAATCGTCAGAATCGCTTACGGATTTAGAAACTTTAAAAATTACAGACAGAGGGTTTTGTTACAATGCGGATAAACGGAAGAGTTTCACTTCCTAAAATTACACAAAATTGGTGTACATCCCTATCTTTAAACACCTGGTTATTATAACAAGGTATGTGTAATTATTTAATTTCCCAACCGTTGAAAACCACAAAGGCTCACTGGGAGTGTAAGCGCAGACTGTGAGTTGAGACCGGATTCTGAGATCCGTAGTACGGAGTGGTGCTCCCGAAAGGACTTGAACCTTTGACCAATCGATTATGAGTCGACTGCTCTAACCAACTGAGCTACAGGAGCAGGTTAGAAATCCCATTTTACAAGGAATCGTTTACGCTAAAAATGCGATGCATTTTTTTAACGCTCGATCCAAGCAACTCGGCGCGAAGCGCCTCACCTAGGGACGAGGTGAAAAACCTGAAAATGTAGTAATCTCACGACCTAGGGAATGAGCTACAGGAGCAGGTTAGAAATCCCATTTTACAAGGAATCGTTTACGCTAAAAATGCGATGCATTTTTTTAACGCTCGATCCAAGCAACTCGGCGCGAAGCGCCTCACCTAGGGACGAGGTGAAAAACCTGAAAATGTAGTAATCTCACGACCTAGGGAATGAGCTACAGGAGCAGGTTAGAAATCCCATTTTACAAGGAATCGTTTACGCTAAAAATGCGATGCATTTTTTTAACGCTCGATCCAAGCAACTCGGCGCGAAGCGCCTCACCTAGGGACGAGGTGAAAAACCTGAAAATGTAGTAATCTCACGACCTAGGGAATGAGCTACAGGAGCAGGTTAGAAATCCCATTTTACAAGGAATCGTTTTACGCTAAAAATGCGATGCATTTTTTTAACGCTCGATCCAAGCAACTCGGCGCCAAGCGCCTCACCTAGGGACGAGGTGAAAAACCTGAAAATGTAGTAATCTCACGACCTAGGGAATGAGCTACAGGAGCAGGTTAGAAATCCCATTTTACAAGGAATCGTTTTACGCTAAAAATGCGATGCATTTTTTTAACGCTCGATCCAAGCAACTCGGCGCCAAGCGCCTCACCTAGGGACGAGGTGAAAAACCTGAAAATGTAGTAATCTCACGACCTAGGGAATGAGCTACAGGAGCAGGTTAGAAATCCCATTTTACAAGGAATCGTTTACGCTAAAAATGCGATGCATTTTTTTAACGCTCGATCCAAGCAACTCGGCGCATGGCGCCTCACCTAGGGACGAGGTGAAAAACCTGAAAATGTAGTAATCTCACGACCTAGGGAATGAGCTACAGGAGCAGGTTAGAAATCCCATTTTACAAGGAATCGTTTACGCTAAAAATGCGATGCATTTTTTTAACGCTCGATCCAAGCAACTCGGCGCCAAGCGCCTCACCTAGGGACGAGGTGAAAAACCTGAAAATGTAGTAATCTCACGACCTAGGGAATGAGCTACAGGAGCAGGTTAGAAATCCCATTTTACAACGAATCGTTTTACGCTAAAAATGCGATGCATTTTTTTAACGCTCGATCCAAGCAACTCGGCGCGAAGCGCCTCACCTAGGGACGAGGTGAAAAACCTGAAAATGTAGTAATCTCACGACCTAGGGAATGAGCTACAGGAGCAGGTTGGTTTTACTCTAATAAACTAGTTTTTATTAAAGTACCAATAATTATAATGCAAAAAATAGACACAAATTAGTATTACAAGTATGCTTGAATATAGAATTAATCTTTATGATCCCAATTTGTACTAGCCAAGAAATAAAAAAACTGGATTTGCTTGCAAAAACTCATGATCCACAAGCCGGCTTTGCGCTCATGCAAAAAGCTTCAAGAATTGTTTTTGATTTTTTGATTTCTGAGATTCTCAAAAAACAAAAAATGTCTATTGATTCGCGTGTCATTGTTTTAGCCGGTAAAGGCAATAATGGAGGTGATGGACTTCTGGCAGCCGCATATTTGCTTGAGCAGGGTTATAAAGTGGATGTTTTCCTTTTTGCCAAACAAGATGAATTACAAAATGAAGCTTTGCAAGCTTTAAATTATTTAAAAGAATTTGATGCTGATGCAATTATTGCAATAGAAAATTTATCAGATATCGTACAATTAAAAACTTTTTTCAATAATGATATTGAGCACCAAGAACATTGTTTTATTATTGATGCTCTTTATGGTGTTAGCTTTGATATACAAAAACATAATCAATATTTAGATGAAATTGTAACTATAGTAAAACAAAGTACAATTGAAAAAACAATTATTGCAATTGATTGTCCTTCTGGTATCAACAATGATACCGGGCACATTAGCCAAAATGTTTTACAAGCAACTTACACCATTACTATGGGCTTTCCCAAGCTTGGACTTTTCTTTTTTCCAGCAAAAGCATTTGTGGGTATTCTTTTAGTTGGTGATCTGAATTACCCAAAAGACCTTATCGAACAATCTTTACAATCACATACTTATTTTGTAGATACTGTAAAAATTTTTCAAGTACCCAGAGCTTTAAATGGTTCTAAGTATGATCATGGCTGTGTTGCAAATATTGCAGGTTCATTTGCAATGCCGGGTGCGGCTGCATTGAGTTCAAAAGCTATTCTAAAAGCGGGTGCTGGATTGGTATACCTTTATTCAAAAGCATTTGCGCAGAGATTTTTTGATGAATTAATTACAAAAGATTTTAATGATAATTCTATAGAAGAAATTTTGAGTAATAAAAAAATTGATTGTATCTCTGTTGGTTGCGGGCTTGGTACTCAAGAACAAAATGCAATTTTTTCTTTAGTGCAAAAATCCACAAAAGCTTTAATCTTAGATGCAGACGCTATTAATGTTTTTGAAAATAATTTAGACAAACTAAAAAACCATAAAGCTCAAGTTTTAATTACTCCTCACTATGGTGAATATCAAAGATTATTTAAAGATGAGATCTTGGCACAATATAGCTCTCAACAATTACTCGAATCCGTCAAAAGAAAGGCACAAGAATATAAAATTTCAATTTTACTCAAAGGTGCACCAACAATTATTGCTGACCCTAGTGGTGAAGTTTTTATTTTATCAGTTGGTAATTCAGGTTTAGCAAGCGCAGGCACTGGAGATGTTTTAACAGGTTTAATAGCAGGCTTTATGGCTCAAAGTTCTAAGCGACAAAACAAGGTTTTAAATAATTCTTCTTTGCTTACTCAAAATGCACTCTTAGCCGCATTTATTCATGGTCGAACAGCTGAACTCGTTACACCTGAGCTGACAGAATATTCTTTGATGGCAAGCGATGTCTTAAACAATGTGCATCGTGCAATTAAATATTCTTTTAACTAGAAGCTTTCTTTGTAATCTAATAAACTAAAAGAAGTTTTGTTAATTAAACGAGTTAATTTTGTGTTTTGCTTTTTGTTTTTTGTACTTGTACAAAAAGCAAATGCTTGTTTTTGTGGCACTCATTATACTGGCATCAATAATTATTCTGGTTCTATTTTAACTATTCCAGCTGATACTCTGACTAAAGGTAAGTTTGCTCTTGGCTATTCTTTAAATTTTCAAAATTATAATTCTTTTAGCGCAAATACTTTTAGAACTATTTTAAATAAAAGAATTCACTCTCATAGCCTAGACTCAGTTCTTACCCAAAGCATAAATCTTTCTTATGGCTTAAGTGATAATTTGAGTTTGATTGCAAATTTCCCTTTTAAGTCATATCAAGGACTTAGCTCAACACATTCTGGTATTCGTTTTGCTGATGGCGACTCAACAGGAATCTCTGATTTTAGTTTTTTTATTAAGTATCGTTTTTTACATAAACCTTCATACTCAATAGCTCTTATTTCTGGTATTAAAATACCGTCTGGTAACACTAAGCAAAAAAATGAAATGGGTGAATTACTATCGCCTGATAGCCAACCAGGTACTGGTTCTTGGGATCCTCTTGTTGGATTTGCAGTTTCTAAATTATTTAAAAACTTTGTTTTACATAGCAGTACTTTATATCAGATATCAACACAAGGTTCACAAGATATAGTAGTTGGTGACAGTCTTAGTGCAAATATTGGCTTAAGTAAAAAGATTTTAAAAAACAAGGAGTTTTTAAAACAAAAAATTGGTTTAGATTTAGTTGCAGAAACAAATTTTTTGTGGAGAGAAAAATTAGAATATCAAAATCTCAAGGATAATAATCATGGAGGTTCTGTGATTTTTTTAACTCCGGGTTTAAGGCTTGCTGTTAATGATAGTTTCTATAATACTTTTTTTCTTAGCTTCCCAATTATTCAAGATTTCAATGGTTATCAATCAGATATGGCTCTTCAATTAGGTTTTAATTCAAGTTTTATTTTTTAAAGCTGAACAAAATTTCTTAACTTGTATACTTAAAATATGCAAAGGTATCTCTTAATATTCTTAAATTTATTTTTTCTTTTACCAGCTTGTGCTCATGCCGGAGCTCATAAGAAATACCAATCTATTTTTGATAAAACTTATAAATATAAAATCAATTCAGATACTGAGCATATTGGTCATTTTTATGTACGTCGTTCTAAAGTCACAAAAAAATCTAATGAGTTGCTTCGAATTATTCATACCATTCATTTGGATAGTGACTTAGAAGATCGTTTAAAGATCAAATATATTGAAAGAACTAGTTTCTTAAACTATAAACTTGATTTTGATAACTATATTTACTATTTTAACTTTTATATAGTAGATGATTTTTTAAATTCTTCTAGCCCAGGCTCTATGGTGATCTTTAACAAAGAAAGCAAAGAGTATACTACAGAAAATGTTCAATTAGAACCAGTTGAAGATAACGGTTCTGACCATATGCATTAAAATATATATATGCCTTATAACTGGTCAATTGCAGATGCTTGTGAAATTCCCAAAGATTTTTTAGAACTAGCTAACTATGATACTTTACTAGCAAGGTTATTAATGAATAGAGGTGTCACAAATACTTCTTTGGCTTCTTATTTTTTAGATTTAAATGCAATTCAAGAACAATCTCCCTTTGAAATTCCAGAAATGTACAAAGCTTTTTTAAGAGTGAAAAAAGCTATTTTAGACAAAGAAAAAATTGTCATCTTTGGTGATTATGATGTTGATGGAACTAGCTCTGTTGCCTTGATGTATCGCTGTTTTAAAGCAATTGGTATTAGTGTTGGTTATTATATTCCTAATAGGTTCTCTGAAGGCTATGGTTTAAACAATGATGCTATAAAAACTATAAAACAAGAAATGCAAGCTGATCTTTTAATAACTTGTGATTGTGGCATTAGTAATTTTAATGAAGTAGAATTTGCAAATTCTTTAGAGCTAGATGTGATTATTACTGATCATCATTCGATTCCTGCAACTCCTCCAAACTCAATTGCAAATTGCAATCCAAAAACTTTAGCTGCTGAGCATCCTTTACATTTTTTACCCGGTGTTGGTGTTGCTTATAAATTAGCTTCTTTGATTTTAGATGAGTTCTTAGAAAAAAAAGATGCGGAATTTTTTAAAAATGATCTTTTAGATCTCGTTGCTTTAGGTATGGTTGCTGATTTGGCACCTTTGCTTAGCGAAAACAGGTATTTGACTATTAAAGGTTTAAGAGTTCTTGCAAAAACTTCAAAAGTTGGTTTAAGAGAACTTTTGAAAATCTCTGGTGTTGAAATTGATCCAGATGCAGAGCATATAGGTTTTGGTATTGGTCCAAGAATTAATGCGGCTGGAAGATTAGACAATGCCTTAGATGCAGTGCAATTAATGATTAGTGATGATGTTCAAGAAGCAAAAGAGTTAGCTTTACAATTAGATCTTAGTAACAAAGAAAGACAAATATTGTGTAATGAAATTTTTGATTCCGCTTTAAAAAAAATAGAAGAAGACCCAGATATCTTAGATAATAATGTCATTGTATTAGCTGATGCAAGTTGGCATCATGGTGTTATTGGAATTGTTGCAAGCCGTTTACTTGAAAGGTTTCATTTGCCTGTGTTTTTGATTGCAGTTGAAGATGAAATAGCTAAATCTTCAGTGCGTTGTATTGATGTGCAGGGTTTAGATTTGTTTGCAGAAATGACTGAAATTCAAACAAAAACAAATTTGTTTGCAAAATTTGGTGGTCATAAAATGGCGGCTGGCTTTAGCGTAAAAACAGAAAATCTTGATTCTTTGATACAAGAAATAAACAAGCATTTCAAAAATAAATTAGCCAATAAAGATTTAAAGAAAACAATTAAAATTGATGCCGCTTTAGCCTGTCAGGAATTAACTGAAAATTTGGTGACTCGCATAAATAAATTAGCTCCTTTTGGTTTAGCTAACCCAAGTCCAAATTTTGTTATCGGTCCTTTAGAAATTAAACGTATCAAAGCTTTAGGGCAAGAGCAAAAACATTTAAAACTTTTTTGGCGCAAGCTTCAGAAAGTCGTTTGTTCGAAGCGGTCATTTGGAATCGTGCGCAGGAGTTTTTAGAAAATCATAAAATTGGAGATCAATTAGTTTTTGTTTTTCAAGCAAAAATAAATGATTTTATGCAAATGAGATCTTTTCAACTTGATATCAAAGATTGGAATTCTGAAGAAAATCTTGATATGGATACTCTTTTTGCACGTTTTAGAAAAAAAATAGAAGCAAAAACTTAATAAAATAAATTAGCTGTAGTCATCCGGACGGTAGCTAACTAGTAATTGAAATCACGAACCCTGGAACCTTGCCTAAGAATGCACGATGGAAGCTTTTCGAACAAGGCTTCACTACATCAGGACAAGTAGAAAAAGGACTAGGCTTATTTAACGTCAAAACATTAACTAGTGCTTTAGGAGAGACGGTAAAAGTTGATGAAAATGATTGGAAAGTCAAATTTACCATCACAATTCCAGAATTCTTGAAATAGAAGAAGTAAATCAATATTTATAATATATAATTACACTTGTGCGTAGCAAAACCAAAATTAAAGCTTGGCTTTATGATTCTGAGCTAAAGAAATGGGTCAAATCCGCCAAAACCATTAAATAGTATAAGCGCAGACTCGCCATTAAACTTTCTCAAATCCAAAAACTCCGTAATGATGATATTGCAGAAATTATTAATCTACAACTCGCGACTTTGAGGTGGAGTTTGGAGTAAATTTAGAGCGTGTAAAAAACCGTTGGGTGAAAATACCCAAGAAAAAAAGGTTGACATTTTATCGCAATACTTACTATTATCTTAGGTATGGAAATTAATGGACAACAAATAAGATCAATGGTAGAAAAAGGTAAAGAAATTCGTGAAAAGTTAAGTTCGTTTTATATATTTTTAGATAAGTACACAAAGTTAGATAGTAAATATTTAGAGAAAATAAAAACAATAATAATAACTGAAGAGTACAGACAAGCAGCTGAATGGCTTTGTGAGAAAGCTTCTAATAGTATCTCAAGTACGAAAATTAGTAGTCAACAAGTAGAAGAATTAATATCAATAGGAGCAAAATTTCTTAATTACTTAACACCGCTTTTATGGTTTTTAGAAAATTCATAAAATTACCTGATGAAAATTTAAATGCAATAGAAAAATTAGAAGTACCTAATGAGCACAGAGAGATAGCTAAATGGCTCTTAAGTAAGCAAAAACTCAAGACTCTTAATCACGCATTGATAATAAATACAGAAGAAATACCTGACTAAACTGTTTAGAAAAAACTTGGATGAATACACTTACGAACCAAGCCCTGGCAACCAGCGTGCTGGTAATCCTAGAGCTTCTGCAAGCCTTGCTAACAGTATATTGCAAAGATTTGGACTAATTAAGAAGATGGTGAGTTAACGTTTCAATCTCAACATGATCTATCACTTCAACTTCAATACATACCTGCACTACTAGCATTGTTTAAGCAAAGTCAAAAATTGGCTGAATCTAAAATTCAAAAAATTGAGCAAAATACAAGATATAGTCTAAAAGGAAAAAGTGTAGATGAAATAATCTCAAGACTAGAAAAAAATAAGAGACAATAAGAAAGAATTTTTTTATGCAATATATTTCTTCACAAAAAGTATATAAGACAATGCTATGAAAACCTTTAATGGGACTGATTCCAAACCCCATTTTGAATTTTAAAATACAGTGAAATGTTAAAATCACTAGCAAATGGGGTCAGAAATCAGTCCCACAAACGACCTTACGCTTAGCTTGTTTCACTGCGTGAAACTCACTAAGCAGCGGTGTTTGATTCTTTTGTTAGGCGTTTCTAACCAAACCCTACTTATGCCCAAAGCTAAAGACTCGAGATAATTATTACGGGTTTGGAAGCACGCCCCTTATGACAATTTCTTAAAAATGCTAAAATTAATTATATGAAAACAGCATTTATTTTTCCCGGACAAGGTTCACAGCAGGTAGCTATGGGTATGGATCTTTATCAAAGTGACTTAAGAGACGATTATGATTTCATCGATAATCTTTTTGCTCAATATCACCAAGATAGTATAGATGACAAACTATCTGACGTAGTTTTTAATGGTCCGATTGAGGAGTTAACTAAAACAGTTTTTACTCAGCCAGCAATACTTACTATGAGTATGGTTTTAGCTAAGCAAATTAAAGCAAAAATTAAAAATGGAGATTTGCATAATCCAGCTTTTGTTGCTGGTCATAGTTTAGGTGAGTTTAGTGCTTTATATATGGCTGATGTTCTCAGTTTTGCTGATGCCGCAAAATTAGTGATTGCTAGAGCCGCTTTGATGCAAAATGCTCCTCAAGGTGCTATGTCAGCGATATTAGGTTTAGGAGATGAGGTCTTAAATGAGTTAACTGCTAAATATGATGATGTATCGGTGGCTAACTATAATAGTCCTGATCAAGTCGTTATTACTGGCTCTAAAGAGGGTGTTGCAAAAATTTCTGCTGAAATCGAAGAGTATGCAAGTCAAAATTCACTTAAGGTTCGAGTGATTGCATTAAATGTGGGTGGTGCTTTTCATTCTCCTTTAATGCAAGAACCTGCCGAGCAGTTTGCTACTTTGATAGATGAGATTCAGTTTAATAACGCTTCAATACCAGTGATTCAAAATGTAACAGCAACTGCTGTCACAGATGCACAAGAAATCAAAGAAAATTTAAAAAAACAAATGACCGGTTCTGTAAGATGGACAGAAACAGTTCAATTTTTGTTTACTAATCAAGTGACAGAGATTTTAGAGCTTGGTCCGGGTAAGGTTTTGGCTGGTTTAGTAAAGAAACAAGATAGAAGATTTCCAGTTAAAAATATAGATAATTTAGAAACGTTAAATTCTCTTGAAGTTTCTTTGAATTAAAAGTGTCAAAAAATAAAAAAACAGAAACAAGTAATAGTGAAGAACAAGAATTTAGTTCTCGTGTGCTCGGTTTTAATTGGTATCCGGGACATATTGCTAAAGCAGAAAAACAATTAAGAGAAAAAATTTCTCTTATTGATATGGTAATAGAACTTGTTGATGCTCGTATTCCAGAAAGCTCTGCGCATAAGGAATTGCATTTATGGGCAAAGGATAAACCAGTTTTAAAGATTTTTTCTAAAAGTGATATTGCAGATAAATCAAAAAACTTAAGTGGTATAAAAGTAAATTCAAAAAATAGAAACAATATCGATAAGGTAATTAAAGAAATTGAAAAACAAGCAAAGCCAATTAATGATAGGTATAAGTTAAAAGGTTTGATTAATAGACCCTTTAAAGTAATGATTGTTGGTTACCCAAATGTTGGTAAATCTTCTTTGATTAATGCTCTTGCAAAAAAGAAAAAAGTGCAAGTCGCAAATAAACCCGGAGTTACTCGACAACAACAATGGATTGATATAAACAGCAATATTAATATTAAACTTCTTGATACTCCCGGTATTATTCCGACCAAATTTGATAATGATGATCAGGCTTTAAAGTTAGCTCTTTGTTCTTGTGTCAGTGATAAATCTTTTGATAGTGTCGAGCTTGCAAGACTCGCTCTTGATTTAATTGATTCTTTGTATCCTGGAATGTTACAAGAGTTTTATGAGTTAGATTCTTTGAGTTTAGAAGCTCTAGCTGAAAAAAAAGCAAACTCAAAGCTTGAAAAAGCAGCTGAAATTTTGATCAATGATTTTCGAGCGCAACGTTTTGCCAAAATTAGCTTAGAATAATAATTATGCAAGATTGTATCTTTTGTAAAATCATCAATAAAGAGATTCCCGCGCAAATTGTTTATGAAAATGATTTTGTACTTGCTTTTAAAGATATAAGTCCAGTTGCGCCCCAGCATTATTTGTTAATTCCAAAAAAACATTTTGTGTCTTTAGCTACAGTTGATGCTCAATATTCACAAGAAATATTAATGGCAATTCAATCAATGACTCAAGAGTTGGAGATTAATGATTTCCGTACAGTCTTTAATACTGGTGCTGCTGCTGGGCAAACAGTGTTTCATGTGCATGCACATATAATTGCTGGTAGAGATTTGAATTGGCCACCGGGATAATGAAAAAATATTTAGCATCTATTTTTGCAATTTTGACTAAAGCTTTACTAACAAGATTTAAGATTGGTAGTGGTTCGGCTTTACCCGGGCGAGTTGCTTTAATGTTAGACGCTAATTACATTTCTAAATGCAATGATTTATTCGTTGCTGCATCAAAAACATTTTTTATAAGTGGTACCAATGGTAAAACTACAAGTTCAGGTATTCTCACAAATATTTTAGAGCTTGCTTATAACAAAAAAATCATCAACAATGCTTTTGGTGCCAATCTTTATTATGGTATTGCAAGTATACTGGCACAAAATGCTTTTTTGAAAAAAGAAGACTATAATAATGGCTTTGTTTTTGAGGTTGATGAGGCTGCATTAAAGTCTTTAGCAAAAGATTTATATCCTAAAACTATTTTACTAACAAATATTTATAGAGATCAGTTAGATCGTTTTGGTGAAATTAATGCAACCAAAGACCTTTTAGAACAAGCGATTTTACAGTTGAAAAATCAAAATATAAAGTTGATTTTAAATGCTGATGATACAAAAATTTCTCAATTTAAAGAGCTGGAAAAATATGGCTTTCAAATTTATTTTTATTCTGTTGCCAATGTTGATATTGCTTTTCAAGAAACAAAAACCAATTCTAAGTTAGAAACTAAAAATCTATTCAAAGCAACTTTGTTAGAAGCCAAACTTGATTCCAGTTTGATAAAATTCTGTGTCGACGATCAAGAAATAGACCTGAACTTGCCTATTGCTGGCAATTATAATGTTTACAATGCTTGTGCCGCTGCTGCCGCCGCTTATTATAATGGTGTTTCCTTAATAGATATCAAAAAAGGTATCGAATCTTATAAGCCTGCTTTTGGTCGTGGTGAAAAAAAATCTATAGCTGGTAAAGATTTAAATATTTTTCTTATTAAAAATCCAGCCGGCTGTACAGAAGTAATAAATTTTACAAAACAATTTGAGAATTCAAAAATTTTAATTGCCATCAATGATAACTATGCTGATGGGCGTGATGTATCTTGGCTTTGGGATGCACAGTTTGAAAATTTTGCTCAGCTAAAAAACACTCAATTTATTTGCTCGGGTTCTCGTGCCTTTGATATGGCTCTTAGATTGAAGTATGCAGGTATAACTAATGTTGAAATTGATAGTGATTTAATCCCAAGTATAAAAATGCTGCTTGAAAAAAGCACAAAGGACGAAAATCTTTTCGTCCTTCCTACTTATACTGCTTTGTTAGAGATTAATTCTAAACTAAATTAAATAGCTGCAACAGCTTGTTTAACGATTTGTGAAAAAGCGTTTTGATCATTAACAGCTATTTCTGCAAGCATTTTTCTATTTAAAGTTATGCCAGCTTTATTTAAGCCATTAATAAATTTGCTGTAAGAAATTCCTTCTTGTTGAACAGCAGCGTTAATTCTTGTGATCCACAAGGCTCTAAAATCTCTCTTCTTGATACGACGATCTTTATAAGCTCTTTTTAAAGCTCTCATCATCGCTTGCATAGCCGCTCTAAAAATTGTTCCTCTACCACCTTTAAAACCTTTAGTGATTTTTAGAACCTTCTTATGTTTTTTACGATTAACGTTTCCTCTTTTAACTCTCATTTTTTTTCCTTAAAACTTTTTTCTAACGTACATATTTTTTGTATGGGAACATTGATAAACATCTTTCTTTGTGATCTTCAGACACACTTCCTTCTGGATTTCTCAATCTTCTTTTACGTTTAGAAGACATATGAGTATTGATGTGACTTGTTCCGCCTTTTTTGTACATAAGTTTTCCACCGGCACTTAATTTAAAGCGTTTTTTTGCTGATTTATTTGTCTTTTGTTTAGGCATACGAATCATATATATTAGCACTCAAAGACGGTAAATTGCGAGATACTTGTTAAATAAGACTAAAATTACATTTTTATTTAAAATATTGATTAAATATACTGCGATTTTTTTAATTTTTCAGATTTTTTTGATTATTATGTGAAAACACCTAGTAAATCCGCTATACAAATTAGTATAATTGTATAGCGGTATTTGTTTTTAAATACCATAATACAAAGGAAATTGACCTGGAGTTAGCAACTGCAAATACTAACCAAGGCCAAGTTTTTGGCAATAAATTTTTGGCTCAAATTAATGATACAGCCAAAGCTAGGGACGAGCGTGCAAATTCAGAGCTAGAAACAGAAGAAATATTACATAAGGTTGAAAATAATGATAGACCAGCTGTGCAATTGATTGGTTTAGATCTTAATTTTGCTCGTATTGGTACTGTTTCAATGCTTGCAAAATTTTTCCTAAGTTTTTTTGCTAAGCCTGATGACGATAATGAATTTAATCCCAAAACTAAACTGAGTACTATAGATGAAGCTCTATTAAAAATTAGGCAACTCTGTCAGTATTCAATTCATGCAAGACCTGAGCATGGAGCCAGACCTCCTGATGATATATCATCAGATACAGTTCATAATCTACAAGCCGCGACTTTAGGTAAATTAGTTTATAACCTTAATGCTTTTATTGCTCCATGGATTTCTTTTTTCAAAAATTCTTTGTGGTATAGTCAGGGCAAAATTTTAGGCTTGCCTGCTCGAATGCTGGATTCTTTTGATAAGGTTGTGGGTAAACTCACCAATATATTTTGGAACTCTAGAAGATTTTCAATGTCATTAGTTCCTTATGACGGCGGAATGAAAACTGAAAAATTAGCTGAAAAACAAAATATCGTTAGAGATTTTGTAAACTTCTTGTACGACAAATTTTTAGGTAATAATGTACAAAAGCTAAAACAACTGTTTGCTCCTGATCAAGCTAGTGAAATAAAACAAATTCCTCTTGAGGATATATCCTCAAACTATGATTGGAAAAAAGTTCTAAAAGAAATTGCTGGAAATTATTGGGGTAATGTCTGTGCTTTATTTAATAGAACCTATATGTCAGCCCATAACTTTGATGGTAAACCGCAGTTCAAAGTTGTTGGTTCTGAGGAACCTGATAATAACCCACTTTACGTGCGCTCAAAAATTCTTTCTCATATTTTAGGTCTACCTGCAGGTTTACTGGGTAGTGCTGCCAATTCACTTAGTATTGCTTTTAATATATTTGGAAGTTTTGTAGATAGTAAAAGCTTTTTGAGAAGGTCAGAAAGTCTAACCAATTTTGCAAATTCATTAATGGCAATTGTGTATATGACTGGTGAGGTTCCAGCAAATATAAATGAATATTTTAAACAAAAGAAATACAAAAAACATGCAAACCCTGCTCATCTATTGGTAGCTGGAGTTGGTGTCTTTGGAATGTTAAACCGTATGAAATATGCTCCAATTATTAGTTCTTTATTTAATGGTATTGGTTTAAGAAATGTTTTAGACAAATGGCATAATCAATTAGAACAACTGTTCTTAGGTTTCTTCTCACTAAATAGATGGGTCTTACATACCAATGAAAAGCGTCTGGCAGAAAGTATTGCAACAGCAAGCGAAAAATCACAAGCTAAAAAACATGAATCATGGATACAAAAAATTCTTTTACCGATTAAAGTTTTATTGATGGATCCAGATGTAACTTATAGAGAAAACAAGTTTGATCTTATTAAATGATCTCACCAACCACTAGACCTTGACTGTTATAAATATTGTTATCAAGTTTAACTGCATCTTTCTTGAGCCAGCCTAATTCTTCAAGTATTTTTTGTGCTACTAAATCTTTAATTCGGCTATTACCATCTAACACTTTGATAACAAGGGTTTCGTAGCTTATTAAATTGTTAACTAAGATCATGCCTTCAGCACCAGATTTAGCAAAAAATTCTTGCGGTTTTTTTTGCATTAATTCTTGATCAAAGCGTCCTTGTTTGGAAATCAAGTGTGAGTAATTATTTATAGTTTGAAAAATTTTTTGGTAAATATTTTTTTGTGCAGCTTCTGTAAAAATTTTAGCGAGATCTGCAATACTCATAAAAAAAGTTGGTAAACCACAGCCATCTATTGCAGTGTCAATATTAGATACACAGCTTAATGATTTTAATTCTTCAAGTACTTTTGTTTGTAAAGGATGACTAAGTTCATAATAGTTTTTCTCGTAACCAGCTTTTTTACAAGCGGCAATAAATGCCATATGTTTACCAGAACAATAATTATGCATTTTTGTTTTAAATTGAATTGAATTAGAGTTTGATTTAGTTCCACAAATCAGTTCGTTTGCATCTATGCTAAATTTGTTTTGCATTTTTTTAAGTACATTGAGCTGTTCTTCTGTAGCAAGGTGTGACGAAGCTGCAATAGTCAAAAATTCATTTTCTAAATCATCCAGCAAAATATCTTGACAAACTTTTGCTTGTATCGCTTTAATACAAGACCTTAGATAAAAACTCTCTTGGTCATTATAAGTCTTATCTAATTGCTGATCTGCTGTGTACAAAGCGATATAGCCATAGTGCTCAGTTTCTCTTTTATTTGCTCTTGTTTTGATCGCTAGTTTTCGCATTTTAATACTGTATAATTTTTTATATATGCAAAAAGTCTTTAAAAACTTCTCTATCTTAATTATATTAGCTATTTGGTTTTTACCGGGTATTTCTTTGGCAAAAGATCTAGAAGAATTAGCAGAAAAAGGTAGAAATATTAGTGTTGAAATCTTTTTAGATGATATGTATGAAGCTTGGAATAATCATGATGCCGAAAATGTTTTTAAGTTTTATTCAAAAGATTTTTTGACCGGTGATGGTGTCAACTTGGAAACTTATCGAACTCTAACGGAAAATCTTTGGCAAGCTTACCCAGATATAAAAATTGAATATCAAAAAAGAACAATACGCAGTCAAGATCAATATTCAACTGTTTCAGGCATTGATTTTTTCTTTGGTAAAAGTAAAGATCCTAATGTTGAATTAGATGCTAATGGCTATTTAAATGCAATTTCACAAGGTCAAATTTTCCTTAGAAAATTTGGTAATGAATGGAAAATTGTTTCAGACAGAATACATTTTGAACTTGTGACTGTTTATTATGGCAATGCAAAACAATACTTAGATAATCATCAAATTTATTTTAGTAGTCCTGAGCAAGTCTTGTCTGGATCACAATATTCAGCAACGCTTTATTTTATTTTGCCTGAAAATATCAAAGCTAATGCAACCATTAACAAAGAACTGATTATAGATCCAGAAAAGCAAATAGAGATAGATGAATCTTATCAAAATATTTCTAACCATAAATTAGAAAGATTGTTTGAAGCAAACTCATCTAATTACAATGAACTTGTAAGTGCAACCGTAGTAATTTCAAAAGGTATTATTGAACCAAAACTTGATGGAGTTTTATATATTTCTAAGAGAATTAATGTTGTACCATCTGTTGTGCCTGTTGCTAAAGATGAAATTGTTTCAAAACCATTTGCGGCAAGCGCAGACTAGTTTATGAGTATTGATTTAAAAAAAGAAATCCAATCTTATTTACCCAAAGACGGCAAGATTGCTGTTGCTTGTTCGGCTGGTATTGATTCAATGGTTTTACTTAGCTTAATGATTGAATTAGCAGAAGCTTCAAGAATAGTTTGCCTGCATTATGATCACAAAGTTAGAGAAGGTTCAGATAAAGCGGTAGTTTTTTTAGAAAAGTTTTGTCAAGCAAAACAAATCCAATTTATTTTTAAAGAGCGTACTGAAACAATTTCTCGTGCAAGTGAAAATCAACTACGTAACTTACGCTATAAATTTTTTGAAGATGAATGCAAACAAGAAAATATCAAAACTATTTTTCAAGCACATAATTTAAATGACAATGTTGAAACTTTTATATTTAGAATTTTCAGGGGTACAAATTTAAGTGGTTTAAGTTCTATTCCATTACGTAGGTCACTTGGTGAAATTGATATTATAAGACCTCTTTTAGCAATTACTAAAGAGCAAATTTATGACTATGCTCAAATAAATAAAATTGATTTTATTGAAGATTACACAAATAAACAAATAAAGTATAAACGTAATTTTATTAGACATAAAATTTTACCTTTGGCAAAAAAAATCAATCCTAGATTTTTGTTTAATGTACAAAAACTTATTGATTTAAAAATTGAAGAAGAAGATTTCATTGCTCAATATGTAAAAGAAGCAAGTCAAGAATTGCGAACTTTGCCAATTGATCTTGAAATAATGAGACAAAAACCTAAGTATATTCAAAGAAAAATCCTAGAAGATTTATTTACAACAAATATTGATTTTGTAAATCAGTTTTTAAAAGCAATTGAAGAGGGTGGCTTTCATCGAATTAATTTTAGAAAAGATAAATTTTTTACAATTAAGCAAAAACAAATACATTTAGAAAATAACCTATAAAAATGCTATATTTATTGCACTATGTCGATTACTTTTACTGATAACCAGATCAAAGTTTTACATTCAGCTCAAGAAATTCAAGCAAGAATTTCGGAAGTGGCTGAGCAAATTCGCCAAGATTATCAAGACCTTGATAATCTGGTTGTGGTCGGAGTACTCAAGGGAGCTTTTGTTTTTACTGCTGATTTAATTCGTGCAGTGGGATTAAGTTGTCAGATAGAATTTATTCGTTTATCAAGCTATGAAGGTACTCAAGGTTCTAATGAATTTAAAATTTATGATTTGACATTACCTTCATTAAAAGACAAAAATATTTTAATTGTTGAAGATATCATTGATTCAGGAAGAACAGCTAAATTTCTTACGGAGTTTTTTAAAAATCAAGCGGGAGTGAATACCGTTAAATTAGTTTCTTTGTTTGACAAGCCTTGTAAGCGTCTTGAAGAGCTAAAACACATCAAAGCAGATTATTGTTGTTTTAACGTAGATGATAAATTTATTTTGGGTTATGGTTTAGACTTTGATCAAAAGTATAGAGAGTTGCCATATATTGGTTACGTTGAAGGACTCTGCTAAATCAAATTCATTTTATTTTGCTATTTTAGGCGGCTTGTGCAAATGATTGTTGTTGCTTAGAAGAATTTACTGGAGCTTGTTCTTGGGCAAGATTGATAGCTTTATGTCTGTCTTCTTTATGATTCACAATGTATCCTGAAAATTTCATCGCGAGAGGGTCTAAATATTTGATTGTAAATTTACATGCCGTCAATGAAACTAAGCTACGTATTAAGTGTTTTAGAGTTGTAGGGATTGGTAGGGCTTTGTAGACTCTGTTTTGTATAAAGTTCATTGTGTTCGCCACAACAGTTGGAGCTCCAATTGCCGAAATGCCATCATGAAATAACATTTTTGTACCAGCTTTTACTTTGTCTGCTTCATTTGCGGCTTTTGAATTTGCATAAATTCTAGACCCTGTTGAAAAAAATGCTAAAGACCATAAACCAGCATAAAGTCCTCCAGCAATTGGTTTTGGTAAGAGGTGAGCAGCAAGTTCTTTAAAACATTCAGCAATTTCATTACCTAAAGCAAACCAAGTTCTCACTGGCCATTCGTCTTTTAAAAACTTATCAAAAAAGTTTGTATTTTTGTCTTTTTGTTGAGAAGCGTTTGTTTCATTAGTTTTTTGGTGTATTTCACTTATATTCTCTTGTGCTTGAGCTTTGTTTTCTTGTTGTTCTTCTGTTGTGACAGCAGAATTTATTCTAGTATTAGTTGGCGGTGGTAAATTGTGACTTACAGTGGTGCTCATTTACAAAAGTCGCTTTATGCTTAGATATTTTACAGATTATAAAATCCGTAAATATAAATAAAATATTAGCATTTATGTAAATCTGTCGCAATACATATTGCCGTTTTTACAAAAAAAAAGGCTATTTAGTAAAAAAATAGCCTTTGAAAAATTATATTTAGGTATAAACCCCTAATTTTATTTATCTACTTGTAAAAATTCGGGTTCGATTAAGCCATAACCCCCATCTTCTCTTTTGTAGACGCAAGCAATTTTATTTGAAAATACATTCAAAAACATATAAAAAGGATGACCACAGTCATCTAACATTTCGACAGCTTGTTCTGGTTCTAGTGGTTGCATTTCAAATCTTTTAACTTTTATGATTTTGGGACTTTGGTAACTTGCTAGGTTCTCAAGTACTTCCGCGGGAACCGCCTCAGCATCAAGGTTTTCGTCAAGTCCGTATTCTTTAACGCTCTTGCCACTATGAATTTTACTGTAGATTTTTGTTTTGTATTTTCTAAGTTGCGCTTCAATCTTGTCAACAACAAGGTCCAAAGCCGCATAAACATTGTCTTGTGAAGCATGACAACGTATTGTATGACCGCCTTTAAGGTTAATTGTTACTTCTGCTTTTTGATTTTCTGTCTTAGCTGCTGTAAGTGACAGCAATACTCTAATATCGTGATTCTGTATGATTGTGTCAAAATGGTTATGAACTTTTTCTAGTTTTGATTCTGCATATTCTCTAATGGCAGGTGTAATTTCAAAATTTCTGCCTTCTATAATAGTTTGTGCTCCAACTGTCATAAGTCTTGTATCCTTCCTTTTATAAAACCTGTATCTTTATTATACCACCGTAGAGTTATAATATGTATATTGAAAATGAGAGTTAATAAATCTAATGCCAAAAAAACTATCGCTTTTACCTTGGGTGATCTAGGTGGCATTGGTCCTGAAATATATCAAAAGTTTTTAAAGGAAATGGATCAAGATTTATTTAATTTCATTTTGGTTGATGAAAAATTTGATTACCAAAATAAACTCAAAACCATCACAAAAGCTAAGCCTTCAGCGCAAGCTGGGCAACATGCCCTTGAAGTTTTGCAATATGCAAATCAAATGTGTTTAGCAAAAGAGGCAGATTATTTAATTACTGGTCCTGTTGCTAAAGAATCACTTTGGCTTGCACAAATTCAAGTTTCAGGTCAAACAGAATTACTAGCGCAACTAAATAATTTAACTCGAGAACAAATTGAAATGTTTTTTGTTTTAGATGAATTTAGAACAGTGCTTGCAACAAGGCATGTGCCAATCAAAGATGTTTCTTTAACTTTAGAACAAAGGCTGTCAGCTGTTTTGGTAAATTCTTTGCACGCCTTAAAAAACATTTTTAAGATAGCTGATCCAAATATTGCTGTCGCTGGTTTAAATCCTCATGCTGGAGAAAATGGCATTATTGGTTTAGAAGAAAATTTGTTTATGAAAAAAATTATTGAAGATACAGCAAAAAAATATAATGCAAATATTCAAGGTTGTTTTTCTGCCGATGCTTTATTTGCTTTTGCCGCACAAAAATTTTTAAAAAATGAAAAACTTGATTTTGATTTGTATGTGGCTTGTTACCATGATCAGGTTTTACCTTTGGTCAAAGGTATTGGTGCTTTGAGAGCAATAAACTTAACTGTAGGTCTTCCATATTTAAGGCTAAGTGTTGATCATGGAACTGGTTACGATATTGTTGGTAAGGGCATAGCAAGTGCTGAAGCTTTTGTTTCTTGTTTAGAGTTTTGTAAAAAGATAGAAGAAAAGCATTCTCTCAGGCTAAGTAAATAATCAATTTGTGTAAAATTTAGAAAATATCTGTAAAATAAACAGTTCTTGTTGATTAGTATTGGTTAATTTAGGGTAGAATTTACATGATGAATAAAAAAGAGGAAAAATTTGTTTTAGATTATTATGCAAAATAACAAAGTAAGATTTAAGCCACGTAGGCCAAGAATAAATATTCCTCTTAACGAACATATCAGAGCAAAACTTTTACAAGTTATAGATCAAGATGGAAATAATTTAGGACAAATTTCTAAAGATGAGGCTTTGCGTTTAGCACAAGCCGCTGAGTTAGATTTGTTTGTTGTTTCTGATAAAACAGATGTTCCAATTGCAAAAATTTTAGATTACGGAAAGTATAAATTTGAACAAAGTAAAAAAGATAAATCAACTAAGAAAAAGCAAGGTTCAGATTATAAAGAAGTAAAAATGGGTTATAACATTGCCATAGGTGATTACAATACTCGTTTAAAAAGAGCAAAAGAGTTTTTAGATAAAGGAAAAAAAGTTAAATTAAATATTACTCTTAAGGGTAGAGAAATGCAGCATTTAAATAGAGCCAAAGATATGGCGCGTAAGTTTATTGATGATGTAATGGATCATGGCACTGGAGAGCCGATACCTGATAGAATAGCTGGAAGGTCAATAATTGTTTTTATTTTGCCGGGCGCTGATAAACAAAAAATCAAATTACGTCAAGAGCAAGAAGCCAAGAAAGAATTAGAAGATGTTCAAGACACTATTAAGCAGTAAAATTCATAGAGCAACAGTAACCCAAGCTGACTTAGACTATGTTGGCAGCATTAGTGTTGATAAAGATTTATTAGAAGCGACAGGACTTGTTGAAAACGAACAAGTGCAGGTGTTAAATATTAGTAATGGTAATCGTTTAACGACTTATGTTATTGAAGCTCCGGCTGGTAGTGGCATGATTTGTATCAATGGTGCTGCAGCTCATTTAATGAATGTTGGTGATTTAGTGATTATTTGTTCTTATGCACACATAGAGCAAAGTCAAATTAAAGATCATAAACCTAAAATAGCTTTAGTGGATGGCAATAATCGTGTTTTAAAAATGCTTGATAAGCAAGAAGCACAAACAAAATACGCTGAGCTTGTTTAAGCCGCTTGTTGCGTTACTAATTGATTATGCATTGTTCTTGGATCAAAAACATATTCTGATGTTCTATTTACATTAGGCATTGCTTCAGTTTTATTTTTTTCTTGGTTGTATCTCAAAAAGAAAAATTGACCAAGTTTATCAAAGGCTAATGCTAGTTCATGCATAACATCTCTACCGCGTTTGAATTTTTCAACTTCTTTGATACCATATTTTTCTGCGTTTGCTTCATTAAAGAATCTCGCAATGAAATCTTTGAAAGTACCCATCAAATAAAAAATTCCAGCATTTCTTGCTGTTTTACTGTTATCAAGTTGTACTAAACCAACATCATTTAAACCGCCAAAAATGTCTCTAAAAAAAGCACCAAGCTTTTCGTTGATAGTCATGCCAAATATAGAACCAAAAACCATCATCAAAGAAGAGCCAACAAGGGTGTGCTGACCTTTTGGTTTAAAAATTGACAATGGATTTTTCTTGATACTGTCATAAAATTCTTTGATGATATCTACAAAGTGTTTTTTACAAGTCTGAAATCCTTCTGTATAATTTTTGTGAATAAAATCTTTGCCAGGATTTTGAGTTTCGTGTCTTTCTTTAAAAGCGCCAACTGCACCGTCTATTCCTGTTGCAATACCTCTAAAGAGATAAATTTTTCTTAAATCAAAAATAGTCGACAAAGCTTCAACAGCATAAGAAAACAAGAGTAATGGATTTTTTTGTTCATGAGCAGTGTACATCCCCATGGCTCCAACCAAAGCAAGATTAATTTTGGTACTTAGCATACTTATGTTATTAATTATTTTTTTGATTGGATTACTATCTTCAAACAATCTAAGTGGTGCACTTACTAGATTGATAATCGCAGAACCAAATGCACTTGTGGGCATGATTTTTTGGTTGACTATTTGGATAAAAGATTTTTCAGTATCTGTTTTTTTGTTGTCAAAATCTGTTGCCAAATCATAGTCTAAATTTATTTCGGGCTGAAGATCAGGGTTGATATTTTCCATAGGCAAATCAGCAGTTTGCTCATTTTGCTTGGCAACTACTGATTTATTGGCCCTATTGTTATTTGTTATTTGCATTTTTTAGTTAGGCATATACAAAATACACAATTCAACATAAAGTTGAATTGCTCCGGCTAGCCGTAAATACATATTTTAGCATAAGGATTTTTTTGTAAAACTATAAGCTCATTTTGAGTGATTACCCTGAGGCTGATCCTCTTATTTCACTTTAGTGTCTAATTTAGTAGCTGGCGATCAAATACGCTTCTAAAATCTACGAATACGTCTTGAATCTTAAGCATTGTGGAGTGAAACTCCATAAATCCTTGAAAAAACAAGGGAAATGGAGCTTCTCGTAAACTAAGGTTCACTAACTGATGCTCTAAACTCCACCTGGAAATATAAATCTTCAAAAAACCTATATAACTAAAAGACTTTTGATAATTTTATTTTGTATTTACAGCGTGGCGCTACATGAATCAAAAAAGTCTTAAAATATCTTTGTTTTAAAGGCTTTTATAAGATTCAGGTGGAGTTTAGAGCATCAGTTTATAAGGTTCGGCTTAATTTAAGATCTTTTTGAGCAAAGTGTTCTAAAGTGTGATACAATTTTATGTATGAGAATTTTTAGAACATCTACCGCTAGATATCAACCAACAGATAATGGTCAAGGTGTAAAAAAAGAAATATCTAGAAGTTTACCCAAAATTCTTAAAAAAATAAATGAAGCAATTGAAAATTATAGTCGTTATAGTCCTATACAAGTAGGTCCTCATATTATACCACCAATTGAATCAAGACCTTTTCTTAATGAATTAAAAGTTTTTTTAAAAACATTAGGCATACAAACCACAAATCCTAGCTTTAGGTCAGGAGCTCGTACTATTACGCTTAATGGTCAAAATATAAGTATAGATGTTAAAAAAATTGATCCACAGAGAGAAAATCCGTATGCAGGTATTTACCATATTACTTTTCCTGATTTTCCCGAGTTAAAGATAGTACTCAATTATATGCAGCCAGCAGAAAGTCAAGAAGTAGTTTTAGATAGAATTTCTTGCAGTTTAACACAATCCATGCCTAGGCGATTATTAATGCGACAAAAACCATTAGTGTCAAATCTTGAAATTGATGGCTTAGCTAATAAATTTGGTGTGGTAGATGCTAGAGTCTCTTGCGATCGATTAGCTGCATAATAAGCAGAATCAATGATTGGCAATTTGTATTCGACTATTACTCAAGCTCGTGAACCTTAAGTATTAAGGGCGTGCTTCCAAACCCGTAATAAGTATCTCGAGTCTTTAGATTTGGGCATAAGTAGGGTTTGGTTAGACACGCCTAACAAAAGAATCAAACACCGCCGCTTAAAAAGTTTGAGCTATAATAAATGATGTTTTAAACATATAGTTAATATAAATGTCAAATTTTTGAAAGAGAGTAAGAATCAAGAAATTATTGTAAAAAAAGCTGCAACAAGGCTCAGACCTTACCTGCATCGTACTGCGATACTTTCTTCAGAACTTTTAAATTCGTTCTTGGGACACAAGTTTTTCTTTAAAGCTGAGCTACTTCAGAAAGTCGGAGCTTTTAAAGCTAGAGGGGCACTTAATGTTTTACTCAGTCTAAAAGAAGAAAATCAACTACCAAAGAAAGTAGTTGCTTTTAGTTCCGGTAATCATGCTCAAGGTGTTGCTTTTGCTGCAAAAACCTTGGGAATTGAAGCAACTATTTTGATGCCAAAATATGCTTCTGCGTTAAAACAACAAGCTACAAAATCTTACGGAGCTAATCTTGTAATCACAGAGGATAGAAATGAAGCAGAAGCTAGAGTAAATGAGTTTATTGATAAAGGCTACTATTTCATTCATCCATATGCAAATCCTAAAGTTATTGAAGGTCAGGGTAGTGCATGTTATGAAGCATTAGAAGATTTGCAAACATCGCCAGATTTAATTATCGCCCCATGTGGAGGAGGAGGACTTCTTAGTGGTACTTTCTTGGCTGCCCAAGAATTATCACCCTCATCAAAAGTTTTAGGTTGTGAACCGATTACTGCAAATGATGCCGCAAGATCACTAAGAGATGGAAAAATTTATAGCTTTGATCATAGCCCCAATACAATCTGTGACGGTGTTATGACGCTTCATGTTGCAGATATCACTTTTGAATATCTAAAAAAGCTTGATGATTTTATTGAAGTTGAAGAAGAAAAAATTCTTTATTGGACTCAATGGTTAACTCATCTCTTGAAAATTAATATTGAACCAAGCTCAGCTTTAGCAATGGCGGCAGTAGTAGAACATTTAAAAAATAATGCTTATGACAAAGCTCAAAATATTTTAGTAATTCTATCGGGAGGAAATATTGCTGTTGATAAACATAGATTGATTTGGGAGCGAGATTACTTAAATGAAGTTCCCTCACTATAGGTAAATTAAGCAGCTGTAGAATTAAGAGGCTGAGCTTCCCCTGGAACGAATTGTTTCGAGAGTTGACTCATAGTAATATCAACAACTATTGCTACTGGAGTTACTTTGGCAACTGGCAAAGTTTCATCTCTCTCGCCATCTTTTACTGGAACCGCTTTAGCAGAAGGTAAATTGTCATAGTCAGACTTTGAAACTACTTTAGGCCCATCAATCATTAATTGTGGTTTACCATCAATTGTTTCAACAGTTGTATCATTCGTGAGGTGCAATCCGACACTATTGTGTATTTGCTTAGTTAGAGCTTTCTGCGCATCACGAAATGCTTGAACCAGCCTATTAGTTAAATTGGTTTTATTAAAACCTTTCTGTGTAGCGGAAGATGAAGCATCTTCTAAAGGAGGGGTCATGCCTATAAATTTATCTAACAAAGTATTCACAAACTTAGAAACAAATTTTGAGTTTGTTTCAACAAAAGATTTTAAATTAGTTGCAAAGCCTTCAAGTTGAGCTTCGCTATCATTAGAATTTGTTTCGGGAACAGATGCAAGTAATTTCTTTTCAGCAGGTGATACGCTATCTGGTGCACCTTGGCATTGACATTTGACTCTACGGCTTCTCTTCTAGCAGCAAGAACATCTTGCAATCTACCTAGCTCACCGGAAATCATTTTTGCCAAATTAAACATAATACCAGATTATGGCAAATATGTAATAACTTAACAGTCTTTATTATTAGAATTTAGTCCTCGCTGAAATAATGAATCAGAAAAGAGTATATAAAGCTTGAAAAAACAGCCGCTAAAGTACCTACAATATTACCAAATAAAGGGAAAGTCCAAAGTGCTACAAAGGTAAAAATCAGCAATCCTAAAATACCTTTTGGCGCACTGTAATATGCTCTATACATGAATCTATGATTATAGTTTGGGCTATACATCAGTAACGAAGAAATATAAGCAGCTGGAAACATACTAAAAATACCTCCCCATATCGGTCCCATTGTTTTGGCAAGAAATACCGTAGTAGATATCACACCACCTGAAAATACTATACGTAATAATTTCTGTAGCCAGGTATATCTAATGTCAGGAAGGGGTTGGGTACAAAGAGTCTCTCTGCTTAGTAAAAATTTTGTAACAAGTATCAATAGAGTAGAGATACAGAGTGAGAACCATATATTAGTTAGTTGACTTTTTAAAATAGCAATGGCGCATAAAGCCCAAAACGATATTGAAATTAAAATCGCTAGTAGAATTTGCATTGATTTTTGCAAATTCAACTTTTGAACTGTTTGAAAAGATTTTATATAAACATAAATAAACAAGAGTGATATGCCCATTGTTGCAGGCACGGGCGCCAAGGCACGTTGAAAATCTTGAACACTCAAAACTTGCCAAATAAAAAAGAAACTAACAATTGCAGTAGAAGGAAAAGTCAAAACTAAGCCAGCTAATTTTTTATTAGCTCGTTCGGCAATAGTCGCTTGCATAGCAACTAAAATCCCTCCAAAGGCAAAGGAGCTAATTAGCTGAGTTATAAAATTTGAATCCATAAGTAGTTATCAAGTCTTATAAAATCTTTTTCACGCTTCATAAATTTCGGACTCTTTCTTTGGTGTAAACCTATGTAAATGTAACTTATTTTCTTTTTCGTCAAGCTTAGTGATATAGTATATCATCTTGCCACGGTCTCTATGTGGAAGTGATTCTCTCTTGTCACCTGCAATTAAGAAATCATATCTTTTACTATTTGCTCTATCTATTTTGGAATATGTCTTTAAGTTCAAGTATTGACCAGGGTGTTCACAGTCAATAATATACTGAGGCAACGTTGATTCTGAAAAGGTATCAGGCTTCAGCATATTTAAAGATAGATCATCAGCAAAGTATTCCTCAAATTTACTAGAACTTGCACCATGAAATTTAACAACTGAAGAAGCACCTTGCCTTAAAGTAAAATCTGATTCTGTATCCAAAATTGATTTATCAAGATTAACTTTAAAGGGACTGATTCCAAACCCCATTTTGAATTTTAAAATACAGTGAAATGTTAAAATCACTAGCAAATGGGGTCAGAAATCAGTCCCACAAACGACCTTACGCTTGGCTTGTTTCACTGCGTGAAACTCACTAAGCGGCGGTGTTTGATTCTTGTGTTAGGCGTGTCTAACCAAACCCTACTTATGCCCAAATCTAAAGACTCGAGATACTTATTACGGGTTTGGAAGCACGCCCTTAAAACCTACAAAAACTTTTTTTATAAACTCTACTAATGAAGAGACAAAATCTCTTACAACTGTCTCACCTTTATTAAAACTAGTTGTATCAATCCCAGACTCATGCTTCATCAAATAATCCATAACAGCCCTTAAGTCGAAATTTTCTGTAAACGCATTTGAATAAGCAAATATTTTGTTAGTAACACTAGTGAGAAAATCCAAAACTACTTTTTTTCTTTCATCCTGAGTGATAGCTGTTTCTAAACTTCTAGGTTCTTCATTATCGTGTAAAAGCTCCTTAGACTTACTTGTTTAATATATCAAGAGGGGATCATACTCAATGTTTTCACAATGACATGATCCAGTTAATTCAGGCATGAATAAATTTTAACCCCTTTGCTTTTCAATTTGGATTTTCTACAAGATTTGGGATAGTTAGAAAATATTTTCTATCGTTTAACAACATTTTTCCAAATTCTCCTCCGATTCCAGTTAATCCAATTGTTGCAAAACCACTCCAAGAGTCAATTTTATAATTATCAGGGAAAGTAAAGTCGAGACTTTTAATTCCATTTGTCTTGCTTGGGGTGAAATGATATTTTAATTTAAGTTCTTGACCATATTTGCTAGCAAGATACTCAAGGAAGTTATGCAAAGCTTGATAATCAGTAGAGAAACTACCTTGTTCTGAATCTCTTTTTTGAGGTTCAAGGGTAATATTTTCAAGACCTTTATTAAGTTGTTGAATTAATTTACCTGTGTCATGGCTTTGTATATTTAACTTTGGTGTTTTATTAGGAAATTCCAGTAAAGAGTTAACATACTCTAATATTGGATATAAACTTAAAGATAATGATCTTCCTGCCATTCTTAGTTGCTCTCTTGCACAATTTAAGTGTCTTCTGACAGTCGATTTTTTGATAGTTGGACTATCATCTTTCGCTAGAACATCGTGTAAGATTTTTAAATGTGCACTTGTAATCATTAACCCATTTACTGAGTGCTCTAAGCCATCATGACTTGACATGTGCAGCAAACGCTGCCTCAAGACGGGGTTAGGGTTAATTTCTATTAAAGTTTCCATTTCGGTTTAGAAAGAATCTTGCTTATTGAGCAATATTTTTAGGTTAAAACCCATAAATCACCCCAACTAAGCCATAATCGACTAATTTACAAAAGATTCATCAAAAAAATTCGCCGGCAGTCGGCAATTTCCAACTTCTAGCTTAATTCTTTAGACGAACTCATAGATTCATTGATAATCATAGCTTATTTCACTTTTAAAAGAAAGATAAATTTTTCTAAATCATAGGTTGAAACCACCAGGTTTTTGGACTCAGGCGTGTTTGATCAGGAGAAATTAGATTCTCCGTCAGCTGCAAAGTTAAATTTTAGTCAACTGGTATCGAGTTGAAGTTCTCTCTGCAAGGCTTCTGCTGGTGTCAACCAATCCAAACATTTCATTGGAACAGTCCTCAGGTTCTCTGCAATTTGATCTAACTCTGCTTGAGTTACATTGTTAAAATCAGTTCCCTTAGGATGGTAGACTCTCAATTCTTTGTTGAGTTGTTCAATAGCACCTTTTTCGTATGGAGCGGAAGGTCTAGTGAAATAAGTTGGAACACCAGTCAGAGCCCTGATTACAGAGTGACCTACAAATGACTTGTCATTGTCAGTTGAAAAACTTTTTGTCCAGCTTGTAATCAAATTAGTTTTAATTGCTTCTGTTGTTAGTAGTTCAGTTTTGTTTTCAAGTTTAATCAAGAAAGGATATCTCGTTTTTCTTTCTCTACCACTTAGCACACAAGCCTTGCTACCACTGCATCCTATGACAAAATCAATTTCCAAGTGTCCAAACTCTTCTTTGGTGTTTGCTTTTTCTGGGCGTTTTGAGATGCTTACTCGATCAGAAATACCATGCTTGGATGATAGCCGGTGATTGCGTTTCCAGTATTTTTTATGTTTGCGGTATCGTTTTAATTTTGGATTAGAGTTGATGAAAATGTATATTGCACTTCTACTAACTTGCAGACCTTTTCGTTTAGCAAGTCTTGAAATTTGTTCTGGACTTCTTCGTTTCTTGAGCTCATCCTTGATAAATTTTTGAATTTCAGGGTCACCAAGGACTGGTTTCTCTCGTTGTATCTTTCTAGAGTCTGCTAATTCTTGAGCTTTTTCTGGATTATAGGTCCCCTCTACTGAATTTCTAGCAAGTTCTTGGCTAATTGCTGATTGGCTGAAGCCTAATTGTTCGGCAATAGTTCGCTGGTAGGGCTGAAAATGCATAATTAATGCGATATTTCGGCGTTTCTCTAGGGTAAGACGTTGGTAAGTGCTCATTTTCGTTGTGCTTTTTCACTATTTACAACCGATGAGCACTTCTTTTTGTGTATTAACTTTCTTTAAATTAGCTGGTCAGTGGAAACTGCCTTAGTCGCTTCTATAAACCATCACTTTAAAAAAGCAACTTCTGCTGCTGATTCTAATCAAAATCAATTTGTTAATGCCTTAGACTCTAAAGCTTTAGTTCATTTACATCAAGCACTTACAAAAAAAATTTTTCAAGAACCAACAACACATTTAGATCTTTTTAAGTCAACAAACTTTGCAAATCTTGTATTGCCAAGAGCAAAAAATATTTACCAGCCTTTTTTAGCTTTTTTTTTAAAACACCTTTGTCCTGATAATACATTTACAGAGTTTTTAAAACAAGATGCAAATTTTGAATTGATGATTGATCTTATTGTACAAGAGGGTGATTTTAGTTTATTTGAACGAAGTATAAAATTTATTTTGGAAGAAAATGACAAAGGATTAATTCATGATTCTATTGCTAGAGCTAGGAAATTTTATGATGCAGTGCTTAAGCGTACTGCAGAAACTGGCAATTTGTATTTATTTTTTGAACTTAAAAAATTTGGAGTTTTTGACGCTGTTGATACAGAAAGACCGAGGTTGGCAATAAGTTTTTTACCATATCAAGTAAATGATATTAAATATCATCTAGAAGAATCTCAATCATATTATGATCTAGAGAAGAACCCTGTCTATAATTTTTTATGCAAACTTCAAAATCAATAGATCGATTTCTTATATTTTAAAAATAAATATTTCTTGATCATTTTGTTTGAGCTCCTCTGGTTTATCTTCAATTTCAAAACCATAGCCTAGTTCTTCTTCAAAATCTTTTAAAATATCAATATTTTCAATGCTAGTGCCAGAATAGATTTTAACAATCATTCTCTTTGCTCCCTTCAAATTGTTTTAACTCTTAAGCTATTTTAAAGTACAATAAATTTTATTTATTACTACTGTTTGCAACTCAAATACAATAATCCCCATTGATACAAAAACAAAATCAGCTCATTGATTTATTTTTAGATTTTATTTCACGTTAGGTAAGCCAAAAAACACTTTAGGGTTTAATTGTTTTTCGCAGCTGAATTTATTTTCAAAAGTTTTTTTCTCTAGTTCATCATCACTAATATCAACAATATAGAAATCTTCTTCAATAGCTTTTAAGAGATTTTGTTTTTCGATATTTTCACAAGTCTCAATATGAAAAAGCAAATGTACTTTAGCTTTGCCCTTAAGATTTCTATACTCTAACATTTTTAAAATATCTTTTGGACTTTCTATGTAATAAATTTGTTTATGGCTTGAATAATGTAAGAAGGGCTCACTTTCAAGTCTATCTGATGGCAAAATATTTTTTACTGAAGTTCTTATATCGTATTTAGGATATTTGTCTTGTAAAATTTCTAGGTTATAGGAAAAAAACAAATCTTCATATGTATAATTTTTCATAATCTTTTCTAGTTGATTATAGATTGTGTTTTCTGGTTTAAAATTACTGATGATTTTTAAATCTTGAAAAATATTTGGCAATATTAAAACTACAAACAATGAATTTCTTAATAGTGATTTGTATTTAAGAGGGAAAAAATTAGATATTTCTTCAATGAAAAATGGAATAAAAATACAAAGCGGTACTATTAATTTCAAGCCAGAAAAATTATGCACAGCAGAGTGTTGTAGGGCAATTGAAAGCTGTATCATGGCTGAGCCAAATGCAACAATGAAAATATTTCTAAAAGATTTGCAGTTTTTGAAATATTTAGATTCAAAGTAGTTCCAAAAACTTATTACAGCAGAAAAAATAAAGACTAGTTTGTATTTGCTATAAAGCTGTTTGCTAAGTTGCACAAAACCTTCTTCAAATACGCTATGAGAAACAGGGTTAAAAATACTACGTCTAAGTAATCTAAATATACTATGTTCGATTTTTTCTAAGATATAAATATAGTAACCATAAAAACCAAGCGCCAAAAAACATGCACCTAAATGCCAAAAAAGAATAGCTTTTAAATTTTTTTTGCCATCTTCTCTATTGATTTCAGATAGTATTGAGGCAATAGTAATACCAACAAAAAACCATTCATGAAATAATCCTACAAAAATCAATACTGCTTTTGCCGCTAATCTATTTTGGCTTTTTTCAAGAAATTCAGTGAGCAAAAATAGTAAAAAGAAAATATAGACAGCAGTATCAGCATAATAACCAGTACTTAAAATAAAGAAATTAAGACTTGTAAAAATATAGGCAAAGCCAGAAAAGCATGAATAAAATAAAGTTTTTTTAGTGCTAAATTCAAGCTTGCGACAGAACACAAAACTAATACTTGCTGTAATTAATGCACCTAGAAAGTGATATAGGCTTGCAAAAAATTCTATAAAACTTAAATTTGGCTTTAAAGAAAAAATCTTTGCTGTAATAAAAGGTAAATAAAGACAACCCGGCAAAAAACTAGCATAAACTTCTCTGTCATTCATACTAAGCATTTCAATAGAATCATAAGTTCTCACCATGGCATGTTTTAAATTGTTGATGCCCTCTAGAAGCCAATTTTCAACATAAATAGCTGAAACAGTACTAAGCCAGCTTTCACCGACAAGGATGGTGCGCTCCCCAAACATATCAAGCTTTAGCAAAATATTAATTAAGAACATCAGGCTCACTAATGCAATGCTGATCCAATATAGTTTTTGCGTTTCTTTTTTTATTTGCACTTTATAATTTTAGTATAGTTATTGTTTTATGATGCCCAGTGCAATCTTACGCAGCCTTTCGCCTTCTACAATAGGGTACGCTGCTAAACCAGCTAGGCTTAGTGGAATCACCAAGCTCAAAGATTCTTCTCCAGTAAGCATCAAATAAAACTGCGCTGCAGCAAAAATCACACCACCTAACTTCATCATAAAACTCTCTCTCATAAAGCCAAAAGCAACTTTTGAAAGCCCGTCAATAAAACTTGAAAAAGCTAATGCTCTTACTGAAATTGTCGTCCAGATATGTGCTTGGCTTATATATAATTCTGTTTTTTCATAGTATCCAAAAAAAGCAGCAAGCTCAAAGATTGCAATAATAAAAAGTGGTGTCGCAGAAATAATTCTCATGAAAGAAGAAAAAAATTGTGATCTAATGGCATCTTTGATAAAAGCTTGCCAATTATTATTTTTGATTTCTAGTAACATTTCTCCAGAACGAAGCCACATTTCTTCAAGAACAGTTTTTAAATATGAACCAATATTATTAAAGAACTTTTTGTTACCAAGTATTTTAGATTCATGAGCATATTTTTCTGGGTGGTATTTGACCAATGCTTCATAGCTATAATCAACTTTTATCATACCGACAAAAAGCCCCTCTCTAAACGCATTACCAATTGGTAAGGTAGCAAAATAATTGGTGACAATTATCCCTAAAATCCCTGTCGAAATCAAAACTCGCCATTGCGGCATATAAACCATAAGTAGGGGCAGGTTTTGTAATGCACATGAACCCAGTAATACTTGATTAAAAAAATTATACAAGCTGTCGTTACCACTCATCACAAAAAAAGCAGTTAATAGACCTGTAGAAAAAGATAAATAGCCAAAAAACTCATTAAGAAAAATCCTTGGGTCTTCTAGTCTAATTTTAAATTCAGTGTTGATATTCATTTTAGACTTATATTATATATATTTTTATAAACTGCTGGCTTAATTAAGGAAGCAGTTATCGAAATTTGTGAACTGTATCGAGCTAATTAAGTACTTCTAAGTGAATTTTGTAATGAGGTTGCAGTTCTAGAGATAAGAAACTGCAGCGTTTCTTTTGATTCTGGGGTATCGCTGAGTAAATTGCTAAAAAATCTTTCAAAAGCTTCATCCATAGTCTTAAGGTTTTCTGTAATTTGTAAATCATAACCTATGCCATAAATTACAGTACCTTTAGCTAGAGGGCGTGCATCGCCAAACTTATTCTTGTAGGTTTGAACAAAGTCATCATTGTTAGCATTAAATACGGTATCGCCAATGGTCTTTTTCCCGAGAAGTTTTTGAACAGTCAATTTAAGGGGTTTGACCTGGCAAAGTAATTGTGCTTCAAATTTTATTAGGCGCTTCTCAATTTCTATTTGCTCTTCAGGAGAATAATTAGCTAAGATATACAAATCAAAGTTAGTCCGCATCATTTCAAAGGCTTGCTTGTTCTTAAACAAATCAGTTTTGGGCTTTTTCATCCAGTCAAAATTTTCTTCATTGTCGCTATTAGATCTTTGAATTGTTAATGCAAAAGACTTGCTAAATTTAAAAACTAAAGTTTGCCATAATGAGTCCGGATTGTTAGGTTTTTCAAAATCAAAGGCTACATAATTTATTTGCTTCTCTTGATTTGGAAAATTGTCTTCTAATAACTTTTGCATGATTCGATGTTTTTTATTTGTTCAAATTGCAAATCAGAAAAAAGTTCTGCAAATAATTTTCAGAAGATAACTTTAATGTTTTTTTAGAAGCAATTTTTGTTTTATCAGTATTTAGCCCCTTTATATTTATTTCTGTATCCATTAGATCAAAATCTTGTAGAACCTCATTTATTGTTTTTTTAATTCGTTTTAAGTGTTTATCTATGTTAAATTTATAAAGATCGATTTCTCCATTATTAGTCACTTGTCTTTTGAAAGATTCATTTAAATAGCCATAGCGTTCTTCGTCGTTTTTAAACTCTAATGTTTTTAAGGCATCATAAATATCACTAGAAAGTCTGCCAAAAACTGATACTAAAAATTCTCTTGATAAATCAGAATTAAGATCTGCTAAGTCGCTATTTGCTTGATCTATTTCAGCTTGTGATAAAAAGCCGGTTTGTCTTTTTAAAAAGAATTTGTGAAGTTCTTCTTCTAAATTTTTCTTGCGTGTTCGAAACAAATTTCTTATATCACTAGAAAAATTGGGATTAATTTTGTTAATTAAAATTTCTCTTTGATCTTGTTCATCATTAATTATCTCGGGCTTACAAAGAAAACTACTAATAATAGACTCCTCTAAATCAGGCTTTGTGCTAATTATATATTGATAAAAAGCTTGGTTTAATTCTTCATTAGTATGACAGGTCTGTGTAAATAAGCAATCAGCTAATTCTTGAGGAACTTTTTCAAATAAGTCTTCATTATTTTGTTCTAGAATAAAGTCTTCGGCTATCTTTAGAGACGCTTTTCTATCTAAGCCAAAGTCATTTGCCCTATTAGCTTCTCTTTTATCATTGATGAAATTTTGAAAATCTAATAGCATTTGTCTCTCTGGTGTGTCTTGAGCAAAGTCAGAAGTGCTCTTAGTCATCAAGTTTATTAGTACTTGCTTCAGTTCAGTATCAAAGTTTTTATCAACTGCAAAAAAATCTTGTTGAGTCAATTTTTCTGGATATTTATTAAATAAAAACTCTGTAAGTATGCCTGAGTATATTACCCAGACCTTGTCTCCATGTTGGTTATGGGTTGTATTAAATTCTGCAAGTTTAGAAGATATGTTTAATTTTAGGTTTATCTCTCTGTAAATTTTATATACTCTAGCTTTTGCTTCATCTAAATTTTTAATTCCAAGTAAATTAGGATATTGCGTGATCTTGTCTGCTAATAATGTCTTTTTGTCATAATAGTCAAAAGCGTACCTATAAACATCTTCAAGTTTAATTTCTTTTGGCAAGATATTTTTATCAAAACCAAGCTCAATATTTTGAGCTAAATCATTTACATCAATGCCCTCAATTTTATGTACATCTAAATACTTTTGAGCAATACTGAGATAATCGGGGGACGGCTTAGTTCTACACAATAATTGCCAAAAAAAACTAAGAGCTTTCTTTTTACTTTTCTGCAAGAAATCTAAAGTGTCTAAATTTTCTGATGCTAAATTTTCTGGATTTGTTTCATGTGAGCCATTGCGTGCTTGTCGATTTACTATATGCCTTAAAGAAGATTCTTGTATTTTTTTTATTCTTGCTTCTAATGAATTATTATTTGTGCCATTTAAATAGAGAATTTCTTTTTCTCCTGCTTCTTCTTCAGAGATGATAAAAATTGGACTAAGCATTTGAGCTAGTTCATGATCAGATTCTGTAATATCTAGCAAATACAAAACATCAGCCGCAATCTCCATACCATCAAATTTTTGGCAATGTACTAAAACCTCAAAAGCTTTATTGTCACCTTGTCCCCATGCTGATAATAACTTGTAGGGATTATCATAATCATATTCGCTTTTTACATTATAAGATTTTGAGGCTTTTATTCCTTGACTACTGTCAAAAGAACCAACATTTAAACCCTCTTTACTTAAAGCATTTGTGATTTGTGATACTTGCTTTCTGGAAGCTGCTCTAATTAAAATTTTGCTTTTACCTTGTTTGAGCTTTTCTTTAATGCTTGTCTTCAATGCATTTAGTGCATCTTCGTCATAGCAAGAATTTCTAATAGCACTTTTGGATTTATCTAGTGCGCCTAAAGAGTGCAGAGGGGTATATGTAAATTTTCTTATACTTTTGTTTCTTTGTATAAGTTGAGAATTTAGAGCTTCAAAGCGAGGAGCATTTCTTGAAGCACCAAATAAGCTTGTCGAATTTATAGAGTTAGGATTGCTTGAATCAGTTTTATGTGCATGAATTACATCGCTATTTGTAATAGCAAAAACTTGTAATTCTGGATTTTGTTCTTTTAATTTTCTTTCTAGTAACTTATAAAAATCTGAGGCTAATTTAGTTGTTAAATTTTCAGCTTGATATATATAAATATGAGAAAGCCCTTCAAGCTTTTGCTCTTTAATATATTTATTAACGGCTTTTTCCAGTTGTTCGTTTGTAGAATTTTCTTCAAGGTTTAAACTTTTTAAATCATAAAATTTTATTGATTTATTTTGTGATGGTTTTGATGTTGAAATAATTTCTGAGTTTTGTGCGTGAGTCTGAGAAATCTTTGCTAATTCTTCTTGTAATTGATAGCAATAAATATCATCGGGGCAAATGATTAATTGTTTTTGTGAGCTTTCTTGTTTAGCCAGTTGGTCAACAATTAATAAAAAAGCATTTATTCCTTTTTGTGCAAATATATGTTTAGTATTATGTGGGGAAGCTTCTTCTATCACTCTTTGGGTGCTTTGAAGATAATCTGGAATTTGATGTCTAGCTTGATGTGTTTCTGCTGGGGCAGTTTTTTTTGCCGCAGTTTTTGCTGGGAGAGTTTTTTTTGCCGCTTCTCTTTTTGCCGCAGCTTTTGTTGCTGTTATTGGATGACTTGTTTTAACTTTTTTTGCCATAGCCTGCAATACATATTAGCACTATTCGCCATCGTGCGCTTATCTTATTACTGTTTTTTTAATAATTATTGTTCGAATCTTTGATTTATTAGGTTTTTTTACCTATTTTTCTTTTTGGCTATTTACTACCAAACTAAAGAATAACCATATAAAAACAACTATGCAGCTAATGCTCAAATATACAAGACCAATATCAATACCTAGAATCGTTGTTGATATTAGACCACCTAGAAAAGTTATTAGATAAAGCAAATAATTAATTTGTTTTTCTGAGAATCCTTTTTCTAAAAGTTTATGGTGCAAGTGTTCAAGGTCTGCTTTAAAAATTGGTTTTTTTTGACTAGCTCTTCTAATAATTGCATAAAGCATATCAAACAAAGGCACAAAGAAAATCAAAATTAACATTGGCGATAGAATAACGACAGTGATTTTTTTTGTAAGACCGATACAAGAAATACAAGCTAGACAAAAGCCCAGTAAATAAGCACCACTATCTCCCAAAAATATTTTTGCGGGATTAAAGTTATATCTCAAAAAAGCAAAACATGAGCCCGCCATAGTTGCCGCAAAAATTGCACCGGCTGGTTGATTTAACAAAGGGCTGAGGTTGATTGCCCAATTTGCAATACTCGAAATCATACAAACTCCAACTGCAAGTCCATCAATGCCGTCTATGAGATTAATAGCGTTGGTGATAGCCACTATAAAAAAAACAGTTAGCAAAAAACTTGCTGCATTATTTAGGTCAAAAGCTTCTGCCTTAGCGTGATCTATATAGTGTATAGGGTTTGCTAAGAATTCAATTTTGATTCCCATGGTCCAAACTATACTTGCCGCAATAATTTGTGCAATAAGTTTGCTAAGTGCGGGAATTGGCTTTAAGTCATCAAGTAAACCAATAAAAAAAATAATAAATGCCCCGATGCTAATAGCTTCAAGTTGTAAGTGTTGAATTCCATTTGGTGTGTATCTGCCAAAAAAAGCTAAGTAAAAAACAATGGTAATTACAATCGAAATAAAAATTGCTAAGCCACCTAAGCGAGGTATTTGAGGGCTGAAACGATTTTGTTCTTGTCGATTGTCTGTAAATTCAACAAGCCTGGTTTTTATTAATGGTGTCAATAAAAAAGTAAGTGAAAAAGCAAGCAAAAAAGCTAAGGGTTGAGATTTTGCATGAACAAAAAAATTCTCATAAATAGTTTTTATTAATTGCTCAAAGTTTTCCAATAACTTTATTTTACAACAGGCATCAATCCGTTTTTAAGCAAATCCTTTGTTATTGTTATCAATCTCTATAAGGGGACTGATTCCAAACCCCATTTTGAATTTTAAAATACAGTGAAATGTTAAAATCACTAGCAAATGGGGTTAGAAATCAGTCCCACAAACGACCTTACGCTTAGCTTGTTTCACTGCGTGAAACTCACTAAGCGGCGGTGTTTGATTCTTTTGTTAGGCGTGTCTAACCAAACCCTACTTATGCCCAAATCTAAAGACTCGAGATACTTATTACGGGTTTGGAAGCACGCCCTGAAATGTTAAAATCACTAGCAAATGGGGTCAGAAATCAGTCCCACAAACGACCTTACGCTTAGCTTGTTTCACTGCGTGAAACTCACTAAGCGGCGGTGTTTGATTCTTTTGTTAGGCGTGTCTAACCAAACCCTACTTATGCCCAAATCTAAAGACTCGAGATACTTATTACGGGTTTGGAAGCACGCCCTATAACTGTGTTACTCTCGTGCCTCAAAGTCTTAATTTACAAAGACTAAACTCAGCCTTTTGCGGCATTCGCAAGCCTTGTTCTCAAAATTTGTTAACTGCACCTAATGAACTTGTGTTGTTAAAAATGATTTTTCTAAATCAAGGCTAAAATTTTGAATTTGTTGTAAGCAATATTCTAAAGAATCATTTTTTATAGTATAAGGGGGTAAAAAATATAAAACATTACCAAGGGGTCTTAAAAGAATATTGCGTTTTAAAAAATATTCATAAATCCTTGGACCAAGTTCAGATAGATACGCATGTTCGTGATTATTAGCAAATTCAATAACAGCGATTGCTCCACGAACTCTTATATCTTTAACGACTGACAAATTTTTAAATTCATCTCTGCATAAATCATTTTGCATTTTTGCATTTAAATATTCTATATCTTTTAAACGCTCAGTTTTGGCAAATAAATCCAAAGAAGCAATCCCCGCCGCGCATGCTAAAGAGTTACCAGTATATGAATGACCGTGAAAAAAAGTTTTCAGCCTCGAATCATCATAAAAGGCACTATACACTTCTTCTGTTGTAAAAGTTAAACCCATTGGCATAAAACCAGCTGTTAAACCTTTTGATAAACAAATCATATCCGGTACTATACTTGCTTGTTCGCAAGCAAACATGGTACCAGTTCTACCAAAACCTGTGAAAACTTCATCTGCAATAAGTAAAATTTCATAGTGATTACAGATTTCACGAATCTTTTGTAAGAATAATTCGCTATGAAATTTCATACCACCAGCACCTTGTACTAAAGGCTCTATTATAAGTGCGGCATGCTCATTGTCTTTGCTCTCGATTTCTTTTATTAGTTCTTCTAAAGCTTGTTGTTCAGCTTCGGCTTTATCTGTGTCACTAAAAAATTTTTTGTTTTCTAAAAAGTCATGTGGGCAACTAACTTTATCTACTGGAAACAAAATACTTTTAAAAGCATGATGAAATGTACTTGTGTCACCGACAGACATGGTACCAACGGTATCTCCATGATAGGCATTTTTAAAAGTGATTACTCTGTTTTTTTTAGCTTGATTTTTGTTATAAAAATATTGAATTGCCATTTTAATAGCAACTTCAACTGCTGTTGAACCGTTATCAGAAAAAAATGCTTTGCTTAAAGATCTTTGTTTGTTTTCATCACAAAATATGTCGACTTTGGGTAAGACTTTCATTAACTTGGCTACAAGCTCTATTGCTAGTTCATGGGTAAAGCCAGCAAAAATCACTTGTTCATGTTTTGCTAACTGGCTTTTTATTTTTTCTTGAATATAAGGATTGCAGTGACCATGAATATTAACCCACCAAGAAGAAATAGCATCGATGATTTTTTTTGTTTCTCCGTTTTCATCAATAATTTCAATAAACTCTTCATAGGCTTTGCGTACAAGTAAATTAGCTTTTGCAGTTTTTTCTTGAGTATAAGGATGCCATAGATGTTCTGCATCAAAATTAAGATATTCCTGATAATTGTTGTCATTTAGCACCTTATTTAATTATACTATTCTTCCTCATCATCAAAAATATTATAGAGATCAGCTAATTTTTGATCGGCATTTTCAGTTTTTAATTGTTTTTCGCCATAGGCTTCTTCAATTGCTTTTGTGATTTTCTTTTCATCTAACTCTTCTTCATCAAGTCTTCGAGTTAAACTATGTTCTAAACGACCTTCTTTCTCATAAAATATACTTTCAAAATTTGAAAAATCGTCAAAGCAACCTTGGATATCTAAATCAGGTCTGATCCATTTCACTAAACTTGCCATACTATCTTTTGGAGTTATGTGCTCTTTACCTTCTTGAGCTTTAGTCCCTGTAAAACCATTTGCCAGACAAACAAAGCTTCCATGCTCAGACAAAAATGTTTTATCAAGTATAAAATCAATTGATTTTGTTAGATCTTTAAAGTCAGCTTTGCTTAAATTATTGTTTGCTTGATTGTTGATATCATTACTAAAATTTACTTGTTGAGTGCTTCCATTCTCACCAAAGCCTGTGATTACCAGTAGTCCAAAGCCTCCTATGGCGTTGCCTAATTGCTTGAGAAATGTTTCATGATCGTTTTCGTCAAACAAATATAACTCTTCTTTGTTGTTTACTTGAATAAATAAAGGATTGTAATTGAGTCTTTTGAGATCTTCCACTTCTTTGCAAAAATCAAAATCAGAATTACCTTGTTTGGGTAAAACAATAAGTGCTTGTTTGCTTATTCTTAATTGTCTATCTGTTTCATTCTCATTTTGAATTGTTTGTACGTGGTTTAAGTATGAAATTGATTCTGAATATTGCTTAGCTCTAAGCTGAGAATAGTCACCTCTGTTAAATCCATAAGCTTTATAGTGACTAGCTATTACCCTAGCGTTACCAAGTTTGGTCATCAGTGTTTGATTTTGCAAAGAAATTATTTCATTGATTTTTTGATTATTCTCATCAAATGAATATTCTTTTGCAAAAATACCAGCTTGATATTTAATATTATGAGCAACTAATCTACGCAGTTGATTTTCAGATAAACTATGTTCTTTTGCTAAGGCAAGAAAGGGAGCCAAGAGGTGCAAAGACATAGTTCTTGAGTCTTCTTTAGACTTTGCTCTGGTTTCGCAAAGTCTATCAGCATCTTTGTTTACTAAGTCTAAATCAATATTTATTTCTGCACTCATTGAGTTTATTTATTGCTTTAAAATTGCTTCAAGTTCAGAATTTTCATGCATCGACATTACAATATCGCAACCACCAATAAATTCTTTGTTGACATAAAGCTGTGGGAATGTCGCCCATTCACTATAGTGCTTCATACCTGATCTGATTTCTTGATCACTTAAAACATCATAAGTTGCAAAGTCAACATCATAAAATTTTAAAACTTTAACGACCACGTCAGAAAAACCACATTGTGGAAAATCTTTGTTACCTTTCATAAACAAAACAACTTTATCTTTTGCTACCAGTGTATCAAAGCGTTCTTTTTCTTCTGGGCTTAAATTCTCTGGGCTTAATTCATTTCCTAACTGCATATTTTTATCCTTTTTTATTCGTTTGTACCTTTTGCTTTGATAACAAGTGCATGAATTGTTTCATCTGCAAGAGGTCCTGCTAAAACTCTTTGTATTAATTGTTCTCTTTTAACTCTATTTAAAGAATTAAAATCACTAGCTGTAATATTTACTTGCCAATGATTACCACCTTTAAGATCAATCACTTCAATTTCTTGAACGTCTAGTTTTTCTTTTAACATATCAGCAATATCGTTTTCTCTTAGTAGCATAAGTTTTCCTTTTATCTAAAAATTTTAATTGCTTTTTTTAGTTTATCTGCAAAAAATTCAATATCCTCTAAATTATTGTAGAACGCAAATGACGCTCTTGAACTAGCGCTTATATTATACCTTTGCATTAATGGTTGAGTACAATGATGTCCAGTACGAATTGCTACTCCATATTGATTAAGCATAGTACCAATATCAAAAGCTTCAATATCATCGAATACAAAGGACAAAATAGCTGTTTTGTTTTCTGCCATTCCAATAAATTTGATTTGTTCTATATCTTTAATTCTTAGATAGGCTTCTTTATACAAATAGTTCTCATAAGTGGCAATTTGTTTTAAGCCGATTTTTTTGACAAACTCAATTGCATGGCTAAGACCTATTGCTTGACTTATAGCTGGAGTTCCAGCTTCAAACTTAAAAGGTAATTGTGCAAAACTGCTTGCCTGAGGTTGAACCAGATTTATCATTTCACCACCACCATGATAAGGGGGCATTTGCTCTAAAAGTTCTTTTTTGCCATAAAGTACGCCAATTCCACTAGGTGCATAAAGTTTGTGTGCGGAAAATACATAAAAATCTGCATCTATATCTTGTACGTCTACTTCTAAATGACTGATTGCTTGCGCGCCATCAACAAGTACAATGACATTGTTTTTGTGAGCGTGTGCAATTATCTCCCTGATAGGGTTAACGCTTCCAAGTGTATTTGATACATGGGTTATAGCAAGTACTCGAGTTTGTTTTTTTTCAAGTTGTTTATATAAAGTTTCTAAATCCAACTCACCGTTGTCTAAAACTGGACAATAATTAGTTTTGAGTCCAAGTCTATTTGCTTGAATTTGCCAAGGTACCATGTTTGCATGGTGTTCCATCTCTGTAAATAAAATCTCAATATCATCATTTGTCGCAAGGCTTGATTCATTTTTTTGATTACTTGCTTTGTTCGATAAATTCCCTTTTAAGGCTTCAAGCAAAGAAAAAGCTACTAAGTTTATAGATTCAGTTGTGCCTCTCGTGAAAATTATTTCTTCACTTGATTTAGCGTTAATGAAATTTTGTACTGTTGAACGCGCTTGATCAAAGGCTTGAGTTGCATTCACAGATAAGTCATAAACACCTCTTCTTACTGTGCCATAGTCGTTTGCTTCAAAATTTGCAACTGCATTGATTACAGAGCTTGGTTTGTGAGTTGTCGCAGCGCTATCAAGATAGACAAGCTTATTGTCGTTGATTACAGAGTCCAAGATTGGAAACTGTGCTCTAATCTTTTGGTGTTCTTGAAATAGGTCAATAGTTTCTTCTAATTTCATTTTGAGTATCTTGATTTTTTGAATTTGTCGTTATCAGCTAGATTAGCAAGGGTTGAGTTTGTTGTTGCAGAAAGATTATTAAAAGCAAGATTCGTTGTGTAGTTTTTTACTGATTCATGCTTTAATTTTTGAAGAATTTCTTCACAAAAACTATATGTAAGAGTGGTGTAGGCGTCTTCTTTACTTAGCCCTCTACTTTGTAGGTAAAACAATTCTTCTTCATCAAGTTGTCCAACAGTTGAACCATGAGCGCATTTTACATCATCAGCCAAAATATTTAATTGAGGGCGACTATCTACATGTGCATCTTGTGATAAAAGTAGATTGTTGTTTAATTGTTTAGCGTCTGTCTTTTGAGCTTCTCTTTTTACATCAATCAAACCATTAAATTCTGCTCTTGCCGCATCGGTGATGATGCCTTTAAATAATTGGCTACTAGTGCAGTGCTCACTATTATGATTAACTGTGATTTTTTGGTGTGTTTTTCTGTTTCCGTTGATTACGTACAAACCATTTAGATCAGTGTTTGCATTTGTGCCATTTAAATCTACAATAATTTCGTCGCGTGATGATTTGGCTCCGTAGTGCAATGAATTAAAAGTGAAATTTGCATCTCGAGCAAGCTTAGCGTTTAGGTTGTAGAGAGTTACTGCATTTTTAGAGTCGCTTTGAATTTTATCAAAATTCAAATTTGCATTTTTACCAAGATGGCAATCAATAATTGCATTGGTGATATAGTTACTTTCTTCTAAACCTACATAGCTTACTATGATATCCAATGAAGCAAAATCTTCTACTTCAATTACAGAGCGAACGATATTAAAAGAATTTTGATTTGAAATATGCAAAACTTGTAATGGTTGAGTAATTCTTTTTGATTTTGCAACTTTAATAAAAAATGCATTATCAATAAGTAAGGTATTAAGCGAGCGTAGATATTGATCACCTAAGTTATTTGGCTCTTTTTCTTTTAAAGTTTTTGCACCATGATTATTTAAGTTTGAAACTTCTATATCTCTATTGGTAAAGTTTGACAAATCTTCTCTGTAAACACCGTTTACAGTGACTATCAAGTTTTCAGCACTTTCGCGAAAAACATATTTGTCAACAAGTTGTATAAGTTCATTAGTAGCGAGTTCGTCTTTTTTGAAAGTTTCAGTTTTAGAAAATATATTAGAACTGTTAAAAAATAAATCTTTAAAATCATAATATTTCCAATCTTCATTTTTGTTTGTTGGAAAACTATTGTTGCTAATAAAATCTAAAGCATTTTGTTTTAAGTCTTTTATTTTAGATTTCCCTAAGCCAGAAGCCATAGCTGTCCTAATAACACCTTCTTCAAAATTGATTTTTTGTTTTTCAAGAGTTTCTTTAGGCAAAAGAATACCCTCCTTTTTCTAACTCTAAAGCAAGGTTTTTATCACCGGTTTTGATAATCTTACCCTCAGCAAGTACATGCACAAAATCAGGCTGCACATAATCAAGTAATCTTTGGTAGTGAGTGATTAAAAGTACAGCATTGTCTTTGTTTCTAAAGGCATTGATTCCTTCTGATACAACTTTAAGTGCATCAATATCTAGTCCTGAATCAGTTTCATCTAAAATTGCAAGTGCTGGGTTCAAGGTCAATAGTTGTAGTATTTCGTTTTTCTTTTTTTCACCGCCAGAAAAACCTTCGTTAAGATTTCTATCTAAAAAAGAAGTTTTCATTTTTAAAATTTCTAATTTTTCTTCAATGAAATCATCAAAATCTAGTGGATCCATTTCTTCTTGATTATTGAATTTCATTTTTGAGTTATAAGCCATTCTTAAAAAATTTAAGTTGTTTACTCCAGGTATTTCAACTGGGTATTGAAAAGCCAAAAATAATCCCGAGTTTGCTCTTTCGTCAGCTTCAAGTTCTGTTAGATCTTGTCCCTGAAAAATAATTTCTCCATTAGTGATTTCGTAGTCAGGGTGACCAGCCAAAATCTTTGATAGAGTGCTTTTACCTGAACCATTTGGTCCCATGATGGCGTGAACTTCACCGGGGTTTATTGTTAAATCCAAACCTTTAATAATTTCAGTGGCTTTACCAGTATCTGATTTTTCATTAATGATTTGTGCTTCTAAGTTTTTGATTGTTATTATTGACATAAAATTCCTTTTTTAACCAACGCTATTTTCAAGCTTCAGTGCCATTAATTGGTTTGCTTCAGCGGCAAATTCTCCGGGTAATTCTTTAAAAACATCTTTGCAAAAACCACTAATGATAGTAGAAATTGCATCTTCAGTACTAATGCCTCTTTGGTTTAAATAAAAAAGTTGGTCTTCTGAAATTTTTGACGTAGAAGCTTCATGCTCAATATTGGCATCGTTATTTGTCACTTCTATATAAGGTGTTGTGTTCGCTGAACATTTAGAGCCAATTAACATCGAATCACATTGTGTGTAATTTCTTGCATTGCTTGCTTGAGGGGTGATTTTTACAAGTCCTCTGTAAGTATTGTCTGAATGTCCAGCTGATATTCCTTTTGAAACTATTGTTGATTTGGTATTTTTGCCAATATGAATCATTTTAGTTCCTGTGTCTGCTTGTTGTAGATTATTTGTTAAGGCAACTGAGTAAAATTCTCCAATGCTATTGTTACCTTGCAAAATACAACTTGGATATTTCCAAGTGATTGCTGATCCTGTTTCAACTTGAGTCCAAGAAACTTTTGAATTATCGCCTTTACAAAGTGCTCTTTTGGTTACAAAGTTATAAATTCCACCTTTGCCATCTTCGTCACCAGCGTACCAGTTTTGTACAGTAGAATATTTTATTTCTGCATTTTTCATTGCAATCAATTCTACATTTGCGGCATGTAACTGATTAGTATCAAATGCAGGTGCTGTACAGCCTTCGAGGTATGAGACATAGCTGTTTTCGTCGCAAACAATAAGTGTTCTTTCAAATTGCCCAGAACCTTCAGTGTTAATTCTAAAATTGGTTGAAAGTTCAAGCGGGCATCTTGTGTTTGGTGGTATGTAAACAAAAGTACCATCTGAAAATACAGCACTATTTAATGTAGCAAAAAAATTATCAGAGCTAGGAATTACTGTACCAATGTATTTTTTTATTAACTCAGGGTGTTCTTGAATAGCTTCTGAAATCGAACAAAAAATTATACCTATTTCGGCTAAAGCTTTTTTGTGAGTATTTGCAACTGAAACACTGTCAAAGATTGCATCAACAGCGATTCCTTCAAGCCTTTTTTGCTCTTCTATAGGAATCCCTAATTTGTTATAGGTGTTTAAAATCTCTGGGTCAACTTCTTCTAAGCTATTTTTTGTTTCTTTTTTCTTTGGTGCAGAATAGTAACTTATTTCTTGATAATCAATTTCTGGGAAATTTAATTTTGCCCATTTAGGTTCTTTGATTGTTTGTAATTGTTCAAATGCTTTTAATCTAAAATCCAGCATGAACTTGGGTTCATTTTTGATTGTAGAAATTCTTTTGATGATTTCTGTATTAAGACCTTTAGGAAAAATTTCAGTTTCAATATCTGACTTAAAACCATATTTGTATTCTTGGTTTTGTAGTTTTTCAAGTTTATTTTCTGTATTAGACATGTTGTAAAACCTCTATTAAATCTGTATTTTGTTGAATTTCCAAATTTAAATCAACTTCTCGGAGCATTAATTTTTCAAGACTAATTGATGCTAGAAAATTATTTACTAAAGAATGTACGCTTGACCATACTGATCTTACAGAGCAGTCGTTTGCATGCACACAAATTTCCTGATTGCCAGAATGTGAATCACAAAAATCAATATCAAAAGTTTTTTTGCTAATACCATTAACTACCTGATATAAATTTATTTCTGCCGGGCTTTTACTAAGTTTATAGCCACCAAATTTTCCTCTAACGCTTTCAATTAATTTAGCTTCTTTAAGTTTGGCAAGAATAGCTGCAGTATTTTCAGCACTAATACCCTCTGCGCTAGCAATTTCATTAAGAGATACAAGTGTATTAGCATTATTTTGTAACTTTGCCAGTCGCAAAATAATTCTAAGTCCGTATTCTTCGTAAGCTGTAATTTTCATGCTTGAGCTATATTTTCGCATTAAATATAGCCATTCACTTTAATCTTTAGGTTTTTCTCAAGATTAAGACACTTCGGACCGTGTTATATTTGTCTCATTTTTAAGACACTTCGGACCGTGTTATATTTGTCTCATTTTTAAGACACTTTGGACCGTGTCATTTTTGCCTCATTTATTATCTAGTTTCAAGCTCAAGCTAAGGTTGGTTATTTTGTTTTATGAGATCTCACAAGCACAGCTAAGATAATGGCAAAAACAGTGGTCTTCGTGCCTGGCACAATGAACACTATTCTTGTGTAATAATTATGCTTATGCAAGAACAAAAAATATACGATATTGCAATCATAGGTGCTGGTGCCGCAGGGCAGATGGGTGCATTAAGATCTGTTCTAAATAACAAAGATACTATTGTGTTTACAGGTGATGCACAAACCAAAAGAAAATCGAGAGCGACTTGGGTGCATAAAGTTGTCAATATGCCGATGACTTATGATTTAAATCGTCCAATAGCAAATATTAGCAAAGATACTTTTTTATGGATAAAAGAAGATTCTGGTTTTGCTGAAAAATTTACTCAAGTTGAATCTTCAGTTATTTCTCTAGAAAAAGATCCGCAAACTCAAAACTTTATTTTAAAAACAAGTGATGCTCAATTTCAAGCTAAATTTGTTTTATTAGCAACAGGTATTATGGATATTCAACCTGAGATTGATGGTTCAATTCGTCCTGTTTTACCTTATGCAAATATGGGGCACGTTGACTATTGTGTGCGTTGTGATGGACACAAAGCCAAAGACAAAATCACAGCAACTATTGGTCATACAGCGGCGGCGGCTTGGGTTGCCATCATGTTACATGAAAGATACCAACCGCCAGAAGTGAAAATTTTTACTAATGGGCAAAATCCTGAATTCCCTCCAGAGACTTATGAACTTTTAAGCGCCTACAATATTAAGGTAGTAAAAGAACCTATCATGTCCATTAAGGGAAATCCAAAAGAAAAAATGCAAGCCTTCATTTTAAAAGATTGCCAAGATCTTAGCCAAGATTGTGATAAAACCAAAGAAGAACCTGTTGAACTTGCTTTTGCTATGCTTGGTCAAATCGCTTACAACGACTTAGCTAAACAAGTTAATGCCGATATTAATTCACGAGGTAATATAATTTGTAATCAAAAAGGTGAGTCAAGTGTTACAGGGCTTTATGTTGCTGGAGATTTAAGAGACACTGGTAAATATCAAATTTATACAGCTTGGGATCAAGCTGTCGATTCAATCGATGATATGGATTCTAAATTGCGTTTAGAGTTTAGAAAACAAAAACTTGAAGAACTAGCAAAAAAACCAAGTGCTCAAGAAGCTCAGCCTGAAGGTGTTCAGCAAGAAGAACAAAAGTCTCAAGAAGCTCAGCCTGAAGGTGTTCAGCAAGAAGAACAAAAGTCTCAAGAAGCTCAGCCTGAAGAACATAAGCAAGAAGAACTTGCATCTTAAAAATCTGTGATTGTTAATGATTTAAAAAACTGGAGCCAAATGATAAAGATTGAGCACACGCTTTTTTCTTTGCCTTTTGTTTTTTCTGCTTCTTTGCTTGCTGTTATTTATAAAAATTATGATTTTCACAATTGGCAGAATTTTTTATGGATTTTTTTGGCACTATTTAGTGCACGAAGTGCTGGCATGACTCTTAATAGATTGATTGATGCTAATATTGATGCTCAAAATCCAAGAACTCAAAGCCGAGAAATTCCTAGTGGTAAAATTTCAAAAAAAACTGCTATGGTCCTTTCTGCTTTGATGCTGTTAAGCCTTTTAATTAGTGCCTTACAGCTTCCAAGTATTTGTATAAAACTTTCAGGTATTGCTTTACTTTGGCTTTTGATATATTCCTTTTTAAAACGTTTCACATGGCTTTGTCATTTTTTCTTGGGTACAACTTTAGGCGGTGCTACTTATGCAGGTTGGATTGCAATTACTGGTGAAGTTTTTGCTGATGACAAAACTTTTTTGCTGGCACCTTTATATTTTGCACTTGCAGTGAGTTTTTGGGTTGCAGGTTTTGATATCTATTATGCTTTGCAAGATGAACAATTTGATAAAGAGCAAAATCTTTATTCGGTGCCGAGTGTTTTTGGTGTAGTAAAAGCTAAAATGATTGCTCGTTTTTGTCATTTTCTCACTCCGGTTTTTTTGTTTTTGACTGCTCTGAAGCTTAATCTAGGAATGCCTTTCAAGGTGGGTATTGTTTTTGTTATAGCTTGTTTGTTTTATGAACAAAAACTTGTTGAGCAAGGCAAAATTGAAAAAGCTTTTTTTGTTATCAACACATGGATATCAGTTTTGATTTTCTTTTTTGTTGTTCTTGAGTTTTTATTAGGAGCAAATTATTTTTGATTTTTTGTTTAAGTACAAATATTCTTATTTAATTGGTGCTTTATTGCTTCTTGCTGTCAATTTGATTGGTATTTATATCCCTTTGAAAATAAAAACTTTAATTGATGTTTTAACCAAGACAAATAGTCAAAGCTTTATTCTCAAAGGAGTTTTAATTGTTATTGCCTGTGCTTTAGTAATGGCTTTTTTTCGTGTTTGTTCTCGTCAAATTGTTTTTGGTTTAGGGCGCCAAGTTGAATTTGATCTAAAAAAACAAATTTTTGATCATCTTTTAACTTTTGAAATCAATTATTTTTCTAAACAAAGAACAGGAGATCTGATTTCAATTATTACTAATGATGTACAGTCTATTAGGGCATTAGCGGGGTTTTCAATTTTAAATATTTTTAACACCGTAATTGCTTTTGCTGTTACCTTGCCATTGATGTTTGATTTAAATGTGAATTTAACTTGGGCTTTTTTGTGTTTAATTCCACTCGTGATATTTTCGGTGATTTCTTTAAGTGATAAAATTAAAAGATTCCAAGATAAAGTGCAACAAAGCTTAGGTAATATTAGTAATTTTTTAGAGCAGAATATTAGTGGGATTGCAATTGTAAAATCTTACGCTCAAGAAAAAACAGAACTCAAACGTTTCTCTGTTGAAAATGAAACTTTAAAGCAAGATTATTTAAAACTTGTTGCTATCAGAAGTTTTATTGGTCCGGTAATGCGTGCTATTGCTTCTTTAGGTTTAGTCCTATTGTTATTTTTTGGAGGGAAAGCTGTTCTAGAATTGAGTTTTAGTGCGGGTGATTTCGCGGCTTATGCTCTATTGATGCAACGTTTGATTTGGCCTGTTGCGTCATTTGGTTGGCTTATTACAGTTTTATATAGAGCACAAGTTAGCAAAAAAAGAATTGACAGTGTTTTAAAAAGACAAGCTGTTATTTGCGATGCTGTGGATGCGATTAGTAAAAATGATTTTCTGGAAAAAATTGTTTTCAAAAATTTAAATCAAGAGATAAAAAAAGGAGAAACAATTTCTATTGTTGGTAAAATTGCTTCTGGTAAATCTTTTTTGGCAAATCAATTGCTTCGACTTTTTGAGCTTGAGAATCAAGCTGTTTTGTTAGACGGTATTTGTTTGAAACAAATCAAACTTAGTTCTCTAAGAAAAATATTTAACCTAGTACCACAAGAAACTTTTTTGTTTTCAACTTCAATCAAAGAAAATATTTCTTACGCAAAAGAACTCAGTGAAGCAGAAGTAATCACTTTGGCAAAATTAGTAGATTTGCATGAGGAGATTTTAGATTTTGCCAAAGGCTATGACACGGTTGTTGGTGAAAAAGGTATAACTCTTTCTGGTGGACAAAAACAAAGGGTTGCAATTGCGAGAGCTCTTGCTTTGGATCCTGAAGTTTTGATATTAGATGATGCTTTTAGTAGCCTTGATAATATTAGTGCAAAAAAAATACTAAAAAACATTTTAGACTTACGTCAAAACAAAACTACAATTTTTATAACTCATAAAGTTGAAATCACTGAACTTACAGATCGTGTTTTTGTTATGGATGCTTTTAAAATTTCTGCAGCAGGAAGTTTTCATGAACTCAAAGCGAAGTCAAAACTTTTTAATGATCTTTTAGAAAATTCAAAAAAGGAAAGTGATGCAAGTAGTTAAGTCAAATCTACAACTTATAAAACTTTTATTGCCTTACTTCAAAAAGCAATATTTGAAAATCATTTTTGCTTTAGTGCTCTTGCCTATCGTCTCGGTAAGCTATGCTGTACAGCCTTTGATTTTACAAAAAGCCATTGACTCATCTTTAAAAGATTTTGATCTACAACGTCTTTATTTTTTTGTGGGTCTTTTAGCTTTAGCTGTTGCTTTTAATTTTGTTGCTCAAGTATTTCAGTTTTGGTTTATTAATCAAGTAGGGCAATTCGCAATTGCTGACTTAAGGCAATCACTATTTGCACATTTGTTAAGCCTTCCTATGACCTATTTTGATAAAACTCCAGTTGGTAGAAACGTATCAAGAATTATAAGTGATGTCGAGCAACTCTCTGAAAGTTTTGCGGGTGGTTTGATTTTGGTAATGATGGATTTTTTCAACATTCTTGCCATTTTGGTTTTTATGTTTTTTCTTGATTGGCGCTTAAGCTTAGCTGTATCTATATTTTTGATTCCGATTTATGTTTTGTCGATTCATTATCAAACAATGTTCAGAACTGCAAACTTAAAAGCCAGAAAAAAACTTTCTGAACTAAATTCTTTTTTACAACAAAATGTTGTTGGTATTAATGTTGTTCATGCTCTTAATAGTGCCCAAAAAAGCATGCAAAAATTTGCTAAAAGTAACAAAGAATATTTTAAAGCTAACGATATCAGCATAAAAGCTGACTCTCAGTTATCAGCGCTAATTGAGCTTATTTCTATTTTGTCTTTGTTGTTAATGATTTATGTGAGCTCATTCATTTTAAAAAATGATTTTGTTACTATTGGAATCGTGCTTGCTTTTTTGCAGTACACTCAATCTTTATTTGAACCTATTCGCAATCTTTCTGATAGGTTTACTATAATCCAGTCAGCATTCACTTCTGCTGAAAGAGTCGATCAGTTATTTTCTGAAACTAGCGAACAAGATTCTGGACAAAAAAAATCTTATGATGCAAAAGAAGAAAAAGTTTTTCAAGCAAAAAATATTTTCTTTAAATATAAGCGAGCTTCAGATTTAACAAATGACTGCTTGCAACTTAAAGACTCAAATTGGGTTTTAGGTGATTTCTCTTTTGATTTTTATCAAGGAAAAAAATATGCAATTTGTGGTAGAACCGGTTCTGGAAAAAGTACTATCGTAAAATTGCTTACTCGCCTCTATGAAATTGACCAAGGAGAACTTTTGTTTTATGACAAAGATATAAAAACATACACAAAAGAATTTTTACGTAATGAAATTGCTGTCATTCATCAAGATACTTATATTTTTGCTGGTACTCTTAAAGAAAACATTGCCCTCAATCGTCCTGAATATGATCTTGATTGGCAATTTGTAGAGCCATTACTCGATTTAATTGATTTAGATCTTGATATGGTTTTAAGTGAACGAGCTAGTAATATTAGTTCGGGCGAGGCTCAAGTGATAAATTTTGCTCGAGCATTAATTACAAGGCCAAAATTTGTCATTTTGGATGAAGCAACGGCTAAAATAGACCTCAAAACAGAAAAAACTCTGCAAAATTTTCTTGACCGTTATCTACATAATAAAACTGCGATAATAATTGCTCACCGCTTACAAACAATAAGAAATTGTGATGAAATTTTATTTCTTGATGGCGGGACTATAGTTGAGAATGGTTCTCATCAAGAACTACTGGAGAGAAACTCCTTCTATGCTAGTTACCTAGAGAGTTTCAAAGAGTTCTGAGTAGATCTCATTGTCTAGTATACAAAGAAATTATTTTGATGCTTTTCTAGTCGGTTTTTTTTAATTTTCAGAGACTTAAATAACTGATTTAATATATATAGGGCTAATACCCCAAAAAAAATTATGGCTACAAAATTTTTAAGTAATGAAGAAGGCAGTTCAGCAAAGTTTTTCTGGTATTCCGCTATCTTTTGGTTAGTTGTTGGTATGGGGCTTGGTTTGCTCGGTGCCCTTGAGTTTTCTTTTCCTGATTTAACTAAAGGAGTGGCTCAACTTTCTTTTTCAAGACTTAGACCAGCTCATGTTAATGGCGTTGCTTTTGGTTGGTTATCAATGGCAAATATTGGTTCTGCTTTGTTTATCATTCCGGCTTTATGTAAAACCAAACTTTATAGTGAAAAGCTCGCAAACTTTGTTTGTTATGTTTGGAATTTTGTTATTGGTGCTGGTATTATTTCACTTGTTAACGGATATACCGAGGGACGTGAATACGCAGAGCTTAGAGAGCCATTTGATATTTTAGTTTTAGTTGGTTTATTTTTACTTTCTTACAACCTCTTTAGAACAGTGCTTACAAGAAAAGTAAAAAAACTTTACGTATCAGTTTGGTATATTATGGGTGCATTTTTCTGGATGCCTCTTGTGTACTTAGTTGGTAACAGAACCTTTGTTGCTATGGATGGTCTTAACGATGGTATTTTGAACTGGTTTTATGGTCACAATATTTTAGGTATGTGGTTTACGGTTTTGGGTGTTGGTATTGCTTATTACATGCTTCCAAAAATGACTGGTCGTCCAGTTTGGAGCCATAGTTTATCGATGTTAGGTTTTTGGACTATTGCATTTTTCTATGCACCAACTGGTACTCATCACTTATTACAGTCTCCAGTGCCTGAGTGGCTCAAAGCACTTGCGGTAATCTTTTCGGCAGCTTTGGTGATTCCGGTAATTACAGTTTTAGTTAATTTCTATATGAGCATGCGTGGTTCTTGGTGGATGCTCACAACAAATATGCCATTAAGGTTTGTTCTTACTGGTGCTTTTTGGTATTTTATAACTTGTATTCAAGGTCCATTTCAAGCGACTCGTGGTGTTAACTGGTATATCCATTTCACTCAGTGGGTTGTTGGTCACGCGCACGCTGCATTGCTTGGTACTTTTACTTTCTTTGTCATCGGTGCGATTTACTATGGCTTACAAAGATTGACCAAAAGAAGAATTTATAGTGTGAGACTTGTTAAATGGCATTACTGGTTACTTTTAGTTGGTTTTGTTTTATTTTTCTTATCATTAACAATTGCAGGATTACAACAATCTGTGGGTTGGGCTTTGGCTTACCCTGTTTCTCAGTGGTCTTTAACTCTTGCGCCAATGTGGGTTGTTAGAGCAATTGGTGGAACTATGATGTTTGCTAGTAGTTGTTTATTTGCATATAACATTTTTATGACGATGAAAGAAGCTTCTATAACTCCCGAGGATCAGCTTGATATTGCTGTTCCTGTAGAAAAGGAGGGCAAGTAAGATGTCAGACGATAACAAAAAATTAGGCGCAAAAGGATATTTATTACCAGCACTGGTTGTGGTGTTTTCTTTTTCATTGATTTACACAGTAGTTGTTTTAATTCCTGATATGACAATGGTAAATATTCACCCTTCAAAATATGCAATGGAATATTTAGAAAAAGATGCTGAAGGCAATATTGTAAAAGATGCTAACGGAATTCCAGTGCCAAACCAAGCTGGTAGAGGTAGACAAGTTTACGTTAAAGAAGGATGTTTTTATTGTCACTCACAATTTGTACGTCCTCAAGATAGAGATTTTGGTTCAAGAGTTTATGCAGGTGACTACGTAAATGAAACACCAAACGTTTTGGGTACTTCAAGAACTGGTCCAGATTTAAGTAACGAAGGTGGTAAATTACCAGATGCATGGCATATTGGTCACTTGAGAGATCCGCGTGCTTACACCCCTGGTTCAATCATGCCTTCATTTAGTTTTCTTAGTGATGCAGATATGGCAGATTTAGTTGCTTATTTACAGACTTTAGGACGTAAGCGTTTTGAAGATCCAAAAAACCGCGAAGTATATGAAGCATATTACCCTGAAGCTGACACTGCTTTTTGGAAAGCTTCAGAACACCACAAGCCAAACGTAGACAGTGCTGCAGCGGCTAACGCGGGTGCTGGAATCTTTAGACAAAACTGTGCAGTTTGCCACGGTACAAACGGTTTGGGTAATGGTCCGAATGCATTGGCGATGGCGAAAAAACCAGCGAATTTTTCAAGACCTTTTTATAAATCTTATAGCGATAAAACTTGGTACTATAGAGTTGCTGAAGGGGTTCCGGGTACAAGAATGCCAAGATGGAAGCTTAAATTAGAGCCAGAACAGATGTGGTACTTAGCAGCATTCTTAAAAACTTTGCCTCAAGATAAAGAAGTGATAATTCAAAAATATCAAACCATCAATGATTTAGACTGGGAAAAACAATCTCCGTTACCTCAGCGCTTGGTTGATACTTATCATAGAATTGGGGTACAAAAAGAAAGTGGAACTTATCACCCACATCCTGGTGGAGAAATAGAAGGAGTTGGTGGCGGTGGACATTAGTAAAGTTCAAGATTTAGCTTTTGGTTTCAATGCTTTTATTCTTTCTGTTTTTAACAAAGAAGGAATTGCGATCTTCTGTTTTTTTTGTGTGATGATTTTTGCTATGGCGTCAATGGCAGCAATGTGGGCTATGCAAAGCGGACAATTCAAAGATGTTGAAGCTGCAAAATTTGAGATGTTAGAGGATTAAAATATAATGAGTCAAGAAGAAAAAAAATTAGATGAAATGTCGCCAGCTTACGAAGGTGGAACTAATGGTTTACCAACGCAGATGACAAGTGTCCCTAATGATGAATATAAGGTAGGTCATAATAAACCTCCTATGTTTTTGATTGTTTTGTATATTTTGGTTTTGATTTGGTGTTCAATCAGTTGGATTCCGTTCTATGGGTATTAAAAAATGAGTTTGTTTGATATGAAATTAAAAAAAATAAGTCTAGTAATAATTTTGATCTTGTGCGCACAACAGTTAGTGAGTGCAAAAAGTAAAACCGGTTTAGCTTCAAGCTTAATTGTTAAGTGGCAACCAGAACATGATACAACTATTTGTCCAAGCTTTAGATACCCTTCACATCCACCGTCTTTGTTAACTGGAGAAAAGGTTTTTAAACAAAACTGTGCATCTTGTCATAGTATTTCAAATACATCAAAAGCAAAATTTAGAAAGGTTACTCCAGAAAAACATTTTGAGATGGTTTGTGGTGGCAAGGGTGATGGTTCTCATGCTTTTGCTGGTAAAGGTAAGGGCAAACTTGGCATTGATGAAATGTGGGATTCATTGATGTATTTTAGAGCAAATGTTTTAGGTTATTACAAAGAAAATTCTCAAGAGCTTGCTGATATGAATGCAACTTTTGGTGGTAATTGCGCCGTTTGTCATGGAACTCGTGGTCATGGTGATGGTAACTTACATAAGTCTTTGTATCCACCGCCTGCAAACTTTACTATGACAGAAAGACTTTATACCAGAACAGATGAAAAACTCTTCAATGAATTAATGTATGGTATTCCTTGGACAGCAATGCCTGCTTGGAAAAACAGATACGATTTTGATAAGAAAATCAAATTTGATGAAGAAATGATTTGGAAATTAGTTCGTTATGTTAGACAGTTCTCTCATACTCAAGAAAAAGATAGATTAGATCTTGGGCGTGAAAAATTACAAGAGTACAAAAAATCTATAGGTGAGGGTAATTAAATGAAATTTGATAGAAGAGATTTTGTAAAAGGTTTATTAGCAATCCCAGTAGTAGGTACACTGGCTGCGATTTTTGCTTCACCTTTTGTTAGGTTTTTAAAGCCTAGTTCGGGTCCTACAGCGACTGCCGAAATTTTCAAAAGACCTGATAAACCAGCTCCAGTAAAACAAATTAAGTTTTCAATGACTGATTTTCCTTCTGCTTGGTCGTTTAAATATTTTATGTTCCAAGAAGCAAATCGTGAATATACTGCAGTTGGTGAGCAAATAAAAACTATTCCGGGTGCTGTTGTTAGAACTCCTGATATGGATGGTTTTCCAAACTTTGTTGTTTTTTCAAGAGTATGCCCGCACTTAGGTTGTGTGTTCAATTTTGTTCCAGTTGAAGCGGAAGTTGCTGCTGGTTACAACTACACTCCGTTTCCCGGACAAAAAGTCTTTGCTTGTCCTTGTCACTTATCAGTGTATGACCCCATGCAAACTGATACAAAGGGGCGTGGAAAAGTTGTGTCTGGACCTGCTCCAAGATCACCATTTAAATTTAATTTCAAAATTGAGGGTGCTGATATAGTAATTAGTTCGCTTGAGTCTGGAGGTATTTCATAATGTCAGCTGAAATAAAAAACGATAAACAAGGTCTTGCAAATTTACTTTCAATGTTGCCTTCTATTGATGAAGTAATCAACAAGATGGTAATGCCGCGCTTGAAAAATATTGATTTTTTTGACGAAACTTTTGTTGATAAACAAAAAGAAAATGTTTGGTATAAGCTTGGTCCTTTACAGTGGCTCACTTGGATTGTAACGATTGTCACCGGTGCTGTGTTAATGATGTTTTATATTCCAACTGCTGAGCAGGCTTATTCAAGTATCATGAATATTCAAGACCACATTCCAACAGGATGGTTGATACGTGGCATGCACAAGTATGGTGCTGATGCCTTTATCATTATTTGTACTTTGAAAATTTATCGTATTGTGATTTGCGCTGATTATAAAGGTAAGCGTGAGCTTAATTTTTGGGTTTGTTTCTTTTTGCTCTTACTTGGTTTTTATTCTGGACTTTCTGGATATCTTTTAATTTGGAACCAAAGAGCTTTTTGGGCTACAAAAGTATTTGCTACCTTCCCGGGTTACATGGATCAATTTGGATTAAATCTTGCCTTTCTGGGAGCAACGATTGTGAACAAACTTATTGAATGGGGTGTGCCAACAAGTTTACCTGCTGTTCCTGTTGAAGAAGGCGGAGGTATTTTGTGGGACATGAAGCTTTTAAACGAGTATATAAATTTTAACTTAGGAATGACTACTCAACAAATTCTTTTAGGTGGTTCTGCAATTGGACAAGCAACAATTACCAGATTTTATTCAATGCACATGGCACTTTCAACAATTGGTCTAATTATTGTTGAATTATATTTTTACTCTAATAAAAAGAAACGTTTTAATCTACCATGGATTGAAGGCTTTCTTGTTATTGGTATGATTGCTGCCGCAGCAATGATTTTCCCTGCAGAATTTGGTGCTCGTGCCAATCCTTCTGTAACTCCGTTACCAATTCTTTCTGACTGGTATTTTCTAGCTTTGTATCAAATGTACAAATACATTGAACCAGTACTTGCTACTTTTGTTACTATTTTGATTCCAGCAACTGTATTGTTGATGCCGTTTTTTGATAGATCACCAGAGACTAAAATTCACAGAAGACCAATTGTCATGTGCTTGTCTATTATGGGTGCGATTAATGCAATTGTTTTTTCTGTTTTAATTATTCTAAATATCGCAAATATTAATACAGACCCACCGTACTGGATTTTTGGAAGTACTATGATTGTTGCTATTGGAATATATTTGTCACAAAAACAGTACGCAAAAATTGACAGATGGAAATTAATGTTAGTTTATACTATTTTCCAATTGCTTTATTTATCTAGGATTCATACAGTTCCTTATTTTGGTTTGCCTTTGAATAATTTATTAGATAAAACATTTTTTGCGGATGGTTCTTGGGGTCGTAATTGGATTTTTTATGGTGGTTTCTTTGCCTTAATGGTTGTTATTTGGGCTTATGAAAATACTCAAGCAAAAATAGAGGAGCAAAAAGCTTAACTATGTCAGCGACAAAACAAAACAAAAAGAAATTAAATTTTGCTTTCTATTTTGCTTTTATAGTTGCTACTGTAGCTATTACTAAGTTTTTTACTTCTTATAAATATTTCAATGCCGGCGATACAGTTACAGCTTATGCTGTAATTGCTCTTTGTGCTTTTGCTTTGGCTGGGTCATTGTTTTTTATGGCTTTTGAGATTTATTCAGAGGAAAAAGCAAAAGACAACCTTAGAGTTAGTTTTGCTCCATTTGATAGTTTATATAAAAGGTTTAAAGTTAAGGAAAATTAGTTTATGTTTACAAAAGAAGATATCAAATCATTTTATATTCCATTATTTGTCGCTTTATTTAATTTGGCATTTTTTGGTTTCATGTTTTTCTTGATGAACTACTTTGAGTTGATTGGTACTGATACTAGTTATTTCGATGAAGGTACCTTGCAAAACTTAAAGTATATAAATGCGATTTCAGGTTTATTTGGCATTGAAATTGATCCAAGTAAACAAGATAGAATTTCTACTTTGCTTTGGGGTTTGTGTTTAGGTTTTTCTTTAATTTCAACTTTCTTTGCGATAGTAGTTGCAAACAAAAGACCAAGTGAGGGTTATGAGGTAACGCAGGCAAAGTAATTTATACTGGAGAATTTTTATGATATCGGCTGTATTAACTAAGATAGTAAGAGAAGGACAAAAAGCTCTATTGAAGCTAGAAGATCTTTTGAATAAGGTTTTTGGCTCAGAGCAAAATATACTTTATTACCACGGAGCTATTCCAAACTTTTTTATGTGGATGCTCTTTTTGTCTGGTTTGTTGTTGTTTGCTTATTACACTTGTACACTTGAAGCGGCTTACCAAAGTGTTGAGTACATTACTCAAAAAATTCCTTTTGGAGATATTATTAGAGGTTTGCATAGATACGCTGCTGATGGCATGATGCTTGCTGTTTGGTTACATGCTTTGCGTGTTTATTTCACTGACAGATACAGAGAGTATAGAATTATTGCTTGGTATTCTGGAATCGCACTTACCATTATGATGTTAGCGATTGGTATATCTGGCTATATTTTGGTTTGGGATGAAAGGTCTTTTATTATTGTCACAATGGTTTCTGAGTTTTTAGCCGCTGTTCCTTTTATTGGTGATGCTCTTTCTCATGCATTTATAAATGATAATGTGATTTCAAACTTGACAATGTCAATGTCATTTTTTATTCATGCTGGAATTTCTTTGTCATTGCTAGTAATGCTATGGGTACATTATATGAGAATCTCAAGACCTTTAGTCAATGTCACTTGGGCTATTGGCTGTTTACTTGCTGGTATTGTTTTAGTTTTTTCAGCGATGTTCCCAGCGATTTCAGGTCCTGAAGCAGATTTCACTGTGCAACCAACATATTTTGATATTGATTGGTTCTATTTATGGATTTTCCCAGTCATGAAAATCATAGGTTATCCTTTAACTTGGTTAATGGTTGTTGCTGGTGTTGTTATTGCCACTATTTTACCGAGCTTAGTTGAGTCAAAAGATCATGAGCCTGCAAGTGTAAACTCAAATAAATGTGTTGGTTGCAAACTTTGCTCTGTTGATTGTCCTTATGAAGCAATTTATATGGCACCAAGAAACGATGGTTCTAAGTTTAAAGAACTAGCTATCGTTATTGATGAACGTTGTGCTGAGTGTGGTTTGTGTGTTGGTGCATGTAATTTTGATGCTATTGAACTACCACATACAATGTCGCCAGTCGTGATGGATGATATTAGAATCGCTTTAGAACAAGACGAGGCTGTTGCTGCTTAGTAAAAAGGAAAATTTATGTCTACTGAAGAAATAACTAAAGAAACAAAAAATACCGACAACGTCAAAGTTATGGTTATTGCTTGCGAGAGAAGTGTTAATCTTGATGGTCATCTTTCTGGGCAACATGGCAGAGATCTTGATGGTGTTAATAATGCCTATGTTGTACAAGTGCCTTGTTCTGGAATGATTCAACCTCGTATGATTGAGTCGGCTTTCAATGCCGGTGCAGACGGTGTCATAGCGATGGGTTGCCAGATTGGTGATTGTCACTTTAGAGAAGGAAATAAATTTTGTAGAGAAAGGTTATTGGGTGTAAGACCTCCTATGATTAAAAAATCTGTACCAAAAAATAGACTTAAAGGTTTATGGATGTCAGAAGTTCAAGTTGGGACTTTTAAAGATAGAGTTGAAGAGTTTAAGCAAGAAGTCGTTGCTGAGCTTGAGAAGGAAGGCGCATAAAAAATGGTAGATAAAGTAAAAGACAAAACTAGAGTTGATAGAGTTTTTGAAAATATAATTTTTTATGCAATTATATTTTTTATCATATTGATGATATCTGCTTTTGGTTTGATAGCGGAAGCCTAGATAAAAAAATAAATTATAGATATTGCTATAATTATCTCGATGGTGTCTGCGACAAGTATAAAGAACGATTTAATTTTAAGAGCACTTAATTGTGAAAAAACAAATCGTGCGCCGGTATGGATGATGCGCCAAGCTGGTCGCTATCTTCCTGAATATCAAGCGATAAGGTCGCAAATGTCTTTTTTGGAACTTTGTAAAAATCCAAAAAAAGCTGCAGAGGTTTCTTTACAGCCATATGAAATTCTAGGTGTCGATGCCATTATTATGTTTTCGGATATTTTAGTTTTGCTTGAGCCTATGGGTGCAGGTTTGGATTTTGATACGGGTAAGCCAAGGTTTGTAAATCCTACTCGTAGTTGTGAGGATATTGATAAATTGATTGCGCTTGATAAAGAGCAATTAAAAAATCAGTGTCATTATGTCTATGAAACTATCGAAGAGATTGCCGCAAAGTTAAATAATGAAATTCCTATTTTGGGTTTTGCTGGTGCACCTTGGACTCTTGCTAGCTACATGATAGAAGGTGGTGGCTCAAAGGATTTTGCACATATAAAAAAAATGATGTACTTGCAGCCACAAGCTATGCATCTTTTACTAGAAAAACTTACAATTTCAGTTAGTAATTATTTACTCAATAAACTTGATACCGGTGTTCATGCTTTGCAGTTGTTTGACACTTGGGCTTCTGTACTTAGTCAAAAAGATTATCAAGAATTTGCTTTGCCGTATCAACAAAAAATTGTTTCAAACATTAGAGAAAAATATCCTAACGCTTCAATTACTTTATATGTAAATGGTGTAAGTAATGTTTTAGATTACATGTTACAGACCGGCGCAAATTGTTTGAGTGTTGATTGGCGTGTGAATTTAAAAGATATTAGAGAGTATGTTGCTGGGCAAAATATTGCTATTCAAGGTAATTTTGATCCTTGTGCTTTGCTTGCAAGCCCTGAGCAGGTAGAAAAAAACACTCGAATTATGCTTGAGCAAGCTGGATCAGCCCCCGGGTATATAGCGAATTTAGGTCATGGGATTATACCTAGTGTACCTGTTGAATCTGCCAAAACTTTTATAAAAACAGTGCAAAACTATTGCTTCGCTTAAAATCACTGTTTTTTTACCAAGAAAGCTAGTAAAAATCACGTTTTTATGAAACAATATATCTTGTTAAAGCGTCTTTTTTAAAATAAGAACCTAGGCGTATTTAAGGATAATAGTTGTGTCTGAAAAATTAACAGAAAAGTTTTTAGTTATTGAGGGTGGAAAAGCCTTAAATGGATCAGTTGCTATCTCTGGTGCAAAAAACTCTGCACTTAAAATTGTTGCTGCCGCTTTAATGTTAAAAAACGGCACAGCCACTATTAAAAATGTACCTAATTTGTCTGATATGCGTGTTATGGCAGAAATTGTTCAGGTCTTGGGTGGTGAAATAAATTTTGATGGCAAAACTATTGAAATGGATTGTTCAAACCTTTCTTCAAATTATGTCCCTTTAACACTTGCTAATCAATTAAGAGCAAGTATTGTTTGTTTGGGATCTTTGTTAGCTCGATTTAAAGATGTAAAAATTGCAATGCCGGGAGGTTGTAATATTGGAGCTCGTAAAATTGATTTACATTTAAAAGGTTTAAAAGCTTTGGGTGCAGTGATTACAGAAGAGCATGGTTTTATACATGCAAAAGCAGACAAGCTTATTGGTACAAAAATTTATTTAGATATTCCTTCTAATGGTGCTACTGAAAATATCATGCTTGCAGCAACGATGGCAGAAGGCGAAACTATAATAGAAAATGCAGCACAAGATCCTGAAATTGTTGATCTTGCAAATTTTTTAAACAAAATGGGTTGCGACATTAGAGGTGCTGGTAGTTCAAATATTCATATTTACGGAAAGACTGTTGACGACTTACATAGCGTAGAGCATTTTTGTATTCCAGATAGAATTGAAGCTGCAACTTATTTAATTGCGGGTGCTATGACTGGTGGTACAGTTACAACCAAAGAAGTTATTGAAGAAGATTTACAATCTTTACTTTCAAAATTTGAAGATGCTGGAGTTGCTGTGAAAATTTTTGCAACAAATAAAAGTTTAGATGGTAGAGAACTTGTAGATATACAAGTACAAAGAAATGCTGAGCGTTTGTTAGCAACTGATTTAACAACAGTTTGGTATCCTGGTTTTTCAACTGATATTCAACCTATTTTTTCAACTATGCTTGCAATTGCTGATGGTGCCAGTGTTGTCAAAGAAAATATTTATGATTCACGTTTTCAACATGCTGATGAACTTAAAAAGATGGCAGCAAATGTTGATATCAACGGTAAGATAGCAGTATTTAAGGGTGTAAAAGAATTACAATCAGCTTCTGTTAGAGGAAAGGATTTGAGAAGTGCGGCGGCTTTAGTCGTTGCGGCTTTATCTGCGGAAGGCATAAGCGAAGTACGTGGTTTAAAACACCTTGATCGTGGCTATGAAAACTTAGAAGAAAAATTCACTCAACTAGGTGCGACTATTCGCCGTCAAAGTGCTGCTGATAATTTATTTTTGAATAAAGAGTTTTCTAAAAACAACTAAGCTGGAATTTCAATTTTCTAAGCATTTGATTTTAAGACTGTTCTTTTTTTAATTTTGAGTTTTGCTTTGTTCTTTATATGTGAACCTAAATTTTTGCCATTTGATTCACGGTCTTCATCTTGTTTTTTAAAGTATCCCAAAAGCTTTGTCAGTAAACCTTCTTCTTTGTATTCTTCTGGATCTGCTTCAGCGACTGCTTCATCTTTACCGTAAATGATTTTTTTAAGTCCATTTACTACTGCCGCAAATATCGCCATTGCACCTTGCATAGCATTGTTTGCCATTTTCATACTAAATGCAATTGGGTTTTTAGCAAAATCTCTAAGACCTTGAATCATGGTTCTAGTAATGTTTAAAGTGATAGATCTAAAAAAATTATTGATTGGGATTAAAGGTTTAGTCAAAAAGTTAAAAGTGTTTTGTATGCTTGTTGTTATTGATGTGCCAAGTGCATTTAAAGATTGATTTATTAGATTTGCTATTGCCGCTCGCGCTTGTTCTATTGCTTTTGCAAGTAAAGAAAAACTATAAGGAATCCATGTCATGGGGTTATAAGATTTAATTGAGCCACCGCCACCGCCGCCTCGTTTTCTTAGCTCATCTTCTAATGCCATACGAGCAAGGAAAGAAGGGTCCATTTGATTATTTTGTCTTACGGTAACTTGTCTTTCAGATTGAGCTTCAGCACGAATTGCATAACCTTGCGATGATACCTTAGAGCTAAGTGCTCTTGAGGCATTTGCAAAACTACTGTTTAAATTATTAGTACCTGGTGCTCCAGCTGCCATTTTTCAAACTTAGGAAATCCCTTTAAAAAAATTATACAACAATAAGGATGTAATACGAGTTACAGTGATTGAGAAAATGCTTTGAATGCTGTTTTTTTATTGAGGTAGTCATCAAAAACACTAGCAATATTTCTAGAAAAGAACCTACCAATGCTAGTTAATTCTATATTTACAAGCTCCTCATTTTTTTGAGAAATTTTAAGCAGATTATCTTTAGCGAAGCTGTTTAATAGCTCTATTTCATGCGAAAAATGATTTTTGTTTATCACAACAAAGTTGTTGCACATGATTTCTTTGATGATTGTTCTTCTTGTAATATCATTTGTGTCAGAGAATTTTGCTTTTTGGGCCATTTTAAAGTCTTTGTAATAATCGTTCATCTTTTTTGCGTTTTGTTTATAGGCACCTTGAATATCACTAATTGCTGTAATACCAAAAGAAATCATGTCGCAACCAGAAAAAGTTGTATAACCTTGAAAGTTTCTATATAAACTTTTGTTTTTATAAGCAGTTACAAGAGAATCTGATTTTTTTGCAAAGTGATCAATACCGATAAATTCATAACCAAAGTTTGTAAATGCTACAACCGAGCTATCAAAAATTTCTAGTTTAGTTTTAGTATCTGGTAAAGTCGTTTCATCAATATATTTTTTTTGATGCGCAATCATTTCAGGTAAGTGTGCGTAATTAAATAGAGCAATTCTGTCAGGTGCATGTTCTTTGATAACAGCAATTGTTTCTTGGAAACTAGTCATTGTTTGAAATGGCAGCCCATAAATTAAATCGTAATTAATACTATTAAAACCAATTTCTCTAGCTTGCTGCGTTAAGTTAAAGACATCTTCAGCACTTTGAATTCTATTTATGGCAAGTTGTGTACTTGTATTGAAATCTTGAATCCCCATGCTTAGGCGATTAAAGCCGCAATCATAAAGAGCTTGTAGTTGTTCTTTGTTTGTTACTCTTGGATCAATCTCTATTGCATATTCATAGTTATCGTTTTTATTCTTGTACATATTAAAGTTATCATCTAACTTTTTGTAAAGATCATAGATTTGTTTGACACTCAAATAACTTGGAGTGCCTCCGCCCCAAGCCATTTGTGCAACTTTTCTTTCTTTGTCAAATAAGTTTCCGTAATAATCAATCTCACTAAATAGGTGAGTTAGGTATTCTTCTTCAATGCCGTGCTTTGGGCTGATGACTACGTTACAACCGCAAAAATAGCACTGAGATTCACAAAAAGGGATATGCAAATACAAAGAAAAATCTTCTTGTGTAAGATTTGATTTTGCAATTGCCGCTTCAAATTGTTCTTGAGAAAAAACATCTTTCCATTCTGGAGCCGTGGGGTAGCTTGTGTATCTTGGCACGGCTGTTCCGTATGTGTTTATTAATTCATTGATTTCTTCTCTAGGAATACTAAGCATTTGCCGCTTGCCCTAATACTAAATTCTTCACAAAACTAATTGCTTCATGAATTTTACTAATATCTTTGCCACCAGCTTGAGCAAAATTAGGTCTGCCGCCGCCGCCACCGCCACAAATTTTTGCCGCTTCTTTGACAATATTGCCAGCATTAAATTCTTTGATTAAATCATTGCTTACGGCACTATAAAAAACAACTTTGTCATTTGTGTGACATGCAATAAAAACTAAAAACGATGCTGGATTCTTAGCTGTTAAATTTTCAACTAGTGCCTTTATACTTTCGCTTGAATATTCTTTATTAAAAAATTCATTTGCGTAAAGAATTACAACTTTTGTCTCATTACTCTGATCAGCTTGCTCCAAAATAGAATTAGTTAAAGCGAGCAATTCTTCTTTTTCGATTTTTAGTTTTGCTTTTTGTGCTTCTTTCTCTTTTTCTTTTTGTTCTTCAAGAGCTTTTTGCTCAGCAAAAGCTTTGTCTTTTTCTGCGATAAATTCGTCTGCGACTGTGTTTGCAAGGAGCTTTATTCTTCTAATACCAGATGCAATAGAGCCTTCTTGAGCGATTACAATATTTTTGATTTCTGAAAGCTTATCAACATGAGTGCCACCGCAAAGTTCTATTGATGCATCACCAATAAACAAAACTCTTACTTCGTCATCGTATTTGTCTTCAAAGAAACTCAAAGCACCTGCTTTAACAGCATCATCAAACTGCATTACTTTTGTTTCAACGCTTAAGTCTTTCTCGATCCATAAGTTAATTTGATTTTCAACTGCGCTTATTTCTTGCTTAGTCATTGCACGATCTAAATTGAAATCAAACCTAGTATACTCAGCACCAACTTGTGAACCCATTTGTTGTATGCCAGAGCCTAGTGTATTTCTCAGCGCCGCTTGTAACAAGTGACAACTGGTGTGATGTTTCTTGGTGAATTCTCGATTATTTTTGTCAACTTCCAAGCTGACAATATCGTTTACCTTTAATTCAGCACTTGATTCTAACTGATGTACAAAGACTCCTTCAATTGATTTTACATTTGTAACTTTTGTGTTTGCAAGTTTACCAATGTCTGCAATTTGACCGCCTGATTCAGCATAAAAACAAGTTTGATCCAAAACTACTTTATTGTCTGCAACATAGAGTACTTTGGCTTCTGCTTTTAAATTATCGTGATAACCAATAAATTTAGTTTTGCCATGTTCTTTTAAAATATCAGCTATAAATGTATTTTGTTCTACTGATTTTGCAACAGCACCAGAGCCTGATGCTTGCGTATGTTTTTCTTTTGCTATTTCAAACTCTTCAAGATTTATACTGATATTTTGTTGTTCCACTATATCTTTGGTGAGCTCTAAAGGAAAGCCATAGGTTGAGTATAAATTAAACGCAAATTCGCCATCTAATTCTTTGTTAGAAATTTCGCTAAGTTTTTTGTTTAAAATTTCAAGTCCTTGTTCGAGTGTTTTTGCAAAGGCGAGTTCTTCTTTTTCTAAACATGATTCAATTTGTGCAAGATTTGTGTTGAGTTCTGGGTAAGCTTTTTGGTAAGCTTGCGCTAGGTCTTTAGCTAGGTAAGTCAAAAAAGCTTCAGCTTTGTTTTGAATTAAATAAACAAATCTTGAGGCTCTTCTAATTATCATTCTTAGTACATAACCACGCCCTAAGTTAGAAGGACGAACCCCGTCAGCAATAAGAAAAGCGGCACAGCGCAAATGGTCTGTAATAATTTTTAAGTATAAATCTGTTTCAGAATTATTTCCTTGGTACTTGATAGCAAGACGTGATGCGATTTTTTCTAATACAAAAAACAATTCATCTGTTTCAAAAGTATTGTTGACATCTTGTAGAATTGTTGCAATTCTTTCAAGTCCAGCCCCTGTATCGATATTTTTTTTCTCAAGTGCGCTAAAGTTTGCGTTTTCATCTTTGAAGAATTCCATAAAAACCAAATTCCAAATTTCAGTATATCTATCATCAAATTCTGTTGCTGATGGATTTACTTCATAATAAATTTCACTGCATGGACCACAAGGACCTGTTTCTCCTGGTGGACCCCAGAAGTTATCCTTACGCGACATTTTCCAGATTCGATCTTCTGAGATTATTTCTTTCCAAGTGTCGTAAGCTTCTTGATCAAAAGGATTTTGCTCATCACCAGCAAATACGGAAACATAGAGTTTTTCTTTGTCTAATTTAAGTTCTTCAGTTACAAATTGCCAAGCCCATGGAATAGCTTGCTGTTTAAAATAGTCGCCAAAAGAAAAATTTCCCAACATCTCAAAAAAGCTATGGTGTCTTGCAGTGCGACCAATATTTTCTAAGTCACTATCTTTACCACCTACACGTGCACATTTTTGAATTGTTACAGCTCTTGGAGGTTCTGTTGCAGGTTTTGTCCCCAAAAAAATTGGTACAAATTGCACCATTCCAGCCGCATTTAAAAGTAAGGTTGGATTGTCCGGAACCAACGATGCTGATTTTATGTGCTTTATGAGCACTGGGACATTTCTTGGTAAAAAACTCAACCCATAAATCTCTAATTTCTTGACAGGATAACGCTTGCATCGTTATATATTATAACGTGTTCGCTCAATAAACTTCCCACAAAAGGATCTTAGAATTCATGAACACCTCAATACTTAACCAAAGAACTGGTCTTCAATATCACTTTTCTTTTTATTTAAATTTTCTTGTTTAGCTTTTTCAATCTCTCTTAATCTTTCGCGTTCTTCTTTTCTTTTGTTAGATTCTTCTTCTAGCATTGCTTTGATTTTTTCTGGAGTTCTTGATTGCGCCAGACTTTCAAATTGTTCAAGAGGAATTGCTTCAAAATCTTGATTTTTCACACTTTCTAAAACATCTAAAACTTCTTGTTTATCCATTGTTTCTTTTTCAAGAAGCACTTGTGATACAGCCAAAAGTTCTTCTTTGTTTTCAATTAGTTTTTCTTTTACTTCTTCATAAAGAGCTTGAATTAAAACTTGCACCTCTTGATCAATTTTGTTTGCATATTCATCAGAATAATTTCTTGAACTATATTCATCACCAAGATATGGATTACCTGATTTTTCTCCATAAGTAACGATGCCAAGTGCTTGGTTCATACCATATTTGGTTACCATTGCTCTGGCAATAGCTGAGCACCTTTCCATATCATTTGATGCACCAGTGGTAACGTTATCTACTCCAAAAATAATTTCTTCAGCGGCTCTTCCACCAAGTAAAGTGCGCATCTCAATCATTAATTGTTTTTTGCTTGCTGAAACTTTATATTCTTCTTCAGTTGACCAAGTAAGCCCTAAAGCCATACCTCGAGGAATAATTGTCACTTTATGAAACTCATTTGGTGACTCATAATAAAGGCTTATAAGAGTATGTCCAATTTCATGAATTGCAGTACATACTTGGTCTTTTGGTTTTATGATTTTACTTTTTTTCTCAGGACCAATCGCAACTTTGTCTATCGCTTCTTCTAAAAAAGACATATCGATATCGATTTTTTTGTCTCGAGCAGCGAGTATAGCAGCTTCATTGATTAAGTTTGACAAATCAGCTCCACTAAATCCGGGTGTTCTTTTTGCTAAAGTTTCAAGGTCAACTGAGTCAGCTAAAGGTTTACCTCGAGCATGTACTTTTAGTATATCGTGTCTTCCAGTCATATCTGGGACATCTACAACAACCTTACGATCGAATCTACCCGGTCTAAGTAATGCTTTGTCCAGAACATCTGGTCTGTTTGTCGCCGCGATAATAATGATTCCACTATTTGTTTGAAAACCATCCATCTCAACAAGTAATTGATTGAGAGTTTGTTCTCTTTCATCGTTACCACCGCCAGACATGCCAGATCTTTGTCTACCAACGGCATCTATCTCATCAATAAAAACAATACACGGTGCATTTTTTTTTGCTTGCTCAAATAAATCACGAACACGTGAAGCACCAACACCCACAAACATTTCAACAAAATCAGATCCTGAAATTGAAAAAAACGGCACACCAGCTTCTCCAGCAACAGCCTTTGCTAACAGGGTTTTACCACAGCCCGGAGGTCCTACCAAAATTACACCTTTGGGGATTTTAGCTCCTAGCGAAGTGTATTTTTGTGAGTTCTTTAAGAAATCTACAATCTCCTCTAATTCTTGTTTACTTTCTTCTATACCGGCAACGTCATCAAAACTAATTTTGATATCTTTTTCCATTTGCTTTGCTCTGCTTTTACCAAAAGACATGGCGCCTCCGCCACCAATATTGCGGATCATAAAAATAAATAATCCAAAAAGAACTAGTGGCACTAAAAAGTTTGAAAGCAGCCCAGCCCAAAGATTGTCACGTGGTTGCGCTTTTACTTCTACGTTGACATTACGCTCAATCAACTTGTCAGCAAGCTCGGTATTTGCTCCAAGTAAATTGGCTGGAACTCTTGCATAGTAAACTTCTCCAGTTTTTTCTTCGATACGTGCAACGTCATCTCCGTTGCGCAGTTCTACTTTATAGGCTGTAGAAGGGCTATCGTCGTTTGGTAAAACTCTTTTGATAAAGTCGCTATAACTAAGAACATTTCTTTGTTTTTCTTGCCCCATTAAACTTATAGTAAAAAGAGTCAAAAATAGAATTAAAATTATAAAAGGTAAGCTCTGTGGAAATTTTTTCATTGTTAATACTCTAAAATTTTATCATTGGCAGATTTGTTTCTCTGTTTATTATTGCCATAGTTTTAAGATTCCTATCATTTTTATCAAAGCTATGAATGCAAAAGCTTTTGAAAACTAATGAGTGAAATGCATTGACTTGTTTTGGTACTTTTGGTTTAATTTATAGTGACCAAGTATAAAAACCTAAAAAAAATAAAACCTCTAGAAAAAAGTTTCAAAAATTAATAAAATTTAACTCAAGAAACCAAGAAAATTGCCGATATATACTGATAGTGAAAAAAAATAAATCTTTTTCGTGGGTTTCCCCTCTATTTAACTGCGTTTTTGTGTCTATATCTTAAGAGTGATCAATGTTCCCACATTAATCACAAAAGCGTACCCGCGCTTTAAGTTGATGCCTTTATTTTTAAATTAAATAAATGTGTATCAATAAGACCCGTAAAAATCTTAAGGAGACCCCCGCTCATGTCACAAATGAAAACAACACGAGAAGCAATTATTGCTTTGAGTCCTGTACAGTCAACTGTACAAATCACAAAGGAATTAAATCTTGCTGGCTACACTAGAATAGAACGTGTAGATTACCAAGAAGCTTTAATTCAAACAGTACAAACTAGAAGACCTAGCATCACAATTATTACAAGTGAATTACCTGGTAGAAAAGCAATCGGTGAAGTGTTTGCTGAAATTAAAAGTGTTTCACCAGATACAAAAATTATTTTCATTTCTAAGTCTATTACTGAAGATGAATTACTTAACATCTATGTTGCAGAAAATATTGCAGCTTGGTTAGTTAGCGAAAGATCAGATAGAACTTTATCGCTTGCTATCGAAGCCGCTGAAGCAAATCAATTGTTTGTAGATTATTCAGTAAATAATACTCTTAGAAACATTATCAAAGAGAAGCAATCTTTACTTACAAGCTCAAATGCTAACTATGGTAACTTAGAGCTTTTAACTGAAAGAGAAGCTGAAGTATTAAAGTTTTTATGTGAAGGTTTAAACTACAAAAAAGTTGCTCAAAAATTATTTATCTCTGAGTCAACAGTTAAAACTCACATTAATAACGTGTTTACTAAATTAAAAGTAAATGATAGAACTCAAGCTGTCTTATATGCACTAAGACATGATCTTGAAAGTTTGATGTCAGCAACTATGTCTAACAGTAACTCATCTGTTGCCTAGACTTGTTGATAAAGTTATCTATTAAAAGCAGTTCTTTTAATTACAACTGTGGGTCTCGTAACTGAATTGTTTTTGATAAAAACTTCTCTCCCCCCCAAACAACTCAAACTACAAACGTCCATCTCCAAAAGAGTTGGACGTTTTCTTATCTGGAGTAGGCTGATAAGTTTTTTTTTATTTCAAAAATATTTAATAACAGTTTAAATTAATTATAAATAGTGAATAATACAATTATATATATAATTAAATGGTAACAACTCATGTTTGAAAGATTTACAGAAAAAGCAATAAAAGTAATTATGCTAGCCCAAGAAGAGGCTAGAAGACTTGGTCATAATTTTGTCGGCACGGAGCAAATTTTACTGGGCTTAATCGGCGAAGGTACTGGTGTTGCCGCAAAGACATTAAAATCTATGGGAGTAAATTTAAAAGATGCTCGTGTAGAAGTTGAAAAAATTATTGGTCGCGGTTCAGGTTTTGTTGCAGTTGAAATCCCTTTTACCCCGCGTGCCAAGAGGGTTTTAGAATTAAGCTGGGATGAAGCTAGACAATTTGGACACAATTATATTGGTACTGAACATTTATTACTTGGTTTAATTCGTGAAGGCGAGGGTGTTGCAGCGAGAGTCTTAGACAATCTTGGAGTTGATTTATCAAAAGTTCGCCAACACATTATAAGGTTACTAGGTGAAAGTAGTTCAACATCTACAGGAACAGCAAGTGCTGCAAGTGGTTCTAGCTCTTTGCTTGGTGTAAGCTCTTCTAAGTCATCAAGTTCGCAAGGTGGTAGAACAAGAACTCCTACTTTGGATGAGTTTGGAACAGACCTTACTTTAGCAGCAGCAGAAGGTAGACTTGATCCTGTAATTGGTAGAAGTGAAGAGATTGAAAGAGTTGTACAAATTTTAGGACGTCGTACAAAAAATAATCCAGTTTTAATTGGTGAGCCCGGCGTTGGTAAAACAGCTGTGGCAGAAGGTTTGGCACAAAGAATTGTTTCTCAAGATGTGCCAGAAATCTTGGAAGGCAAAAAACTTATAATGCTTGATTTAGGTTTGCTTGTTGCTGGTACAAAGTACCGTGGTGAGTTTGAAGAAAGACTTAAAAAAATAATGGATGAAATTCGTAGCGCTGGCAATATTATGCTTGTGATTGATGAATTGCATACTTTGATTGGTGCTGGTGCTGCTGAAGGTGCTATTGATGCAGCAAATATTTTAAAGCCGGCATTAGCGCGTGGTGAGCTTCAGTGTATTGGAACGACTACCCTTGAAGAATACAGAAAGCATATTGAAAGAGATGCCGCACTTGAAAGAAGATTTCAACCTGTTGTTGTCAGCTCTCCATCTGTTGAAGAAACGATTGATATTATAAGAGGTTTAAGACAAAAGTACGAAGATCATCATAGGTTGATAATTACTGATAAAGCGATTGAAGCTGCTGCGACTTTGTCTGATAGATATATTTTTGATAGATATTTGCCAGATAAAGCAATTGATTTAATTGATGAAGCTTCATCAAGAGTAAGACTTAGAGCTTCTACTTTGCCACCAGAGGGTAAAGAGCTAGAAGTAGATTTGATAAAAATTTCGAGGTCTAAAGAAGAGGCAATAAGAAATCAAGAGTTTGAAAAAGCTTCTCAACTTCGTGATGATGAGAATGAGTTAAGAGATAAAATTCGTGAGATTCAAGAAGAATGGAAAAAAGAACAAGAAAAAAATAAGCCAAAAGTAGAAGAAGAAGAGATTGCTTTTATTGTTTCAAGTTGGACTGGTATTCCTGTTGGTGATTTAAAACAGGGCGAAACTGAAAAACTAAAAACCATGGAAGATATTTTGCAAGGTAGAGTTATCGGGCAAGATCCTGCTGTAACTGCTGTATCAAAAGCTATTCGTAGAGCGCGTGCTGGTTTGAAAAATCCAGAACGTCCAATTGGAAGTTTCATTTTTTGTGGACCAACAGGTGTTGGTAAAACAGAGTTAGCGAAAGTTTTAGCTGATTATTTCTTTGGCAGTGCTGAAAATTTAATTAGAGTTGATATGTCTGAGTACATGGAAAAACATACTGTTTCTAAGTTGATAGGTTCGCCGCCGGGCTATGTTGGTTACGGTGATGGCGGTCAATTAACAGAAGCTGTGCGTCGTAAGCCTTATAGCGTTGTACTATTTGACGAGATCGAAAAAGCTCACCCTGATGTGTTTAACATTATGTTGCAAATGCTTGATGATGGTCACTTGACTGATAGTCGTGGTCGTCAGGTAAGTTTTAAAAATACCATCATTATTATGACTTCTAACGTTGGTGCTCAAAAAATGCTTGGAGATACTGGTGTTGGTTTCTTTGCTACAACTGAGAAAAAAGCAGAAGAAGATAGTTATAACAGAATGAAAGACATGGTCTTAGATGAAATGAAGAGAGTCTTTAAGCCTGAGTTCATGAATAGGCTTGATGATATTGTGATCTTTAGACACTTGAATCGTGATGATATGAGAAGAATTGTAGATATCATGATCAAAGATCTTGAAAAACGATTAAAAGAACATGGAATGACTATTGCTTTAACTGATGAAGTTAAAGACAAAGTTTCTGTAGATGGCTACAAAAAACAATTTGGTGCTCGTCCTATGAAACGTAGTATTCAAAAGCTTTTAGAAGATGAGATTTCTGATGAATTGATTCATGAAAGATTAAAAGCTGGTGATAAAGTTGAGGCTTACATCGAGTTTGATCCTGAGTTTCCAAAAGAAAAAGATTATTCAAAAGAAAAAGACAAAAAAGAAGTTTCTCAAGAAACAAAAGATGCTGATAAACGCCAAGCTTTGATTAAAGCAAAAGTGAAATTTAGAGTCATTGGTTCTTATTCTGAAGAAGAACAAGAAGAGTTGAAAAAATCTACAATAAAAAGCAAGAAAAAAGTTTTGACTTTACCGAGTTCGGGTGATGCATCTGGTGCTGGTGGTGGCGGTGCTAAAGAGCCAGCTGGCAATAAGACAGCATAGTTGCTCTGGGTTCCTGGCACAAAGAAAAATCTATTTTGCAAAATTAGTTAGGTTATTGATTTTACTGTTTAGAGTTTCATAGGCAAGTTTATTGTCGTTGTTTAATTCACTCAGACAAAGGTTTTGATCTTCACAAATTTTTGTGAGTTTATCCAAATGTTTGATACATAGTTTGAGGTTGCCCATTTTGTATTGGATATCAGCCATATAATAATTAGCTTTAATTGAATTTTGATTTAAGTCTAAAGTGTTTTTTAGAAAGTTGATGGTTTTTTGTAATTTATTTTCAAAATCACTATCTGAACTTTTACTGATGAATTTAATCTCTGATTTTGGTAGGGTTTCATAGTATATATCTGCCAGCATTTCATGGGTTTCATAATCTAATGCATAAATTTTGTTTGCCGCTTCTAGAAAATTTAATGCATCATCTTTATATTTGTCAGCATCATTCGGTGATAATTTTGCTTTGTATAAATAAACTTTTGCTTGTTCTTTAAGGTATAAATAATTTTGAGGGTTGTTTTTGCGAGCTCTTTTTAAATCTTCTAAAACTTCTTCAAGTGTTTTGTAATCAGGGTTTGCTGTAAGGTTGGCAAAGTTTGATTTTGCTTTTTCGTAAAAAATTTCCGCAAGATAAATTTTGCGCAACTCTTTCTTTTTTTCTACAAGTTGTTTTCTTAATAAAAGCTCGGCTTTGCTCGCGTTTTCACGGTCTTGTGCGTTTAAAAAGATTTTATACATTGCTAGAGTTTGATCAAAATCAGAATGGAAATTGTTATGTAAGTTTTTGAAAATAAAAGTTTGGTTATTGATTTTTGAGATGGAATCAGAATAAGTTTTCGCAGCTTCATAAATTATTGAGTCTGCTTTTTCAAATTCATTATCAGATTTGTAAATTTCATAAAGGGCTAGAAAGCTCATGGGGCTTGGGTTTTCTTGATGTATTTTGTTGATGATGAAAGAGGAAATCTCTTGATTGTTCTTTTTGTGGAATTTGTTATGAGCAACACTGAGTTTGGTTAAAAAATTTATTTCATCTATTGAGCTGAAAAAGTTGTATAAATTATTTGGCTGGGCTAATTTTTTTAGGTATTGATTATTTGTTTTGATACTTTCAAAAAAATTGTCGATGTTTTTTGATGTATGTAACTCTAAAGACATATTGTCGTCTGTGTTAATCCCAGCTTTGTTTTTAAGTGCATTTAAATCTTTTGGTGTTAAAACAAGATTTGCAAAAAGGTCAGCACTGTCATTGATACCAATGTGTGACAAAGCATTATATGTATCTTTTTTGAAAATATTTTCTTCTGTTTTATTGATGTTGAAAAAATTCAGATTGTCAGTTCCTACCAAAATAAGTTCTGCTGAAAATGGTGGTCTGAAAATATAGCTTTGTGGAAAACTCTCAATGAAAGTTCTGAGCGCAATTTCAAGGTGTTCTTCATCTAATGAGTATAATTGTAGCCACTGCAGAAAAATACCCTGTGCGCTTAGTCGTGATTTGACTTTGTACCAAAATTCTTTGGTAAATAGAGCTCCTGATATCCAAGGGTCAGAAGGCTGAGAGATGATTAAGTCAAAACTTTCTTTAGTTGTATTCAAAAAATTACGAGCATCGATGTTTTTTTTGTTAACTTTTATTGGAAAACTTTTTACGAAAAATTCTTTTGAGGCATTGAAGATTTCCCTTTCTATTTCGCAAACTGTTATTTCTTCTAAATTGTTTTCTTTGCCACTGATAGCAAGACTGGCAACTGTTTTACCTGAGCCCATGCCAACCACTAAAGCATTTTTACTATCAGGCTTTAATAAGATGGGCAAAATTCCTAGTAGATCTTGGGTAATTGTATCTGCTTTTGAGGGGTATTCAGGACGCAGTGGGATTCCAGCTTCGATTTTTCCATTGTTTTTTAAAAAAATTGCATTTGCTGCATCGTCTTTGACTACCGTTACTATACTGTTTAGACCTTCTTTATAAAAAAGAATTTCTTCGTTTTCATCTAGGAATTTTTTTTTTGAGATGTCTTTAAATTTTGTTGCTTTATAAATTTCCGTTCCTGAATTCAAAGTGTTTTTTGCTAATGTTGGTACACAATATATCGCTGTGATAGCTATTGCTATTAGCAATAACAGATGTTTTAGCTTTGTTTTGCCTGTACTAATCAAACTTAAAATTGTGGTGATAAAAGCAAGAGCAAGAATAAATCTTATAGAGTTTGTAATGCCACTGCCAAATTGTGAAAAGAAGGGTATCAATATAAAGCCTGCACTAAAAGAACCTAAAATGGCACCGATTGTGTTCCAGTATGAAATCACAGCGATTCTTGAGCCTACAGGATCGTTTTTTTCTTTTGTGATTTCTGATGCTTTGTAAAGAACGATTGCATAAGCTAATCCTTCAAGAAATGTTACTGGGAAAATTATTAAACTGACTGTTAGATATTTAGTTATATTGGTAAAGATCCATGAATTGTCTTGAGCAAGTGCTGTGAAAATTTTATGTACTTTCACAAAAAACCATGGGCATGCATTTAGTAAAAAACTACTTGCAAAAATCAAAAGAGAAAACGCAAAAATTATCGCACATAAAAAAATATCGATATTTTCGTTTTTGATTTTTTTGCTAAAGTAATTAAGGCTATAAGCGCCAAAGCTAATTCCTGCAAGCACTACAGAAATAACAATAGTTGCTGAATATACAGATGAACCGATTATAAGTGCAAAGATCTTGTTCCAAATCACCTCAAGCCCTAAGTTACTAAAGCCTAAGATTACGCCAATGCTAACTAAAAGCCAAAATGAAAACGATTTTTTGAGTTTGTTTTGGTTTTCTAATTTAACAGTTTTTGCATTTGTAATTAAAAAGTTTATTGCTTCTTTTATTTTAAAATTTGAAAACATTTGTATGTTTGTTTTGTGTAAAACAAATATCAAAAAACCAATAAAGAAATTTATTAAGGTAGCAATGAGAATGCTTGTTTTGAGTCCAAAGTGCGGGATTAATAAAAAGCCACCAATTATTGATCCAAAAATAGATCCGAGTGTGTTGGTTGCATAAAGATTGCTACTGCCAAGTCGGTATTTGTTGTCTGTTTTGTTTTCGTTGCTTGTTACAAGTTCTACTAAAATCGGATAACTGAGTCCGAGTAATAGTGTGGGTAATATCAGGACAAAACCGGCAATTAAAAATTTGCTTAAGCTAAGTAAAATGATATTGTCATTTAAAACTTTTGATAAGAATATCCAAGTTGAGCCAAGTGTATTTTCGCTTAATAATAAGGGTGTTATGAGTGCATAGATACCAACTAAAAGTTCAATTAAGCCATATATCAAAATAAAAAAGAAATTCTTTGCTTTGTCGATTGCAAAAATTAGTGCTTCTGATGCTCGAGAGGGTAGACTAAAAAATTTTTTGATAAATTTTCCTGACAAAAATGTGCCTGTCGCGATACCGCCAATAAAGATTGTAAGTAAGGAACTAAAAGCAAGACTATCTGAGCCAAAAATGTTTCTAAGCAGGCGAATCCATGTAAGTTCATAAACTATTGAGGCTAAGCCGCTCAAAAAAAATGCTGTAAAACAAATAGTTTTCAGGTATTTCACTTTAGTTATTATAGGAGCTTTTTGAGACACTGCGGACCGTGTTATTTTTGTCCCACCTCTTATCTTGTTAGCCAGCGTGGAGTGCTAGATAACAAGTGAGACAAAAATAACACGGTCCGCAGTGTCTCAACAAAATAATATATATGTGTAACAATGAGATAGTGAGAATTCTTATTATAGGTTCGGGAGCAAAAGAACATGCATTGGTATGGAAATTTCTTTCATCAGAAAATTTTGCTGATCCTGAAATATATGCGTGTCCGGGTAATTTTGCTTTAAGAAAAATTGTTGATTGTATTGATGCTGATATCAAAGACCCTGATCGAATTTTAGAAATTGCTATTGCTAGAAATATTGACTTAACTATTATTGGAGAGTCTGAGCTTTTTGAAAAAGATATAGTCAGTAAATTCAAAGCAGCAAATAAATTTATTCTTGGTCCGACAAAAGCTGCAGCAACAATAGAATTTTCAAATTATTTTGCAAAAAACTTTATGCTGCAAAATGATATACCCTCTGCAAGATCTGCTTTTTTTGAAAATTTAAATTTGGCAAATGCCTATTTGACTACGGTTAAATTTCCTATTCGTATTCGTTTTGATAAAGTCTTTAATAAAGAAGAGACAAGTACTGTTGTTTATGATTTAGAACAAGCACTCATGACAGTAGAAGAAATGCTTACACCTTCTGTATTTGAAAAAGAAAAACCTTTAATTGTAATTGAAGAGATTTTAGAAGGACATCAGATTACTATTAATACACTCGCGGATGGCACTCGAGCATTGTCATTGCCACCAGTACAATCCTATAGAGAAGATGATGATTATGGTCATTTGTTTGATAGGGGTGCTTTTGCACCTACACCAATATTGAGTGAAGATTTAATGGCTGAGATAAGGTATAAAATTATTGATCCAACTATAAATGCTTTAGCCAAATTAGGTAGACCTTACTCGGGTTTGTTGTCTTTTGATTTAGTCTTAGATGCAAATGATAATAATAAACCTAAATTATTACAATATAGAACAAACCTGTTAGATTCAGATGCTCAGGTGATTTTACCCTTGCTTGATGAAGAGCTTTTTGAAATTTTTATGGCTGCGGCAAAAGAAGATTTGAGCTTTTATAAAGATGGTTTTCATAAATTTATGGGTTCTGCGCTTGCTGTAAATGTTGTAAGTAGTGATAAGACAGAAGATTACATTACGCCAATTCATTCTCTAGAGCTTTTAGAAAGTATTGATCATCAATTAGAAAATTACCAAACAATTTTAAGTGGTATGCCGCTAATGTTTTATGGTACAAAAAACCTCAAACAAAATTATGCTGAAATTTTTGGAGCAACAGCAGTTGCAGAAACATTAGTTGATGCACAAATCTTAGCTTACAAGCTTGCAGATGCTTTGCAATTGCCTTCTAAAACTTACGCTCGTAATATTGGTGATCAAGGAATGCTATAAAAAAAGCACAGAAAAAATTTCTGTGCTTTTTAAAATAAAAATTAAAGGCTTCTTAGCTTTTTGACATATCGCCTAAATCTTTTCTTCTACCTTTTTCTTCATTAACTTCACCGTTCCAGTGTTGTTCTTCTACTCTAAGCTCACCAAGAAGTGCTCTTGCTTGATAAAGTAGTTGTCTTAAACCATCTTGTTCAACATCATCAGTCATTGACCAATCAGAACTAATACCTCTATAGATCGCTCTGGTAAGTTCATTTTGATATTGACCTTCTCCAGCAGGATCATCTCCATCATAAGGCACCCCATCATTTCCATAGATATCATCTATTTGCGTTAAGATCCCACCAAAGGTTTCTTCAAAAATTTGATTCGCACTGTTTACTCCTCCAGTTCCTCCTAAGATTGCTTGTTGAAGTTCTGATTCTAATTTACTAATTACTTGTTGTTGTCTATCAATTTGTGATCGAATCACAGCTAATTTAATTGTAGGATTTGCTGATGCCATGTTTTTCTCCTTTTTTTCAAAACCTCAAAACTTGAGGAACTACTGCCAAATATCTAAATTAAAAAATAAATTCAAATATCTTAAGCAAACTACATATACTTTGTTGCATCTGAAAATTATCAAAGGGTTAAGAACATGAGTTTTTTTTAAAAAAAAACACAAAAGCTAGTGTTTATAAGGCATTACTTGAATACAAATCAGGTATTAGTATTAGTGGTTTTAACCTAAAATGCAACTGATTCCACGACTGAAATATCAATTGTTTTAAACTTATATAAAGATGTTTTTTGCAAATACAAAACAAATTATAGCCGAAGAATTTTTTTCCAAAGTTTTTAGTACAAAAAAACTCTCTAGGTCTTATTTATTTTTAGGTGATAATTTGGCAGATAAATTAGATTTTGCTTTAGCAATTACAAAAATTTTAAATTGTCAGCAAAATAAAAGTGTCTGGCAAGAACGATTATATTGTGATCAAAATCAAAATTCCTTATTTGTAAAACCAGAAACTCATTACCAAATGGCTTGTGAAACTTGCCAAAATTGTTTATGGATTAATGAAAATAGTCACGCTGTCACTCCAATTTTTGTTGAAACGAGTGGAGCAAAAAAAATAATTCAAATAGAGGTAGTGAGAAAATTACAAGAAGAATTAAGTCAAAGTTCTGAGTATTTTCGCGTGGTGATTTTTAAAGAAGCTTCTTTTCAATCTCTTAATAAGCATTCTTCAGCTGCACTTTTAAAGACAATAGAAGAAGCTAAGGCAAATACTATGTTTTTGTTTTTTGCAGATGCTAAGCAAAATGTTTTATCAACAATTGTTAGTAGATGTCAAAGTGTTAACTTTTTGCCCGGTGAGCAAGGTGATATAAAAGAAGAGGTTTTTGATTTAAAGCAAAAAATTATCCAGTTTTTAGAGTCAGCGCAGGCTAGTAATGAATTGGCGAGAATTGTTTTTGTTGAAGAACTTGCACAAATAGAAAGAGATGATCTTATCGAGGCTTTTTCTTTACTAGAAAAAGAAATTGCATCAAATATCAATATCGGGATCTTGGAGTCACAGGCTATTAGGCTGATTGAAGAGTTGATTTATGATATCAAGAGCTTTGTCAAAGTTAAATTAGCTCTAAAAACTGCTTTTGATAAATTACAAAACTTGGAGCTTGCTTATGCTGGCGCTTGAAAAACGTAAAAAACATTTTTTGAATAAAAAGACTTTGGTCTATATTCCGCCAATGGCTGGTGTTACTGATATTGCCTATAGAACTTTATGTCGAAAGATGGATGAAAACGTGGTGCTTGCAACGGAAATGCTAAGTTCAAAATCTTTGACATATGCACACATAAATAAAAAAGATCATCATCATGCTAAACGTTTGACAATCCCGGAAAATGATCAACTCACTGGAGTACAAATTTTTGGTCATGAAGTTAAGGTTATGGCTGAAGCTGCTGCAATTGCAACTGATCTTGGAGCAAATTTTATTGATATCAATATGGGATGTCCGGTTGCAAAAATTGTTAATGGTAGAGATGGCGCTGCATTAATGAAAGAGCCAGATCTGGCTTGTGAAATAGTAGCAAGTGTGAAAAAAGCAACTCATTTACCAGTTACTGTAAAAACTCGCCTTGGTTGGTGCGAAGAAAGTTTGAATGCTGTTGAGCTTTGTGTTGAATTGGAAAAATTAGGAATTGCGGCTTTGACAATTCATGGAAGAACTCGTGCGCAAAAGTATCAAGGTACTGCAAATTGGCATTTGATAAAAGAAGTTGTGGATGCTGTGCAAATACCCGTTTTTGCTAATGGAGATGTGAAGACACTAGAAGATGCAAAAAAAATCTATCAAATTACAGGTGCTTATGGTATTGCCATTGCCCGTGGCACAATGGGTAAACCATGGTTTTCTAAACAGGTAAGTCATTATTTAGAAACACAAGAAATTTTACCTGAACCATCCTTAGAAGAAAAATTAAATTTGGCTTTGTTACATTGCGAGCTTTTAGTAAAGTACAAAGGTGAATTTATAGGTATTAGAGAAAGTCGACGTCATATTAATAACTATATTAGTGGTTTGCGTGGTGCTTCTAATTTAAGGGTGAAGATCAATCAAATTGAGAGTTTCGATGAAGCAAAAAAAGAAATTGAAAATATTTTAGAGCTTAATTTGTAACTGCGAATGTGATTAAATAAATTCAGCAATTTCAATATTTGTATTTGCCATAATTGTTTGGTCAATTGCATTTAGTAAATAGATTTTATAGTTTTCATTCTTTTTGAATTTACTAAGACTAAAAGCTAGAGTGACTTCAGTTTCAGTATTTGGCATGATGCTCAGAATACTTTGAGCACTAAGTAGAGGGTTTGCTAAAACTGGTTTGATATGTAGGTCAGAAGCAAGAACAAAATCTCCCAGACAAAGTTTTTCTTGACTATGATTTTTTACTTGCATTTTAATAAGTAAAAAATCTCCGTATTGTCTTGAAAAATGTTTTTGGACTTTTGTGATATCAAGGTCGATACCTAAAATAGAAATATCAATTAGGTCTTCTAATTCTGTTTGTGAGTATGGCAGTTCCTCAAGTAATTCAAATTCAGATTCAAGTTTAAAACTCATAGCATTGAATTGGTTGTAATTCAGTTCTTGACCTTCTTGTGTGAAAGCACCATATAAACCCATTCCAAAGCCAATTCCTGCTCCAATGGCAGTTGAAATTCCAGAACTGGCAATAGCAGTATTGATTCCAAGATATTCAAGCGAATCAACGGCACCAACAAGAGCGCTTGCTGTAATTTCTTTTGAGTTTTTAGTTATTGCGTTCAGAATTTTTTTTGTACTTGATGGTTTGTCCATATTTTGCATAGCGGCTTCTGCTGAAAGAATTGCATGAGCTTTGACAAGGTGACCATTAGGTAACATGATTTGATCAATTTCTGATTTTAATTTTGCACCACGATTAAATGATTTGGCTTCTTCTATTTCTGTAACTTTTCCGATCAATCTCGAACCCGTTGGTATTTGTAATAGTTGTGCACTTGGTTTTGTAACCATGACACTAAAAAAATCACCGGGCATACTTAAATCGGTATCGATTAAAGTATCTGGCACCAGTTTTAAAAATAGTTCTTTTAAGTTGGAATCACTGACCTTTGCTTTGTAGATAGTATCTTGAGCAAGGCAAGGATAAACGCTGTTGTAAATATATATTAAGCTTACTAAGAGAAGACAAATGATTTTTTTAATATTAATACTAGCTTTTTTCAATTTTTTTTAGTTTGTACTTTTAATGAGTTATGCTAGTATTTTATCCGCAAAGTTAATTTTTGTAAGTAGTGAATTTACAAAAACTAGCTTAATTTCATTGTTTTTCAGCCTAGCTGAATGAGGATGATTGAGCGGAGCAGTTCCCAATGCTCTAAAAAATTTGGGAAGTTGCGGAGGCGTAGCTCAGCTGGTTAGAGCACCTGTCTGTCACGCAGGGGGCCGAGGGTTCGAGTCCCTTCGTCTCCGCCATTATTAACAAGAAAAAGACCTTCTGTAAAGGAGGTCTTTTTTTTTATAGTTATAGAGAACTAATGTTTACAGAAGTTCAAATGATGGCTGATTCCAACCCAATTTTATCGGATGTACACCAATTTTGTGTAATTTTAGGAAGTGAAACTCTTCCGTTTATCCGCATTGTAACAAAACCCTCTGTCTGTAATTTTTAAAGTTTCTAAATCCGTAAGCGATTCTGATGATTCGCTTCATTTTGTTGTGAAATCCTTCTGTAATTCCGTTGGATTTAGTATATCTCATCATCCTCAATATCTCCTCCTGCCAATTCTCTAAAGTCTTTGCTAATGACATCAGAGGCTTGAATTTTGACTTGTTTAAAAAGTGAGTAAGAGTATTAAAATAGCCAATCACTTTCCTTGCATATCTAAACTTCATTTCTTTTAAATTCAAGAGCTTTACAAATCTATTTTTAAACTTATACAAAGCTTCTAGACCAGGTTTTGACTGAAGATAGCGGTGAAGTTTTTGTGTTGTTCTTCAGTTAATTTAGAAGGGTGTCTTCTAAAGAGTGAGAGTAAGCCTCTGTTGTCTCTTCCTTTGGAGTCTAAGAGTTTCCAGGTTGCAAGAAATCTTAAAATTACTAATCTAATTACATGAAATCTATCAGTAATTATTTGAGCATTAGGGAAGTATTTTTGAACAATTGAGCGGTAAGTTGAAGAAAGATCCATTACTACGTAATCAGTTCTATCTCTATATTTCAATCGTCTCAGATAGCCTTCTAGGGCTTGTTCCGAGCGTCCTTGAACAATATCAAATACTTTTCTTCTTTGAAGGTCACAGAGTGTAGTAACGTAGCCTTGCTTCTTCGTGAAGAAGTGTTCATCGATGCCAAGGATTCTAGGAGCAAGTACATCAGATTTTTTTCTTAGTTCAAGGTCAGTGTAGTGATTAACATCTCTTTGAACAGTTGCTTGCCCAACATTATATTTTCTAGAAACTGATTTATTATTAACACCAGCAAGAGCTTCCTTTGCTATTTGTCTTTTAAAAGCTTCTGTTCTTCTTGCGTATTTTTTAAGACCTGGTAGTTGTTCCCAAAATCTTGTTTTACAGTTTTTGCAGCGAAATTTTCTAACCAAAACTTTTAATTTGCAGGGTCTATGATCCCAAAAGTTATGGTTTATTTTTCTAATTCTTTTCATAGACAGTCTTAGTTTTAGCCCTACATTTAGGGCAAAAACCATGCTTTTGCTTGATTTTTACGTCAAAATTGAGCCGATATCCATCAATTGAATCATTTGTAATGACATACCCTGGTAAATTTATTAATTTTGAACTATACTTTTCATAAGTGAAACTCCTTCTGTATCTCAATTAATAAAAGAGTTTCACTTATTTTTTAGTTCCCTATTTTACACAAATTTGAGGTAGAGCCAATTTTATCTAATTAGATTTGCTGAACTATGAGACAAAATGAACACGGTCCGAAGTGTCCCATTTTGGCGATTTTGTTAAATTTTAAGCTATATGACTGAGCTTTGAAACAGTTTTTTTTGTTTTTCGTCTTGGAATAATGTAACTAATGATCAAAAATATCAATTTCTATCTTGTATTTTTGCTTTGTTTTTTTTCTAATGCGGTATTTGCTAGTGGCACAAAAATGCAAAAACTCTTGAGCGAAAACAATGCTTTTGATGTTTTTTTATTAGAAAAAGACTTTGCCTCTCACGATAAATTAGGCAATTTAAAACTTGATTTAGTTTTAAATTTGAAAAATTTATATAAGCGACACAAAAAAATCCAATTGATAAGCTATTCTTTTGATGAAAACAATAATAAAATTCAACACTATAGTTCTAGTATCAATCTAAAAAGAAAAAATTTAAAACACAAGCTAATTAGTATAGATCTGCAAAATTTTAATGAAAACAGAATTCTCTATCTGGAATTTTTGGATAGCAAAAAACATAGACTAGCCCATTTTCAACAGTTCTTAAATGTGGATGCTGTTGTTACTCCAATTTGTGATGAGCATATTAAACAAGAAGATCATTTTATGCGCGACTCTCTAGAAAATATCATGCAAGATATTTTTGCTTTTACTCAGACTTCTTTTATTAAAGAAGCTAGTCATAGTAATTCTTATGAGGGTTTTTCAAATTTGTTTTTTAGTTTCCCAGAAAATATTTTTGAGAATATTGATACGCAAAAACTAAAAGCAAATGATATCGAAGAAAAAGATTTGTTGCAGACTAAGTCCTATACAATCAATTAAAAATTAAATTTATAAGCGTCTCAATTTTTATTGTCTCTTTAACAACTTGTTAATTACGACCGTAATCATCAGCAAAGCGCTCAATATCATCTTCGCCAAAGTAACTGCCTCTTTGGATTTCAATAAATACTAAGTCTTCGCTTGTTGAACTATTAGCAATTCGATGTTTTGCTGCAAAAGGTATATAAATAAAATCACCTTCTGAAAGAAATTTTGTATCGTCATTTAAAGTTACTTCAGCTTTGCCCTTTACGATAAACCAATTTTCTTGTCTTTTGAGATGTCTTTGATAACTTAATCTTTGCTGAGGTTTTATGATAATTTTTTTTACTTTAAAATCATCTTTATCATCTAAAACTGTCCAAGTACCCCATGGGGTCTCTCTATATTTTTCTTGCGCTTCTTCTTTATAAGTCACAGTGACTATTTTAGTCTTTATTATAAGAGTTTTGCAAGCCTTGTTTTAAAAACAAATCTAGAATTTATTAATTTTTGCTTTATTGACCTTTTTTTTTAGCTATTTTATATTCTTGTTGTTCTTGTTCTATGCCGCAGTTGATATTAATATTTTTTGTTTTTTTGTTTTCCCCGGTACTAGTTTTTGCTAAAAAAAAACATTTTTTTGATCAAAGTAAATTAAAACAAGAAGTTTATATTGAAAGGTTTTTTCAAGCCTATGAAGGTCTTTATAAGATTATCGCTTTAATTGATATTGCGCACAATTCTCAGTATTTAACAATAAAAATCAATAAAAATTCTTTTGACAATCAAGAACTTAAGAACATAAACTTTGTTATAGCAAACTATGAAAAAAGTTTATGGGGATTAAAGCAACAAGAAAAAAAGCCGTTTGTAATATCCCCTATAAAATCATCAAATAATTTGATGAATAAGGAATATTTCAATTTTACTTTTTTGCAAAAAGATGTTTTTGCTAATGCTAATAATGATTCTCAGTTTTTTTTAGAGTTCACTTTTGCAAACAATACTAAAAAACTAATTGCAATAACAAAGGACTTATATTTAGAAAATAGCTCAGATATAAAAAAAGGTTTTCTATCTTCTTTATTTAAAAAAAAGGATATTGATCCGTGGCTTAGTCCAAAGCGAATTCTTATTTACTAGCTGTTGTTAACAAACTTTGAGAAAAAAAGCTTTTGAGTGTCTTATAGCTAGTATCCAGTTCCTGAGCTAAGTTTTATTCTTTAATTAGGGTTAAAAAAACCACCTTACGCTTAGCTTGTTTCACTGCGTGAAACTCACTAAGCGACGGTGTTTGATTCTTTTTGGGTTAGGCAGTGAAATGTTAAAATCACAAAATGGGGTCCCTACTTATTTCCCTGCGTGAAACTCTAAAGACTCGGTGATTCTTATTAACGGGTTTGGCCCAAATTTAAAGACTCGCCCTTAATCAGTTTTGAAGTTTTACCAAAAACCATTTTTTTGATCAACTTAGCTTTTTTTTGATCTTCTTGACTTGCTTGAGTGCGTGTAGTTTGCGCGCGCGCCCTTTGGTCAATGATTTTTTGTTTTGGTTTTTCTAGTTTTTTTAATTCAGCAAGAGTTTTTTTGATAGCTTCACTAGCTTGTGAGTTTTTCATTACAGTGCTATTTTTTGCGTTTTTATAAAATAGCTCTTCAATATCTTTATCTCTGTGTACTTCTTGACTTGTTTTTCTTTGTACAATTTTTTGTTGAGTGAAATCATTAGCTTCTTGATTAGCTTTTAAAATTCTTACTTGTTTGGCTAAATCTCTTTGGTCAATGTGAGTAAGTTCTAAATTTTGAGAATTTTCTTTTTGTTTTTCTTTAAGAATTGTAATCGTTCCTGTTAATTCTTTGATCACGCTATGTTGCTCAAAAATAATGTCTCGAATTTCAATAATTTGTTCACTAAGTATTTTAATTGCTTCTGCAGTACTATCTTCAGTACTAGTTTCAGCAATTCTTTTGTTTTTGCTTAATTTGGGGAATAAATCGGCTTGTGACATAAGTAATTAATTTATACGTAAGTTATTTGATCGATTAACTCCCCTAGAAGCTTTAGACTATATGCTTCTAAATAGTCTAAGTTACCTATTTTTGTCAGATTTGCAGTAGATCAATTCTTTGTTTTTTGGCGAATGCCTTAGAAATGCATTAAAATAACTGTATGTCAGATTTTTTTATTAAACAAAGAGATGAGCAAGTAGAAGATTTAATGCAAAAAGAATTAAATCGACAGAAAGATAATATAGAGCTTATTGCCAGTGAAAATTTTGTTAGCGAGGCTGTTTTAAGTGCCGCTGGCTCTTGTTTGACTAATAAATACGCAGAAGGTTATCCAAGTAAACGTTATTACAATGGATGTGAATACCATGATGCAATTGAAAATTTGGCAATTTCAAGATTATGTCAATTATTTTCTTGTAATTTTGCAAACGTTCAACCTCATTCTGGTGCTAATGCAAATACGGCTGTATTTTTAGCCTTGCTTGAACCGGGTGATAAATTTCTGGGAATGAGTCTTGAAGCAGGTGGTCATCTGACTCATGGTTCGCCAGTGAATCTTTCAGGTAAATGGTTTCAGGCTTTGAGTTATGGCGTTGATGAAAATGGTTTTTTAAATTACGAAGAAATTGAGAAAATTGCTCTTGCAGAAAAACCAAAATTAATTATTGCAGGTGCTTCAGCTTACCCTCGTCAGATTGATTTTGCAAAGTTCAAAGCTATCGCAGATAAGGTTGGTGCTTACTTTATGGTAGATATGGCTCATATAGCCGGTTTGATTGCGACAGGAGAGCATCCAAGTCCGTTTCCACATGCTGATGTTGTAACTAGTACAACTCATAAAACACTTAGAGGCCCTCGTGGTGGAGTGATCTTGTGGAATTCAGAAGATATGACCAAAAAATTTAATTCTGGAATTTTTCCGGGTTCACAAGGTGGTCCCTTGATGCATATTATTGCGGCTAAGGCGGTTGCATTTTTTGAAGCATTACAACCAGAGTTTAAAAATTATCAAAAACAAATTGTGAAAAATTCTCAGGCAATGGCTCAAGAGTTTTTAAAACATGGCATTAATATGGTTTCTAATGGTACAGAAAATCATTTGCTTTTGTTAGATTTAACAGCAAAAGGCTTAACAGGTAAACTTGTTGCAAACGTTCTCGATGAACTTAAAATCACCGTTAATAAAAACAGTGTACCGAATGATCCAAAAAGTCCTTTTGTAACAAGTGGTATTCGTATTGGTACGCCTGCTATTACAACAAGAGGATTTTTAGAAGTAGATGCAATCAAAGTCGCCGAGCTGATTAGTATGGTTATTAATGCACTTGAAAAAAATAAAGATGCTGATGGTAATTCGCAAATTGATTCAGAATTAGAAAAAACTATTTTAGCTGAAGTTAAAGCTCTTACTGCAAAGTATCCATTGTATACTCAAGCTAATTATGCAAAAGTTTAGTTAAAGCTTTGATTACGTTCGCGTCTTCTAAGGTACTAATATCACCTTTTGGCAAGTTACCATTTGCTAGATCTTTTAGTAAACGTCTCATGATCTTGCCTGAGCGAGTTTTAGGTAATGCTGAACAAATATGAATTTCTTTAGGCTTTGCAAAAGAACCTATATCTTGTTTTATTTGTTTTTCTATATCTTCTTTTTTTGCTTCAGAGTTGCCTACTGCAAAGACAATGATTGCTTCTCCTGTAATTTCATCTTTACGTGAAACAACTGCAGCTTCAGAAATATTCGCTGTTTTGATAATGGCTGATTCGATTTCAGCAGTGCCTAGTCTATGTCCTGAAACATTTAAGACATCATCAATCCTGCCTTGAATTTCAATATATCCATCTGCATCAACTAAGGCTGAGTCACCGGCTTTGTATGCATTGTATTTATTTTGCCAATAATTACTTTTGTATTTTTCATCATCATTATAAATTGTTCTAGCTAAACTGGGAAAGGGTTTGTTGATATACAAGAACTTGTCCTCATCAATAAAACTTGTAATTCCAGGTAGCGCTTTACCAGCTTTACCGGGTTTCATATCATCAATCCCTACAAGGCTTGTAATCATAATGCCACCAGTTTCAGTTTGCCACCAAGTATCTACAATAGGACATCTGCTTTGACCAATTTCTTCATAAAACCATTGCCAAGCTTTTGGGTTTATGGGTTCACCCACACTACCAAGTAATCTCAATGAATCTAAGTTTGCAGTGATTGCTTCTTGTGCCTGCCATTTCATAAAAGTGCGAATGGCTGTTGGTGCAGTATAAAAAATTGAAATTTTATGTTTTTCAATTAAGTCCCAAAAAATATTTTTATGTGGAAAGTCTGGTGCATCTTCATAAAAAAAAGAACTTGTACCATTTAATAAGGGTCCATAAACCAAATAACTATGACCTGTAATCCAGCCAATGTCTGCTGTACACCAATATTGATCACTATCTTTGATGTCGAAAACCCACTTTGTTGTAAGTTTTGCCCAAAGTGCATAACCTGCTGTTGTGTGTAGTAAACCTTTTGGCTTTCCGGTACTGCCACTTGTGTACAAAATAAAGCAAGGGTCTTCTGAATCTAGCCATTGTATCGGATCATTTTCTGAGCTTTCTTTTTTGTAATCGTCAAAATCAAAAATCAAAAAAGCATTTTGGGTTTCTATAGAATTGAAATTAAAACTTTTTGAGCGATTGTATAGAATAATGTTTTTGAAATTAAAGAGTTTATGAGCTTCTAGAGCCGTTTTCAGTAATTCTAGTTCTTTACCTTTGCGATAACCTTTATCTGCTGTTATTAAAAAATCACTTTTGGTATCTTCGATTCTTTGTGCAAGTGCAGTTGCCGAAAACCCAGCAAAAACAATGCTGTGAATTGCCCCTATTCTAACTATTGCGAGCATGGCAATAATTGCTTCTATACTTAGCGGCATATAGAGAGTAATAATGTTACCTTTTTTAACTCCAAGTTTTTTTAGGTAGCTAGCAAACTGGATAACTTTTTTGTGTAATTCGCCAAAACTAATAGTTTGGGTTTCTTGTTGTGAATTAACAAAAGTAAAGGCTATTTTGTCTTTTTTGACATTTGAGTGCTGGTCTAAACAGTTGTAAGATAAATTGGTTTTGCCACCTAAAAACCATTTATTAAAGGGAAAGTTTTTTTGTTCGTAAGCAGTCTCAAAATCTTCTTGCCAATAAAGTTCTTGGCGAGCTAACTGAGCCCAAGTGCCAAAATAGTCTTTTTTGAAACTTTCAATAAGATTTTGGTGAGTTTCTTGATCTAAATTAACGTCAAAAATTTCTTTTTTGAGAATTTCCAGCATTGTTATAAAATTATAACCATGTCTGCAAATTTTGCCCCACCAAATCCAGCTCATAAGGCAAGTTTTTTAGAAATTATTGGAAGTATCACACCTGCTTTCTTTAAATCTATGAAGATGATTGCAAATGGCAGAATACCACTCAAAGAAACAATCAGTAAAGCGGCCTTGATTTCATATGAATCCTTACCAATGATTTTAATCTTGATTGTTATTGGTACTTCGATTTTAACTTTAAATACTTCGATTGAACTAGTAAAACAAGGTGGTCGAGATTTAATTGGTCCACTAATTGTTCTAGCTAATTTGAGGGAGATGGTTCCAGTTTTTATTGCCTTCGGGCTTGCTGCTCGATGTGGAACAGCATTTACTTCTGAAGTTTCTGTTATGCAGGTTACAGAGCAAATTGATGTATTAAAAGTTTTAAAAATTGACCCACTTTATTATTTATTGGTTCCAGCCTTATTATCGGTTATGATCATGATGCCTTTTGTTTTGGCAATTAGTTCTGTGATTTCTGTTTTTGCTGGAATGACAGTCGCCAAGCTTGCTGTAGATCTTGAGATGATTGAGTTTTTAGATTCTGCTTGGAAGCTTGTAGAAATTAAAGATTATATTTTACCTTTGATAAAAATAGAAATTTTCGCTATTTTTTGTATCTTAGTACATATTGTCATGGGACTTAAGTGCGAGGGTGGTGCAAAAGAAGTTGGCATGACGACAACTAAAGCAACAGCAATTGTTATTATGGGCGTGATTATCATGGATGGTATCCTCACCCCATTACTCTATTTATAAGGATTTGCAATCTTTTTAATATAAACCTTTTAGACTATTTAGTTTTTGCTAAATAATTTTTTTACTTGTTTTTATTTGTAATTTCAATCATTGGACTGACTTAAAAAACCTTGGTGCTATTGGAATAAAACTAATGTAGACAAATAAATATGAATGTCGAAATGGAAAAAATAAAAGAAGCAAAAGATGAGTTATTCAAAAGGTACAAAAATTTTAAAAACTACTCTTTAAAATTTACAATCCTTTTTGCAACTCTATCATTTGCGGTTAATTTTTTTTTCTATGTAAATGAAAGAAGTTTTGAAGCTTTTACATTTAAAAGATTTTTTGTAGTTAGTCTATTTCCAATATTAGGATGCGCCATTTTGGGATACTGTATTGGAGCTTTGATTTCTAATGTTTTGCAAAGAAAACATTTCTTAGATTTGGAAATGTCGAAGCAAAAGAAACGTAGATTGTTACAAGAACAAATTGAACTTAGAGAATCAAAATTAGAAATCATGTCAGAAGGTTAAGATGAAAGACAATAATAACAATTTAAATAAAAAAAATATTATTGCTTCAGCAGTAGTAACTACTGATGTTAAAGAGGATGATCTTTTAACAAAGAAACATGACATGAAATTAAAAATATTAGTGATGCTGAAAAGTTAAAAGATAAAGAAGAGTCTAGAAGACTTTGGGCTAAATATGTTTCTGATAAAAAACCTGCTTACATAAGAGATCAATTAATTACAAAATTTTCTTATTTAGTTAAGTGGGTTATTGGTCGTTTCCCGAAAATTGAAACTGCTGACTTTGATAAAGATGATTTGATTGGTTATGGTTGTTTAGGTTTAATTGAAGCCGTTGATAGATATAATCCAGATCAAAATTGTTCTTTTGAGACTTTTGCAATTAACAGAATTAGAGGTGAAGTTTTAGATTTTCTTAGATCTAGAGATTTTTTAAGTAGAACTTCTAGAACTAGAGTAAAAAGATATCAAGCGGCTTATAATGAGCTTGAGGCAAAATTAGGAAGAGCCCCTACGGATGAAGAGATGATGAAGTCATTAAATCTCTCTGAAGCTGATTACCGTAAAATAATGGCTCAAGTAAATGTAAATGTTTATTCTTTAGATAGTGCAGATGTGACAAAACCATTTGAAGATTCAAAATCAACATTAGTTGACAGTATTGCTTCTGATGAAATGACTCAAGAAGAAATGGTTGAGAGAATTTTACTCAAAGAAAAACTTGCTCAAGCAATTGATAGTTTGCAAAAAAGAGATAGACTCGTTGTTGCTTTGTATCACTATCAAAAATTAACTTTTAAAGAGATTGGTGAGATTTTAGGCGTGTCTGAATCAAGAGCATCTCAGTTACATATGAAAGCTTTACAAAAGTTGAAAGTCATAATGAAAGACTTTGAGTAAGACTTGTTTTGTTTAGAATTTTCTTTTATGGACGTGTCCTCAAACCAAATACGTTAAGAAAGAATTTTAATATTTTCGAAAACTAAGTTTGGCAAATACTTGATATAATGTATTGCGGTGTTTGAAAAAGTTTTAAGTTTTTTTTCTGGAAATATTAACGAGAATAATCTCAAAAGGATTAGACCCTTGGTTGATCATATTAATTCTCTTGAAAAAGAAATTGAACAGCTAAGCGATAGTGAACTGCAATCTAAAACTCAAGAATTTAAAAATAAAATTCAAGAAAAAATTTCAGCTGTTAAATTTGAAAAATTTATTCCAGATGATGTTGCAAAAATGCCGGGGCAAGTTAGAACAAGTCATGATAAGGTGCTTGCTGAAACTTTAGAAGAAATTTTGCCGGAAGCTTTTGCAGTTTGTAGAGAAGCCTCTAAAAGAGTTTTAAAGATGCGTCATTTTGACGTGCAATTAATAGGTGGTATTCAATTGCATAATGGTGGTATTGCTGAGATGCAAACCGGTGAAGGTAAAACATTGGTGTGTACTCTTGCAGCTTACCTCAATGCTTTAAGTGGTCGCGGAGTGCATGTAGTAACAGTAAATGATTATTTGGCACAGAGAGATTCACAATGGATGGGTAAACTTTACTCTTGGCTTGGATTAACAACTGGCTTGATTGTTGCGGGAAAAAAACCTGAAGAAAGAAAACAAGCATATGCCTGTGACATAACCTATGGTACCAATAATGAATTTGGCTTTGATTATTTGAGAGACAATATGGAAACTGATGTTGAAGATTGTGTGCAGAGACCATATTACATGGCAATCATTGATGAGGTTGATAGTATTTTGATTGATGAAGCAAGAACACCATTAATTATTAGTGGGCTTCCAGATACACAAAAAAGTGATATTTATTTGGCTTGTCAGAAAGTTGCAAAGAAATTAGTTAAAGGTGAAAACGAAAAAGCTGAAAAAGCTGATTATTACTTAGATGAAAAAGCAAAAAATGTAATTTTGACGGACCTTGGTATTAAAAATGCTGAGCAAATTTTGAATGTAGATGATTTATGGAACCCTGAGTATAATTTAGCGCACCATATTATTCAAGCATTAAGAGCAAAAGATTTATATGTAAAAGATTCAGATTATATAGTTAAAGCAAATGCTGAAACTAGAAAAAAAGAAGTAATTATTGTTGATGAATTTACTGGAAGACTGATGGAAGGTAGACGTTGGGGAGATGGTTTACACCAAGCTATTGAAGCAAAAGAAGGAGTTTCAATTCAAGAAGAAACTCTAACCATGGCAAGTATTACTTTTCAAAATTTATTTAGGCTTTATCCTAAGCTTTCAGGTATGACTGGTACAGCTTTGACAGAAGCTGAGGAATTTGAAAAAATTTATAATCTATCAGTTCTAACAATTCCAACGAATAAACCAAATCAAAGACAAAATTTAAATGATGTTGTCTACAAAACGGAGTTTGCAAAGTTTTATGCTGTCGTTGAAGAAGTTATAAAAGCTCATAAATCAGGTGTTCCAGTACTAGTTGGAACAACAAGTATTGAAAAATCTGAGGCAATAGCGGCAATCCTTTCTAAACCAAATTTGAGTTTACAACTTCTTCAATTTAGACTTGCACGTTTGTTCAAGCATCTGCAAAAAGCAAATTTTACTGGCTTAAGTGCTGAAGCAAAAAAACTTTTAGATAGACCAGCAAATCTAACTGATGAAAAATGGTCTCAAATTGCAACTGAAATTAATAGTGCCGTTAAATTAAATGAAGATGCGAGTTTTGCTCTTGAAACAGTAACAAATACTATTGATGTGTTAACTGCAGTTAGAAAAAAAATTAAGTTTAGTGTTTTAAATGCAAAAAATCATAAACAAGAAGCACAAATTATCCGAGAAGCAGGTCGTTTGGGAGCTGTAACTATTGCAACAAACATGGCAGGTAGAGGTACAGATATCATCTTGGGTGGTCATAAGTCAAACGATCCTAATTCTGCTGATTATAATGTTGTTGATTTAGAGGATCAAGCAAAAATTATTGAAGCTGGTGGCTTGTATGTAATTGGTAGCGAGAGGCATGAAAGTCGTCGTATTGATAATCAATTACGTGGTCGTTGTGCGCGTCAGGGTGATCCGGGTAAGTCTAAGTTTTTCTTGTCTTTAGAAGATAGCTTAATGAGAATTTTCGGTGGTGAAAAAATTCAGGCAATTATGACTATGCTTAATGCAGATGAAGATTTACCAATTGAGGCTGGTTTGATTAGTGGTGCAATTAATAATTCTCAAAAGAAAGTTGAATCTCATAATTTTGATATTAGGAAACATGTTTTGCAATTTGATGATGTTGTGAACACTCAAAGAGAGGTTATTTATAGAGAACGCAGACAGATTTTAAATGGTGATGATATCCATGACAATATTTTAAAAATGATAGATAGTCATGCTGAAAATATTTGTTATTCACATATTAACCCGAATACTCCGCCAGAGATTTGGTTTGATGATAGTAATGGTTTATCACCGATTGCCACTATCTTTGAAACTTATAAAAATGATTTTGGGGCTGAGGTTTTACATGATGTTGAAGATATAGAAAGTTTTAGAACTAAAGATTTTTCAGCAATGTTACATCAATTAAAGACAGCAGTGTTTAATTTATTTAATGCTAAAGAAGAAAGCTTAGGGCATGAAGTTTTAGCTGAAGCAGAAAGGCAAATAATGCTTCATGTAATAGATTCAAAATGGATTAATCACTTACATTCAATGGATAGTTTAAAAGAAGGTATTCATTTGCAAAGTTATGGTCAAAAAGATCCTTTAATCGAATATAAAAAAGAAAGTTTTGATATGTTTGATGATTTGTTAGAAGATATCAAAAGACATACTGTTGTTTTGTTATTTCACTCTCAAGTTGTTGAAAAAGATGATTCAAAACCAATAAATGCATAAATGAAAAAAATACACACTAGATATTTAGAGTTAGTCAATGATGTAGATACTCCAATAAGTATTTTTAGTAAAATCAAGTCAAAATATCAAGATTGTTTTTTATTTGAGTCTGTGATTAAAGCTCAGCAAGTGGGACGTTATTCTTTTATTGGTTTTAATGCTTTAAAAACCATATCCAATACTCAGATTCTTCAAAGTTTGCAAGCAGAGATTGAAAATCTGGCAGATAATGATGAGCACGAGGTTTTACCGTTTTTTTATAAGGGCTTTGTCGGTTTTTTACCTTTTGAAACATTTACTGAAATTGAGCCAAGTATTAAAGTTCAAAACCATGATAAAGCTTTTTTGTATTTGGTTGGTAATTTAATTGTATTTGATCATGTACAAAATAAATTGTTTTTGATTGAAAATGTTTTAGATGATACGCAAAAGTCAAACTTAGAAGACATAAAAAAATTAATAGATGAAAATCAACATTTGCTTAGAGTTGATTTTGATGTACAGCAATCTATTGTTAATGAATTTGCAAAAACTGGCTTTTATTCTAATACTGGTGAACAAGAATTTTTGTCATATGTTGAGAAAGCAAAAAATGCTATTTATGAGGGTAAAGTTTTTCAAATGGTCATTTCTCATAAATTTATAAAAGATTTTGCTGATTCAAGTCCTGATCCATTTCTAATTTATCGAATTTTAAGAACGGTAAATCCTTCTCCATACCAATTTATCTTTAATTATTTTGATGAAAGTCCTAAAACTTTAGTAGGCTCTTCACCAGAAATGATGGTTAAATCTACTAAAACAGCAGATGGTATTCAAGCACAAATTAATCCTATTGCTGGGACTTATAGAAGAACTCATGATTTAAAAAAAGACGAGGAATTAAAAGAAAAACTTTTAAATGATAAAAAAGAAATTGCTGAACACGTTATGCTGATTGATTTAGCTAGAAATGATTTATCGAGAGTTTGCGATAGTGTATCTGTGCCACAAAAAATTTTCGTGGAAACTTATTCGCATGTAATGCATATTGTTTCCCATGTAGTTGGCATTTTAAGAAAAATGACAAAGGCAGAATCTGTTGTTGAGTTGATCAAAGCTAGTTTTCCCGCAGGTACTTTAAGTGGTGCTCCAAAAATTGAGGCAATTAAACAATTATTGTCTTTAGAAAAAGATCCTCGAAATTATTATGGTGGCGCAATTGGTTATTTTGGTCTTGATGGTACTTGTGATACTGCAATTATGATTCGAACTATGCTTATCGAAAATACTAAGATAACAATACAAGCTGGCGCAGGTGTTGTTGCTGATAGTGTCCCGGAGAGTGAATGGCAAGAAACATTTAATAAGGCAAATGCTCTTATTGATGTGGTTTTACTTGCTGAAAAGCTTTAAAACCCCTTTGTTTATAGCTTTTTACACCTAATTTTTTTGATCTAGGTGCTTTGATGGATGCATAGCTTTATTTATAACAAGGAATAATAAGCTTATGATCGAGATGTTTGTCACAGGTGTTGCTCTCGATATTCGTACGAATATCCCGCTTGTGATATTAAACGACAAAGAAAAAAACTATACTTTGCCAATTTGGATTGGCCAAGCTGAAGCGCAGGCAATTGCAAGAGGTTTAAGTGAGTCTGAAACTGAAAGACCTATGACTCATGATTTGATGGTTGATATGCTTGATACTTTAGAAGCATCAATTGATTCTATAGAAATTAATTCTTATGAAGATTCTACTTTTTTTGCTTCTTTAATTTTGCTTGATAGTGAAGAAAATGTTTTTGCAATCGACTCAAGACCTTCTGACAGTATTGCACTGGCAATTAGATTAGACGCGCCTATAATGGTTTCAGAAAAGATTTTAGAAGAAGTTGCTTCCAAAGTTGAGTTTCTTTCTGATAGCCCAGAAGATATTGATCCAATTGCTGACCCTGAAGCAAGAAAAGAATTTAAAGAGTTTTTAAGAGATGTAAAAGCATCTGACTTTAATCTTGACAGGCATAGTCAAGACAAAGATAAAGAATAATTTTTGTTAGCAGTCCTTAGTCCTTAATAATTCGTTTTTCGGTGAATTATTAATGAGCTAGAAGCCAATTTGCGCCTTCGCCTGCCTCTACTTTTAGTGGAACTTTAAGTGCAGTTGCTTGTGACATTTCTTCTTCAATAATTGCTTTTATTTCATCTTTGATTTCAAGATCTGTTTCTACAATAATTTCATCGTGTACTTGTAAAATTAAACTTGCTTGCGGATAATTTTCTAGCCTTTTTGCAATATTAATCATGGCTATTTTCATAATATCAGCGGCTGTACCTTGAATACCTGCGTTAAAAGCTTGTCTTTCTTCTTCTTTTTGTAGGATTTTATTTCCTGAATTTAAGTTTCTAAAAAATCTTCTTCTACCAAAAAGTGTTTCAGTGAATTCATTTTGTCTAGCATCGTTTAATGTTTTATCCATGAAGGGTTTGATTTTTGGAAAAACTTTGAAGTAAGTGTTAGTAAAGTTTTTGGCTTCTGACATAGAAATGCCAAGTTGTTTTGCGGTTGCAAAAGGGCCTTGCATGTAAATCAAAGCAAAGTTTAAAGTCTTACCGATTCTTCTTTGCTCTTCACTGACTTCATTTTCTTTAAGGTCAAAAATTTCCATAGCTGTTCTCGCATGAATATCTTGATCATTTTGAAAAGCTTCTATTAGAGCTTGTTCGTCTGCAAGGTGTGCTAAAACTCTTAATTCAATTTGTGAATAATCTGCGCTAATTAAAGTTTTATTTTCTTTGGCTTTAAATGCTTTGCGGATTTCTTTTCCGTAAGCAGATTTAATTGGAATATTTTGCAAATTTGGATTTGATGAACTCAAGCGACCAGTTGTCGTTGCTACTTGATTGAAATCCGAATGTAAACGGTTGTCTTCTTTGGCAATTAAAAATGGTAAATTATCAATGTAAGTTGAAGCGAGCTTAGATAAAGTTCTAAAATCAATTATAAGTTTGATAAATTCTTCATGAGATGGGTCTAATTCATAGTCATTGAGAAGGGTTTCTAAAGTACCCATGTCAGTTGAATAAGAACCTGTCTTTTTCTTTTTGCCAACTGTTGGCAGTTCTAGTTTTTCAAACATAATCACTCCCAGCTGTTTAGGTGAGGCAATGTTAAATTCTTCTTGAGCTAGTTCAAATACTCTTTTTTCAATAACTGCAATTTCTGCATGGATTGTTTTTGAAAGTGTCTCTAAAAAAGCTACATCAAGACTTACTCCTTGGTTTTCGATGTTTTTTAAAATATTCACTAGTGGAAATTCGATTTCTTCAAGTATTTTTATTTCTCGAGCATCTAGCTTGTCTTGATAAAAATCAAATAGTTTATAGGTTATATAAGCATCAGCACAAGCGTATTGAGTCACTTGTTCCAAGTTGGCATCTGCCATATTGATTTGTTTTTTGCCACTGCCTAAAATATCTTCAATCTCTGTCATTTGTAAAGCAAAGATTCTTTTGGCTTGTTGTTTTAGACCATGCTTGTTTGCTGGATTATATATGTAGCTTGCAAGCATGGTATCAAAAAAATTATTATGGATTTTTATTTCAAGTCTCTCAAATATTTTCAATTCAAACTTTGCATTTTGCATTAAAAGTTTTTTTGATTCATCTTCAAGTATTGGCTTAAGTTTTTCAAGAATTAGACTTGGATCAATTTGTTCTTTTGCTTGATTGTGTTTGCAAGGAATATAAAATGATTTAATTTCTTTTTGCTTTTTGTAAGCAAATGCCCAGCCGACAATTTCACAATTCAAAGTATTTAAGCCAGTGGTTTCTAAGTCAACTGCAATTAAATTTTGTTCTTCTAATTCTTTGATTAATAAATCTAAATCTGCTGCATCTTTTATCAAGTTGGCTTTGAAATTCTTGTCTGTGTCTATATTTTTGAGGCTTTGGTCAATATTGCCCCATCTTTCAGTATTTTTTTGGCGATTAATTTGAGTATTTGTTTCGTTAAGTTCACCAACGTCTACTTTTACTAATTCACCTTGATTAAAAGGTTTGAGAACTATTGGCAGTCTTTTGAGAATTGAGTTAAATTGTAGACTTTTCAAAAAACTAATTAATGCATCTGTATCAGGAAGGTTTAATTTGCATTTTTCTAAATCAAGATTTTCTGGTGATACACCTTCTTCTTCAACAATAATAGTTGCTAAATGTTTTGATAATCTGGCTTTGTCTTCTTGCTCTATAAGTTTTTCTTTTGTTTTTGGTGGAGTAACATTGTCAATGTTTTCATATATACCTTCAAGATTTTGATAATCACCAAGTAATTTTATAGCGGCTTTAGGACCTAAGCCTTTGATGCCCGGAATGTTGTCAGAACTATCTCCAGCAATGCCTTTGTAGTCTGGAACTTGGCGAGGAGTAACGCCCATCTTTTCTATTACTTTTTCTGGATCATAAAAGTCTAAGCCTCCACCTCGTCTTGGCATAGCGATACTTGTTGATTCATCCACTAGTTGAAATAAATCTTTGTCTCCAGAAAGAATAACGACTTTCATATTTTCTTTGCTTGCTTTTTGAGTCATAATGCCAATTAAATCATCAGCCTCAAAACCAGCTTCTTCTAAAACCGGTACATGAAGTTTGCGAAAACATTCTTTGATAAGGTTCCATTGTGGTTTCATTTCATCAGGCATTTCATCAGGTCTGTTTGCTTTGTAGTCTTCAAATAATTCGTGACGATAAGTTGGATGCGGCAAATCAAAAGCAACAGCAATACTGCTTGGTTTAGTTTGTTCGATAACATCAAATAAAGCTTTGAGGGTTCCGTATACCGCCCAAGTGGGGTTGCCTTGAGCATCTCTCATGTTACTCATTTCTAGTGCAAAAAACATTCTAAAAGCTAAATTGCTTCCGTCAATTAGTAATAAAGTATCTTTTTCTTTTGTTTGCACAGCCATATTGATATTTTAACCTGTGCAAAAACTGTTAAGACATTAAGGTGGGTGAAACTTGTCAAACTGCATTTATTGTTATAATTTATATAGGTATGGCAAATAAAATCGAAGAACTTTATTCTCAAAGTCAAGTTAAATTACCCCAAAAAAAAGATATTGAAATCCCTGAAGGTCTGCAAGATAATTTGTTAGTTACCACAGTGGGTAGTTTTTTGGATAGTATTTACAATTGGGCGAGATCTAATAGCGTATGGCCTTTGACTTATGGTACATCTTGTTGTGCGATTGAGATGATGTCAGTTGGTATGTCACGTTTTGATATTTCACGTTTTGGATCTGAGGTTTTTCGTGCAACGCCGCGTCAGGCAGATATGATTATTACCGCAGGTACAATCACAAGAAAAATGGCTCCTGCTTTAATTAGACTTTATGAACAGTTACCAGAGCCAAAATATGTTATTGCCATGGGCGCATGTACTATTACAGGCGGCATGTTTCATGATAGCTATTCGGTTGTACAAGGAGTAGATAGAATTATTCCAGTTGATGTCTATGTGCCGGGTTGCCCGCCGCGTCCTGAAGGTTTATTGCATGGTTTATTTACTTTGCAAAGAAAAATTAGAAGAGAAAAATTATCTCAAAGAGCTGCGATTGCTCAATCTCATAGAGATGCAACAAAAAACGTTGATGAAGAAACAGGTTTATTGGTGAAGTAAATGACAGAAGAAAATAGTGCAGTTGTAAAAGAATTAGAGTTTGTTAAATATTTAACTGACAAAAAATTTAATGTAGAATCACTTGGTGAAAATGCATCAGGTTTTGAGATGATTTTAGTTGATAAAAATGATTTACTTGCGATTACAAAAGATTTAATGAGATCTAAGAAAATGACTTTGCTTAATTATTTAACAGCTGTTGAAGTTAAAGATGCTTATCAAGCTATTTATCATCTTGAAGATCCTAACACTCATAGTTCTGTTGTTTTGAAAGTCAACACTGATAAAAATAGTCCAAGTATTCCAAGCTTGACATCTGTATTCCCGACAGCTAATTGGTTAGAAAGAGAAGCTTTTGATATGCTTGGAATTATATTTGAAGATCATCCAAATTTAGTAAGAATCTTAAATCCTGATAACTGGCAAGGATATCCTCTCAGAAGAGATTATATTGGTCCAATAGATGAATTGAATCAACCAGTTTCATTAATGAAAAACTAGATACTTTTAATTAATTTCGAATTTAAATTATAGGACTAGCATATCTTGGATGATTTTCTTATCATCATTAATTCTATTTTGTCTTAAAGTTGTAATCATTTGTCCAAGAGCGTTTAATTGACCAACTTGATATTTAAGTTGAGTATCTCTCATTTGCGCGTTGTGTAAATGTTGATTGATAGTATTTTTTTCTTCGCCGTAATATTTATTTGCGAGTGCTGAACCTACAAAGTTTCCAAGTGATCTACCTACTCCAAAACCAATCACACTGCCAATCGGTCCGCCGAGTGCACCAGCTGCGATACCCAGCATACCCCCGATGCCGCCAGCTCTGAATTTTAAATCACTCATTTTAACTTCGATTTCACCAACTCTTTTGGTCATATTAAAAATATCTTGAAAGTTACTTGCTGATAACTGTGTTGTGGTACGAGTTATATAATCTTGTTGTAAATCCCAATTTAGATAACTTGGTTCTGGTGCTGTTGAACTTGAATGAAACATATTTTCCCCTATTAGCTTACTTTAATTAACTCTACGGCTTTTTTGTATTGGTCTTTATCACCCTTAGCAACTTCCATCCAAAATTGTTGGTTCACTCTTGCGTTACCAAGTAATTGTCTAACTGTTGCTTGCAAGTGTCTTGCCGCTTGAACATTGCCGACTCCGGCAATTGCTTGTTGCAATAATTGTTCTGCAAAAGCATTGTCTGCTTGTGTTTGCGCGATCAATGATTCTGAATCAGCTAACCTTTCTGCTGAATTAATATATGGAATAAATTCGTAAACTGCCATAGATCTTAATTACTAAATGCAAGTTAAGGATCTGTTAAGTACTTAAAAAATAAAAATTATTTTTCTTAAAATTAGGTGTTTTCAGTTAAACTGCTGCGCCTTCGGTTTTTAACCAATCTTCAAATTCTAGTACATCAGGAATAAATAGCTCACCATTATCATCGTTAGAAATAAAGCCCTTAGTTCTTAAACGATCAAAACTTTTAGATACTTGTTTAGGGTTTACCTCAGCTAGTCTTGAGATTTTTGCTGTATTTAATGGAGGAATTTTTGTACCGTATTTTGTTACTTTACCGTTTTTCATTACATCCAAATACAAAGCAAAAGCGACACGAGCCTCATCACTCAATTCAACAATTTCATCTTCTTGAGTTTCTTCTTTAATTGCATCATTTATATCTAATATTTCTTCTTGATTTGACATTCTGTGAATATATTACCACGTATAACAGGTAAATATATTATATTAAACTTAAAGAAAGCCGCTTTTTATAATATCTATTTTATTTTTTTACAATCATTAATTAAAACCAGAAAAGATTTTAGAACATATTTGCAGGTCCAAAATTAAACCTAAAGAGTTTTTGATCAGGACTGATTGCTTTTATTAGTGGAAAACCCATATCGAACCTTAAAGCACCGACTAAAGGTAATTTAACCCGAATACCAAAACCTATAGCTGCTGCTTGTGATAAACGATCTGTGATTCTGTTATAGCGTACTGAATTTGCAACTAAACCGGCATCAGCAAAAAGAGCAAAATCTACATTTTTGCTGAACTTGTATCTTTTTAAAGGACTGATTACTTTATAAATAGGCGTTCTGAATTCAGCCGTGGTTATTGCTAAGTCTGATCCGTAACCTAGTTCTGCAAATTGACGGTAACCTCTTACACCTGAAGCAGAGCCAAGTCGGTAACTTGCAAACTGAGGAAGTTCTCCAAATACAGTACTACCACCGCGCATATTAAGTAAAAAAGAAGACTCTTCACCTAGCGGCAAGTATTTGGTTGCACTAGCACTAAGTTTGGTAAAACTAGAAACACCAGCAAAACCTAAAGTAGGTTCTGCATTAATTTTTGTAAGCCAACCATCACGAGGGTTCTGAGGGTCATCAAGATCACTAAAACTATAAGAAGGTCTTAAACCAAAATACATTCCAGAAACAATTTGAGAATCACGAATTGCTTTTGCTTCATCTCGTGCAATTTTGTCTTTGCCACCGAGAAAATCATCTCCTTTTTTCTTGAGAATATCTTCTTGGGTTAATGCGTCTTCTTTGATAATGTTTTTAGTTAATTCATTAATAAAAGTTTTTCGATCTCGATCTTTTAAATCAATATAGTTTGCTGTTCCAGAAAGTCTAAACACATGTTTGCTATCGTAAACTTTTGATATACCTGCACCAACACCGTATGAAGTTTGGTCAGCAAGGTCAACATTGTAATTAACACCTTGTGTAAAATTAGCAAAGGTATTAAAAGTCATATCGGTATCTCTAAAATAAGGAATGCTATAGCTTGTAGAGATTTGTGTTAAATTACCTCGTCTTACAAAGTCACTATTGTTTCTAAAAGATTGTGTAGCACCATAACCACTACCTATAATCGCAGTGACATTAAGGTTTTCGCCCTTACCGCGAATATTTGCAATGTTTAAATTAGCATTTGCAAAAACTCCAGCTGTTGAGTTTATACCACCACCGATACTAGCAGAGGCTGTTCTTTTTTCGGTCATTTCTATAACTAAGTCATAGCCAGATGAGTTTTCACTAGGTCTTACAGTTCGTGTAATACTAGAGAAAAAATTTGTGCCTTGTAATCTTTTATAATCTTTAGAAAATTCAAATTCATTATAGGCGGAATTTGTTTTTTGATTTCTGACGACATTTTTCAAGTAACTTTCTTTGGTTTTTTCATTACCTTTAAAAACAATTCTATTGATATAACCTTCATCAACAAAGACTTCTAAGCCACCTGCTTGAGTAATATTAATGTCTGCAACTTTGGCAACAATAAAACCTTTTTTCAAATACTCACTTTCAAGTTCTTGAATTTTTTCTTTGATTAATTTTGCATTTTCTGGTTTAGCAATCAAGTCGACAAAAATATCATAGGCATTGATTTCACTATTGTTATTACCATAAATCACCAAATCGTTTATGGGTGGTGCTTCTACAAGACTGTATTCAAGTAAAATACTTTGATCATCTTTTAAGTAAGGTGTTGCTTTTAGGCTATCTCCCTCAAAATAACCAAGTTGATAGATTTTTTGTAAATCAGCAAGAATATTTTCTTTTTGTAGTAAGCTACCGGGCATAGAGAATATTTCTTTTTTTATTTCAGAGTCTTTTATGAGCCGGTTTCCCTTGATGGAAATTTCTGAAATTATGGCTTTGCCAAAATATTTTTCTAATTCAAGGTTGTTTAGAACTTTACTTGCTTCTTGGGCATTTGTTTTTAAGTTGAAAAAAATAGCTAATAAAAATATTAGGCAAATACTTGCAATTCGGTTTAGTATTGTTTTTTTTATGCTGTAGTTTTCCCTGAAAATTTGTACGCAATAAGTATTATATTATTGATTTCTTATTTTGCAAAAAGACGAGGTACTATCTACAAGTCCCGATAACTGGGACACTTCGGACCGTGTTCATTTTGTCTCAGGACACTTCGGACCGTGTTCATTTTGTCTCATCATTCAATAATTTAACCTAGCTACCTTACTTTAGTGCCTCAAAGTTATCATTTAAGTTTTGCAGTAAGACAAGTAAAATAGTATAATTGCAAAAGCAATATGTCTGAAGATAACAGAGTTTTTATATTTGATACCACATTAAGAGATGGCGAACAAAGTCCCGGGGCTGCTATGAATGCTGATGAAAAATTAGCAATTGCAAAACAGCTTGCTGCTTTAAAAGTTGATGTAATCGAGGCGGGTTTTCCGATTTCTAGTTCTGGAGATTTTAATGCTGTTGCTAATATCGCAAAAGAAGTTGGTATCAAGGGCGGTCCTACAATTTGTGCGCTGGCAAGAGCTTTGCCTAAAGATATTGAGACTGCGGCAAAAGCATTAGAGCAAGCTTATAGTAAAAGGTTACATACCTTTATTGCGACTTCAGCAATTCATATGGAATATAAGCTAAAGATGAATGCAGATGAAGTTTTAAAAAGAGCTCAAGAAATGGTTGCTTACGCTAGATCATTTGTGGATGAAGTTGAGTTTTCTCCTGAAGATGCTGGTCGTAGCGAAAAAAGTTTTTTGTATGAAATAATTACAGCCGCTATCGAAAGTGGTGCTACCTCAATTAATATCCCAGATACAGTTGGCTATACGACTCCAATGGAGTTTGGTAATTTGATTGCTGATATAAAAGCAAATGTAAAAAATATTGATAAAGCGATTATTTCAGTGCATTGTCATAATGATTTAGGTTTGGCAACTGGCAATTCTCTTGCCGCCATTACAAATGGAGCAAGGCAAATAGAATGTACTATCAATGGTATTGGCGAGCGAGCTGGTAATGCCAGCTTAGAAGAAATTGTCATGATTTTAAAGACTCGCAAAGATTTGGGTTTAGAAACTAATATAGATTCAACTCAAATTATGAGAACTTCAAAATTAGTTTCAAATGTAACAGGTATTTTTGTGCAACCAAATAAAGCTATTGTTGGTGCTAATGCTTTTGCGCATGAATCTGGTATTCACCAAGATGGCATGCTGAAAAACCAAAAAACCTATGAGATTATAAACCCAGAAGAAATTGGTTTACTTTCTACACAAATTCCACTAGGCCCACGTTCTGGCAAACATGCTTTGAAATCAAGAATTGAACAGTTAGGTTTTAAACATATTAATGATGAAACACTTGAAGAGTTGTATCAAAAATTTATTTTACTTGCTGACAAGAAAAAACGTGTTGATGATAGAGATTTAATTAGCCTAACAACCGATAGTGCTCTTACTAGTGAATTGCAAGCAACATTTGAGCTCTTGCACGCACAAGTAACCTGCGGTAGTTCTGGGCTGCCTACTGCAAGTGTTATGCTTCAAGATCAAAGAGATAAAACAAATGTCTTAAGGGGTGCTGAGCTTGGAACTGGTCCTGTTGATGCAATTTGTAAATGTATACGTAAATTGACAAAAGCGAGTTGTACTTTAATAGAGTTTTCGGTTAAGTCTGTAACTGAAGGTATAGATTCACTTGGTGAGGTTATTATCAGAGTTAAAGATGATGAAAGTGGGGCTATTTATAGCGGTCATGCTGCAAATACGGATATTTTGTTGGCATCTGCTCAAGCTTATTTAAATGCTATAAATCGTTATTTTGAAAAAAGAGAAAGTGCTAAATTAAACCCGCAAATGAATGAAGATATAGTTGATGCAAAAGAAGCAAGTATCTAATGAAAATAGCAATTGATGGTCCAGCGGCAAGTGGCAAAAGTACAACAGCAAAATTGATTGCTAATAAATTAGGCTTTGTTTATATTGATAGTGGTGCAATGTTTAGAGTTGTTACATTAAAATGGCTTGAAAAAACTGCGGGTCTTAAATCTGATAATGATGAAAGTTTGTTAGATAGTATTTTAGAAAATTTCAATTTGCAATTTTCTGATAATGGTAATTCTATACATTTAAATGGTGAAAGACTCGATGATCAAATCAGAAAATCGGTTGTTAGTCAGCATGTAAGTTATATTGCTAGTTTTAAAAATGTACGTGATTTTTTATTGCACCAACAAAGAAAACTTGCTCAAGCACATGATGTTGTTATGGATGGACGCGATATTGGAACTGTTGTTTTTCCTGATGCAGAAATTAAATTTTTTTTGTTAGCTTCTGCAAAAACAAGAGCACAAAGAAGAATCTTAGATTTAAAAGCTTTAGGTGAAGATCCTGTTCTTGAAATTTTGATTAGTGAAATTGAAAAAAGAGACCAAGAAGATTCAAATAGAGAAATTGCACCTTTAAAAAAAGCAGATGATGCTATTGAAATTATTACTGATGATAAAACTAAAGATGAAGTCTTAGAGACAATGTTAAAGCAGATTGAAAAATTAAAGGTTTAGCAATGATACTGAAATCACAAATGTGACTATGCCAAAAAGTGTGAAATCTATAACATCTTCAAAAATCTTCATTTTTTTCTTTTTCCTGCCTTTAGGCTTTAATTTTTATCCCTTCTTTGATTTAGGTATAACAAGTAAAAGATTTAATTTATTTAAGATAACCCAATCCAAGCTAGGTCAAATAGCTCAAATACTTTTTTTACAGTAGCTATAAATCAAGTTTTAAATTTAAGTTTTCTGTTTCTTTATCAATCATTTGCTCAAGTCGGAGGAAATCTCTATTTTGACTTATGGTATTTTTGATTAGTTTTTGTAAAATCGAGATGATTTGCTTTAAGAAAAATATTAATGCTATTAAACCAACTATTGGTAGCCAAACAAATTGTTTATTTTTTTTGTTGTTGAAAGCTTTTTTTATTATTGGTGTTTTTCTAGTGGCAATAAATTTTTCAAATTCTAAATTTATTGAGCTCGCCTCATCTTGAATTGATGAAATTTCAATATTGGCATTATGGTAATTCATGATTTCTACCAAACTACTTAAGCCGTGCCCTTCAAGATCTTTGTAGATTTGATTATTAATTTTTGTTTTTATTTCTTCTGAAATTGATTTTCCAAAAGACATAATCTTTAGAATGTATCGATTGTTTATTTCTGTGAGAATGATTTTGATTTTTGTATTTGAGTATTTTAAAGCATTTTCAACAAGGTTTAAAACAACCTTTGTTAATAAATCAAAATTACCGTATATAAAGGCATAGTTAGATTTAGTATGATCTTCTATTTCTATCTCTGAGAAATTTCCAAGTTGAAAAAGTTCTATATTAATTAAGTCCTTTAGGTCAATTTCTTCTTTGGCAATTAATTGTGAGATTGTATCTTCGTTTAAATTTTTAAAATTCTGATTTTGTATAACAAAAAAAGTTTTTTTGAGTGAGTTGAAAATTGATCTGTAGTGATAGGCTGCGCCAGTTGCAAAATTTATAATTTTTTGTTCTTCTGCATTGTTTTTGATGAGATTGAATAAGTTTGCTGAATCATGAAGGTGACTAATATTTATTGCTAAAAATTTTTCAATAAGTTTTTTGTGTTTTTCGACAAAGTGTTTTTTTTCTTTTTCAAATAAATAATTGTGCAAAATAAAGCTAGCTATAAAACTAATTAAAGCTACTAAAATTAAATCTAGTATATTGCCATTTATGATCATTGTTTATTTGCAATAAGATCTTTTAATTCATCTATTAAAAGGTTGTTTTCATTGATTTTCTCATAATCGCCATTAGATTTGTTGTTTATTTTAAAAAAAATAAAAAGCATAACCAAGGGACAGCCATAAAAACTCAGGGTTTTTGCTAGTAAACACAAAAATAAAGAATAACCTTGAAGCTGTTGAGCGAGTATATCAAAAATAATGATAAGTATTGGACTTGCTATAAGAGCTAAGTTTGCTTGTATCCATTTTAAATAGTTATTTGAAAAATGATTTTTCAAACTCGAAAAAATAGTGGGAAGCACCCAAAAAGGAAAAAGAACAATGCTAAAACTCACATAGGCAATTAAAATCAAATAAAATAAGCCAATGAAAATTTGTGAGATTAAGTCTAATATAGCAATTGCTAAGCTGGGAAAATATCCTGCTTGCTTACTAAATTCATTCCAGACTGCGCTTGTGTGCATATGATTTATTAGATTATATTCTTCTAAATAACTCAAAAAAGTTAGGCTTGCGTTATTAAAAAGATTTAGATGTATATCAAAAAAAACGCTAGAAAACTTTATGAAAATTATGATTGATATGACTTGAAGAATATTTTGACTAAATATATTTTCAACACTTACATTTTTTTTGATTTGTTGTAAAACCTTAATGATAAGAAATGCACTCAGTAAAAGCATTGCAAAGTATCTTGTTGTTTTTCTTAGCTTGTCAATAATTGTTGTATTTATTATGGAGTTAATGATTTTGTAACTAGATGTTTTTTTATTGATGTTATTGGAAAAAATGTTAAATAGATCAAAGATATTTTTTTCGCCAAATTCTTCTTCTTTAAAAAATAAAGTTTTATTGAGCTTCTTCCTATTTTCAAAACTTGAATTAACAATCTCTTCAGCACTTTTACGTTTTTGGTATTCGGCATAGCCTCCAAAGGTTTCTTCAATAGCTAATTTGACTCCTTTGCGTACTTGAAATGTGACATCAATGAGTCCATTAGACATTCCAGTTATTTTGTTATAAGAAAAGTTTTTAAAGGCTTCTTCGTTACTCAAGGCTATTTGTTCATGTTGCTTTTCTAAGTCATCCCAAAAAAGAATTTTATTAGATTCAACTCTAAGATCTTTTAGGGGGGAGATTTTTGTATTTAAATTTATATTTTGAAATTTTGCTGTATCTTCAATGTACTCTTTGTTGTTATCAAAAAAGAAAGCATTTACACTATGAAAATTGCTGATCAAAAATATTAAGGCTAGTAAACAAAAGTTCATGTTGTAACCTCAAATCTTGGTATTGAAATCACTTCAAAGTTTTCTTTTGAGTAGAGTATCTCGATTACTATCGTTATTTCACGTGTAATAAATTTTTTGTCTTTGAAATTTTCTGTACCTATTAAAATCACTCTGTATTTTTCTTGATCAAGAAACTCTATGTATGAATCGTTTATATCAAATATACTTTTGTAGTTTTTAGAGTTTCTAATCATGATTTGAGGCTTTATTTGTTGTGTAAACAAGTCTTGGTTAGTATGTTTGATTAAAAATTCTTCTGCGATTAATCCGGTATCAAAAAAATAATTTAAATATTGCTTTGTGAAATTTAAAATCTCCTGGTTGTTAATTTTTGTTGTATCTTTTTGCTGAATGCTGTTTTGAATTAGTTTTTCTTTATGAGTTTGCTTGAAGCTTTGTGCAATTAAAAATAAATTGGTAATAAAACTTAAAGCCAACAAGCTTTGTAGTTTTTTTACTTTTCCTGGCTGAACTAACCACCTATTCAACATTTCAAAGTCCTTTTTTTTGCATTAAACAATCTTTGTCTGATGAACATATTAATAAATCTTCTTTTGCTACTTGTACTTCTACTAAATCAGTACCAAAGTTTGATTTTATAAGGCAGCAACCTGTTGTTTTTAATAAGCTATTTGTAAAAAGTTTTAATTCATGTTCTGCAAAACCAGCAATAGCTTTGAGTTGTTCTTGATCTTTTTTTTCTTTTAAATGAAAACTTATATTATTACTAGCGTTTGAATATATTTCACGTCCTAGGTCTGTAGGTTTTTGGCTAATAGTCCATAATGCACATTCAAGAGCTCGACCTGCTCTTGCATAGTAAGAAAAAAAATCTTTTGATTTTTTACTTTGAAAAATTTTCCAGGCTTCATCAATAACTAAAGTGATTTTCTTATTAAGATCTTGTGCTTTAACTTGTAGCTCTTGGTTAATAAGATACATACATAGATCAGAGAAATTAGAATCTTGATTGATTTTACTAAATTGAAATAATGTTAGTTGTTTGTCAAATTTACTAGGGCTTCCATCTAAAAGATATGCATATGCTCCATTTGTGATCTTGCAATATGGTGAAATTAAGATTTGCCATTTTTGTGTCAGCTCTTTATCGTGCCATGTTGACCAAAACAAATATAAATCAGAAAGTTTTGCGTTCTTTTGTTTATCAAAAAATGCATTTAAACTTTTTGTTAAAAAATCAATTTCTGCTAAAGTAAGTTCGTCATTATTGCTAAGTGCTCTAAAAAATAATAAAAGTTCTTGTATTTTCAAGTTTTTTACTTGTTGTTCAAGTTCAGTGTTAATTTGTAATGGATTGAAATATACCCTATGTTCTAAAGCTTGATTAAGGTCAATAATTTCACCTTGGTGAATACGACAAAAGTCTGTCCAGCCATCTGAACTATTGTCAATAATTACAAAATGATTGTGAATACTGTGTTTTAGTCTTTGGCTAATCATAAATTTTGCTGCCATTGATTTACCTGATCCAGAATCGCCAATAAAGTTTATTGATCTTGTTTTGTGTAGTTTTTTGTTTGCTTCATTAAAAAAAATATCATTATTGTCAGTGAGAGATTTACCGATCTTAAAAAGACTATCTGTGGGAAAGTTATTGGCATAAAAACAAAAACATGCTTGTGCTAAAGCTAAGTCGCTATAGTGTTTTTTGTGTGACTCATTAATTCTAGAGCCTAGTAAATTTGCTTTGAGCCCTTTTATTTGTTTACGGCTTTGTTTGTTCCATACTGCATTTTTATGCGGACGAGTTATTAATCGATCAATTTCTTTTAAGTCATCAATAGTATTGCATTTTATTGTCAAGTCTATACTTAAGTTAAATGAATAGGGTCTTTCTATTAAAGTCTTTGAAAGGCTTTGGCTTTCTTGGATGATACTTTTATTGATTGCTTTTTTGGTTTTTTTAAATTCATTTAGGTATTTAGCTTTTTGTTCTACCTTTTTAATGTCTTTATAGGCATCTCGATATTCAAATTTAATTGTAATAAAAGTGTTTGTTTTGAATCTTAAGAAAAAATCTTTTAGCCAAAAATTCAAATCTCCACTATCAGGGATAGTTTCAAGACAATAATTTTTTAAAAATGTTTTTTTGCCATTCTCTTTGAGTTCTAAATGATTTCCTTTATCAATCAGTAAGCCTTTTTTTGAAAAAAAAAGCCAACTTGATTTTCAAAAAGTTTTTTAATTTCATATTCATCAAGTGATTTACAGTTGATTTGCATTTTATTTAAGTAACTCTTGCAAAAATCAACTTTTTCTTTAAGTAATATTAATTCTTTTTTATGGTTATAGTCTTGTGCGTCTGTTAATGCTAATTTGTTTTTTACTAGATCAATAAATCTTTCTATAATTGATTTATCTTCATTTAAAGCATCTTGATGAATGCCAATGTAGTAAATGGTTTCATTAGAGCCCTGCTTAATACTTGTATGCAAGGTGAGTTCCTCTTTGAGTAATATATTAGCAAAGTAATCATCGTAATTAGTTATTTTATTATACTCACTTAGTAAGCTTGACCATAAATCTAAAATACTTTCTTGTTCTTCATTGTTTAGGTTTTGAATACTAATGCCATAATCAATTTTAATTATTTGGCATATGCTTTTATCATTTTTGTAAAGAGTACAGTCTTTAATTTTATTTATAGTAGTTTTGATGTTTGCATATGTTTTTGATTTTTTATTTAGTAAAAATATATGATCTTGAAATGGATGTAAAACTAAATTTGTGTAAAAGTCATCTTCTGATTTGATAATAATAGCTAGAATGAATACAGCTGGAATGAATATAAATAGTGATAATGGGTTTTGGGGACTTAGTTTGCAGTAATTAAATAATATTATTATCCCCGTAGATAATAATATTATCCGTATTATTTTACTGAAGCTCAATCCCCAAAAGAGTTCAAGTGGAGTATTAAAGTGCTTATAGACTTTAATCATCTAAGCAGGTAATCCTCTTGAGAGTTTATTGATTAAATTAAACCCTCCCAACCCTACTGCAGCCATTGGAGCAACTTGTTGCAGCATATCACTTAGCTGAGCTGTAAGAGCATAAAAATTATCAGCATAATTACTAATGCCTATTGCTCCCGGAGTGAATTCTCCGTAAATAGATGACATACCAAAATCCCCCCCGACTTCACCGATAATGCTAAAAATTAACGGCAAAATTTGAATTATAAATACGCCTGCTGTTGTTGTTCCTAGTGATGCAATAATTTGTGTATGGGTATTTGTATGTGTGTATTGGGTTTTTAGTGCTTCATGTTTATTGATAAAACATTTGTCAATGATTTTATACGCCCATATTGGTAGTGTGATTGCCATAATAATGACTAATATTTGTGTGATTGTGATGCTAATTGCAAGTATTTGGTTTATTGTTGTTTCCATTTAGTGCCTCCTTTAAAGCTTTTTGTGCAAGTAGAATTTGAATATGATTTGGTTCGCTAAGATATTTTTTTTGAATAATTTTTGAGCAGAAGTAAAACTCACATAATGAAAATAAAATCCAAAAACTCATAAAATAAATATCGTGATTTTTATATTTCAGTATATTTGGCAAAGCCATTGTTAATGTAGCGAGTGTGGAGCTAATGATGAAACTAGTACCGCAGAATATAGAAAAGCTATTAGTGTTTTTTATTTCTTCAAGGCTTGGAATATAATATTTAAAATCTTCATATTGGGTTTTGCTTTTTAAGTTTCTAATATTCTTTTTAAAGGCCTTATAGGTCTTGTGTTCAGCGGCATGACATTGTTTATGTTCAAAACTAAATCCTTTTTTGAAATCAATAAATTTAAACTGAGGAATTCCCGTAAAGCATCCTGTTTCAATACAAGACTCTAACTCATGGTGACTAAAATTCTGTAAATCAATAAATTCAAATGGATGTTTTAATTTGGCATAGCCAGTATGGTTTTGTATAGAAAAATATATACTTTTTTCTTCACTATATCCGAGCATGCTCTATATAGTGGCAAATTTATTTTGAAAAGTAAGGGGTCAAAAAACTTTTTTTTGATTGAGTTGGTCTAAAACTGTATAGCGATTTTGTCTTGTTGAGGGTGCTTTTTCAAGGATTTTTTTTAAATCTTGTTCTTCAATATCAATATCTGCAAAACTAGAAGGCATATTGTAGGCTTTTAAAATATTAGTTAATTTTGATTCTTGGTCTGTGATTGTAGTTTGTAGCAATAAATCTTTTGCTCTTAGTTTTTCTAAGTAAAGTGTTGCAACTAAAACTTGAATACCGTGTAAGGCTTTTTGATTTGCTCCATAGATCTCATCAATAGCGTGCGAAATTAAATGCTCAGCTCCTGAACAGGGTCTAGAGCTTCCTGCGATACTCATTGAAATTCCAGACAATACCAAACTTTCGATATATGAATGTAAAAATTCAGAGCTAGTCAAAAAACTTTTTCTATCTTGTTCTTGGTTTTCTAAATTTATTTCTAGTTTGGCAATGATACTTTGAGCTGCCCTTCTTGAGAGAATAATTGCGAAGTCATCTAGTTCTTCGGCTTTGAATTCTTTTGCTAAATACCAATCTTCAATTGCAGAAAGGTTTGCGACCAAATCTCCCACACCAGCATAAATTTGCTCGATAGGAGAATTTTTTATGATACTTAGATCAATAAAAAGTGCTGAAGGTACAATTGCGCCTGAGCTTTTGTTGTCTATAACTGCAACAGGTGAACAAATTCCATCATGAGCAATCATAGTTGGTAAACATGCTAATTTTGCTTTTGATTTATAGGCAGACATTTTACTGATGTCTAAAGTCCTACCTGCACCAACACTAAATAGCCAATCAATATTTTCATCAAGCTCAACACCTTCTCTAGAATTGATTTCTTTAAATTTTATATTTTTTAGCAGTGGCTTAATTTGTTTTTCAAATATGCTTTTGCCAAAGTCACTATATTGAAATAAAAAATTTTCGTTTTCATGACTGCTAAAAAAACTGTTCAAATAGACTTCAAGTTCTTGTGCGTTTTCACAAATTTTTATTTTGTTTGGAATGTCTATTGATTGCATTAAACTTTTAACTCTGCTTCTAAATTTTTTGCTAGTTCTCTAGCTTTTGCTAAATCTTCTAAGGTATCAATTTCTGTCCACAATTTACCTTGTGTACTAATTGCATGAACATTCATTTTAGCACTTGCTCTATCTATAGCATCTTCATAGTAAAGATTAAATTCTTGTTTGTCTAAAATGCTTTGCATTGATTCAATAAAGCATGGCTTGTCTTCATTGGATATCCGCAAGACCCCGATATACTCTCCCAGACTTTGTTCTAGATTAAGGGCTTTATTAACGCGTGTGATTTTTTGATTTTCATCCACATAAACTTTCATTGATTCTTCATCAACTTGATTGAAATCATCGATAAGCATAAAACTTTCTTTTGAGCTTTGCATTTGTTTTTGAGCAATTTTGATTATTTCTTCTTCTAAAACTAAATCAGAATTTAAAATCAAGGTATCTTCATCTAAAATATCTTTGCAAAGGTAAGCTGTATAAATATTGTTTCTTTCTATGTAAAGTTCGTTATAGATAGTATTGATTTTGATCTTTTGTTTGGCAATAATTTCTGCAAAAGCTTCTTTGGCGTGACCGGTAATAATCGTTATATCTGTGAATCCATTTTTGATTAACAAAAATAGATTTCTTTCAATCATATTTTGATTTTTTGTAATTGCTAAACATGATTTTGGCAGTTCTTTTGTAAGTTCACCAAGTCGAGACGATAGCCCAGCCGCAAAGATAATAGCTTTCATGTTATAGATTTTTTCATATATATTTTTAAAAAGCCAATTTTTTTGATAAAAGAATTAAAAAACTATACTTTGTAGATTAGATAAGAAAATTTTTTTGATTGATACTAAATTTTAATTGAAAAAAAGTGGTATAAAATATTAGTAACAGGGGCAAATTCTAAATAAGACCAGATGACTCAAGAAGATAAAATAAAATCTCTAAAAATCACTTCTAAGACTTTAAATAAAGGTAAGGATCTTGCCGAGTTTATGCCTATTGTTGAAATGATTGCAAAAAAAGAGTATGGCAGTAAAACTGGAAAAATTTTAAGTTACGACGAACTTGTGAACACTGGATTAATTGCTGTAAATAAGTTAATTGATACAGCTAGAAACTCAGAATCTGTTGAATATAATTCAAGTTATATAGCACAGTCTGTAAAGTGGGCAATGAAAGATGAATTGCGCTCAAGACAAAGCTGGTATGGTGTAAAAAAAGTTGTTGCTTTAGACAAAGATTCTATTGACGCTAAAGGCGCACAAGCAAAAGAACAAACTGCTGAAGTCTCTTCAGAGATTAAAACTGCTGAAGATGCTCGTGCTGCTGTTTATGAAGTAATCATGTCTGTTGATTCAATGGCTGAAGATACTGGTTTTAGTATTAGTGATCCTAATGGAGTTGATGAGTCAGATCGCTTAGAGCTTTTAGCAATGAAAAAGAGTTTAAAAAAGTCTGTTTCTAAACTACCTGATAATTTGAAAAAAGTAATTGAACTTAGGTTTTATAAAAATGCTAGTGGTAATGAAGTTGCCGAAAAACTTGGAGTCTCACCTTCACGTGTTTCTCACATGATTAGAGAAGCGACAAAAAAACTTCGTGTCTTGATGATTGCAGAAGGTTATAACGAAGTTTAGTTTTTTATTTACTCTTTAATAAATCTTTTAATCCAGTTTGTAAGAGAGTATTAATTGCTGGGCTTTGTTCATTTTGAGTTAGTTTTTTTATATCGGGATATATTTTAGGGTTTTCTAATTCACCTCTAATTTTTATTGGAATTGTTCTTAGTTTAGGAATATCTAAATTGATATTGTAAACAAGCCATTTAAATTTACGCAATTCTCCCGAACCGTTAATTGAAATCTGATCATCTACTTTGATCATGATCTCATCTGATTTTAAAGTTCTTTTTTGTAAACTTAATTTTGCTTTACACGCAGTAAATTTACCTTTGAGTTTTTCTGTTTTTATATTTGAACCCAAAGAATTTAAAATTTGTTTGGCAAATTCTTTGTATTTTGTAATTGATTCTAAAATATAAATGCTTCCATTTTTAAGTTCCAGATTGGCTGTAGCGACAGTCTTATTAGCAATTTTTGTAAAGTCAGTTGCTTGAAAATTCAGTTTGTAATTTGTAAGAAATAATTGTCCAGAAATATAATTACCAAATTCACTAAAGGCATCAAGTAAGTTTTTGACCTCAAGACCTGTTAATTCCCCACTCGAATTACCTTGTATAAATCCGGTTTTAAGATTTAATCCTATTTGTGCATTTAGCATTAAAATTCCGGAATCTTTTTCATCACTTTCAATTTTTATTTTTGCATCTTTAGTTTCTAGTAAAAGTGTCGGAGTAATTTTGTTATTAAATTCGAGTGATATTGGAATATTGATATTCGAATGAACAAATTCTTTAGCTGATTTACCAAGCTTAAGGTTATCAACACTCAGCTGTCCTTGACCTTTAGTAATCGACAATAAATCTCCTTGCATTTTAGAGTCAATAATAATTTGAGTGTTTTTATTTTGTAAAAATCCCGCAAATATTTCTTTTAATAATTTTTCAGGAAGACTATTAAGGCTAATAATAGAGTTGTGTTTAAGGTTTACAGGTATTTTTTTGTAGTCTTGAGAAATTGGTCCAATCCTACCATTTAAATTTATTTTAGAGTTTGCTGATTCAAATAAGTTAGCTTTGAGGTTTATATCGCAAGCTATTTGACCTTTTTCATTTAGTTTTAGGTTATAAACTTTGAAATTAATATCATTAATAATTATTTTTTCAGTAAGATTTTGTAATTTTATTTGAGCTAGGCTATTTTTAATTTGTAAGTCATTAAGTTCCAGCTCTTGTAATTCTTGATTGTTATTAGAGTTATTATTTGTTTGACTAAGTGCTTGTAAATTAGAGGATGTTTTGATTTGAATTTCACCTTTTTGGTTTTCTTCAAGTTCTATATTGGCTTGATCAACAATAAGTTTTTTGATAACGATTTTTTTGTGAAGAAGTTCTTTTAGGGAAACTTGAATCCTTATGCTCTTTGCAAAAAAAACATTTTCTATCTTTGCCTCTTTTATTTTTAGGCTTGGTTTTAGTAGTATTAGGTCTTTTAGGCTTAGAGAAAAATCAGAAAATTCAAAATCAAGTTGTGTGTTTAGTTTGACTTGTTTTTGGATTTCTGGGATTAATTTTTCTTTGAATTGATCTTTAAATAAAACATAGCTGGTAGTAAAGATTACTAATATAGAACTAAAGATAGCTAAAACAATTAAAGTTTTTTTTCTCACGTCACTATTATAACTAAACAAAAAATGGTAGCTGGGGGCAGATTTGAACTGCCGGCCTGTGGGTTATGAATCCACCGCTCTTACCAACTGAGCTACCCAGCCAAAAACTTTGAAGACAAAGTTCAAGATTTAAATCATGCCACGATAAGCCTGCAAATGCAAGATAAAACAAAATCTTTAAATTTTTTCTTAAGCTGCTTGAGTATAAGTTCCAGAAGTTTTTGCATGAACCAGTTTTATTAGTTTTTCTTCTGGAATCCATTCTAAGATATTACCCAGCGTTGGTCTTATTTTAAACTGTTTTAGCAGGTATAAACATTTCTCTTTTAAGTCTTTTATATTTTGACTGACACTATTTATCTCTTTACTTAATAAAAATCTAGATGACATAAGTTGATTTATTTGATTAAAGTTTTCTTCAAATGCAGATCTATCTTGTTCTCCAAGTATTGAATTACTTGAGACTAAAAGTTGAGAGCTCATTTCTGTATTTGAGAGTTGAGCACAATAACCTAATTTTGTTAGGATATCGACCAAATTATTAATGAGTGCGACATTGGTATCTTTTACTTCTAGGTGACCTTTGTAAATTCTTTGATTGATAATCTTTGCTTTTTCACTGGCTTTTTTGAAAAGCTCTTGGGCAATCCTTACAGAGAATTTTTCTTTTACTGTTTTGTTACTAATACTGTTTACAAATTTAATCACGGCTTCTTGGTTTGTGTCTAAAAGTTGAACTAATTTATCTTCTAATGGAGGTAGCAGTTCTTTGTTTTTGCCGTCATAAAATTTGTTGTGCACCTCAACTTGTCTTGTCCAAGTTCCCATACTATTCCAGCGTTCTGCTTCTGATAATTTTTCTCTATACTCAGAACTGGCTTCTCTTTGTGCTTGTCTTTCAAGACTTCGATTTTTATTTTCTTCAAGTCTGTAGTAAAAGTTTAGTAAGGAATTTAAATCTATTGCATCAATTGTTTTTCCTGCAATATAAATATCTAATTTTTCTTCAAGTCCCAGTGCATAAGATCTTAAAAATCCATTTCGGTCATATTTTGCTTTAGAAATAGGTATTTTGCTTTCTGGATCAGATTCAGTACCACATAATTCGTCAAGAACTTTTGGCTTTTGTTCTTTTGGTAAATTTGATCTAATTTTACGATCTCCATCAAAAAATAATTCAATTATTTTTTCTGCATTTCTTAGTTCTTCTAAATTTGTTCGTTCTTCAGGGATAAATTTTATGTACTGATAAAGTAAAGCAGTTGAAAGTAAAATATTTCTTGAGTCTAAGTCTGAATATTTACTATTTCTTTTTTTACGTAAACTTGCATTATTTACGGCATTTTGAAAATATTTTATTACTAAATCTAAGTTTTGAGAAACATAACCTTGTTTTTTAAAGAGGTCTTGTATCTCGTGAAATTTCTTTAACTCATATTTATTTTCGTGACCCAAACCAAATTTTGCTTTGCCATCTTGAGGGTCTATAATTGTAAATAGTTGCATTAAACGATCAATATGCTGATGCAACCATTTGATTTCAGTGGGATTCAAATTTGCTTTTTGTGCATCAGTATCTAAGTTAGAAAATAATTCGCTATAAAGTTTTAATGCAATTGGTGTATAGTTCACATCAGTAAAGCCACTTACTCTTTTTAGTGCAGATTCTGCTATTTTAGTAAGTTTGTGTCTGCTAATGAAATTTGAATGACTGAAATATCTTATATCTGGTTGGTTTAATGCTTTTGCAATATCACACATGGCAAAGGCTAAATTGATAGTTTTTCTTGGTGAAGGATCTTGCTCTATGATTTTTTGGAAGCGTAGTATTTCTCTATCAAAAAAATTTTTGAGCCATTTTGGTTGGATATTTTCTCCAAGTTTTGCAGACAAATTTTCTTTATCCATATATTTGGATAGTACACAATATGCAGCTTTTAGAGATGTTTCTAAAATATTTCTTTTAAAATATATTGAAAAATCGTTTGCTTCTACATTTCTTTTAGAACCTATCAATGTATTTATTACCGATTGAGCCTCCAGTGTTATACTGCGTATTTTTTCTTCTGGGAATTCACCGAGTTCATCTCTTATAGCATTTCTTACTGATTGATAATCATTTATTATTGCTTTTGTATCTTCTTGTGATAAGCCTAAACTAAGTTGTTTGCTAGCTACTAGTTCTTTTAATTCAAGTAGTTTTTCACTCATTGCATCTTCTTGAGAGCCAATGTCGGCTAAAAACTTTTTCATATCTGCTATGGAATTTTCTAATTCATTTTGTTGATTAGTTGTATTTGGATTTTTATTTAAAAGACTTTGCTCTACTATCAAATTTGATAACCTTTCAAGACCTTCTGTTATAAATCTTTTATTTATTTGCCCCGTCTCTTGAATATTCTCGGTGCTAGCTGATAAAAGTATTGCTCCTGAAACTGCTTGGTGAAACTCTTTTAAAGATTGTAAATTATTTAATGATAATTTTTTCTTAGCTAAATAAAACTTTTCAATACCTGAAAAAATATTATGAGAGATAATGCCAAATCTAGAACCTTTTAAAAGCCTTACAAGTGTATCTTTGTATTTTGTTTTTATTGTGTTTTGATATTCTTGTGTTTTATTGTCTTCATCTTTAGGTAAGTGATTTAGTAATAATTCAAAATCATTTATAAACCTAGAGCATAGATTTGCAGTAATATTCTTAGTCATCTTCAAAGCTTGCATTAAGTCAATGTTTGAAGTTTCTAAATCAGTTTTTGTTAACCTTGAAAATACAAAGTTATTAAAGTTATAGATTAAAATTAATGTCTCTTGAAAAAAATCATTGAAAATTTTGTCATAGTCTTGGTAGTTTATTAATTTGCTATTAGTTTGTTTTTGGTTTAGAGATAGTATTCTTTGTTTAAATATTTCTTCACGTGAATCTATAAATCTTATACAGCTATCACTTAAGACCTTGTCGGATAATTCTATTTTCTTACCTCTTTGGGTGCCTTTTTGCTTTATATGTTTTTGCGTAATTTGTTCAAAAAAATCGATACCGTCGTTGATGTAAGGATCTTCAATTTTTGTTAGTTCTAAGATGCCACTTAACTCATCTGCTAGTCCGTATGATGCTAGTTCATTATTTTGTGCAGTGTTAACGAGATCTTCTGTGAGTTGAATATGTTTATCCCTATTAACATTCTCTAATTCTTGATTTTTTTTGCCAATTAATTTATTGACGCCTGGAAGTTTTTTTACTAACTTTCCAGCGCCAAAAATATTTTTTTTTTGCTAATATCTATAATTGACATTATCAAACAATATTGTATCAATACGTAAAGCTATTTTGCAAGTGTTTTATATTTTTAACCTAGTTGAAAACCACTATTTCTAACTTTTTTTTTTGCTTTTGTCTATAATATAGCTATATTGCTTGATATTTCTACTAGTAAAAATATTTTAACAGCTTATGGTTTAATTTCTCGAAAACCTGTTCAATCAAGGATTGAAGCCAATAAAACTCTAGGTATTAGGTTTATTCACCCATGTGGAGAGATTATAGAAGCTGATGTTGCAAATATTTTTAGTACCCAAAGAAATACAGTCCTTGCTAAAAATAATAATTGCATTTGTCTTACAGAACATTTTATGGCAGCAGCAGCTTGTGCTAATTTAACCAATGTTGATGTTTTTTTGGATGCCGAAGAGCTTCCTTTTGCTGATGGTTCAGCTATGTTTTGGTTTGATTTTTTTACTGAGCATTTTCATAGTTCTCCATTAAAAACTTTTGTCTTTAAAGAAGAAATAAAAATCATTGATGAAAGTGATGCTTCTAGGTACATATTGCTTCAACCTGCTCAAGAGTTTTCAGCGAGTTATCAATTGATTTCTAATCATAATTATTTGAAAACTCAGAGCTATACTTGGAATCAAAATCTACCTTGTTCAGATTTACTGAGAGCTCGAACTTTTAGTTCTTATAGTGAAAATCAAATTTTAGGTTTAGAGAATTGGGTTTTAGGATTTGATGATAATGGCTTTAAACAAGATTTGTTTTTTGATAATGAACCTGCTCGTCATAAACTTTTAGATTTAATTGGTGATTTGTATTTGTCTGGTTTTAACCCTTTAGCACTAAAAGCAAAAATTACAAGTGTCAAAGCCGGTCACGAATTGAATTCTAGGATGGCAAAGAAAATCAAGGAAGTTCTGTCTTGATCTTTATTCGTTGTTTAATTGTTTTGTTAATAGCTTTTGTTGCTCAGCATAAAGTTAGCGCAGATAATTTTACTGTTCTTCTGGAAGGAGAGGACTTAAAAAACTAGCTGTTATTGATTTGAAATTAAATGTTAGCCCTAAAAACAGCATTAATTTTTTAGAGGAATTTCTGATTATTACAGTTGATCCAAAGACAAAGGAAAAAAAGATTTGGACAAGTGATATGACTCTGTTTAAATTTTTTAGTCCAATTAATACTTCTTTTAAAATCTTTTTTAAAGAATTACTTAACCAAGATAGGGTTTATATTGTGGGCAAATACACTCGTAATAATTATTCCGGAGCTGTTGATATTATTATAAAAAATAAAAAATTTATCGCTGACTTTAATAAAACTATTGCTGAAGATTCTATTAAAGCTTTAATTATTGCTGATACCGATGATAAGGTTTTACCTTTTCATGGAATTTCCAAGGCACGAATTTTGGGACCAAAAGAAAGAATATTTGCAAAAAAAATGCGAGTCAGTATTGGTGATATTGAAACTTATGGTTTTGAATTAAGTGGCAAGATTACAGAGGCACGTATTAATAATAGCCCTGCTAAAATTTTTGATGACAAAATTATTAGTGCTTTTATTGATCTTGATGAAAGCCAAATAGACAAAGATTTAGATATTGAATCAATGATGAAAGCCAACTTTGTTACTAAAAATTTAGATCCATATTGAATTTCACCTTGATAAGCAAAGTTTGATAATGGGACTGATTCCAAACCCCATTTTGAATTTTAAAATACAGTGAAATGTTAAAATCACTAGCAAATGGGGTCAGAAATCAGTCCCACAACGACTTGCTTAGCTTGTTTCACTGCGTGAAACTCACTAAGCGACGGTGTTTGATTCGTTTGTTAGGCGTGTCTAACCAAACCCTACTTATGCCCAAATCTAAAGACTCGAGATACTTATTACGGGTTTGGAAGCACGCCCTTAATGGGACTGATTCCAAACCCCATTTTGAATTTTAAAATACAGTGAAATGTTAAAATCACTAGCAAATGGGGTCAGAAATCAGTCCCACAAACGACCTTACGCTTAGCTTGTTTCACTGCGTGAAACTCACTAAGCGACGGTGTTTGATTCTTTTGTTAGGCGTGTCTAACCAAACCCTACTTATGCCCAAATCTAAAGACTCGAGATACTTATTACGGGTTTGGAAACCAAACCCCATTTTGAATTTTAAAATACAGTGAAATGTTAAAATCACTAGCAAATGGGGTCAGAAATCAGTCCCACAACGATCTTACGCTTAGCTTGTTTTGTGAAACTCACTAAGCGACGGTGTTTGATTCTTTGTTAAAAAATCTAAAGACTCGAGATACTTATTACGGGTTTGGAAGCACGCCCTTAATGGGACTGATTCCAAACCCCATTTTGAATTTTAAAATACAGTGAAATGTTAAAATCACTAGCAAATGGGGTCAGAAATCAGTCCCACAAACGACCTTACGCTTAGCTTGTTTCACTGCGTGAAACTCACTAAGCGATGGTGTTTGATTCTTTTGTTAGGCGTGTCTAACCAAACCCTACTTATGCCCAAATCTAAAGACTCGAGATACTTATTACGGGTTTGGAAGCACGCCCTTAATTGTAAATATTGCAAAATAAAAAAACCTCACTTGAAATAAGTGAGGTTTTAAAATTGTTTTTTTGTTGATCAACTATGCTGCCACAGGTAGTGAAGCTGCAACTTTTATTGCAAGCTCACAAAGTCTGTTTGAGTAACCATATTCGTTATCATACCAAGCAAGTAATTTAGCTTGATTATCACCAACAACAGTGGTCATAGAAGCATCAACGATTGATGAGTTAGGGTTAGAAGTGAAATCAATACTTACTAAAGGCTCTTCAGTATAAGCTAAGATGCCTTTTAACTCACCTTCTGCAGCTTCTTTCAAAACGGCATTGATAGTATCTTTATCAACTTTGTTTTTGAATTGAAAAACAACGTCAGTAACAGAAACATTTGGGGTTGGTACACGAATTGCAAAACCATTTAATTTACCATTCAAATGAGGTAAAACTAAACCAATTGCTTTTGCCGCACCAGTTGTCGTAGGGATCATAGATGAAGCAGCAGCTCTTGATCTTCTTGGATCGCTGTGTGCGTTATCTAATAATCTTTGGTCAGAAGTATAAGAGTGAATAGTTGTCATTAAACCAGTTTCAATACCAAACTTTTCATCTAATACTTTAGTTACAGGTGCTAAACAATTTGTAGTGCAACTAGCATTAGAAATAATATTGTGTTTAGCTGGGTCGTATTCATTATCATTAACTCCCATAACAATTGTAATATCTTCGTTTTTAGCAGGAGCTGAAATTAAAACTTTCTTTGCACCAGCATCAAGATGAGCTTTTGCTTTAGTGCCATCTGTGAATACACCAGAACACTCAAGAACAATATCTACACCTTGCTTATCCCATGCGATATCTGCAGGGTTAAATTCTTTTAAAAACTTAGTAGTTCTACCGTCAACCGTAATGCTATCTTCAGTAGCACTTACAGAACCTTTATATTGACCAAGCACACTATCGTACTTAATCAAGTGAGCTGAGATTTTCGGGTCAGAGACAGGGTCATTAATAGTGACCACATCAATTTTATCTGAGAAATTCTCATTTAAGGTACGAAAGACATTTCTGCCAATTCTACCAAAACCATTTATACCAACTTTAATTTTAGACATGCACAAGATTATAGCAATAAAAGTATTTTTTTTCATAAGCGTTATTTTTTGTAAATAATTGATAATCACTGCTATACATATATTCATAAATTTTTCATTGAACGTGTTTTTTTGACTTTTCTTATTGCTTTGAATTAAATGTTATTATCAAAGTTATGGAAAGACCAGATATCCCAGATTTTTTTATTAACCCAAAGGGTGGAAAAGACTTTGACCCTGACAAATTTTTGTCAAAATACAAGATGCTAATTATTGCTGTTGTTGTAATATTTTTTGTCTTGCCTAATCTCATTATTCTTGTTGGCGCCGGGCAAAGAGGGGTAGTCTTTAATAGAATTACCGGCATGGAAAAACGTGTTTTAAATGGTGGGGCACAGTTTATAATTCCTTTTATTCAAGACCCTACAATTTATAATGTAAGAGAAATTAGTTATATCTTTTCTGATAAACCAGAGCGTAGTAAAAGGGGAGCTTTTATTATGGGTGGTGCAATCAATACTTTAACTTCTGATGGTCAAAATATTTCTGTAGAGGTGACAGTGAGAGCAAGACCTAGCTTTGAAGATTTATGGTGGTTACATCAAAATCTTGGTAATGATACTTATGAAAACTATGTAGAAAAAATTATTACTCCTGTTGTGCGTAGTATTGTGCGTGAAGTAATTGCTGGATATACGGTGTCTGCAATCTATAGTGAAGATAGAAGAGTTGTTGCGGATCATATTTCAAAAAATCTTGATGATGTTTTAGCAAAATACAAAATTGTGCTTACAGAGTTTTTGTTGGATGAAGTGAATTTTTCTGATGCATTTCAAAATGCAATTGAAGAAAAACAAAAAGCTCGTATTGAGCTAGATACAAAAGACAATATTATTATTGAAGAAATGAACAAAAAAGATGCTGTAATTACTAAAGCTCAAGGTGAGGCTGAAGCAATTAATTTACGTGTTAATTCATTGACTGCAAACCCAAGCTTTGTTAAGTATAGAAGAGCTCAAATCTTAGGTAAGAGAACTAAGATGATTTTTAGTAACGGAAGTCTTTAAAGAAAGGAAATAAAATTTTATGTTTAAGTTAAAAGGTCAAGTTGGTTTAGTAATAGTTGCATTAATTGCAATTGTATATTCACAAATAGTAAAAATAGTGCCAGTCGGTAGAACTGGAGTGCTTTTTAATAGAGTCAATGGGAATTTAAGGGAGTTACAAGAGGGCTTAAATTTTGTTATGCCATTTGTTACTGAACTAATTGTCTATGACACAAGAATTGTGACATATTCTTTTTCATCTAAGAACAATAGTTTTAATGACCCCAAAAGATTAGGTGATCCGCTGGTGGCAAAAACAAAAGACGGGCAAATTGTTGCAATTGAACTTTCTATTGTTAGTCAAATGATCAAACAAAGAGCCTCAGAGGTTTTTCAAAAACTTAGAACAGATTATGAACCAGTATTAAAAGCAAAAATTTCTAAAACAACACAAGAAGTTATTGCAAGGCACGTTGCTGATGCACTTTATACTTCTGAAACTAGAAGAATCGTTAGCCAAGAAATTTTTGAAAGTTTATCTACTTCTTTTGATACTTCTGGATTTAGTTTGAAAGATGTATTTTTGCGTAGAATAAATTTTTCAAAAGAATATATTCAAGCAATTGAAAGAAAACAAATTGCCTTACAAAAAGCACAGCTTGCTCAAATTAGAAAAGATATAGCTATTAAAGAAAAGCAGATTGAAATTATAAAGGGTGAGGCTCAAGCTAAGGTTGTTGATATAAAAGGTCGTGCAATTCAAAGAAATCCTTTGGTTGCTGAGTTAGAATACCTAGAAGAAATTGAAAAATCTGAAAGAAATATCCCTGTTGTAAGTGGTTTACAGGGCAATAGTTTTATAAATCTTGATAAAATTATGCAGTAAGATGTTTGGTTCTGGATCATCTTTATCAAATTTTGCACCTGAGGATATTTTGGCTCAGCAAAAAATATCGCGTCAAATTACAAACTTTTTTATTGATAGATCATTTGAAGAAGTTGATGTGCCAACAATAGTTGATTTGAGTTTGGTAGAAAAAGCTAATTCGAAATTTTCTCAAAATGTTTTTAAAGTTTTTGATGAAACTGGTAAAACTATGGCATTAAGAACCGAAATAACTCAACCTTTGGCAAAAATGGTTGCCAGTTATAGTTCAAAGATTAATTTTCCTGTGCGCTATTTTTATGATGCAAACGTTTTTCGCTTCAAAGGTTCTTCGACAGATTTTTCTAAAGAGTTAAAACAAGTTGGTGTTGAAATTTTTGGTGAAGAGACTGTTGCCTCTGATAGAGAGGTCTTGAAACTTCTTGTTGATACTGTTGAGCATTTGAAAATAAAAAATTCAAAAATCACTATTACGGATGCAAAAATTTGGCATAAGATTTTTGAGATTTATGGTGATCCATTACTAAGTTTTGAACAAGAATTAAGTGCTTTGATGACTGATAAAAGTTTTAAGTCGGTGTTGGTGAAAAATCATACCTTGAGTTTGGCGGCACAGCTTTATAAGGCATTGTTAGAAAATAATATTGTTGATTTCAAAAGACTTTGTCAAGGACATAAAGATCTAGAAATTTTTTCAAAGTCAAATTCTATAAGTGATTTTGAAAAAATACTTGCTCTTGATCTTTCTGATTTAAGAAATGTTGAATCTTTGGCTACAAATATTCATTTTGATCCTTTGCAATGTCCTGATTTGAAGCTTTATACCGGTTTACATTTTGCGCTTTATGCACATGGAGCGGGTTCTATGTTAGCTCTTGGTGGTCGCTATGATAATTTATGTAAGCAGTTTGGAGAAGAGATATCTGCTATAGGTTTTGCTTTTTATATAAAAGAGCTGAGTGAGTTAAAAACTAATGCAACTGAAAAAAAGGTCTTGAAGATAGCAATTGCTAAAGGTGGTTTATTTGAAAAAGCACAAGAAATTTTGCAAGAAAAATCATTTAACTTTGCAGAAGATCATGGAAGAAAACTAATTTTAAATGTATCTTCAAAGCTTAATGCTCCTTTTGATCATGTTGAAATTTTATTGGTGCGAGGACATGATGTGCCTATCTATGTTGAGCATGGTGCAGCTGACTTGGGGATAGTTGGTCTTGATGTTGTTTTAGATTCTAAAGTATCTTGTGCGCTCTTGCAAGATTTAGATTATGGTCACTGCCGTTTAAGTGTTTGCGCAAAACAATCTCTTTATGGCAAGCTAAAAGACTTACCAAAGCAAGTTCGTGTTGCGACAACATTTCCAAATCTGGCAAAAGAATTTTTTGATCTTAAATCAATAAATTCTGAAATTATAAATCTCTACGGTTCAGTTGAATTGGGTCCTTTAACAGAACTTAGTGATGTGATAGTGGATTTAGTTGCAAGCGGTAAGACTCTTGAAGAAAATAATTTGGAAGAGCTAGAAAGTTTTTTAGATTGTTCTGCATATCTGATTGCAAACAAAGCCAGCTTTAAATTGTATACTAAAGAGTTTTTAGAGTTTTAAAATAATCTTACTCCAAGTAACGGAATGCGGTTGTCAGCAAAGCTATCTAGTAAAAATTCTTTTTGTGCATCCGTACCTATATTGCCTATCATTATATCTAAGTATCTTTGTTGCTGAGAGTAACTTAAGCCATAATTGGCAACAAATTTATTGAAATTCCTTACTGTTTTTTTATCTAAATCATGATTGATTACAAGTTCAGTGAGTTTTTCAAATGGTGAGTTAGGGTCTGTATCGTCAAAGGCGACTGCTGCTTGGTCATATAAATATGCTAATTGTCTGAGTGTTTTAGAATTTACTTTATCTGCTATGTTAGCTGCGTTTTTGTTTCTGTTTGTATAATTTCTTTGAAAAAATTCTTCAAATTTATCATATTGTGTGGTGCTATTTCTATAGCCTAAATCTCTTGCTAATTTTGCTATTTCAGCATTGTTGTAATTTTCTTCATTACGTGCAATTGCAAGTGCGTCTTCGAGATTAACTGAGTTTAAAGCTTTTCCAGTTAATTCAATCTCTTCACTTCGCAGAATTTGGTTTAAAATTGTTTTTTCTCTTTCAACACTTTCAGCATCTTCTCCCGCTAATGGTTTATTTTCAATTATTCTTATGAAGTCATCTAATTTGTGTGAAATATTATAGTCGTTGCTTTGGCTAAATTGGTATATTCTCTGTAAAGCTTTATAGTTGTTTTGATTCTCATGAAGACTAAGAGCGAGCTTTTCAAAATCATCGATTTGCATATCTTTATTATTTTTCAGAAAACGTAATGAACTGCTTATGCTTTGAGTGTCAAGTCCTGTGTTTTTTAAATCAACAATTTTTGTTTTGAAATCATCATACCTTAGACTAGGATTTTCAATATCTAAAGTTCTTGCCCAGTGGTCACTTTCTATGTTTAGTGCATCATCAGCGCTTTCAATGCCATCTAAAAAATTATTTAGGTTATCTGTGTTTAGTATTTGTTCGTTATCTTCAAGATAGAAAATTTTATTTGATTTAATACTTTTAAATAAAAATTCCGATTTCTTCAAATTAAGTTCAGATGTATTTTCGTTTGTGTATATTGAAATATAGTTATTAATAGTTTCGTCTCTCTCTGCATCAAATACATCAAAGTCTTCTCGAGATTCTAATTCCATTAGTGATGCTATATATTTTGACTCTAAACCATTATGATAGGCATCTGCATAAACTTGCGTAGATTCAATTTCATAGGAATTTTTTTTGGTAAATGTTGCTAGTTTGTTTATAGTTTTGAGATCTAAGTTGTTATCAACATTCCAAGACATTAAAGTTGTTACGTAGTTATTAAAACTTTCTGGAGTTGTTTCTTCATCAAAACCATTTTTGCGAGCTATATCTTCTATTCTAAATCTTGTATATCCATTTTCTTCACTGAGTTTCGCTAGCGTGTTTTTGATTTCTGTTATACCAACTTCTTCAGCTGTAAAGTTTGTATAAGGTATTATTCCACTACCTAATGTTCTTGCAAGAATAGTTCTTTTTTCTTTATCATCACTACTAAATACTTCTGTGAAAACTTTATAGTCATCAGCTGTCATTTCATCACTTTCTTTGTAGTATTTCATTAAGGCTTTGATTTCATTTCCAGAAGCTCCCTTTGCCATTGCTGTTGCAGCCTCTGTTAATCTGTCTTCAGTGATATCAGCGTCTTTATTTTTAATTAAAAAATTAATTATTGAAATTTTATTGTTAGTTGAAAAATCATCATTTTTATTAAGTTCTGTAAGTATGTCAGTGCCTGCTAAACCATTTACTCTTAGTAGTTCATTTTCATAGCCATTTTCTTGTTTTACTAAACTTATAAACGTATCTAATTGATTAAGTGTTTCTATTTTTTCTTTTGTGATTGGATTTTCCATTTTCTTTAGAGCTTTTAAGAAGAATGGTAAGGCTCTTGCATTTTCTTGTGTCTCAATACTTGGTTTCATTTCAACCGTTTGTGTTACTAGATTGATGTAATTCTCTAATTGACTAGGGGTCACCTTCTCTTATTTCAGAGCCAAATTTTTCTTCAAGTTTGACTAAGTAAGCTAAGTATTTTAGATTAGAGCTTTTGTTTGCTTCAAAGTCTTTTAATGCAGGAGCATATATCTCAAGGGCATCGAGTGTATTTCCGCCATGTATTGGTTTTAAACGTTGGTATAGTTTTGTTAAGTTAATTAATGCTGCTACAGTATATTTTTTGCTGTTGAAATATTCAATTAATTTAGCTTCGAGGTCTTGAGCTTCATCGTTTGTAAGTTTGAGCTTTCTAACTATTTGAGAAATTCTCATCATTGTTATAGCGTTTTTGCTATCTTCTTTAGTATTATTGATGAAATCTAAGATATTTTTGCCTGTTAAATCTTCATCTACAAGAGATATTTTTTTTCTAACAATTGCACTTGTGATTATTGAAGTTCTTTCTGGGTCATTGTTTGAGTCTAGTATTGCTGCTGCAATATTTTCTCTAAGCTGTTTTTTACTGGTATCTTCATTAAGTCCATCTAGAAAACTTTCTGAATTTTCAAATTTCACCAAAGAGTTTATAACTCTTGTGGCAACTTGATTTTCTATCAAGCTTAAATATGCATTTAAGTCATTATGATCTTCTTGTCCAATTCCAGAATTGTAAATTTCAAAAAGTGTTTTTAAGTTATTGATATTTGTTTTGCGCTCACCGTTTGCGTATTCCTTGAAATGACTGATTATTGAGGCGTTTTCTTCTATGCCTTTTTCCTTTGCCCATTTCTCTATTAAGTAGTTGTTTATAGCACTCTTATCACCAATAATGCCTAGCAAATCATCTAAACCGGCATCTGCAAAATTTAATACATATTCAAGTGCATCTTTATCATTTGTATTGATCCTGCCATCTGCATTAATGTCAACATTGTTACTTGAAACTTCAATTTTATTTGTTTCTTCGTTAACATTAATTATTCCTTGCCTAACAAGTTGATTGATATCTAGGTTTTTTAAATTGTCAATAATATCTCTAATTTCATTGAGTTCTAATTTATTGTCGTCGGTGTATGAATCTAAAAGGTCAAAAAGTTGAATTTCTTCTTGTGTCGCTCTTGCTTTTCCTAGGCCAACTAAATTTTTCAAATAGCTTTGAAATTTAGTATTTGAAAAGTCTACTCTTTGTTGAATGTTAGTAATATCAGTCATAAAAAACTTAATTGCCCTACTTATATAGAATAGTTTTCTAAAGTTAAGCATTGCTTAAGGAGCGCATAATTTTCAAAGGGGATGCCCTCATAAAAGATCTATTTTTAGGAAAAAAAGATGAATCTCTCAAACTGCTGCCCTAAACTCCACCTAAATAGTTGAAAACTATTGAAAATAAAGAGTTTTACAGAGTTTATTTAGAAGATAGTTGGGGGGGTTGTGTAATTACAAAATAAAAGTCCCTTAAATTCAGGTATTGTAGGGTTTTTTTTATTGATTTTATTTTCAGGTGGAGTTTAGGGCATCAGTTTATAAATTTCATTTAACAGTGCTTTTTTTGAAGCATTGTAAAATATAATCATGAGAGATTTAATAGATTTGTTAGATAGAAATAAATTACTTAAAGTTATTTCTGGTATTGATAACTATGATTATCAAAAAGTTAGAAAAATTGTTCAAAGTGCTCAAATTGCTGGTGCTGACTTAGTTGACATCTGTGATGATGCAGCTATTATTGAAAAACTCAAAGAAGAATTCACTATAAATTTGTGTGTTTCTTCTGTCGACGTAAAAAAATTAAAAGCAGCTGATGATTTAGGTGTTGCAGTTCTTGAACTTGGTAATTATGAAGCTTTGCACAAACAAGGAATTTTTTATAGTGCTGATGAGATTTATAGTTTAGCTGTTGAGATTATAAATTTTAGACCTAATGCGTTAGTATCTATTACAGTTCCGGGTCATTTATCTGTTAAGGATCAAGTAGAATTAGCTCAAAAATTAGAGTTGCTTGGAATTGATATTATTCAAACGGAGGGTGCGTCTTTGGTTGAAGCAAATTCTGCTGCTGCGCTTGGGCAAATCGAAAAAGTAAAACTTACACTTGCTAACACAATTGAAATTGCAAGAGTATTAGAAAACACATTTTTACTAACAGCTTCAGGTATCACTCCTGATACTGCAAAACTTGCGATAGCTTCTGGTGCTAATGGCATTGGTGTTGGTAAGTATGTCAATAAACTTGAAACTGAAATTGAAATGATTGCCGCAATAAGGTCTCTTTTAATTGCAATTTCAAAAGAAGCTCCCGTCACAATCAATATTTAAGACACTTCGGACCGTGTTAAATTTGTCTCACCTCTTATCTTACCCGAGGCGTAAGCAAAGGCTGATTTAGGTCATCAGTTTCTGAATGTTAAAATAGTACCTGCTTAATGTTACAAAAGATCGATAAATATATTCTAAGTGAATTTTGGTTACCATTGGTAAGTGGAGCCGGAATAATTACGGGTGTTTGGCTTGGTATAGATAAATTCAAGGAAGTTTTCAAATTACTCGCAAAATCGGGTGCCCCTTTTTCTACAGGGATTGTGATTTTGGGTTTGGAAATCCCCCAAATTCTTGCTGTGACAATTCCGATCAGTATTTTACTTGCAACTTTTTTGACTTTTCAAAAATTATCATCTCAATCTGAAATCATTGCTATGCGTGCGGCGGGCTTAAGCTTTAAAAATTTAATGCGTCCGGTTTTTTATTTGGGTTGCTTGGGTTTGTTGCTTTGTTTTCTTTTGACTGAGTTCATTGTTCCTTTTTCTAATCCCTTTGCCCAAAAGGTTTATATGCTTTCATTATATAAAAATCCTATTGCTACAAAAGGTGTACATGGTTTTAGTTATTTTGAAAAAGATTCTAACGATGCTACAAAAAGAATTTTTTATGTAAGAAGATTTAAAAATGATTATTTGAAAGATGTAGTTATTTTAGATTTTTCTCAAAAACAAGTTGCAATGATTCATACAGCAAAGAAAGGCGAATGGGATGCCAAGCGTGGTGGCTGGATTTTGTACGAGGGAAGTAGTAGCTATATAAAAAATTCTGATGAAACCAATATGGAGACTGATTCTCAACATTTGATTACAAATTTTAAAGAGACTTTAATACCAAGTAGTTTAAATCCAAATGATATTTTGCAAGAGATGTCTAATGTACGTGATATGAATTTCTTGGAGTTAAGAAAGTTTATTCAAAGTCATGAGCAGGGCAATATTTATACTGATAAATTAAATGAATTTAGAACAAAGTATTTTAATAAGTATGCTTATCCTTTTGCCTGCATTTTACTTGCAATTATTGGTGCTTGTTTAGGCATAACTGGAAGACGACGTGCTATCAATTGGGGTTATATTTTATTGGGTTTAATTGTTTTTGTTTTTTATATGTCTCAAACTGTGTTTGATTCTTTTGGACAATCTGGAAAAATTACTCCTGTGCTTGCAGTTTGGATGCCAAATTTTATCTTAGGTTTTTTAGCCATGATTACATATTGGTATAGGTCACAGCGATAATTGCTAAAAATCATACTAACTGATGCTCTAAACTCCACCTGGAAATATAAATCTTCAAAAAACCTATATAACTAAAAGACTTTTGACAATTTTATTTTGTATTTACAGCGTGGCGCTATATGAATCAAAAAAGTCTTAAAATATCATTGTTTTAAAGGCTTTTATAAGATTCAGGTGGAGTTTAGAGCATCAGTTTAAAAATCATAAATGAGACAAAAATGACACGGTCCGAAGTGTCTTATAAATGAGACAAAAATGACACGGTCCGAAGTGTCTTATAGTTTTTCAGGAAGTCCGTAGGCTCTTAAAACTTCGGGGACTGTAACACTGCCATCTTCGTTTTGGTAGTATTCTAGAATTGCTGCAAGAGTTCTGCCAACAGCAAGCCCTGAACCATTTATTGTATGCACCAATTCGGCTTTTGCTTTTGCATCACGTTTAAAGCGGATTTGCGCTCTGCGCGCTTGAAAATCAGCAAAATTTGAGCAAGACGAAATCTCTCTATATTTGCCTTGTCCCGCAAACCAAACTTCTAGGTCATAACATTTATGTGCTGAAAAACCCATGTCACCTGCACAGAGTAACATTTTGCGATACGGCAAAGCCAATGCTTGCAGTATTGCTTCAGCGTTTTGCGTTAATTTTTCATGAAGTTCTGCACTTTGTTCTGGACTACAAATTGTTACCAGCTCAACTTTATTAAATTGGTGTTGGCGAATAATACCTCTAGTGTCTTTTGAGGCAGCCCCAGCTTCTGAGCGAAAGTTTGGCGTATAAGCACACAAGTGCATTGGCAATTGATCGCTTGATAAAATTTCATCTCGATAAATATTTGTTAAAGGTACCTCTGCTGTTGGAATCAAATATAAATTTGAGTCAGCCACTTTAAAAAGATCTTCTGCAAATTTTGGTAATTGACCGGTGCCATAAAGTGAATCTGAGTTTACTAAAATTGGTGGCATGATTTCGCTATAACCATTTTGGGTAGCTAGATCAAGCATAAAATTAATTAGAGCTCTTTCCAGCTTTGCACCGTAACCAGTAAGCAGTGTAAATCTGCTTTTTGCAATCTTGACACCTCTTTCAAAATCAAAAAGTCCAAGTTCTCTTCCAATTTCATCGTGGTCTTTTGTTGCAAAAGAAAATTCTTTAGCTGGGAAATTTCTATAAACTTCTTGGTTCGCTTCTTCGTCTTTGCCATCTGGAATTTCTAAAGCTGGTAAATTTGGAATTCTTTCTAGGATAGCTTTTTGTTTTGCAAATAATTCAGGTTCTTTGTCAGCAATTGCTTTTAATTTTTCTTTGATTTCATTAAGCTCTGTTATTTCCGAGTCAGCATTTTCACCTTTTGATTTTTTAAAGCCAACTTCTTTTGAAAGTTTATTTTTTTGTGCTTCAAGATTTTCTTTTATTTGTAATTCGTTTCGATGTTCAAGATCAAGTTCAATTAAGGCTTCAATTTCAGCAACTAAATCTGCATTTCTTCTTGCAACTTGCGCTTTGACAAATTCAGGGTCTTTTCTAATAAGTTTAATATCTAGCATGATATTTTTACTATTATATAACGAAATAGATAGTTCTTTAGTGAGTCCTTAGCTAGTGTTAACAAATCCCGATAACTGCAAGACACTTCGGACCGTGTTGATTTTGTCTCATGATTCAATAAATTAACTTAGCTAGTGTTAACAAATCCCGATAACTGCCCTAGTCTGCGGTCTCAAAATCATCATTTACAACGAGTAAACTGAAGCTTTTTTTGGCACTAAAAAGCTTTGTTCTCCAAATTTTTTAACAGCACCTAAGTTAAAGCTATAATTTTTCTATGAGAAATTATAGATTTTTCTTATCCCATATTCAAGAACCAGTTTTTCAAATAACTGAAAAAAATATCTTGCACAAAATGAACAAAGTTTTAAGGCTCAACAAAGATTCTCAAGAAGAATTAGAATTTTTTGATTCAAGTTCTTTTGTGTATAAAGCAAAAATCAATGAACTAACAAGCTCTAAGGCAGTTCTAACAGTTATTGAAAAATCCAAGTCTAAACGTGAGCTGGATTTTTTTGTTAAATTTTATATCCCTATTATTAAACCAGAAAATTATTTTTGGATGTTAAGAAAGCTGACTGAGCTGGGTGTGGCTGAATTTCAACCAGTTCATTTTGAGCGTAGTCAAAAAAAATACCTTGAAACAATACAAAAACAAAAAGAAAAAGCCTTAATTACAATACAAGAAGCCGTAGAACAGTGTTCAGGAGCCGTTTTACCTCGTTATAATGAGATAAAAACTTTTAGTGAGTTGCAGTTTTCTTCGGAAATCCCTAATAAATATTTTGCTTATGAGGAGCTTTCATTAAAAAATTCTTCTTTAGATATCCCCAAAATGACCGATACATTAATTATGGTTGGACCAGAAGGTGGTTTAACCAGCAAAGAGGTGAAGGATTTGGGGGAAATGCATTTTACTGCCGTAGGTTTAGGATCACGTTTATTGAAGGCTGAAACAGCTGCAATAGTTTTGTTTTCTAGGATTTATAGCTAAAAAAGCTCTTTTAAAAAGAGTTTTCCTTAATTCTTAATCTAATAATAATCAACGATGTCAATAAGACATTTGTTAAGGGCAAACGAGGGGGAAAGATGTTTGGCAAAAATCAGGGCGAGGAATTTCTAGATTCATCGCAACTTTTAGAGAAGTTTTTATTATACTGTCAGGTTTACGGAGAGAATACACGAGAAGAGGATTACACTTATTCTTATATAGCTGATACCATTGCCTCTATTTATTATTATCGTTGTTATGATTCCTGTGAGGAATTTTTGTTTGAAAATGCAGACTGCATTGATAGTGAACGAGCCGAGTGGGTTAAGTATATGTGGCGTACTTTAGATTCGATGTCCGAAGAACAACGAGCTGAAGTTGTAATTGAGTCGCTTAACCAGTTACCTGAATTTGGTCATCGTATTTCTGGGTTCTAGTAATTTGCGATAAGTTCAAAAACTTTTTCTTTTAAATCCGCAAAACTTTTTGCTTCTGGGTTAAATCCAGCTGCTCGAGCGTGTCCACCGCCGTTGAGTTGACTTGCAATTTTGCTGCAGTCAATGTCACAAGCACTTCTCAAGCTACCTTTGTAAGAAGAACCTTTATCATCTTCACGAAGATAGAGGCACATATCAATTTTTTTGATACGCATTATATGGTCTACAATCTCGTCTGTGTCTTCATCAGAGGCGTTTAATTTTTCAAGATCTTCTCTGTTGGTATTGGTGTAAGCGATATTAATTTCTTGACCAGATTTATGTTGGATTTTTTCATAAGTTAATTTGTTTAAAGCATCACCAATGATTTTGATTGCCCTAAAAGGAATTTGGTTAAAAAGTCCGTTGTAAATTTTGCTTGGCTCTGCACCTTTTTCGATAAGCTCAGCTGCCCAAGTGAAAACTTTGCTTGTGGTGTTACTGTGTCTGAATCCGCCTGTATCAGTAAGTAAAGTTATATAGTAAAGAGTTGCAATTTCTTTATCAATTATAATTTCTTTGCCATGGCTACTTAAAGCTTTTGCCAATTCATTTACAACTTGTCCAGTACATGTTGCATTTGGATCAACCCAGTTTAAGTCTGCGTAAAGTGGGTTTGAAAGGTGATGGTCAATATTGACTGTTGTTTTTGCTGTTTGCCAAACATTACCTGCTGAACCAAGTCTTGCAATAGAACCGCAATCTAAACTAAAGCTCAAATCAATTTCTGTTGGGATTTTTTTTAGGTCTTCTGGTTCTAAAGAGCAAAGCACTAATTCTTGGTCAGGAAAAAATTCATAAATCTCTGGCACTTTGTCATGCATAATTCTATATACAGTGAGCCCAGCTTGTTCAAGTACTCGCGCGATTGCAAGCATTGACCCTAAAGTATCACCATCTGGATTTAAGTGCGCTGTTACTATTGCATTTTTTGCGCTTAGGATTTTTTCTATAAGTTCTTTGCTTTGAAAACTACTTTTTGCTATGATTTCTTGTGCTGTTAAAGTCATTATAGATATTTTAACAAAAGCACTGGCTTAAAAAATGCAAGAAATAGATAATTTTATAGAAACCATAAAACAAATCAGAGATCCTGAAAAAGGTTGTGTTTGGAATTTGAAACAAAGTCACGAATCTCTCAAGAGATATCTACTTGAAGAACTTTATGAAACCTTAGAAGCTATAGACAAAAAAGATCCTCAAGAATTAGAAGAAGAATTAGGTGATCTTTTGTTGCAGATTGTTTTACATTCAAGAATTGCACAAGAAAAACAAGAATTTGATTTTGCTTCTGTTGTCAAAAAAATCAATGAAAAAATGATAAAAAGACATCCACATGTTTTTGCTAATGACACAGCACAAAACACCAAAGAAGTTGACACACTTTGGGATGCGCAAAAAGCCAAAGAAAAACAATCTCGAAAGTCAATTTTTGAGGGCATTCCAAAAGAAATGCCTGCTCTTGCGCGTGCTTGGAAAATTTCTAAAAAAGCTGTAAAAGAAAGTTTTGAATGGGATCAAGAAGAAAAACTTTATCAACAATTACTTTCTGAGATTGATGAATTAAAAGAAATTGTTGAAGCATCACGCGCACAAGCAAAAGATCCTCATGCCGATGATTTTGTAAATTCACAAATGAAAACTGAAGCTGAACTTGAGCTTGGTGATATTTTATTTACGGTTGTAAATATTGCTCGTTGGTTTAAAATTGATCCTGAAGAAGCCTTGCGCATGACAAATAATAAATTTGTTAAAAGGTTTGATTTAATGATGCAACTTTGCCAAGAAGAAGCTAAGCAAATGAATCAATATTCACCAGCTGAGTTAGAACAAAAGTGGCAAGATGCTAAGCAAATTATCTTGAAATCTTCAATAGCTTAGCCTAGTTTAATAACTAGCCAAACAGTGATATATTGTTACTGATGGTTAGAAATTTCCTTAGTATTAATGATGTAAGCAAAGAAGAATTGCTTATGCTTTTAGATAGAGCGGCTGAACTTAAGCTTGAGCTTAAAGAAGGCGGCGACCAAAGCGATATTTTGCGTGGTAAAACTTTAGGATTGGTTTTTGAGAAGCCTAGTTTGCGTACTCGTATTAGTTTTGAAGTTGGTATGCAACAACTTGGTGGTTCAACTGTGGTTTTGAACGCTAGTGAAATTCAGATTTTTGAAAGAGAAACTAGAGCGGATATTTCTAGAGTAATGTCTAGGTATCTAGACGGTTTGATGATTAGAACTTTTGGTCATGAAGTTTTAGAAGAAGCTACAAAGTTTTCTTCGATTCCAGTTATAAATGGTTTAAGTGATTTGGAGCATCCTTGTCAAACACTTGCTGACTTGCTTACAATCAAAGAACACTTTGGTACCTTTAAAGATTTAAAAATTGCTTATATCGGTGATGGCAACAATACAGTGCACTCATTGATGTTAGCTTGTGCAAAGCTTGGTATTAATATTCATGTTGCTTGCCCGGTTGAGTATGAACCAAAATCAGAGTTTGAATCTGATTTCTCTACTGTTACTCATGGTGTGGGCGAAGCGGCGCAAGATGCAGATGTGGTTTATACAGATGTTTGGTCTAGTATGGGTCAAGAGAGAGACGCACAAAGACGTAAAAAAATATTTCATGGTTACCAAGTAAACAAAGCTTTGATGACTGAGTATGCAAAAGATACAGCAATTGTTTTACATTGTTTGCCAGCTCATCGTGGTGAAGAGATTACAGCTGAAGCTTTAGAAAACCACGAAGAAACAATTTTGAATCAAGCAGAAAACAGATTGCATACGCAAAAAGCTTTGCTTGAATGGATTCTCAAATAGTTTGTGTTAAAGTAGCTAGTTGTTTTTTAAACTATCTTTGATTTCTTTGAGTTTGATAGCATCTTCTAATGCTTCTTCTTGTAGCTCTTTAAAACATTCAATTGCAACAGGAAACTTTGGTTCAATTAATTTAAGAGCGGCGTGTGCGTATTGTTGGATTTCCCATTGTGCATCTTTTGGTGCACGAAGCATATACCAATGCATAAAGTTTCTTAGGTTTACTGTTGTAATAAATTCTGTATGTGAACCCACAGGAAGCACTCCCCGAGCTTGTTCACGGCAGACACCAAGTTCGAGTAGTTTGTTGTAAGAATCAATAGCAGTTTTTGTTGCTTGTTCGTAAATTTCGTTTGCAAGTTCTTGATTGATTTCACCTTCTGAGGCATCACTTGCTTGTTTATTGCGCACTGCTTGTTTTCTAAATTCATCAGGTTTATAAACAGTGTTATCAAAAATAGTATAACGAGCAGAAATTTCGTTAAAGACCCAGCATCTATGTTTCATCCATTGACGTGCAATATAAATAGGGCACTTAACTCTAAATTTTAGAGAGTTTTGTTCAAAGGGGGTCCAGTGTTTGTGCTTTGCTAGATACTTAACTAGCTTTTTGTCTTTTTCTTCAAAGGCATTTGATTCAGAAGCATAAGAAACTCTTGCGGCATTGACAATACTAAGATCATCACCCATAACATCGAGTAGTTCCATTGTGCCAAGAACTCCCATATTGGCTAGTCGTGGATTTTCACTATCGATTTCAAATATCGGTTTATCGTTTTTAAGTATTGATGCAGCGTGACCCATGTGTAAATTTCCTTTTAATTAGATAATATTATTCTATCAGTTTTTATGATTATAAAAATATTATTTATATTATTTAATGTATTACATATATTATTTGTTATTATTTAATTTTATGATATCTATTAATTTAAATCACGATAGCATTTTTGACCAAAATCCAAAATTGACAGGTTTGTCTAGAATGCAAAAAGCAAAAATCTTAGGACGTGAGATTGCTCGATTGTATCAAGAAGCTCTTGCGTGTCCTGATGAGCATAACAATACTCATCAAGATCGCGATGTCGTGAGTCCATTCTTTAAATCTTTTACAGACAGTTTTGTAAATGCTTTTGAAAAGCCTTTTGATGCAAAGGTCTCTATGATGGAGTTTATACAAAAACTCTATGATAAAGCAAAACCCATATTTGCTTCTGGGATAGCGGCATAGACTTTTTTAAATTAAAGCTTTTAAAAAAATGAGATAAAATGACAAGGTTCGGGGGAGGGACGTGTTAATCTAAGTGCGCGAACCTACGGGAAGCACTCCACGGGCTTGTTCTCCCAAAAACCCTAATTCAAGTAATTGGTGATATGAATCTTCGGCGAATTTTTGTTGCACTTGAATAAATCGCTACAGTTTTTATTGGTTTTATTTCATCTTCAGAAGCAACGCTTACTTACGAAAATCATCTGGTTTATAAACTGTGTTATCAAAATAGTATAGCGAACAGAGATCTCGTTGAAAAACCAGCATCTTTGTTTCATCCATTGACGAGCAATATAGAATTAATTTAAATCACGATAGCATTTTTGACTAAAATCCAAAATTGACAGGTTTGCCTAGAATGCAAAGAGCAAAAATCTTAGGAGATGAGACTGCTCGATTGTATCAAGAAGCTCTTGCGAGTCCTGATGAGAATAACAATACTCATCAAGATCGCGATGTCGTGAGTCCATTCTTTGAATCTTTTACAGACAGTTTTGTAAATGCTTTTGAAAAGCCTTTTGATGCAAAGGTCTCTATGATGGAGTTTATACAAAAACTCTATGATAAAGCAAAACCCATATTTGCTTCTGGGATAGCGGCATAGACTTTTTTTAAATTAAAGCTTTTAAAAAAATGAGATAAAATGACAAGGTTCGGGGGAGGGACGTGTTAATCTAAGTGCGCGAACCTACGGGAAGCACTCCACGGGCTTGTTCTCCCAAAAACCCTAATTCAAGTAATTGGTTATATGAATCTTCGGCGAATTTTTGTTGCACTTGAATAAATCGCTGCAGTTTTTATTGGTTTATTTCATCTTCAGAAGCAACGCTTACTTACGAAAATCATCTGGTTTATAAACTGTGTTATCAAAAATAGTATAGCGAACAGAGATCTCGTTGAAAAACCAGCATCTATGTTTCATCCATTGACGAGCAATATAGATAGGACACTAAACTTTAGACTTAAGAGAGTTTTGTTCAAATGGAGTCCAGTGTTTGTGCTTCGCTAAATACTTAACTAGTTTTTTGTCACGCTCTTCAAATGCATCAGATTCAGAAGCATAAGAAACTCTTGCAGCGTTCACAATAGAAAGATCATCTCCCATAGTATCTAGAAGCACCATGCTTCCTAGAACTCCTAAATCAGCGAAGTTTTTATTCTCTTCAGAGATCTGAAAAATTGGTGTATCGTCTTTTAAGTATTGATGCTGCGTGACCCATTAAAATATTCCTTTTATCTATATAGATAATTTTTTAGCAGTGTCTTCTTGGTTATAAGTTAATATGGTTTAATGTATAAAATTGTATTACTAGTTGCTTTAGCCTTTAAGTAATCTTGAAATTATTTCAGCAAGTTGGTCAAAACCCCAGTGTCTGAGAAGTTGATTAACTAATTGACCAAATCCTTGACCATCTTGCTCGGTATGAAAATTAAATACATCAAATGAATCTGCAAGCTCTCCTTTACCTGAATTTTCTTTGATATAGTCTTTCATTTGACTTAATCTCTGATCAAAATCATCAACTTGATTAGTACTGTTAAAGGCATCATTAACTATACTTAGAGTCTCTTGAATTTTAGCCATATCTTGTTCGGCAGTAAATTGTTTAAAAAAGGCATTTATAAAGACAGGACTTGACTGCTTATCTACGCTAACTACGTTATGGAAGGCTTTAATTGTATCTAAAGTTCTTGCTTCAGAACTTTGAATATTTTCAACTGCTTGTTTTGCATTGAAACTATTAGCTCCAACCAAAGTCTCTGCAAAGTTTAAAGTCTTAATATTAGTAAGTATAGTGGACCCATTTAAACTGGTTATATCTATTCCAAGAGCTTCTAACACTCTTTCTTTAGCATCTTCTTTAACTGCAGCTGTGGCTCTACTAGAGTCAATTTTTGCAAAGATATGAGCTATACCTACAATTTTTCTCTCGGTACCACTTTCATCATATTGAATACTTCTTTGATTAATATCACCATCAGCAATTGTCCTAATTAGCATTGCTTGGTTGAATCGTTTTGATTCAGATAAGCATAAGCTTGATATCGTGCCAAGGTTTTCTTCATCAAACTTAGCTCTCGACTCTCTTTGATCTGCGATGAATATGTTCGCTAATAATTCTTCAGTACTACCTCTCTTTGCTGTACCTGTTAAAGACTCTTCAAATAGCTGTGCTAAGCCATTACCTTTTGGATCAGCATCAAGAGCACTAGTAATTACATTACTCATAATTTGATTACCACCAGTTACTATGTCAAGAAAACTGTCAGCAAGGTTTGTTGTTAAGGTTGATTGCTCAGAAACAATATTCCCGATGACTGTTGTGAATGCTTTAGGGTCATTAAGACCAGTTTGTTGTTCAAGATACTCAAGGTCTTGTAGAAGTTGAGAAGTTCTTGCATCAGGATGTTTTCTTTCTAGTCTTTCTTTCTGTTTTATTACTTCAGCTTTTATTGTACTTAATTTCATACTCTCGCTGAGAGGTAATAGTGAGTGTAAGACAGCACCTGTTTCGTTATTTAATGTATGCTGTATTTGCATGTAGACTCCGTGTGGAACTAAGCTACTATTTGGACTAGAAGAATTTTTGATAAGTTGACTTAAGAGTTCTTGCTGTTTGACTAAAGTTTTTTTCTTTGTTGGATCTGATTCTCTATCGATTCTTAATTTAATTACACTAAAGACTTCAACTAATTGTCTTACAGCTCCTGCTTTAGTATTAATTAGAGGATCGTTTGGGTTATTTGTGTTTAAACCTGTTGAACCAGAATATAAATCTACAATGAAATTATCCAATCTAAATTCATAACCAGTTCTATTAGACAAATATCTATCATAATTATCTTGTCCGTAAATATCAACTAAGTCTTGGGTGCTAATATCTATTTTTTCTAGATTGTTACCTGAAATAAATCCTGTTAATCTACCTAAAACACCTACTGAAATTGAATCTGATTTTAATCTATGATTGCTGGTTCTTAAAATATCGTTTGCTAGTATCATCCTTAATCCAGAACGATTAGGGTCTTTTACTAATGTATGTTCACTATTTTCGATTGGATTTGCAATGATTTGTCTTAGATTATTAATTTCATTAAGTAGTCCTTCGTTTTCTAAATGCCTATGAAGTGCTTTTTCAAAATATGAAGATCCTCTTGCTTTCATTTGATCTAAAAAGTTTTTATGCTTTGATCGAGCTGGCCCGCTAGGGGTGCTGGTTGTAGAGTTTAAAATATCTCTGCTATCAGGATCAATGCTTAATTCAGCTAAGTCTATAACAGCATTTTCGTAACGAGTTTTTTGTGCTTCGTTATTTGCTGAATCTGAACTTAAATACTCACTTTTTGCAATAAAATATTCTTCTAAAGCTTTATAGATATTAATATCTCTTAGGATTTGTGGCTGATGTGCAAATCTTGAATTAACTATTCCCCAATCAGTATTTTCTAAGTGAATGGCAGCTTCATGAGGTAGCTTAGATTTTATCTCCTGTAGAAAGATTGTTTCTATGCTAAATATGTCTTTGGGGTCTTTTATCTTAGATGCAATTTCAACAAGACAGTCGGCACCTTTTGCGCTTTGTAGCACATCGCTCCTAGTGGTACTTTCGGTTGAAGAATTTTGTCCAAGTGCTTTTAGGATCTCATGAAGACGTTCTGGATCTTTTTCGGCTAAGGCAAATTTAGCTTCAGTTTCTTCACCTACTTGAAACCCTAGAGTTGCTTCAAGTCTTTGTTCAGTAGTGTGGTCATGAGGTAGCCTCAGTTCACCATAGGTGTTTTCAATTTGTTGTTCAGCTTTTTCTTGAGCTTTTATTCTTCTGGCTAAAACTCTTTGCTTGCGTGCTTCTTTTAGTGCATCTAGCCCCGCTTGTGCTCCTGATTTGATTGATTGTGGTATGTAATCTGTCCACGTCATAAGGTTAGTTATCCTTATGTATATAAAGCGTAGAGAGTTTGATTTTTGATAAGAAACTAGGTGAAATGCCTATAAACTTCTTTTTAGAACATTCTCTAAAGCGGCTCTATATCTAGACATTTCTTTGCCTTCATTAGCTTGGTTTCGGTATTCTTCTTTTGCTCTATTTTCTTCGTCTTGAATAGCTTTTTTAATCTCATCTTGAATGCCTGACTCAATAATATAGTTTTCATAACTATCTTCCTTTGATTCAAAATAGGCTCCAGATAAAGCAGAGCTTACAGTTTCCAAAATAAGAGTATTGTTTTTATAGGTGTTTTTGGCTAACTCTAGAGTGTCTTTGATATATTTGTTATTAATGAAACCACCTAGCATTTCAATTGCAAAAATTTTAGATTTATTCGTAGAATTTTCATCTAAAAGAATTTCTGTATATTTTGTCAAAAATTTTAAATAGTAGTCTGTCGCTCTTTGTTTTTTTTTCTTAGAGTCTTTTTCATCTATTGAATTTTGAACTTTATATCTTTGGAAGTGCATATTAACTTATCTTTGCTCTCATAAAATATTGTACAAAATTTCTTATTAAATCAAGTATATCGCTTATATTTTCTGAGCTAAGATCTCCTCTTTGTTCTAAACCTTTGATAGTTGCATACTCGTCACTTGAGCTTTGTCCTGACATTCTCATAGCTAACCTTACTAAAGAATTTTTATTAGAGCCATTAGCTTGAGCCCATTCATAAGGACTTTGTCCGTTTGTTATACTTTGAGCAAAATCTTGAGCAGTATCAATATTTGCCTGCATTTGCTCACCAGTAAAAACCTCTTTACCAAGTGATTTTTCTATTCTTCTAGCTAGAGCTCCATCAGCTCCATTATCAAGAGAAATATTTAATCTTGCAAGCTCAACACTTTTATGGGCAAATGTGTTTAATGATGCACAGTAATCTTGGTACTTGGCTAAGACGCCTGCGTTTGCTCTATAGATTGTTGCTGCTGCTTTCATCTTGATACCAAGTCGATCTTCTATATATTTCAAAGTGTCTTGATATTCAGTTTGAGTTATACTTTGTGAACGCAATTGATCGCCGACTCTATTAATTAGTTCTGCAAGGGCAACTAATTTTGGTGTACCTTTTGTTATATCTTCACTGCCAAGTGGTTGATATGACATTAATCTTTCTAATAATCCTTGTTTCCCTTGAGCAGGATGTTTTTCTCCAGCGGTTAGATTAGTAGTCTTAATTTCATCTTCAACAAGTATATTGAATAAAATCCTTTCTGCGTCTACTTCTTGATCAGAATTAATAATGTCATCTCTTAATTGTTCAACTGAAGAGCTAATATCTTCTAATAAGTGATCTGAGTTTGAGTGAAAGCTAGAGCTATCATGTAAGTTTGCTGCAGTATAAACTTCTGAATAAAATAGTTCAAAGGTATAACCCGGTTGTCCTAAGAAGATATTAGCTAAATCTTCAAATGCATTTGCGGCTTGGTTTGGGTTTTGTGTATAAGAATCAAAAGCTTTATTTAATCGAGTTTCTTCTGTACTTGTTATTGCACCATCATTTTGTAATCTGCTTACTATCGACTTAAGTCCAGATATCGATCTTGGGTTTATTAGAGATTTTTCTATAAATCCTTTTAGGTATTGGATATAGTGATTTGGATTAGCTTGAATTTGCCCAAGTTCTAGGTATGTATCTGCAAGGATCCTTAAATTGCTGTCATTCTGTGATTTGGTTACAATCGCTGGAAAGTGAGAATTGATATAGCGTTCAATATTAGCTTTGTCTATAACAATGCTGGAATAATGACCACCAAAATATAAATCTGCTATTTGTTGATTGTAAGTATCTGAGAAATCTACTTGACCATTTGTATAGTTAAATTGATTAAGGATTCTTTGAGTTATCTCTCTTTTAACTTCGTCTTGTTTGGCTTTCAAATTTACAGAATAGTTGTTATCTTCATCTACGATAGATGTCACTTCTCTTGCTACTTCAACAGCAAGCAAGTCATCTTTTGTTGGTAAATTTTGTTGAAATAAAACGGGTATAAGGGCTTCTGCTCTTTGCTCGCTTAGTTTTGCTAAGTCCACTCGCTCTTGATTTAAATCTACTAACGAAAGCCCCAAGTGTGTTAGGTAAGGCTGTGATTCCAAGTTGAGCTAACCTGTTGGTAAGACCTGTATAAAGATGTTCTTGGTTGTTAGTCGTTGCAAAATTTAGTTCATCTGGGATTTCTGCAAGAATATCCATATTTTCTATTATTGTTGCTTGAAAAACTCCATGAATATCACCCATTATTGATTTATTTTTAACTATTGCATAAAGAGTTTCCATTTGTTCAGCAGCATTTCTTTGTTCAGCAGGAGTGCCATTTACCCACCTGTTTTCAAGAACCGATATCATTGTATGATAACTAGAAATGGCTTCTCTGCCTGCTTGCTGGTCCTTAGCTTCAAGGATCTTGTATAAAATTTCATCTAAGCTAAACCTTTGTGCCTGAGTGTTTTTCCCTTTTGTGATGAGATCCATCTCTACAGCTGATGCTGATACGGTATTGAATTTTTTGCTTGTGTTTAGTGCCGCTTGACCTCTTACAGCAAAAGCTTTTCTTGATTCGATAATTTTTTTTGCTAATACTGCTCTCAAGTCATCATAATCACTAAAAGAATCTACTTTTCTTGGGTAAAACGTTCTGTGAATTCTTTTTCGAGAGCTTTAATATCACTTTCAAAGCCTTGATCTTTTGCTATATTTAATAATCCTCTTAAAGCAGAGTTTGCCCTAATTGAATTTGCGAATGATTCTATGCTGAGGCTACGCTCACTATTTGCAAATTCCCTGACTTTTATTTTTTTTGTTTCTTCGTCACTTGAAATGTAATCTATTAGTGCTCTTAAACTATCTGGATTAGTTGAAGCTGGTGCTAATTTAGGATCTGCTTCTAATGCGTCTTTTATTTTTTCTGTTACTTTTGCTTTCGTAGCAGCTTCTTTTGTGTTCGAAACGATGTTTACTAAAATATCTAAGCTTCTTCTTGTTATTTTACTTGCATCAATAGCAGCCAGTACATCTTCTAAAGAAGTTTGAGGTTGTTCAGTTTTGCCAGCTAAGTGTAATGAATGTTGCTGAAGAAGTTCAATTGCTTGTGCTGTATTTGTTATTTGCCCAGCTGTTAGCTGTGACTTCTCTTGACCAGGGTGCATTGATTCAAGTTGAGCTCTTAGTGCTGCCTCTGAATGTCTTTTTGTGCTAGTACCTGATAATGACATCTGTGTATATACAAAGCGTGAAAGGTTATATATTTGATAAAAAAGCACCTAATGCTGGTTTACATTAGGTGCTTTCATTTGATTAGTTTAAGCTTTGATTAAGCTTGCGCGTCAGGTGCTTCTCTTTGAGCAAGCCTTTGATCAACATGTCTCAATGCTGCAAGAAAAACATCTATATGTTCTTGATCTTGCTCTGGTGAAGCTTTTAAACTTGACTTATAAGCGTAGTCATCACTTCCATTGCCTTTTGCTCTATCATAAGCAGCTTTGAAAGGAACTATACTAGGATCAGAGTCTTCTTTTAATCTATTTGCTGCTTCAAGAGTGTCTCCACCAGAGAATATATCACGAATTTTCTCAAGAGCTGCTTTTAATTTACCAAATACACCAGAAGAAGATTTTATAGATCTGTCAAACATTCTGTAAAGCATGCCACCAGCTAATTCTGATTTCTTGGCATTTACAGCTGCTCTTGCATAACCATATCGCGCCTCTTCTCTTTGTAATTTATGAAAGTTATCAAAAGTATTTCCACCTAAAATCCTATCTGATTCTGTTAAAAGAGTGATAGGAACTCTTGGGTCAAAATTATTTGACGTATTTTCTTTTAGGTTACCTAAGATATACTGAACAGCTTTTTGTTGTTCTTCTTCGCTAGCTCCAGAAGTTTTGATTTTTTGTATCAATCTTCCAAGTGCAACTACTCTAAGCTCAGGATCAAAATCTTGACCATCAAAACCATTATCAATAGTCATTTGGTACTCGAAGTAACCTCTCTTGTCCTGTTTGAACAATTTCTCCTGAACTGGAGCACGTTTCGCTTCTTCTTCATCTTGTTCAATGATTTTCTGAAGTAGTGTTAAACCACCAGTCTTATCGTCGATAGGATCTTCGTTTGCAATTGCTTCATATAAGGTTGCAATTGCAGAACCTAAATCTTCTTTGAAACTTGATTCTTCTGTTAAAACTGATTCTTCTTTTAATTCAAGAGCATCAGAAATCTTTTTGAAAGCATCTTGTGGACCATTTGCATAAGCACTATGACCAGTAGGCGCAGTTTGCATTGCATCATAAATCTCAAGTACTGCTGTGGCAGCTTTAGATTTATTAGATTGGTAGCTATCTAGTGCGCTTTTCCAAGACTTGATTTTACCGGCGTGACCGCTACTCTCAAGTGCGTCTAATATAGTACTGAATTTATCAGAGCCTATAACGCCATCCTGAAAAGCTCCTTTTTTAATAGCACTTTCTAGTGACGCTTTGACCTTTGCGTCTATAGCACTAGTGTTGTTAACTAGAGTATTATTATAATCAAACTCTACTACTTTCTCTCTTATTGCATCAAGTTCGTTAAGTGCAGTTTGAGCAGCTCCTGGTGGGCTTGTTCTAAAGTTATTATATTGGATAGTTTGGTTAGACCAATGATCAATTAGATTTGCAAATACATCATCTTCATTTAAAGCTGCTCTTAAATCGGCTACAGAAAAAGGACCACCAGTTTGAAAATCTCCATTATGATTAGTAGTTCCATTAAGAATAGGATCTATGTATCTTTCAAAAACTTCCTGTGTAGCTTTATCACTTATATCTATTAAGCCATCACGATTTGTAGGCATTTTACTTGATAAGAAGTCTTCAATAATCTCAGATTTTAGAGTGACAAGACTTTCAGTTCTTTCTGATGGATTGATATCAGGACTTGCTACTTTTGCAAAAACTCTAGCCTCAAATAAATCTTCTGTAGAAAGACCTTCTTTACCAAAGAAAGCTTTTATTAATTTGTCTGAAAGATTTTCTTTGTCTGATCTTAAACTTTTAGTAAGGTCATTTGATTTATCTATAATCTGCTCATCAGTTTGTTCAGTAGGATTCATGCCTAAGTCACGAAGTCTAGAGATTTCTCTTTTAACTGTGGCATCTAGTTCAGGTGCTGTTACAGAGTTAATAGATTTTGGTAATTCTGATGATAAAAGCATTACGCCATATGAGCCAATTGACTCTTCAAACATTTCTTTGAAGTCACCCATGATAGTAGCGTTTTTAACAGCTAAGTGAAGTGCTTCAAGTTGTTCAGCTGAATCGTTTGCCCTTCTCTCAGCAGCTCTTTTAGCTTCTTGAGGTGTTGTTGTTGTACCTGGCATCGTTGCAGTACCAGCTTGAATATGGTGCTCAGCAGCTTTAATATCTTGCACTGCTTTTCCAAATCTGAATTCAAGAATGTTATTCATGTCTGCATACTTAGCAACAGCGCTAGCTCTCGCTTTACGATCTTTTGCTGCAGCCATTTGTTTGAGAACATCTCTTAGAGTATAAGTAGTATCTTTGTTCGTTCCAGCTTTTGCATTTCTGATTTCATCAAGCTCACTACCTTTTACTCTGAGTGGTTTAAGAGTAAGTTTTGAGTTAACTCTAATATCACCAGATTTAATTTGGAAGTTTTTTGCTAAAAGTTTTTCAGCAAGTAATTCTCTGAAATCTTTATTAGTGTCAGCTAGTGCTGGTAAACGTTTGTTATCACCATCTTCTAGTGATTTTACTAACTCTTTGGCAAGAGTACTTGCGTAGTCTAGATACTTAGTTTCATGACGAATAAATTTAAATAATTGACCAAGTGAAGAATTGTCACTTTGTCCCATCGCCTTAAAGAAAGGATTGTTGAAACTATCGTCATTGATGATAGAAGCTGCTTCAACTGCGGAATCTCTAGCTTCAGCTTCATTGCCTTGGATTTCTTGTCTAATTAGTGTTAGTAATCTTCCTAGTGCTAATTCGCTATCTTTTGCATTTCCAACTTTTTTCCCAGACTCACCGTATGTTCTTGTAACAATGTCTAAGGCCTTTAAACGATCGTCTTGACCGGCTTCTTTTGTGGTAACAAGTTGGACTATGTTCTTTAAATCAGATTCAGTAAGAGTTCCTTTCGAATCATCATTTAGATAAGTAAGAATTTCGGTTAAACTAACATCTGGCGCTTCTGCGGTTGTACCTTCGCCACCTTGGCTTTTAAGAGATTTAAGGTGTTTTGCAAGTAAGCTATTTGCTTGCTGTTTGCTTTTTAAATTTGCACCTTTGTCCTCTTTGTTTATCTTTAAAACTTAGCTATAAAAGGTCTTTAATTCAGGGTTTTTGATATTGAATTAAGTTACGATTTATCTAAGCTTTAAAAGCTTGCTTTACATATTACACTTTAATGTGTATATACGTCAACCCCTATTTCGCAAATATTGCTATATTTTTATTAAAATTTTTTAATATTGGTTCTCTTGCTTAGATTTTATAGGGGTTTTCAACTATTTTCTTTGTTTTAGTTACACTATATCTATGCCAAATGAGCAAATTAATCAAGAAAGTTTTTTTTCGATCTATGGGCCTGTTAAATCTTGGCGAGCTGGAACTTCCTTGGGCATAGACCCTATTGGTGAGATTTCTACTTGTTCGTTTAATTGTGTTTATTGTCAACTTGGCAAAATACAAAATCTAAGTACCGAAATTAAAATTTATCAACAGACTACAAAAATTTTGCATGATTTTAATTTAGCTTTGAAGAATCAGGTTTTTAATCTTGCCCAACTAGATGTTATTACTTTTGCAGGTTCCGGCGAACCTAGTCTAGCATTGAACTTAGGTGAAGTTATTGATGAACTCAAAAAAATCACTAGTACAAAAATTTCTGTTTTGACAAATGCTACTACTTTGAACGATGCAAGAGTTCGTGACAACTTAGCCAAAGCAGATTTAGTGTCACTAAAATTAGATGCACCTAATGACCATTATTTGCAAGTTATTAATCAAGCACATGCTGAGCTTTCGCTAAAAAATATTATAAAAGGAATCAAAGCTTTAAAATCTATTATTGATCCAGAGCGCACTAAATTGCAATTGCAAATTATGTTTTTAGAAAAATTTGCCAAAGATTTTAATTATATACACGCTCTATGTCAGTTGATAAATGAGATTGAGGTTTTTAATATTCAAATAAACACGCCAACTCGCCCAAAACCAATCAGCAAAAGCGGTGAGTATTGGCTTGCTACTCGTGGCAATCACTATGGCGAAGCACAGCAAACGACAAAACCTGATTATATAGAGCTTACAGAGCTTCCTTGTATCGACAAAGAAACTGCTTTTGCTATTGAAGCTCAAATGCGTGATTTATTAAAACAAGAAGCGCAGATTATTAATGTTTATGCAGCTTAAAGCTTGAGTTGCTCTTTTGAGATAAAATGAAAACATAAATGAGTGATTTTATTCCTATTTTAAATTTTAATTTTGGTGAAACACCAGTGCTCAAGGCGCAAGAAGAACTTGAGTTTTATGTGCAAGCACTAGATGCACTCAGTAAATCTTTTAACGAAATAGAAATTTCTTTTGTAAGTGATGCTTTTGTTTTTAATGCAAAAGAAATTTTAAAAAAAGCTCAACAACTTAATTTAAGGCTTTCTTTTGGTAGTATCTATGAACTTGAACAAGTAACAGAACTCATTAAACTTTTAAAAGAAGCTGATTTTCATCAAGCAGAAATCAAGATTTTTGCTCCAGTCTATAAAGAAGAAATCAAAAATGCTTTAAAAGAAAATCAAGATTTTGTTTTTCAATATATCCCCGGCTTTTATACCAAATCTGAGCTTTTGCGTTACCAAGATTACTTGCAAGATGCTGATTATATAAAAATATTTCCTTTTAGTGTAGATAGTGCGCGCTCTTTGTATCATAAAATGACCAAACCCTATCCTGAATTAGCAAAGTACCTATATCAATCTAGGATTTTGTTTGCTTCAAAAGAATTGATAGAAAAATATTCTTTGTTGGACAATTTGAAAAAAGACGAAAATGGTTTTGAGTATTTAGAAGGCATGAGTTGTGACAAAGCTTACCTTATCAAAAGTCCATATCACTATCAAAGAATTAGATCTCAGTTTTTGTTTAATACAAACATCAAAATCTTTTTTGATTTTGAAAATAAATTTTCTAAAGATGATGTATTTGAACTGACAAAAAAACACAAAGTCTTTTTGACTGGTATTGATCCAAGTTGTATCGATGATGATTTAATTGCCAATGATTCGATTATTCTAGCAAAGAGTGTTTTTGCAAATACACTCAAAGACTACCTTTCAGGTGCTGTTGCTACAGAAGATTTGGCGGTAAGTTTTGAAGATGAACTTTATCCAGAGATCAAACAAAAATGATAAATATTGTTTTATACCAACCAGAAATACCGCAAAACACAGGCAATATTGCTCGCATGTGTGTCTCTAATGATTTGGTTTTACATTTGATAAAGCCCTTGGGTTTTGAAATATCAGACAAATACCTAAAGCGCTCAGCTTTAGACTACTGGCAATATCTAGAACTTAAGTTATATGAAAATTGGCAAGATTTTTTGACACAAAATCCAGAAGCAAGGTTTTGGTTACTGACAACAAAAGCAAAAAAAAGTTTTTGGCATGTGGAATATCAAAAAAATGATTTTTTGGTTTTTGGTCCAGAAACAAGAGGGTTACCACAAGCATTATTAGATGAATTTCAAGAGCAAGCTATTACTGTGCCGATGCGCTCAAAAAACTCACGCAGTTTAAATTTGGCAAGTACTGTGCAAACAGTGTTCTATGAAGCTTTCAGACAATGCGACACTGCGGACCGTGTTGATTTTGTCTCATGATTAAATGAATTTATGCAAAAACCCTTAGTTTATGGGACTGATTCCAAACCCCATTTTGAATTTTACTAACTGATGCTCTAAACTCCACCTGAATCTTATAAAAGCCTTTAAAACAATGGTATTTTATGACTTTTTTGATTCATGTAGCGCCACGCTAAATACAAAATAAAATTGTCAAAAGTCTTTTATTTATATAGGTTTTTTGAAGATTTATATTTCCAGGTGGAGTTTAGAGCATCAGTTAGTGAATTTTAAAATACAGTGAAATGTTAAAATCACTAGCAAATGGGGTCAGAAATCAGTCCCACAAACGACCTTAGGCTTAGCTTGTTTCACTGCGTGAAACTCACTAAGCGGCGGTGTTTGATTCTTTTGTTAGGCGTGTCTAACCAAACCCTACTTATGCCCAAATCTAAAGACTCGAGATACTTATTACGGGTTTGGAAGCACGCCCTTTATTTGTTTTACTCTTGGATCAGGCTTGAGAAATTGACGAAGTCGCAATTTTTAGTGGATCCTGAAGATTAGTCTGTTTATGTCTCGCAATAATTGCTTCAGCATAACTAACAGCACTAGATGTTGAAAGACCGTTGACGCCTTGTGCAAGAGCGTTATTTAAATGTGCAGATAAACCATGCTTACTTAAAAGATCGCAGACTATTTTTGTGTTAAAGCCATTATTTTCTAAGTCTTGCCTTGCGTACTGCACTGGCATTCCAAGTGTTAAAAGTTTTTTGAGTGCTTCATTGGGTGTAATTGAAAAAGGGTCTAAGTTATATTCCAAAAGTTTTGCCAAAATAGTTGCCGAAAATTTTGATTTTAATTTTGTATAGGCGCACTCTTTTTCGCATTCGTGTGTTTTTGTTGGTACCTTATTAATTTCAAGGACTGCTTCTTTGTTTCTTTGTGCTATTGAAGCGGCATCTTTTTGAACTTGTTGTAGATTAAGTTCGTGTTCAAGTTTAGAATAAGTATAAAACTCTCTTAAGCCCATGAAAAAAACCTACTGCTAGAAAAATAATTAGCCATGTTATTTATGCCACTGCTAAAAAGGCTTCTGTTACTAGATGAGATACCTCCAAGTCTTCTTTGCAATGATTGCGTATAACCTGAAACTACCGTTGGACTAGTATCTCTTGGTGTTCCACCACCTATAAATCTAAACATGTCTCTAGTTGTGATATTTCCACCAGTGTATCTAGGAGGGTTTGGGGTGTGAGTTGTTAGGACTTTTCTACCATTGTTACTTGAAGTAATTTGCGAATTTGTTTGTTGCTGCGGTTTTGTGCTTGGACTACTTTCTTGTGTCCTTGTTTTTCTAAAAAATCTACTTAAAAAACCATTTGTAATTGCCATATTGTCAAATCCTCTTAACCTCTTCTTAATCTATAAAAGGTTAAAAGTTTTGCTTTTTTGATAAAAACTGTAGTTTTGACTGATTTGCTAGGTGAAAATGCTTATATTTGGTATAAAATACTTGTAATTATGCTTGAAAATAAGCAAATATTTTTACAAAGCCAAGAACTTGTTGATCAAATGTCGCAAGGGGTTTTGCTTTTGTCATTGAAAGAAAATATTGTTTTTATGAATAAAGCGGCGCATAAAATTCTTGGACTTGATATAGAGCTTTTGAATTCAATGTTTGTCAATAAAAATAAACAAAACCTAGAGGCGTTTTTGAAACTTTTGCAAAATATCAAAGATGAAAAATATGACCAAGAGTTAGAGCTTTTGAAAAATTCAATTCGAAATTTTAGAAAAGAAATCAAAATTGATGCTCAGTATTTCAATGTCTATCTTTCTCGATTAGATAAAGATACTTATTTGATTGAACTTGCGCCGATTATTTACCAAGACATGAATCAAACTACACATGAATTGAAGCGACCATTACAAAATATCAAAACACTTGTAGAAACTTTGATTTTGGGTGCAAAAAATGATCCTGAAAAACTTGATGATTATTTGGCTAAGTTGAATCATGAAGCAGATCGTTTGGCTGACTTGGTTACAGATATGTTGAGTTTGAGTCATTTGATAAATTCTTCTGTTGATTTAAATATACAAAAACATAATTTGTTTCAAGTGGCTAATAAAGTTTTAGACAATGCTGCAGCTCGCTCACTCAAAAGAAATATAGAGCTGGTAAACGAAGTTGATAAAAAATTTGTTTTAAATGCAGACTTGAAATTATTAGAACATTTGCTTGCTAATTTTGTTGATAATGCGATTAAGTACAATGTTGAAAATGGAAAAGTTTTTGTGCGAGCTACTCAAAATTCTTTTTCGATTGTTGATACCGGACTTGGTATTAGTCCAGAAGACCAAGAAAAGATTTTTGAACAGTTTTATCGTATAAAAGACAGGGCGCATATTCAAGGTAGTGGATTGGGTCTGTCTATTGTTAAGCAGATTATTGATTTACATCATTGGCAAGTTGAAATTATATCTAAAGAGCAAGTGGGTACTGAATTTAAAATTGTTTTTTAGCTATTTTTTATATGCTAAGATAGCTTTTTGAGTTAATTAGACTATCGCTCAATTTTTTGAGAGGAAAGTCCGGGCAGTATATGAGTGTAGGTTGCTGGTTAATTGCCAGTACGTGTGAACGTGAGGATAGTGCCACAGAAAAATACCGCCTTAATCCGCAAGGATGAATTGTGATATCGAACTTTGCTTTAGCATCTTTGGTCTTAAATCAAAGTTCGGTGTCACAAAGGTAAGGGTGTAAAGGTGAGGTAAGGGCTCACCAGCTAAGTTGAGAAGCTTAGGCTCGGTAAACCCCGCTGAAGCTGCAAGGTAAGCAGGCTTAACCAAAAAGGAATTACTCGTATACTTTTTGGGTCTGTGAATTCCGCATGAACCTAGCAGTAATGCTTAGGTCCAGATAGATGATAGTTAATGGCGCAAGCCATACAGAACCCGGCTTATTATTAACTCATTTTTTTAATTTCGCTCAATACTAATTTGCGCTAAAGCTAAAAATATCGGCACCAGAACTTGTGCCAATATGGCTAAGTCGTTCTTGTAAAATTGCTTGAAAATTTTCTATATCAGCAACACTGCGAACGCCGCCAGCAATTTTGATGGCAACAAGTTGCATTGGGTCATAGAGTTCAAAATATTTATTGATTGCCGTTACTAACTTCACTGAACTGGTTTTGAGTAATTCAGGATTATTACTTTTGATAAAGCCTGTAGAGTTTTTGTAGCAATATTTTATTTTGTCTTCTTGATTTCTTTTAGCGTAGTCAGAGTATTTGGCGATACTAAATTCAAGCTCTTCATCACTTAAAATTTCACAAGAAAAAATTGGTTTTATGATTACCGGTCGTTGTTCTTGCATTACGGCTTCATAATAAATATCCATTTCTTCGTGCAGTTGTTCTAATTTTGAAATATTAATAACAGGATCAATCTCACTTGCACCTTGTCTAATAATTTTGCTTACTTCTGCAAATTTTTCATCAGCGTGAGCATTGCCGATTATTTGTTTGACCTCATCTGTTTTTGAAACATTAAAAACATTTTCTGGAAATGAAGAAACCACAGATACTCTATAAGCTTTAGCAAATTCTTCAAGCCAATTGGCGCGAACACATATCGAATTAAAATTAAATTCTATTGCTTCTCTTACTAGTTTTTGTATATCTGCTTTTGTTGCATCAATATTTAAATTGGTATGGTCTATCAATCTATTTAAATTATTGTTCATTGTTAAATTTTTCCTTTACTAATTCTCGTAATTCATTGTTTTTGACAACAATAAATATATTCATAACTCCATTTCCCGAATAAGCATTTGCTTTAAAGCCAGCCGCAGTTTCACTAAGAATTTTTATTGTCCCCGGTGCATATTTATGGCGAGCACACTCAGATAAGCCAATAACTATCTTAGCACCTTGGTTTTCAAGCCAATTTATGTTTTTTTTGAGCTCTTTTGGTATTGATTTATGTTTTCCGCGTGCCATTTATAATATTTTTTTAGAAAAAGACCCTCTATATATTTTAAAATATTAACAGTGCCAGAAGTTCAAGACAAACTTAAAGAAGCAAAACATATTCCTTTGCATTTGCATACAGAATTTTCTTTGTTAGATGGTGCGTCTCGACTTGAGGATATTTGTAAAAAAGCCGCAGAAAATGATATTCCGGGTTTAGCATTAACTGATCATGGCACAATGTTTGGTGCTTATAAGTTTTATAACACTGCTAAAAAATCATGGGGTAAAACCAATTATTGGTTGTGAAGTTTATGTGATTAATAATGATCATACTCTAAAAGGTAAAGAGCATAGATGTAAGCTTTATCATTTGGTTTTACTCGCTAAAAATGATAATGGTTTTAAGAATCTAATTAAAATTGTTTCTGAGTCTTGTATCAATGGTTTTTATTACAAGCCCAGAATTTCAAAAGAATTTTTGAAACAATATTCACAGGATTTGGTCGCTCTATCTGCTTGTCTTGGCGGTGAGGTTTCAAACTTAATGCTCAATTACAAAGACGAAGAGGCAAAAGAAGCGGCGCTTGAATACCAAAAGATTTTTAAAGATGATTTTTATATCGAAATTATGGATCATAAATATCAAGAAGACAAGGATGTTAATCCGCGTTTACTTGCTTTGGCAAACGAGCTTGGTATCAAGCTTGTAGCAACTAATGATAGCCACTATACCAACCAAGAAGACGCAAGCGCTCATGATGCGCTTTTGTGTTTGCAAACACAAAAATATATTTCTGATTTTCCACGAATGAAATTTTCTTCGCATGAATACCTAAAGATTGGTTCTGAAATGATGCAACTTTTTCAAGATCATTTACCTAGTGATGCAATTTTGGATGCTGTATATCAAACACCAACTGAGATCTATAATAAAATTGCAGATTATCAATTGTTGGCGAATCCGAAGATGCATATGCCAGACCCTAAAATACCTGAGGGGCATAGCTTTGAAACTTATTTGAGAGAACTTGCTTATGAAGGTGCTCATAAGCGTTTTAATGGTGAGCTTAGTAAAGAAATTAGAGAAAGGTTAGATCTAGAGCTTGAAATCATGAATAATTCTGGTTTTGCTTCTTACTTTATTGTTGTTTGGGACTTTATTGATTGGGCACGTCAACAAGATATTCCTGTTGGTCCGGGTCGTGGTTCTGCGGCTGGGTCTTTGGTGGCTTTTTGTTTGGGGATTACCAATATTGATCCTCTGAAATATGATTTGCTTTTTGAAAGGTTTTTGAATCCAGAAAGAAAAAGCATGCCCGATATTGATACGGATTTTTGTATTGATGGTAGAGAGCGGGTTATAGAGTATGTGCGTGAAAAATATGGTGAAGAGAGTGTTTGTCAAATTATCACCTTTAACCGTCTTACTTCACGTTCAGTTATCAAAGATATGGCTAGAGTTTTGGAGTACCCTTATGCAAAGGCAGAGGAACTTGCAAAATTAATTCCTGTTGTTCGTGGTAAGCCGCGATCAATTGATTGGATGATAGAAAATCATGATGAGTTTTCTCAAAAATATAAAAACGATCCTGAAGCAAAAGAAGTTATAGATCTTGCTCTAAAAAATGAAGGACTAAACAAAACTTTTGGTGTACATGCGGCTGGTGTGATTATTTCTGATGAGCCTGTTGATCAGATTATTCCAATCTCAAAAAGTAATGATGGTAGTATTATTACGCAGTTTCCAATGGAAGAGTGTGCTGATATGGGTTTGCTCAAGATGGATTTCTTGGGCTTACGTAACTTGACCATGATTAAAAAAGCTCTTGTCATGATAGAAGAGCGAACTGGTAATAAAATTGATATCGACAATATTCCGCTTGATGACAAAGCTACTTATGATACTCTTTGCAGTGGTAATTTGGCAGGAGTTTTTCAGTTGGAGACTTCGGCAGGAATGAAACAAGTAGCTAGAGATTTAGCTCCAAGAAATATGGAAGATATTTCTGCTTTGATTGCTCTTTATAGACCGGGTCCTTTAGATACTGGAATGATTGATGAATTTATTGCTTGTAAATCAGGTAAAAAAGAAATCAAGTATGAGCACCCTTTGCTTGAACCAATTTTAAAAACTACTTATGGAACAATTGTTTATCAAGAACAAATTATGCTTATTGTACAAAAGCTTGGTGGTTTTTCATTGGGTGAAGCGGATCTTTTAAGAAGAGCAATGGGTAAGAAAAAACCTGAAGTTTTATTACCTTATAAAGATCAATTTGTTAAAGGTTGTGCGGCTAATGCTAACCCTGTGCCTCAAGAGCTTGCAGAAAAACTTTTTGAGCAGATGTTAGCTTTTGCTGAGTACTGTTTTAATAAGTCGCATTCAACTGCTTATGGTTTTGTGACCTATCAAACTGCTTACCTAAAAACACATTATCCTGTTGAATATTTAAGTTCTTTGATGATGTCTTCAAGTGGTGATACTGACAGGCTTAAGTCTTATATCATAGAAGCTGAGAGGCTTGGAATAAAAGTAGTGCCACCTCACGTGAATTTATCAAAAGAGGATTTTACTCCTTTGCAAGAATATGAAAATCAAGAGTTGAAATTAAGTAATGGTGAAATGCCAAGTGGTTATATTGCTTTTGGTTTGCGTGCTATCAAAGGTGTTGGTGATGCACCTTCACAGGCAATTATTTTAGAAAAACAACTTAATGGTGACTTTAAAGATTTTTATGATTTTTGTTCAAGGCTTGATCCTAAAACCCTCAATAAAAAAACTGCTGAATCTTTAATAAAATCAGGAGCACTTGATAATTTAGGAGCTGGTCGCAAAGCCATGTTTGATAACTTGGAGATCTTTATTGGTTCTGCAAAAAAACTTAGAGAGCAAGAAGCAAAAGGACAAGAAAGTTTGTTTGCACTTGCTGGTGATGATTTTGCTTTTAATCAAGCTCCTCAATTTGTGGGTGGTGCTGAACAAGAGTTTACAGAAAGAGAGCAACAAGCTAGTGAATATGAGCTTTTGGGCTTGTTTGTGTCTAATCACCCTATGGCTTCCATTAGACCTTTGACTTCTACTATTGCAAGTGATACTTTAAAGAGTTTAGAAAATCGTAAAGATGGTGCAAAGGTGAGTGTTCCATGTTTGATTACAAATTTTCAAAAGAAAATCACAAAATCAAAAAAACCAATTTGTATTATGCAACTAGAAGATATGGAATCACGTTGTGAAGGTGTGGTTTTTAGTAGACAGCTTAATGATCTTGAAGAATTAATCGTTAAAGGTAAGCGTTTGTTGGTGAAGGGTACTTTGTCGAAACACTCTGAGGGAGATCAGTCTATCATGGTAGAAAGCCTTGAAGATCTTGATGGTATGGGTACTATAAATATGCAAGTTGATGTTGACCAGCTTGATGATTACTTTCAGTTTTTTCATAGTCTCAAAGCTTTTATGTCGCGATCAGAAAATTTTGGTAAAAAGATTTTGATTTTAAAGTTAAAATCTATGGATCGTGAGGTCAAAGTATCACTGGGCTCACGTTATACTATTAACGATAATGATGAAACGCTAAGTGCTTTAGAAAAAATTCTAGCTTCTGCTAGTTTATCTAGCACTAATTCTTAGCTACAGTAGACAAATCCTAAATTGGGTCGGGAGTTTTTTAGTAACTTAAAAAAATATTGACAATAGGTACAATAGATAGAGTGACCCGCATAATAAAAGGGTTTTGTAGCCAATCTTTTGACTGATACTTATTTGCAAATATAAAATGATGGTTGAGCCTATTGCAAGTAAAGCACATATTAAAGAGAGTTTTTCTAAGTGCCAAGGTGTGAGTGTGATACCAATAAAGCATGGAATTGCCGCTTGAAATACCATTGCGCCCGTAACATTTCCAAGTGCCAGTGTGTCTTTGCCTTCTGAGGACCAAAGCCAGGTGTTTACTTTTTCTGGTAATTCAGTGGCAATCGGTGACACAATTAAACTCAAAACAAGTGGACTTAAACCAATCAAGCTTGATATATGCTCTACGTCTTTTATAAAATGTTCTGCAAAATATATTATGCCAATAAGCCCAATGAAAGTCTGCAAAAGTATTGTGCTAAGTTTGTCAGGCATTTTTGCGTATGTGCTTAAGTAGAGTTTTGGTGTATGCGTCTCAGCTTCTTCGATTGCTGGTACTTCTGCTTGGCTGTGCGTGTAGGTCTGGTAAAGATACAAAACGTATAAAGCTAGTAAGGCATAGGCTATATAATTTGCGAATTGCTGTAGGCTTTCAAAAGCGGCAACACTAATTCCAAGGCTAAATGTAATCAAAAAGAATATAAGGTCTCTTTTGAGATGCCTTGAGTTTACTTTAAGAAATTTAGCATCGTGTGCGGATGCGGCAAAGAATTTTTTTCTTTGTTTTTGGTGCACAACAATACTCAAACCAAGTAAAAACATGGCGAGTGTCGCCAACATAAAAGGTGCTCCGACAATTGCACCTATTGCTATATCGTGTTTTGCTGTGGCTGTCGCCTGGTGTTGACTTGCCAAAAAAATCGCTACTAATGGCAACAAAGTTTCTGGCAATGCGGTACCTACTGCCGCAAGCACACTACCAGTAAATTCATGAGCTAGATTAAGTTTTTCACCTAAGTTTTCAATTGCATTTGTAAATACTTGACACGCAAATAAAATGCCCAAAAGCATAAAAGCGATTTCTAGTATATAAAAAAGATTTGAACTCATTACTTGTTTTATTATAGAGCTAGAAATTTTTTTTGTAATTTATAAACTGATGCTTTAAACTCCACCTGAAAATAAAAAATCAAAAAAAAAGCCTTACAATATTTGAATTTAAGGGATTATTATTTTGTAATTACATAAGCACCTGACTATCTCCTAAAAAAACTCTGCAAAACACACTATTTACAATAGTTTTTAACTAGTCAGGTGGAGTTTAGAGCAGCAGTTTAATTTTTTTACCAACTATCTTAATTTTATTGAAAACGCCTCTATTTTTGTGTTTTGTTTGACATTAAATAATAAATAGGACAAAAATGACACGGTCCGCAGTGTCTCAAGTGATATTATCTAAGCATGGTTGGTATTCAAACTACGCAAACAAACAAGAAACAATTAGATTTAGCAGAACAGATTAATGTTTTACGTGCATCGATCTGGCAAGAAATTGATGAGATTAAAACTTTTAATACAAAAAAAGTTTTACAAGCTTTTCAAAATGCACAAATCCAAAATATGCATTTTTCTTGGGTTACTGGCTATGGATATGATGACCTTGGTAAAGAAAAACTTGATGAGGTTTTTGCCAATATTTTTAATTGTCAATCTGCTTTAGTGCGTCCACAATTGGTTTCTGGAACTCATGCTATAACTGCGGCTGTTTGGGGTAACCTTAATGCACATGATCAATTATTAGCACTGGGTTTGCCTTATGATACATTGCAAACTTCTTTTAAAAAATTAAGTTCTAAATTTGCTGTTGATTTTAAAATTCTTGCTCAAATTAATCCAGATTTTGTTGAAGAAAATTCAGATGCTGAGCTTAGCAAATTAATCAAAACAGCAATCACAGACAAAACAAAAATGATTTTTATACAACGTTCTCGTGGCTATGAATGGCGCTCATCATATACTATTGAGTCATTAGCAAGGCTAATTAAAATAGTTAAAAATATCAATCAAGATTTAATTGTATTTGTCGATAATTGCTATGGCGAATTTACGCAAAGACAAGAACCAACTGATTTAGGTGCTGATATTATTGCGGGCTCACTCATAAAAAATCCCGGAGCTGGTATCGTTGCCGCTGGTGCTTATATTGCTGGCAAAAAAGAGTTAGTTGAAAATGCTGCAGAGTATGCAACAGCTCCGGGCATTGGTATACACGGTGGTTGCATGTTTGATCAAACACGTTTGATGTTACAAGGAGTGTTTTTGGCTCCTTTGGTTGTATCTGAAGCACTCAAGGGCATGAGTCTTGCGGCTAAAGTTTTTCAAGATCTTGATTTGCAAACCATTCCAGCTTTTGATGCACAACGTAATGATGTGATTCAAGCAGTGAAATTTAATAGCAAAGAAAAACTTATAAAATTTTGTGAGTTGGTACAAAAAAACAGTCCTGTTAATTCAATGTTTAGTCCAATTCCTGACCAGATTAGCGGCTATGATGATGAAGTGATTATGGCAAGTGGGTCTTTTATTGAAGGCTCGTCTATTGAACTTTCTTGCGATGGTCCTTTACGTGAGCCTTTTGTGGGTTATATTCAAGGTGGTATGAATTATGCTCATACACAGATTGTTTTAGAAGAAATTATTGCTTACTATAGTCATAATTAACTGCTGCTCTAAACTCCACCTAATAAAACCTAATTAGCATCAAAAAAAGCCTTTTGACCCCCCATAAAAAGTCAAGTATTGTCTAATATTTTGTACTTGGAGGATTCAAAATGAAACAATACCCATGCCCTGCTGTAAAAACAGAGAAAAAGTCATCAAAAAAGGCACACATATTAGAAAGTCAGATAGAAAAATCATACAAAGATTTTTTTGTAAAAGCTGTAATAAAAATTTTTCTGAGCAGACACTTAGGTTTGATTACCGATTACAAAAAAGACTTATCAATAAATCATGCTTTAAGCTACTCTGCAAAGGGCTTTCGGAGCGGGCTTGTGCGCTTGTGCTAAGCGTCGTACCTCGCACAATTTCTAGAAGATTAGTGCGCTTGGGTTTATGTGCAAGAAAAAAATTAGCCAAATCCCGCGAAGAAATCCCGCCGATTACAGATTTGGTTTTTGATGAAATGGAAAGCTTTGAACACACTAAGTGTAAGCCTTTGACAATGGCAATTGCCGTTGAAATGCAAAGCAGAAAAATATTAAGCGTAAACGTTGGCAAAATTCGCGCTAAAGGGCATTTGGCTGAAATTGCCAAGAAAAAATATGGCGCACGTAGTTGTGAGCGCAAAAAAACACTGCGCAAAATGTTTAGTGAACTTCAAGCTTGTTGTAACAAATTAACGCTATTTATTTCTGATAAATCTTGGCATTACCCTGCGCTCATTCAAGAATTTTTCGCAGGCGCTACAACACTGTCATACAAAGGGAGACGTGGCTGTGTCGTGGGGCAAGGTGAGCTCAAGGCAACTGGTTGGGATCCACTTTTTAGCTTGAATCATAGTGCCGCTATGTTTCGCGACAATGTAAAAAGGCTCAGTCGTAAAACTTGGTGCACCACAAAAAAGATTGTCAATCTTGAACATTTAATGCATATTTATGCTTGTTTTCATAATATGGTGATTGATAATGAGGAGATTTCTTTACGTGGTTTTTTAGTATGAGATTTTTGGCTTAGGTGGAGTTTAGAGCATCAGTTTAAGATTCTTATATGAGTTTCAACTCTAATTGGTCCATAATGCTCAATAGAGTAGTAATGATTTTTTTCTATAAAATTGACAGCTCCAGTTACTTTGTTTTCGTCTATCAATCCATCAGTAACTGCATGAAATAAATCATCTTCTTTTACTTTACCTTCTGTGTGTAATTTGTAAGGGATATCAGCGAGGATACCAAAACTATCTCTGTGTGCAGTATGGTACTTTACAGCTTTACCAAAATATTTACCACTTACATCATTGGTCATTTTGTCTGCATCACTTTGAATTTGTAAATCTAAAAACTCAATTTCATCAAGCCAAGCATTTACTTGCATGTCAGCTCTGCGCGGCAAACTAAATTTCATTACGTTTTTGTATTTGACTGTATGTGCGTTTAAAGTGCCTGCGAATTCAACTTCTCTACCAAAAAAACCATTGCCTGAAACTTTGCCAACACCGATTAAACTTGCGTATGGAAGCTCGTCTGTATCTTTTTCATAAACTTTATCATTCTCAAAAAAAAATCTTTCAATTTTAAAATCTTTTTTCTTTTTATAGATATCAGCGTGAGCGAGTGCTCTTAAAGCAAGTATTGGCAAATAATTTGCGTGTAATTTTGCTGAAGAATCAAAAAGTTTATGCTCTAAAAGACTGTTCAAGCACAAATCCGCTTCGTTTATTGTTTCACAAAATTTGGCATGTAGAGATTGGCTACTTAAAAAAAGTATCAATAAAATTAAAATTAAATGCGGCTGTTTTTTCAAGAATCTGCTAATAATATTCCCTTATGCTATTTGATTTATCTGTTAATATGTTGATTGTAAGATGATGTTAATTGAAATTACAAAAAATTATGATTTATCTAAGCTTAGTACCTTGCGTGTTAAATCTAGTTGTGATTATTTTGCTCGTCCAAAAAACCTAGAAGAGCTTCAAGAATTGTTTGAATTTATAAAAAAAGAAAACTTAAATTTCTTTGTATTAGGTGCTGGTTCAAATGTTTTGCTAAGTTCACGAGGTATCAAAGGTTTGTTGTTATCAACAAATGATCTAAATTTTATTAATAAAATCAACGCTACAGATTTTGAGGTTGGTGCAGGTGTGCGCATGCCGCGTTTATGTGCTCATGTCAGCAAAGAAGCTTTAACTGGTGCTGAATGGATGGAAGGTATTCCGGGTTCAATTGGTGGTGGCATAGTAATGAATGCTGGTGCGCATGGTGCTGAAATGTGTGAAAACATAAAAACAGTAAAAGTTTTTAATACTCAAAGTCATGAACTTGAAGAATGGCAAAATAAGGATTTTGCTTTTGCATACCGCAGTTCTAAAATTAATCCTGCTACTCATATTGTTTTTAGTGCTGTGTTTCATTTTGAACAAGGAGATAAAGAAAGTATTCGTAACAAAGTTATTGAAAACAATACAGCAAGAACAACACACCAGCCTATAAAATCTTTTACTTGTGGTTGTACTTTTAAAAATCCAAATTTGCAAAATGCACAACGTATAAGTGCTGGTTTTGTTATTCAGGAACTAGGTTTGAAGGGAACACGAGAAGGTGATTTTGTGGTTTCGGATTTGCATGGTAATTTTATTGAAAATCATGGTGAGGGAACATCAATTGAATTTTGTCGTTTGATGAAACGTATCCAAGAAAAAGCGATCCAAGAAAAAGGTATCAAACTCAAACCTGAAGTACAAATGATGGGTGAGTTTTCAGCAGAAGAACAAACTCTTTGGAATTAGTTTAATTACTATTTGTTTTTATAAAATTAATAAGTGTTTTAAAAATTTCAGGACTTTCTTCGTGCCCTTGATAATAATAAAGAATTTTTTGGTGATTAATAGTTTTAATTTGCTGTTTAGTGCGCTTGAGATATTCAAGTTCTGTTGCGCCAACAAAACTGATCTTATAAACATTGCCACGACTGTAAAGATCTTCTTTCCAAGGGAAAAAGTTTTGGTATTTAGTGTTTTTGATTTCACTTAAAAGTTTTTCTGCTTGTTGAACTTGATCTTTTTTGAGTGTTAAAAAAGTTGTGCTAAAAAGTTTTGCTTGGTTTTTTGTATTATGCAAGATTGTTTTTTCTAAAATCCCATTTGCAAAAACTTTGTAACTGGTTTCTTGTTCATTTGTGAAATCTCTTTCTTCGACTGCAAACAAAAGTTTGGTATTGGCAACAAGTTGTGAATTTTTGCTGCAGGCGATATTAGAAAAAAAAATACAAATTATGGCAAGGCTATGAACAAAAAATCGCATCTGAAAAATTTTATCATTGCTCTAAGCTTAGTGATATCAATTACCCTCATGATGCTAGGTTTTACAAACTGATGCTCTAAACTCCACCTGAAAATATAAATCTTCAAAAAACCAATATAACTAAAAGACTTTTGATGATTTTATTTTGTATTTACAGTATGGCACTGTATGTATCAAAAAACTCTTAATATATCTTTGTTTTAAAGGCTTTTATAAGATTCAGGTGGAGTTTAGAGCATCAGTTTATGACTGGCACGATGCTTATATTTTTAAATTGCTTTTTAAGGTTTCAATTTGATCTCTATAGGTCATATCAAAAAGCACAGGCGTAATTGAAACTTTTCCGTTCATCAATGCCCAACCATCTGTACCTTCGGTTTCAAGTCCTTCTATTGGTGCGCCAGCAAGCCAAAAGTATTTGTTACCTCGTGGGTCTTGACGCTCTTCGTAGTTTTCGCAATAGGCTCTGTTACCAAGTTTGGTTACTTCAACGCCTTTGTAATTATCGCGAGCTCCGGGCGGAATATTTATATTCAAAAATGATTTTGCCGGTATATGTTTTTGGATTTTGTTTTTTTCTATAAATTGTTTTGCCCAATGTGCCGCATCGTCAAATTCTTTTGAGGTGTAGCTGTAAAGCGAAAAAGCAATAGAAGGTAAACCAAAAAGCATCGCTTCCATTGCCGCAGACACAGTGCCTGAGTATAATACGTCAACTCCGAGGTTAGGACCATGGTTGATGCCAGATACCATCAAATCAAACTCTATTTCTTTAAAAAGTGCGCCAAGTGAAATTTTGACACAATCAGCAGGTGTGCCAGATGTCATAAAAGCGGCTTGAGCATTGCTGTTGATGTCAGATGCTTTCATTGGTGTAACCATTAGAGGTTTGTGTAAGCTCATTGAATGTCCAGTTGCTGAGCGCTCGCGATCAGGCGCGCAGACATAAACTTCGTGGCTTTTTGCAAGTACCGAACTTAGGCTGCTAATTCCTTCAGCCCAAATTCCATCATCGTTTGAAATAAGGATTTTCATATGACTGTATTATGCCCAAAACCTTTATAAAGCTCAAAATAGCCTTGTTAATTTAGAAATCTATCAAATATAGGGTAATTTTCAAATTGGTTCTTTTTGACAAGTAGTCTTTTTAGAATATATTTGCTGAGTTTGACATTATCGTTTAGTTTTATCCTAATGACTCTATAAGGTTTTTCTAAGCAAGATTTAGTTTTATCAATATTTTGATTTTCAAAATGTAGTTCGATCTGGTCAAAATCGTTCATCTACTCTCCCTTTTTCTTATTTAGTTTTAAAACTATGTTTTAACAGAAAGTTATCTAGTTTTTTTGTGAAGTTATTTAGCAACTAACCTAGATAATTATTTCTTGTTGAGTGAACTTTATCTGCTGAAATGGTACCTAATTGCTGTGAAAATTCTTTTCTTATAAATTATATAAGTCTTTTGATTTTACCAGCAACCTTAATATCTAGCTTAGCTATTTTAAGCCCAATAAGTACTCCTATAGTAGTGATACTCTAGAGTTAAAAGAGAAATCCTAACATTTCTCATTATCTCTGCCATAACATTCATGCTTGTTGTTTCATAACCACCAACGAGTCTTTGTGAGATATCCTACATTTCATAAGTTGCATTGGTAGTGCAAACATTAAATGCAACTTCTATTGGTCCTGCAGTAAAACGGCTGAGTGCCATACTTGTGATATATATACTTAACCTCCTCTAAATATGACGAACCTAAACTTCCTAGACTGAATCAAGTGAGTTTAATTGATCTATTAATAATGGGCGTGCTTCCAAACCCGTAATAAGTATCTCGAGTCTTTAGATTTGGGCATAAGTAGGGTTTGGTTAGTCACGCCTAACAAAAGAATCAAACACCGTCGCTTAGTGAGTTTCACGCAGTGAAACAAGCTAAGCGTAAGGTCGTTTGTGGGACTGATTTCTGACCCCATTTGCTAGTGATTTTAACATTTCACTGTATTTTAAAATTCAAAATGGGGTTTGGAATCAGTCCCATAATGGAGCAATACCATTTACTCCATTATTATTTACTTGGATTCCTTGTTTGTTACCTATTAAACCTTCAACAAGCATCAAAATTTCTGCGTCTATTTTTTCTTGAGCATTGCTGTTGATGTCAGATGCTTTCATTGGTGTAACCATGATAGGGGTTTGTGTAAGCTTATTGAATGTCCAGTTGCAGAGCGCTCGCGATCAGGTGCTCAGACATAAACTTCGTGGCTTTTTGCAATTGCGAACTTAGTCTGCTAATTCCTTCAGCCCAATTTCCATCATCGTTTGCGATGAGAATTTTTATATGACTGTATTATGCCCAATTAATAAATTGAATATGGTTGATTAACCTTAGATTAAATAAGTACAAAGCTTATCCTGTTTTGGATTATCATGAGTCAAATTAGTCAAGTTAGTAGTAGTCGTCCTGAAGTTAAAAATACTTTAAAACCTGAGGATGAAAAATATTTAGAAGATTTTAAAACATTAGCTCGGAAGATAAGAAAGTTCAAGAAGAGCAAAAAGGGAAAATGCCCCCTGGTCAAAGGGCTTTTTAGATGGTTATTTAGCGGATAATAAAGATGACGGCAAAATTAATGTAGTGATCTTTTTGACGCTTGGGCTCAAAAGAATGGCATTACAGATGTTTAGGAATTTATAGATTCTAGTCCTAACCCGGCACAGTTTCAAGAAATGTTTCATGGTATTAAAATGAAGTTGGGTGAGACAGGTAAAGAAAGAGAAAGACAAGTTGAAGTCATTATAGGTAAAGGAAAAGCTACAAAAGAAAAAGCTTAAAAGTGTTGCATTTGAAAATTGATGAGGCAAATTGGTGTTATTATAACAATTAATATGCATGAAAAGCCAATGTCTTACGATGAATATGCTCAGATTATGTCTAAAGCTAATTTAGATAGAGATGACTTGGCAAATATGAACTATCTGGGACAGAGTCCGGATGCAGTTAAAACTCAATATGATTTGATTGCAGTTGCTTATGAAGATTATGTAACTAAGCTTCAGTATCAAAAGCCCTGTCGTTTTGCTTGATTTACTTGAAGAAAATAATTGTATTAAAAAAGAAGACAATATTCTTGATCTAGGTGCTGGTACTGGATTAATGGCTGAATTACTGATTAGTAAAGGTTATAAGAAAATCTCAGCAACGGATATCTCACAAAAAATGCTTGATATTGCAAATGAAAAAAAGATATATATTGATTTGAAGCAAGCTGATTTGAGTATCGAGTGTCCATTTGAGGAGAATAGTTTTGATCTAGCTATTGCAGCTGGTGTAACTGAAGTGGCGCCTGCGAAATTCTTAGAAAATAGTTTGAAGATGATTAAGCCTGGTGGTTATTTGTGTTTTAATTTGGAAATAGCTATCTTTCAAAATGAAAAGAGTGTTTATAAATCAACGATTGAGAAACTTTGTAAAAAGCAGATGTCTAGAATTGTAGATCTTACTTATACTGCTCACAGAGCAATTGCAGAGGGGGCTTTGCCTGTTAGTAAGGCTTTGCTCTACAGGAAAAATTAAGATTCTTCTTCGGTGTTCATTACCGGTATTGCTGTTACGAATTTGATGATCAGTATTTTGCCAAGGCTAATCATTACCAAAATAGTTTCAATGAACTCCAATTCGTGTTTTCTTTTTTTTAGTTCTTGAATTTTTTCTAGTAGTCTTAGTTCAATAGCATCAATTTCCCCATCGTCAGCAAGCGCCATTAGTAAGAGGTTTAGACCTTTGTTGTTGATTCTTATGACTTGTTTAGGTGCAGTGTTAACTGCACTGTCTGAAATTGTTGACATTCTCTCTCCCAAAAGAAAATCACACCCCGAATATAGGCTAACCCACTAGATCTTTTAAGATAGCTGCTTCTTCTTTTGATATATTGCCGTCTTGTATAGACAACTCAAAAGCTTCTCTAACTACATAATTGGCTTTATAAGTAGGTTCAAGTACTATGATGTTGAAACTGTTGTATGGATTAAAAAACAGTTCATCATCCCAGCTAACAGAATATACTCTTGCTGTTCTTGGAGGTGGTGCTCTATGTAGAGATCTTGTTAGGTAATTGTATTCTTGCTTTGATATTTCTGGTATATCACCATCATTATTTAAAGCTATCCTTAAAGCTGCGACAAAAGGATCAGTCTCTTTTTGCGATTTTTGAATTACAAGTGCATCTCTAGCTTGATCAAGAGCATAAATTTGTTTTTGTAAATTCAAGACTTCTGCGTCATTGTCTTTATTTACAAATAATGCTAAATGAGCTGTTTCTATCAGTTCATCTATTTCTTTTAGTGCCTCGTAAGGTCTAGACTTAGTCGGCGGTGTTATTGATATTGATGGCATTCCTCTCTCTCCTTTTGTTGGAGTCCTCCCAGAAAACCAGATTTATTTAAATTATCTACTGAAGCTAAAACTGTCTAATTGTTTAAATTTGTTTAGTTGTATTCTATTGAAAATACTATCTTGGCTTTTATCTTTGTTATAAAAACCATCTATTCTAGAAGTTAAATTAAAGCCATTTGCAAAGTCCTGAACCAGGTCTTTAACGTCTTTCAAGTAAGATTGCATTTTGTTGATATCCTTGTCTGAAATAAATAAATATGGAAGTAAGATATTGATCTTCTCGATATTTGATATCGCTTCTTTTGTGTTGAATAAGAACATGATACTGAGGTCTTCAGCCTTTTCTCTATCGATACTATTCTTCATATTCTCTAATTTTTTTATTTCGTCGAGTAGAACCAAATTCTCTAAATAGAACTTATATCTTCTTTTATTCTCAGCATCTCTTAACTTCTTGCTGAATGCGATTTTAAATAACCAAAACATATCTATTTATATAAAGTTAAATTGAGACTTTATTTGATATTAAATTAGCCTCTAGGGTTGATTTTACTCATTGAATCACTAAAACTTGGTAGTGGACTATACCCACTAACTTCTTCTAATGTTTTCTCACTACCGGTAAGCTTACTGAGTGTGCGCATTGTGTTGTGTTTACCATCATTAATCCCTGATAATTGACTTAAAAAGAGACTTAAACCACTACCTAATAAAACGGTATTAAGGTTTGTAAAACCGCCTGTTTTTCTTTTTCCAGTAAAGATATCAAAGACACCAAGACCTATGACCCACTTTACAGAAGCATCTGCGAATTTTAATAAGTTATTCCTCTTTTTGCCATTAAATAAACCTGTCATAAAGTCTAAAGTACTTTTGACTGCTAATAGAAGGAAACTACCTGAAATAATACCCGTAATAAGTTTTTGTGGGGCTTGAAGGATTATTAGGATTATTCAAGTTGTTGTAACCATCTTTTATTTTCCGATGAAATTAAAGAATATATTACCAGTGGACTCAACCGATTGTTTAACTCCATTACCTATCGCTTGAGTTGCAGTTTGTATCTTACTATCAATCTCAACTCCACTATTAACAGCTTCATGAAGCATTTTTTTACCCCGAGTACTAATATTTCTGATTTGATTAGTAGCTTGAGTTTGACCTCGAGAAGCTAAATAATGAGAATTAGCGACTGGTGTATCAGTCGCGATCTCAGTTCTTCTTTGTTTTACTGCTTCTCTTACCATTTTATTTTCTTTGTTATGCGAGTCCTAATTCTGGTCTATCAAGTTCAACTCCAAAAAAGTTTCTTGCGAAATCTTCATCTTTAGATCTGACATGTTGATCCCAAAGATAGATTGCTTTTGGCATATAGGTAGCAAATCTACTTCTACCTGCTTTAGTTTCAACAAGCGCGTTATCCAAACCAAACTGTCCCATTTTGTTAATGAAGTTATTAGGGTTTGTCGCTACATCTTGTACGTAGTCCATAACGAGTGCTGTTGCGCTTGGTAGTAGAGGGATTATAGGTAGAGCCACAAGAATCCCAGGTGCAAATAAACCCATACCAAGTACAGATGCGAGTGTTGTTCCATGTAGTGCAGTCTGTGCACTTGACCACCATACTGAACCAAAGTTATTGGCTTTCATTCTTAGCGCGTTTCTTGCTTCTAATCCTGTTCTACCAGCCATAGCGACTGCACCAATACAAACAGCAGCTCCTGCAACAAGTGCAATGAGACCGAGGTGTCCTGGTATTGCTTTGCTACCTTGTTTCATAACGTCTTTTAAAAGATCCATATTAAATGAATATTTAAATACGTTTTTTATAAAACCCTTAGCCTTACCTAAAAACTCGCCGCTACCTTCTTGAATACTCTTGAGTATATTTGCTCGGCTAAGTTTTCCACCTTCAGCGGTATGTTTTGCAGCTCCTGCTACGAATCTTTCGCCAAAGCTTGTTTTAGTACTTACTTCTGACATCTTTACTCCTTATGCGTTATTACTTGGGAAAACTCCACAACCTTGTAGTATGTTGTTTAATCCATAACCTATCCATGCACCTAAGCCATCTTTACTAATGGTTGGTTGGTCATTTCTACCTGAAAGCATATATTTACCTGCATCCCAGATACCTCTTCCGATAACTGCTGCACCAATTAGGGCACCGACTCCAAGTATTGCCCAACCTATAGGACCAGCTGCAACTAAGCCACCTACTACACCGCCAATAATTCCTGATGCACCACCTGCTAAAGTGAAACCAGCTGTTCCGGCTGCAACTGTTGTTCCAGCAGCAGCAGCTGAGCCAGTAGTAACTGCTGCTCCAATACCTCCTGCAAACAGACCAATAGACGCACCCTCAGCGGCTAAGACAGCTGCACCAGCACCATAAGCCATTCCCACTCCAGAAATAACAGCACCCGCTCCGTACGCAGTGGCTGCTGCAATAGCTGTTCCACCTGCAATTGAAGCAGCTCTGTCACCAAAGCCACTGTATTCTCTATTATAAGTAGCTCTAGCTTTAAAACTGTCATCATTTAAATAAGCTCTTGCCGCTAGAGTTAAAGCAGAATCTAAACCTTGACTATCTATATGTCTAGCTAAAAATGCTTCATCGTTAATTGCTCTATTTGCAAAATCAACTAAGCTGATTTTATTTCCTGTTAACTGACCATCGCTGTTTACTTCAGCAATTGTTTTTCCTTGGATACTAGGATCAAGTAAATTTACACCTCTTAAAATATTTCGAAGAGCAATCATATGATTGTTAGTGTTACCTGTTCTGAGTGAGTGTTCATGGGTTGAGAAGATTACATCTCTTAAGCTTTGGCTTTTATTGTTAAAATTATTAATCCAGAAATTAACATAGTTTTGTTCTACTTTTGCAAGCTCGCTATCGTAGTACTCACCAGCAGATCCAAGCTCAGCTAGAGTGCCAAGGTGTTTAGTGCTTCTATAAGTAGCAGCTTCTTGATCAACAAAACCTTGAAGACCTTGTTGATATTCTTCACTAGGTACATAATCATCACTAAATCTATTTACAACTGGTGTAGTTGTTTCAGCTGTGCTAGCGACAGTTGCTACTGTTGCCTGCGTTGGCTTACCTTTAATTTGACTTTGACATTCTAATAGAGCATTATTGTTTGTTTTGATTGTTGGTCTTGTTGTTGAACCCATGATGTTAATCTCCTGTTAACTTATATAAGGTTAAGCACGGGTTAATTTGTATAGCTAAATTGATGCGAAAGATTAAAATAATTTAATCGGAATTTTTTCAAAAATCTAGAGCAAGCTGTCTTGTAACTGCAACGGGAGTGACGAGTAGATTTAAAGGAGTCTAAAATGCCAGCAGGAACAGTACCACCACCAAGAACAGGAGGAGCAGATACAAACACAGCACCATTGCCAACTCCAAACGGCGGAGGTTCGCCAGGTGCAGGAGCAAATGGTCAATCACAGACATCTATAATTCCGCCAGGACATGATGCAGCACAAGGTGGAAGGTTAAGCCACGATGCTAATGGAGGTCTAGTTTTTAGAGCTAACAATGTTGCCAGTAATCATTTTGCGATCATGAAAGAGCTTGGAGCCCTCAATGATACTGCTAGTGCGGCTTTGCTTGCTAATAAAGACAATGATGCTGAAGTTGCTAATATTCAACTACAGATGCAAAGGTTTACTAAAATATTAGGTATTATTGAACAGAATATGGCATCTGCCTTACAGTTCGGATTATCGATCATAGGAATTCACGATTCGATCTTCCAAAGACCAGCATTCAGACCTAGCTAATAGTTAGATTTGACTGATAGTCCTTAGATTCTAAGGTCAAAATTCTTAAACCCCGGCTTAGGTCGGGGTTTTTTTATGAGAAAAATTCTTTACTAAGTTAAGGATTCGCTGAAAAACGAAGTTTTGAGGCGCAATCCGCTTGACAAACACATTAAGGATTCACTCCCTGAGCCAAGTTGCACTCTTGAATCAGGGTTGAGAAATCGACGAAGTCGCATTTTTCAGTGGTTTCTTAAGAATTGGTTATCAAAATTTTTATCAAGTTTACGTTAAGAAAAACCTTATATATATGTAATAAAAAAGGAGTCTAAAATGCCAACAGGAGCAATACAACCTCAAAGTACTACTTTTCCAGTGAGAGAGCAGGGAGCTTCATCAGTAGATCCTACGGGTGATCAACAATCAACTGTTGCTGAGGTTGCAGTATTAAAAAATCACATTAATTTAACTACTTGGCTTCAACAACAAGAAGCACAAGCTATGGCAGCAAGAACACAGGCTGCACTTAAAGCAGGAGAAGCGAAAATCAACATGTACGCATAAGCGTCTAGTTAAAAGAGTCACAAGGTAACTATCATGTCATCAATAGGATCAAATTTTAATAATAATTTTGTACCACTAGGAGAGATTGCCCAAGATCCATTAACAGCAGCAATGACTAGTAGTGTTGCAAAAACTATTGGTGATCAAGATGCACTTAACCAGATTTATGCAAATGCAAATATAGATCAGTTTATTGCTTCAAATGCAGAGAGATTATCACAACAAAACAGAGCCGCTAAATTAGGTGCTTCTAAAGAAATAGTCGATGAGAGAATTTATAAACATTTTTTTGATGTATATCAATCAGGTTTATCAATTTCTGGAATGTGGTCACAAATGGAATCGTAATAGGGGGGTAAGTAATCATGGATCCAATATCAATCATAATAAAATTATCGCAGCTTGCTAGGCAAGTACAAGTAGAAGCATCTAATGATGATGCACGTGTTGATAATAACCCAACAAATTCTGATCAACTTAGAGATGAGCTTAGTAAACCAGATCAAGTTCAAGAAGAAAAAATAGCAGCTCAAGCTGCAGCTCAAAGACAAGCAGCTGGTGATGTATCAGAGACCCTCGGCGTAGCTTTTTGGTGACGATGATGAGCCTGTTGCTGAAACAGCAACTGCTACAGATATCTCTGATACAGATGCAGGCGGTGGTCGTGATCAATATATCGCACAATTAGAAGAGGCTTTTGCTAAGGCTATTGATAGCGTACAAGAAGGCGACGTAGAAGGCTTTAAGAAGATTTTAGATGATACTCAAGCAAGAATCCTTGAGGATATGGAAAAAGGTAATATCAAAAATGGTGTTCTTAATTTTGGCAAAAAAGATATGGAAGATGCTGCTAAATTAATGCAAGATGCACAAAAACAGATCTTAGATAGACTTAGAGAACAAGCAGCTAATGCTGGTGGAGGCGGGTCTGTTGATAATTCTGCTGCAGATAAAGCTTTTTATGATGCGCTTGCAAGACAGTCTAGGATTGATAAGTGGGAGTCTTTAAAAGATCAAGAGTATGTTAATTACTTAAAAGCTACTTTATCTGGTATTAAAGCTTCTGAGAAACTTGCTGCTTCAGTTAAGTAAAAAACTCTACTAAAAAAAGAGCCAAGTTCTTAAATTGGCTCTTTTTGTTTGTAGTTATTCTTTTTCTTAGGCTATGCCTAATCCAGTTATTACATTTGTTACTAAAGATCGATCATAGATTGGAGTTATGACTTGACTGGTAGTCTTAAGAGCATTTTCCACTACTTCCCCTGCCAGATCGTCAACGCCACTCGGTCTAGATTTTTTAAATGCTTGAATTAATGGATCAAAAAAGTTTTTAAATAAAGCACCTAAGCCGGTACCTGTTTCTTCTGCAATTTCTTTAAAACCTGCCTTCGCGATTCTGTTCATTTCAGCAACATCTTCACCAGCATCTGCAAGTTTACCTAATAATTTACCTGCTGAATCCATGCCCGTGAGAGCAGTTGTACCGTGAATAATGGCATCAATAACATCTCCTTGGTATGCTTCACCAAAGGCTCTGACTGCATTTGCGCCAGATTGTACCCATTTCCATGGAGCAAATACTGTACCCATAATGATATGTCCTGCTGCTTCTGAGCAACAAGAAACAAAATCATCATTTTTACTTCCTGCAATAAATGACATACCATTACCGATTAAGTCTTCGGTTCCCCAGCGGTTTTCACCAAAACCCCTATAAAGACCCCAACCTAAATCCATGACGACATTCATGGTGGTGCTAGTTGCTCCAGCAATAAGTGGCAATGCTAATAATGGAAGCATGTTGATTTTCCTTTTATCTTAATAAGACCTTAATGTGTCTTAACTAGTTCTTAATTCTACAAAGTGAGCTAGTCTTAGTTTTTGATAAGAAATTATTATCAAAAACCTGTATTACTTAGCTATATATGTATATGAACGATATTAATTCAGCTTCGATCTATGCAAATCAAACAACAAATTTACCTCAAAGAGTGACACAATTAGTAGATACTTTATACGCTGGTCCTAATGATGAAGTTCCTAAAACAGAGTTTCTAGATCAGTGGTATACGAACTATAGCGATGATGACAAAATTCGAGTTGATCAACTTGCAGATAATGATTTTATTTTAGTTTTTGAAGAAGGTGATAGGTACGCAAATCCAACTTTCGGTTTAAGAATTAGGTTAAACGGTGAAGGTAAGATTGAAGTATACAAAACAAGTAACATTTATACTAGTGATAATGGTGCAAGATCAGAGTATGATCTTACCCTAGCTGATCTTCGTGGTGATGTTGATGAACTGGTTACAAACGGATCTTTAACAAGAGTATCTGATCCAAGACAGATGGCACAAGTTTTAACTCTTTTTGATGAGTCTAAATCAGGGATGGTTGATAATGTTAGAGATGAGATTACGGAGATGTTACAAGCTCATCGTAAGACTCTCTCTGATGCGATTAGCACTGCTGAACCAAAAGACAAGAAAGCAAGAGTACAAGAATTTGTTGATTTTATAAGAGTATTTAATCCTAAACTTAGAGCTGCTGATATGCAGTTCTTTACTTATAACAATGGTGAATATAATTCTAGCACAAAAACATATAATGATGCAGTTGTTGATAAGTCTCTTTATTCTGAGGTGAAGACAGCAGGAACTACTGCTCAGAATTTTGAAGAGAGAGTAAAACAGTTAGAAGAGATTTTTGCTGTTTTTGATAACAATGATTACGAATCTTCAATGAGATATTCAGCAGATTTAATGCAAGCTTGGAAAGAAAGAAATAATGTCCTTCATTGTTTAATTTCTTCGTTTGATGATGCTACTAAGACCAATCTCAAAAAGTTAATTTATGCAGGTGCTACTGGAGCAGATGGTTTTTGTGAGGCAAATAGCGATGGTGGTGAAAAAATCACTGAAGAAGAACTAGCTCAATTAATGGATGTGATAAGAGTAGGTATTATTGATACAGCAGCAGAAGCAGATAAAATAGCTATTTTAACTGCTGCTGGTACTGCTACTTTTACTACTGGATTAATTAATCATGATGTAGAAATAACAGGTGATAAAAAAACTAAACTTCTTAAAACTATGGGTATCAATGTTGAAGCTGAGGATTTTGATATAAATCAATACAAAGTCTATCGATATATTGATAATGATAAAACTACGACAGTTGTAAAACAACATGATGCTGATAATAATCAGTGGGTTGTTAATGCTGTTGAGTATGATCATTCTAAACCTGCTGATGTTAAAGTTAGAAAGCTTGAAAACTATACTAAATCTGAAAATATAAAGATGGATGAGATTAAAACTCAACTTCGTTCTAGAGCTCAAGTTAGTGTTGATAAGGCTATTGATGAAGCAAAAGCTATCTATGCAGAGGGTGTAGAGACATTAAAGAGAACTATTCATCAAATGAGTCTTTCTCAAACAACTTATCAAGAGCAAGTGGCTTCATTACCGAGATTAAATGATAGACTAAATGAATCACTTAAAGGTTATATCTCAAGAATTCTTGTTGAAAGAATTAACCAAAAACAACAAGGCGTAGATATTGATCCTGAAGCTGATCTTGATCCTGAAGCTGATCTTAGAGACAGAATTGACGAAGCTTTAAGAACAAAATTAGCACTTTACGGTCATGATGTTGCTACTATCGATACCAAACTTGCTGATGAGGCTGTAAAATCTGCAATTGATAGTATTGTAGGTTCTTTAGCTGAAACGGACATCTCTAAAGTTGCAGTAACTTTAGATACAAATTTTGATAGCATTATTGCTGCACTAGGTTTAAATATTCCACCTGAAACTCAAGAGCTTGGTGGTTCAGAGACAATGAAAATTTTTGCTGCTTTTGCAGATGGTATGAGTGGTTCAGGTTCTGATTATATAAATGACTTAATCACTGATATTGGCTTGCAGATTGCAAGAGGTGAAAGTCCTAATCATAGAAAACTTACTAAAATCAGAGAATACCTTAGCTCTATTGGTAAGTTACCAGAGAGTTTTGATAGTGATATCGCTGATTTAGTTACTGCTGCTAATGAGTTTCGTGCTAGTGATAATGATAATGCTGGTTTGATGTATCTAGATGCACTTGAGTTTGATAGATTAGGTTTAAAAGCTGAAATGGCAAAACTTAATACTCTTCTTGCTGAAGACAAATACAAGAATCAATTAGATTTGAATTTAACAGAGTTTTATCAGTTATATCAATCTGATTCTATTCCAGCATCTATTATCGATAAGAATAAGGATTTAGTTGAAGATTTAACAAAAGCTGGGATTACTGATATAGATGCTCAAAGAAGAGCTTTAATGCAACTCTTTAAGATGAGACAAGCAGAGAGTGTTGATCCTGGTATTGCAAGAGATTTAAAAAGTTATGCTGCTTTTGATTTTGATCTTGTTAGACCACAAGATTTTGATATGAAAGCTTTTAGAGAAAAATTAATGGATCCTAATAATAGAGCTTTTGCCAATGCTTATGAAAAATATTTAGAAGAGATTAGTTTCTCTGGTGATGATGATATGGCAGCTAGATTTAGAGTTTTTGATGCTCTATTAAGAAGTGCTGATGGAGATGCATTGGATTTTATTAATAGTAATGATGAAAGACTATCTGACTCACTTTTAGCTTTTGCTGATAGAGATTTACGATTTTATGAACCTTACAAAGCCTTTAAAGAAGCTGATCATAGTGTTAGATATGATCTTAATCCTAGAGCTTTAGATAGCTTGGTGCAAAATCTTGGTTTTGATGTTGATAGACAAACAAGAGAAGTCAATATTAATGGTGATTTTTCACAGCTTATGCAGTTAGCATACAGATTTGGCATGATTTATGATCCTAATAGAACAGCCGCTGAACTTTATAACACCAATGAAAGAGGGCAAGTTGTTCCTGTCGATAATAGCTCTGAAGCAAGAGCTAATGCTCAAGCTGCTACAGACTTTATTAATAGATTTAATAACTATGGTGAAGAATATAATCCAAATATGACAGAGCAAGAGTTCATAGATAGATTGTATGTAGCGGGTTATATCAATAATGATGGTAGTTTAAATGTTACTGCATTTAAAAATGAATTAGGTTCAAGAATCTCTACTTTCTTGAGAGAGACTTATCCTCAATCTCTATCAAATCCTGAGAGCTTCTTAGGTAGAGCAGCTGATGAACAATCAGTGTTTGAATACTTAAATCTAGTTTTTGGTAACGAGAATTTGACAAGAAGAGAAAGTCAACTAACAACAATGATTTCAAGAGATGAATTTGCTAAGTCACTTTCTTCTTTTGCAAGATTTTTAGAGCTTTTTGAAAATGATTATCAAGCAGTAACTCAAAGAGCTAAGATACCTGCTCCAGCACCAGTTAAAGCAGAAGAACCGGCTGTACCTCGACCGCCAGCTAGACCTGCTCCGGTAGGACCTGGATTAGACTTGTGGATACAAGCAGATCCATTTTCTTCAACAAATGTTTTGGATATAATGCTTGCTAATCAAAAAGAGAAAGTTCAATTAGGAGAGGCTTCATGGAACCTGTCAGCGTAACGCCACAATCTTTAACAATCTATATATATTTACATTAGACATCTAAAATAAGCAAAATGCTACAATTCTTTGAGTTATGTACGCAATTGTTGAGATTAATAATAAACAATATAAAGTTGAAGAAGGTGAATATATAGAAGTTGACCTTCTGGATAAAGAAATTGGTGAAAAACTCACTTTAGATAGAGTTTTGATGGTTTCTGATACTGCCTCTGCTAATATTGGTGCGCCAATTATTGCAAACGCAAGTATCGATGCTGAAATTATCGGTACAAACAAAGATAAAAAAGTTTTGGTTTACAAAATGCGAGCTAAAAAAGGCTACAGACGTAAACAAGGTCACAGACAGCAATACACAAAACTGAAAATCAATAAAATCAACGCTTCAGTAGCGGCGTAAGCTTTATAAAAGGAATTAAAAATGGCATCAAAAAAAGGTGTAGGTAGTACTAAAAACGGAAGAGATTCAGAGTCTAAAAGACTTGGAGTTAAGCGTTATGACGGTCAAGTGGTTATTGCTGGTAACATTATCGTTCGTCAACGTGGTACTAAGTTTCACCCGGGTAACAATGTGCGTCGCGGTCGTGATGATACTTTGTACTCAATTATTGAAGGTAAAGTAAAATTTGAACAAAAACGTGGCAGAAAATTAGTTTCTGTCTACTAAGACACTTCGGACCGTGTCATTTTTGTCTCATTTATAAGACACTTCGGACCGGGTTATTTTTGTCTCATTTATTAGATTAATCTATAAACACTGCTTCTAGACAAGTTTATAACCGAGCTTATTTCTTTTGCTGTTAACTTATATTCTTCTTTGAGTTTTCTTACCTGAGATTTGCTATTTAATTTTTCAAATGCGTCTGAATTTAAAAGTGATTTTAGTTTGCTTGTCAGGTAAAAAATTTCTGAGTCCATTTTTAAGTTTTTATCGTAGATGTGTGCCTCTAAAAAGCTGGCAAAATCTCCAGTGAGTTTTAAAACATAGTTAATATGCAAAAAACCATTGAAGTCTTTTTGCATTAATAGTTCTTTGCAACTTGACCATTTGTATGTACTTGGTTCAGTGACAATGTTTGCGGCATAGGGGTTAAGATTTATATAAGCAATTAAAGTCCTCAAGTATTCATTATCGTCAACTAGTTTGGCATTATATCTGCCTTGAAAAACGTAGCCTACTTGTTGATATTCTTTATTGAAGTAATTTGCATATGTTCGATTGATAAAGCACATGATCTCCGGCAGGTTTGCATCAGGTGTTTGTATTAAAAGATGATAATGGTTTTTCATGAGCGCATAAGAAAAAATTGCAAAATTGAATTTTTTTGCGGCAACTTGGCAAATCTTTAAAAATATTTTGTTGTCTTTGTCTGATTTAAAAATTTCTTTTTTGCAATTACCCCTTGAATATACATGGTAAATAGCGTCGGCGAATAATTTTCTGTTTTTTCTTGGCATAAGAATTTATCTTAGCGCTTGCCAAATAAAATTCAGTGAAACTACCTAGCTACTGTTAGCAGCACCTAATTGTGAGACAAAAATAACACGGTCCGAAGTGTCTTAATAAAGATATTTAACCCAAGCTTAATGAATATTTGCAAGTATATAGTTATGGATTTGTCTTTTGATACTAAAATACCAAACAATAGAGATTATGCTATGTCAATTAATCATGTTGCATCAAGCTCTACACCTGCCCAAGCAAGTGCTCCAAGTGCTTCAAGTTCTGGAATTAATTTTTTAGCTTTTGTGAGTCCCGGTATGGGGCTTAATCCTACTTTTTTTAGTAGCTTTGGTCAATCTGCACCGGGTCAAGCAATAGCAAATATTTCGGAAAAATTTGATGCTATGAATGGTCCAGCTAATGCTGCTCGTGATCGAGCTGCTATTGAAGGTTCAGCAAATGCAGCAAAAGCAACGGCTGAAAATCTAGTTGTTTTTACAAAAGCGATTGGCGATTTATTTAGTGGTATTGGTAAACTTGCTGCTGAATCTTCAAATGTATAATTCTTCAAATTTAGACTTGCTTGAGGCTCTATTTAAATTAGCTTGAGTAATTTTAATTATTTATCATAAAAAAAATCTTTTTTTAGTGATTTTATAACCAAAGCTTAACTTAAAACTGACACATTATAGTTAGAGGAAATTTTTATGGCTGGAGAACTAAATAAATCTGTAGAAGCAAATAAATTAATAAGTGCACCAAAGCCCATAAAGTCTTCTGGCTCAATTAAAAGCTCAACTGTAGATGCATTAAAAGTAACAGAACCACAACAAGCAAAAATTCCAGAAACATTGCCTGGTACTTCTCAAGCAAATTCTACTCCTCAAACTTCTACTCCTCAAAATTCTACCGAAGTTAGACAAGCAGTTGCTGCAATAGTACAAGATTTGAGTAAAAGTGATACTGCATGGACTCAAACTGCAAGCGCTAAATTAAAAGAAACGGTCACTACTCGATCTGAAAATGAAAAAGCTTATCAAGATGAAATTAACGTGATGTGGGTTTTTGCTACAAACGCAAGAGTTGCTGAGTTTTCAAATGTGAGCTAGAAAATGAAAGAAGTTAAAACAAAAAAAGTAATTGCAGAAATTTATGATCCTTTTCGAGATGCGAGGGGCAATAATGTTTTTCACAATATCAACATTGCAGATACAATTGCTCAACAAGACCAGCAAACACTAAATCAACTAGTGCAATCCTCAAGAAATTACAGTGCTAGTCAGCGTTCTGAACAACAAATTAAAAATTCTCTAAGATCAATAAGCTCCTAAAAATCTTAGGTGCTGTTAATGGGACTGATTCCAAACCCCATTTTGAATTTTAAAATACAGTGAAATGTTAAAATCACTAGAAAATGGGGTTAGAAATCAGTCCCACAAACGACCTTACGCTTAGCTTGTTTCACTGCGTGAAACTCACTAAGCGACGGTGTTTGATTCTTTTGTTAGGCGTGTCTAACCAAACCCTACTTATGCCCAAATCTAAAGACTCGAGATACTTATTACGGGTTTGGAAGCACGCCCTTAATAGTACCTAGTGAGTGTTAACAAGTTATAATTAAACTAATGCAAACTAGCACTCAAGCAAAGACCTTAACTATTATTGGCTCAACTGGTTCAATTGGAACTCAAGCGCTTAATATTGTTCGCAATAGAAAAAATGATTTTGAGATTATCGCTTTAAGTGCAGGATCTAATTTTGAGCTCTTGGTAAAACAAATACAAGAATTTAAACCAAAATTTATTAGTATCAAATCTTTTGACGATCAAAAAAAAATACAAGAATTATTTCCTGATATAAAAGTTTTAAAAGATATAAAAGAAATTGCAAGTGTAAATGTTGATATTTGCCTGAGTGCTATCGTTGGTATTGCTGGGCTTGAGGCAAATTTAATTGCACTTGAAAATGCTCAAAGACTTGCAATTGCCAATAAAGAAACATTGGTTGCCGCTGGTCATTTGGTAAATCAAAAAATCAAAGAATTTAATACTCAATTGATTCCTGTTGATAGTGAACATGTTGCTATTCATCATGCTTTGGGTGATTACAAAAAAAACGATGTTAAAGAGATTTTGCTTACTGCCTCAGGAGGTCCTTTTAGAACTTTTTCTTTAGCACAGTTAGAAAGTGTAACTTTAGAACAAGCTTTGCAACATCCTAATTGGTCTATGGGTGCAAAAATCACTATTGATTCAAGCACACTTGTCAATAAAGGTTTAGAAGTGATTGAAGCAAAAACACTTTTTGATTTAGATTACCAACAAATAAAAGTGGTTATTCATCCACAATCAATTATTCATAGTGCAGTGAGTTTTGTGGATGGTAATACTATTGCACAAATGGGTGAGCCAGATATGATGGTGCCAATTCAATATGCACTTGATTATCCAAACAAAAACATTATTCAAACAAAAAAAGATTTTGATATTTTTGCTTACCCTAATTTGAGTTTTGAAAAACCAGATCTTAAAAAATTTCCGGCATTGGCTCTTGCTTATGAGGCTGGTAATTTGGCACATTCTATGCCTGCGGTATATAACTCTGCTAATGAAGCCGCGGTTGCTTTGTTTTTGCAAGAAGAAATTAAATACTTGCAAATTTGTAATATCATCGAAAAAGAAATGCAAGCTCATCAAATAATTAAAAACCCATCTTTAGAAGATTTATTGTTAATACACTCAGAAATGCTTAATAAATACAAAACTAGCAAGGTTTAAGTCTTTCAACTAAAGAGTTTTCAAGGTAAAATTATACTGATATAAGGATCACTTATGGCGCAAAAAAAGAAATTCTCCTTTGCAAAAATGGTAATAATTTTAATGCTTTTAAGCTTTTTGCTTACTGCACTTTTGCCTTTATTTGCGGCTGATACTATGAGCTTGCATGAAAAAGAAAAAATTTTACATGATCTAACCAAAAAAAAATTAGATATAGCAACTAAACTCAAAGAAGCTAGACTCAAAGAAGCTTATGCTTCAGAAAAACTTAAAACTATTAATTCTAAATTGCGCAAAGCACAAAGTGATTTACGTTTGAATAAACAGTATTTGGCAACCAACAAAGAAGCGTGGAATAAAACCAAAGAAAGACTTAGTGAAATAAATTCTGACAAAACTAAACTTCAAGATGAGGCTAAGCAAAGAGTTCTTTCTATTTATAAACAAAATCGTTTAAATATGATCAATGGTCTTTTAGATACAGCAAGTGTTACTGACTATTTAGATCATATCTATTACCAAAAACGTATAATGAAATACGATAAAAAAGTTTTAGAAGCTCTTGTTGATCAATCAGAAAATATAGCTAAATATAATGAAACGCTTGCAGTCGAAGCAAAAAAAATTGAACAAATCAATAATCGTTTATATGGATTAGAAAATGAAATTGGTAAACAAAAAGAAGCTCAAAGACAGGTTTTACTTAAAGTGCAAGGTGAGAGAAAAATCTATGAAGAAGGTGAAAGACAACTTGAACGTGAGTCAGTAAAGCTTATGTATAAGATTACTGAGCTTTCTGGTGATAAGCTTGATAACCCTGATGCGACAGGTGATTTTAGATATCCTGTTGTTGCTCGGATCACATCTCCATTTGGTCCGCGTCGTCACCCGATTTTTGGTGTTCGTAGTATGCATAGCGGTATAGATCTTGCGGCACCTAGAGGTACTGATATCAAAGCTTCTGAGGGTGGTTTGGTGATTTATTCAGGCTGGTATGGTGGCTATGGCAAAGTGGTTATTGTTGATCATTCAAAGGGTTTTTCTACTTTGTATGCTCATTTAGATAGAGCAAAAGTTAAAGTTGGTGATAGGGTGAAACAAGGTGACACTATCGGTCATGAGGGTGCAACTGGCTATGCAACTGGTCCGCATTTACATTTTGAGTTGAGATCAAAAGGTAAGCCACAAAATCCAGTTATTTATTTACAAAAGTCTTAAGTATATGAAAAAAAAACTTACCTTAGCTCTTAAAATTTTTATTTCATTGGCAATTGCAGTGTTGCTGGTCAAGTATATGAAGCTTGATATCAAAGAAACTTTTATCACTTTAAAAAATTCAGATTGGAAATGGTTTATCATGTGTTGTTTTGCTTTATTTGGCACTGTTTTTACCAACGCCTATCGCTGGCGCATTTTAGCCAATCAACTTGACTATAATTTGTCGTATCCGCTCGCACTCAAAATGTATTTTGAAGCTTCTTTTGGAAATAATTTTTTGCCAAGTAATTTTGGTGGTGATGCATGGCGTTCTTATGAACTTGGTCGCAAAGATAAAGCATGGCTAAAAGCGGCAAGTACGGTCATGATGGAAAGACTTTTTGGTTTTACAATGATGTTTGCTTTGATGCCAATTGCCTTAGTTGCTTTGAAGTTTAGCCGCTTCCATGATGCTATCCCTGCTAAAACTGAAATGCTTTTGTGGATTAGCTTTGGAGCGATGATTTTTATTTATGCAAGCTATTTTCTCTGGTCAAAAATTAATATTGGTATTGTAAAAAAAATTAAATATGCTTTAGAGCAATATACTCGTTGCAAAAAAAGTTTTTGGACTGTTGTTTTGTGGACTTTTTTAACCCATGTTTTTTTGATGTTAAGTAATATTTTTGCGGCTCTTGCAAGTGCTGTAAGTTTTGCTGAGGTTCCTTTTTGGTATTGGTTTATTGTGGTGCCTACTTCTACCTTACTTAGTTTTGTGATTCCAGCAGTCAAAGGTGTTGGCGCCAAGGAAGCAAGTTATATTTATTTACTTGCATTTATTGGTGTCTCAAGTCATGATGCTTTAGCAATCGCCTTTTTGGTATTTTTGGGTACTTTAGTTTCAACCTTACCTGGTCTATCAGTGGTGTTCAGGTCAAAAACAAAAAAACAAAATGATAATTTTGAAGCAAGTTTAGAAGATAATTATCAAGAAAAAGATTTTGCTATTAAAAACAAATAAAAATAAACAAAAATAAACAAAAATAAAAACACCATAAGACACTTCGGACCGTGTCATTTTTGTCTCATAAATAAGACACTTCGGACCGTGTTCTATTTGTCTCACAACTCAGTAGAATTACTCTTATTTATAAAAATCATAAATTGTTGTCCTAAACTCTACCTGAAAATAAAAATTAATAAAAAAAACTAGAATACTTGAATTTTAAAAACTGATGCTCTAAACTCCACCTGAATCTTATCAAAGCCTTTAAAACAATGATATTTTAAGACTTTTTTGATTCATACACCGCTACTTTGTAAATACAAAGTAAAATTGTCAAAAGTCTTTTATTTATCTTGGTTTATTATTAATTTTTATTTTCAGGTGGAGTTTAAGGCATCAGTTAATGAATTTTAAGTACTATAATTTGTAATTAGATATAAGTAGGGCTGTTTCTAAAAAACTCTTGGAATTCAATAGTTTTCAATTAATCAGGTGGAGTTTAGAGCATCAGTTTATAAGACAAAAATGACACGGTCCGAAGTGTCTTATTTATGAGACAAAAATGACACGGTCCGAAGTGTCTTAAAAATGAGACAAAAATAACACGGTCCGGAGTGTCTTATAGACCTCTAAAATTAGGTCCGCCAGCGCTGTAAGCGGCGTTTACTCTTAAGTTTTGCTCAGGACAGATCAATTCACAGGTTCTACACTGTACACAGTTCTCTAATGACATTCCATGCACTTTAATATCGTCTGGTCCAATATCTAATCTATGTACTTCAGCAGTACAATCAGATACACATGGTACATCTAAGCCTTTAGCTTCGTAAACTTTTATACAATCCAAACATGTTTCTGCTGAAAACTCTTGTATATGATCTGGGTGATCTATGTATTTTGTTTGCGAATAAAACACTGCATCTTCACGGCTATAAATAGTTGATTTTTGATAGTCTGCATCACTAGAGTTGCGCGCAATTTTTTCTCTTTCAAAATTTGGATCAATTTGTGTATAACCTGCATGGTATTCGACACTCTCTTTGACTTCGTTAGGCGCATTTAAATGTATCAAGGCACTTAAAGTTTGCTTAGTTAACTCCCACGGGTTTGCTAAAAATGTTTTTAGAGCTCCCCAGAAAAATCCTGCCTTGTCAAAACCATCAACAAAAATAGGTAAAAACTTTTCTAATAAGTCAGGGTTTTTCATAAACGCTTTTCTGAAGTATTTATTTTCTTTGTACTTATCCAAGAAAGGAGATTCCATGAGCTTTCTTTGGTATTTGCTTAACTGCTCTTTTGAAAAATCTCTTTTTACTAGGCTCTCAAAAACCACCTCAGCCGCGATATAACCTGATTCCATAGCTTTATCTACACCAGCAAGAGCTTTTACATCTAGCAAACCAAGTGCATCACCCAAAAGTAAAGCACCATCTACCTGAAACTCTTTTGGTAAACTTGCAGGACCACCTTCTGGTAAAACTGCCGCACCATAATGCAACAACTCTCCGTCAGCTAAAAGATTTTGCAACCAAGGATGTTTTTTTAGTTCTTGTAATTGTTTTTGTGGGTGTATGTTTGGATTTTTTGAATCCAAAGAAATCACTTGCCCAATAGTTAATCTATTGTAATCTAAACCATAAATAAAACCACCACCTAAAGTTCCATCTAAAGTTGGAAATCCCAGTGTATGCCATACTTTGCCTTTGACGTTTGGTGCATCAGCTCTAAGTCTCCAAGTCTCTTTTACACCTACTGACCAGATTTGTGGGTTTGTTTGTAGTTGGTATTTTTTGATAAGGTCTTTTGATAAAAATCCTTTATCAGCAAAACAAAACAAATCACCGTGTACGTAATCTTCTAAATCGTCGCCAGTGTTTGAAACACGAACAGCTTTAATTTTATCTTCTTCATAGTGAATTTCAGTTGCTGGAAAACCATTGTATAAATCAATATCAATATTTTCAACTTGCGCTGCTTTTGTTTGTAAAGTTTCAGCCATCCAAGCAACCACATTTGACAAAGTCAAAACATAGTAACCTTCTTTGACAAAATCAGGTAACAAAGCTCTTGTAATTACTGATGGAACGTCTAATTTTTTTTGTCTACCTAATAATGCAAACTTGCTATCCTCACAAATTGCTTCAATTGGCATATTGTCCTCAACATGATTTGGAAAAGCTTTATCAAAAATCTTTTTGTTAACAACAGCACCAGAGACAATATGTCCACCAAACTCTTCTGCTTTTTCAAGTATGGCAACCGAGAAATGCATTTCTGGTTTTGCTTTTGCTAAGTCAACCAAGCGATGAGCCAAAGTTAAATTTGCTGGACTTGCACCAATCATCACCAAGTCATAAGTGATGTTGTCTTTTTTGTTTTTAATTTCTGTTGTTGTTTCTCTTTCTACTGTTGCCATATTTATTCCTTATGCTGTTTGTAATTCTTTTTGCTCTTTCATTGTTTTGAGTTGCTTAATCATTTCTGGAATCACTTGGAAAATATCACCAACGATGCCATGATCTGCAAAGCCAAATATTGGTGCGTCTGGATCTTTGTTGATTGCAATAATCAAATCAGATTTTTGCATTCCCACTCGATGTTGCAGTGCACCTGAAATCGCACATGCAATATAAATTTTTGGTCTAACTGTTTTTCCAGTTTGCCCAACTTGATACGGATAAGCTATCCAACCAGCATCAACAGCTTTTCTTGAAGCCGCAATTGTTGAATTTTGAAAACAGTCTGCAAGTTCTTTTAACAATGAAAACGACTCTTCGCTACCCAAACCAAAACCACCAGAGACAATCACATCAGCTTCGCTGATATCCATCTTGCTTGATTCTTCACGTAAAATCTTTGCGATTTTAACTCTGAAATCTTCTGGCTTAAGTTCGACTTTCACTTTTTTGATTTCTAGATCTTTAACAGATTTTTCAACTGCCTTAGGCAATGCAAATACACCCGGTCGAATTGTTGCCATCTGAGGATCTTTCCATGGACCTAAAATTCTTGCTTTTAACGACTCACCAAATGATGGTCTGTTTGCATATAAACATTCAGGGAAGTAGCCAATCTTAGTTTTATCGATACCTGCTTTATGTTCATAAGGACCAATATCAAGCTCAATGGTATCTGCAGTTAAACCTGTTTCGTAGTAAGCAGCTATTCTTGGAGCTAAGTCACGCCCAACAGTTGTTGAACCCATCAAAAGCGTATGAGGAGCCGTTTGCCATGTATCGATTTCCTCGATGATCACACGTCTATAAGTGAGCGTTTTGTATTCTGCTAATTCTTCGTGGTCAGCCAAATAAATTTTATCGACACCAGTTTGTGCAATTTTTTCTAATTGACTTTCCATGTTGTGTCCCAAAATAAAACAACTCAACGGACTCTTAAGCTTGTCTGCAAGCTTTCTTCCTTCACCTAAGAGCTCATAAGTAACTTTAGCGATTTCGCCGTGTACTTGCTCTGCAACTATTAATACTTCTCCTGCCATAATTTCCTTTTTTTATACTTTTGCAAATTCCTTAAGGGCATCTGTCTCTGTAGCTACTACCTCTGAAACCATATCCTCTACACTTTTTCCTTGGTGCATTGTACAGTTACCACCAACGGTACCAATTTTCCAGGTTGCCGAAACGATTGTTGGTGAACCCGGCAAGCCGCATAACATTTCGTCAGCTTCAACTGTTGCTAGGTCAATGATTTCCACAAAATCTTTTTGCATTTTTTCATTTCTTTTTAGTCCTTGTACAAATTTCGCACCTCTAAAAGTTTTGAATTTTAATTTTGTATAACTGTTAGCAACTGTAATTAGAGCTGGTAATTCAGATTCGATTTCCATTGCGCCACCTTCAATAATTTTTCTAGCGTGCACAATATTGTCTTTGATTTCAAAATTTTCTACATAGGTAACTTGTGAAAAATCCAAGCGCTCACAAATCTCTGGACCAACTTGAGCAGTGTCACCATCTGTTGTTTGTAAGCCACAAAAAATCAAATCAGCTTTTCCTTCTTTCTTAAAAAGATACTCAAGTGTTTTTGATAGGGCGTAAGAAGTCGCCAGTGTATCAGAAGCTGCTAATTTTCTATCTGACAACAAACAAGTTTTGTCTACGCCGTGTTCTAGAGCTTGATACAAAATATCAATAGCTGGAGGTGGACCCATAGAAACCGCAATTACTTTTGAGTTTTCGCCACCCATTCTTTTTGCGTTTAAAGCCGCTTGCATAGCAAAAGCATCAAAGGGGTTAAGCATTTTTCCTGCTTTTGCTCTATCGATGGTACCGTCTGCATTTACGCCTGCTTTAGATCTTGTGTCTGGTACTTGTTTTACAAGAACATAAATATTTAAATCTTTATTTGCCATGTTTTATATCCTTTTTATAAATTAAATAGTAAGTAATTCTTTTTCTTTTGCAGATGCTAAATCATCGATTTTCTTTACAAAATTATCAGTTGATTTTTGCACATCGTCTTGCGCTTTCTTTTTGCTATCTTCAGTTAACTCGCTATCTTTTTTGATTTTGTCCATCTCGTCTCGGCGTACATTACGAATTGCAACTTTAGAATTTTCAGCTTCTTTTTTTACAACTTTTACAAGTTCCTGTCTTCTTTCTTGAGTAAGATCAGGGATACCAATAATCAAACGATTTCCATCGTTAGTTGGCGTTAAACCCAAGTCACTATCTTGAATTGCTTTTTCAATATCTTTCAAAGCTGATTTGTCAAAAGGTTTTATTTCGAGAGTTCTGCCATCAATAATTAAAATATTTGCCATTGAATTGATTGGAGTTTTTGTTCCATAGTAGTCAGCTTGAACTCGATCTAATATCGAAGGGTTTGCTCTACCTGTTCTTATAGTTGATAATTCTTTTTCAAGTGAATCAACAGCTTTTTGCATTCTTTGATCTATATCTGTCATAATACAAATGATAGCTAAATATCTTGTTAACTGCAAAAAATGAATTCTAAAAAATAATTATTTTTTGAGACCCGGTAAATGTAAAGCGTATTAACTTTTAACCATGTAGTTTTCATTGATTTTTTTGATTAATTAAGAAACAAATAAATTAAACTGAGGGTCTTCATATATGTGATAAGGTTTGATTTTGTAATGGACAGTGTTGTTAGTATATCGATAGTAGCCTCAATAATAGCGATTGTATTTGGATTAGGATACGCTTTTTGGATTTATAAATTAGATACAGGTACAGATGCCATGCGAGATATAGCAGAAGCTATACAAGATGGTGCAAAGGCCTTCCTTAATAGACAATATCGTTCAGTATCAATTGTAGGCTTGGTTTTAGCTTTATTTATTTACTACTTTTTGGGTATGAAAATCGCCCTAGGTTTTATCATTGGTGCATTTCTAAGTGGTCTTGCTGGTTTTATTGGTATGAATGTTTCAGTAAATGCCAACATCAGAACAGCTCAAGCCGCTTCAATTAGTATGAAAGATGCTTTAGATGTAAGCTTTCGTGGTGGTGCTGTGACTGGTTTATTGGTTGTTGGACTTGGTCTTTTGGGCGTTTCTGGTTTTTATGCTTTCTTGCAAATGACCGATCCTCAACAAACTGTTGAAAATGTTTCAGCAATGGTTGGTCTTGCTTTTGGTTCTTCTTTAATATCTGTTTTTGCTCGCTTGGGTGGTGGAATTTTTACTAAGGGTGCTGATGTTGGTGCTGATTTGGTTGGTAAAGTAGAAGCCGGAATTCCAGAGGATGATCCTCGTAACCCTGCTGTTATTGCTGATAATGTAGGCGATAACGTTGGCGATTGTGCTGGTATGGCTGCAGATTTATTTGAAACTTATGCTGTAACTGCAACTGCAGTAATGTTGTTAGGTGTTTTAGTTTTCAAATCACAAATTGACGCTGGTAATTTAGCTCCAGTAGTTTATCCTTTGGCGATGGGAGCCACTGCTATTGGTGCTTCTATACTTGGAAACTTTTTTGTTAAATTAGACGAAAGTAAAAACGTTATGAAAGCTTTATACAAAGGTTTAATTGTGGCTGGAATTGTTGCGGCAATTGGTTTTTACTTTGTGACAAAATCAATGATGACTGGTCTTCCTTACAGTGCATTAAATTATTACCTTTGTTCTTTAGTTGGTTTAGTTTTAACTGGTCTTTTTGTGGTGGTCACTGAATACTACACCTCAACCGAGTTTCGTCCAGTAAAAGATATTGCTATTGCATCAGAATCTGGTCATGCAACTAATATAATTTCTGGACTTGCTGTATCGCTTGAGGCGACAGCGGTTCCAATAATTTTAATCGTGGCTTCAATTTTACTTACTTTTAATTGGGGTGGAGTTTATGGTGTTGGAGTGGCGGCAATGAGCATGCTTTCTATGGCTGGTATTATTGTTGCTTTAGATTCTTATGGTCCAATCACTGACAATGCTGGTGGTATCGCTGAAATGTCTGGAATGGATTCAAGTGTTCGCGCTGTGACAGACCCTCTTGATGCAGTTGGTAACACTACTAAAGCTGTCACAAAAGGTTATGCAATTGGTTCTGCGGCACTTGCGGCGATTGTTTTGTTTGCTTCTTTTAAACAAGATTTAGCTAAAGGTATTTTAGAAGCTAATGCTGAGCATGGTTTGAATATGGTGATGCCTAGCTTTGATATTTCTGACCCATTTGTTTTGAGTGGTTTGTTTATTGGTGGAATGATTCCTTATTTATTTAGCGCGCTTGCAATGATGTCTGTTGGTAAAGTTGCTTCTGAAGTTGTAACTGAAGTGAGAAGACAGTTTGTTGAAATTCCGGGAATTATGGAATTCAAATCTAAGCCTGACTATGCAAGATGTGTTGATATTGTTACGAAAGGTGCAATTAAAGAAATGGTTGTTCCTGCTTTATTGCCTGTTGGTATTCCTGTTGCGATTGCTTTAATTGGTAAATTGTTTTTAAATGATGCATCACCGATGGGTGCGGCTCGTATTATGGGTGGAATTTTAGTTGGTAGTATTATTACTGGATTGTTTCAAGCAATTTCTATGACTTCTGGTGGTGGTGCTTGGGATAATGCTAAGAAGTATATCGAAGATGGACACTGTGGTGGTAAGGGTTCTGAAGCTCACAAAGCATCTGTTACAGGTGATACCGTTGGTGATCCTTACAAAGATACAGCTGGTCCTGCTATAAACCCTATGATCAAAATTGTAAACATCATCGCTTTACTTTTGATTCCTTATTTATTCTAAAAAAAAATAAGACACTGCGGACCGTGTCATTTTTGTCTCATTTATTAACCAGCATTTAGGTTTAAGTTCCAGCGTGCTTGTTTTAACTTGTCTTTTAGAGCTTCTAAATCATTTAGTTCTGGATTGATTTTAATTAATTCGCGTGCTTCTTGCCGAGCGAGATTCAAGATTTCTTCTTGGTTACTAATACCTTGTAAAACTGATTCTGGTATGCCTGATTGTTTTAAACCAGTAATATCTCCCGAACCTCTGATTTTGAGATCTTCTTGTGCGAGTAAAAAGCCATTAGTCGTTTTACACAAGATTGCTAATCTTTGCATTGTTGTCATTGTTTTAGATGTACTTGAAAGTATACAGTAAGATTGTTTGTCATTACGACCAACACGACCTCTTAATTGGTGTAATTGAGCCAGACCAAATCTTTCTGCCGACTCAATCAAAATTACTGTTGCATCAGGCACATCAACTCCAACCTCAATTACTGTTGTTGACACTAATATATCAATTTCTTTGTTGCGAAAAGCAAGCATGATTTGTTCTTTTTCATCGTCTTTGAGTCTGCCATGTATTAAACCCACTCTATAATCTTTAAAACTTGTTTCTTTGATTTTTTCATATTCTACGGTTGCTGCTTTTGCAGACAAGGTTTCCGATTCTTCTATTAGTGGAAAGACAATGTATGCTTGGTTACCTTTTTCTATTTCCTGTCTGATTAAATCATGAGCTTCTGATTTTCTTTTGCATAATGTTGTGATTATTGGTAATCTTCCACTTGGCATTTCATCTATCTCTGACATATCTAAATCACCATGCAATGCCAGTGCAAGCGTTCTTGGAATTGGCGTTGCCGTCATAAACAATTTTTCTATTGATTTACCATAGGCTTTATCTATATCTTTTTGTGCTTTTTTGTTTGCCGCCATTAAACTTAGTTGTTCTGTATCGTTTTCAGCAAGCTCATTTGCCTTTTGTGCCAGCATTTCTCTTTGTTTGACTCCAAAGCGGTGTTGTTCATCAATTACCATTAATCCAAGATTTTTAAATTTAACTGCTTTTTGTATCAAAGCGTGAGTACCAACAATAATGTCAATCTCTCCATTAGCAAGTTTTTCCAGAGTGTTTCTTTTTTCTTTTGCTTTTTGTTTACCAATTAAAATTCCAACTCTAATATCTTTTTGGATTTTTGAAACCCATTCAAGAAACTTTTTGTAGTGTTGTTCAGCTAAAATTTCTGTGGGTGCCATAATGGCAGCTTGATAGCCATCTTGAATTGCAATTAACAAAGTTAAAAAAGCGACTATAGTTTTTCCTGAGCCTACATCTCCTTGCAATAATCTATGCATTGGTTCTTTGGAAACCAAGTCAGGTAAAATCTCGTTGAAAAAAACTCTTTTTTGTGCATGTGTTAAAGCAAATGGTAATGTCTCTAGAAACTCGTCTACTAAACCGTTTTCAAAGCAGTTGAACTCAATTCCTTGATGTTTGTTTTTGTATTCATGGCGAATTTGCATAAAGCGAATTTGCATCAAAAAGAAGTCATTAAAAATCAATCTTTCAATTGCACAATCTTTTTCATTGATTTGTTGAGGAAAATGAATATTTCTAATAGCTTCTTTGTAATCCATTAAATTCAGTTTTTCTATTAGATAACTTGGTAAAAATTCATGAATGCAATTTTCATAACTGATTAAAGTTCGGTGAATTATTGATCTTAATTTTTTCAGACTAAGACCTTCAGTTAGAGGATATATTGGAACGATTTTTGCTATATTGGCTTTTTTATTTCGATCAGTTTCTGCAAAATCATCTGAGATTACTTCTAATGTTGCATTGGTCAATGTTTTTTGTTTTGAATATTTATCGTTTTTGACACGCCCTATTGCAATGACAGTTGCTCCTAACGGAAACTGACTCGTGTACTGCTTTAGGTAAAAATGTGTTGAGTTACCTGTGAAGAAATAATTGATCTTTAATTGACCTGAGCTGTCTTTTAAAATGATACTTAAAATGATTAAGCCTTTTTGTGTCTTAAAAGAAGAGATTTTTTTGACTGTGGCAATAATTGTTGCATCTGTTTCTTCTTCGAGTGAACTTATGTTTGTAACGTCAGTGTAACTAATATGTTCTCTTGGAAAATAATTTAGTAATTCGTCGCAGGTATAAACTCCAACTTGATTGAGTTTTTGTCCTATATATGGTCCGACGCCCTTTAAAAACTGGACATTGAGTTCACTGATATTAATATTTTTGTGAATTTCAATTTCTTCTTCTTTTTTTATGCTGAGGGCTTTTTTAATGGGTGTTAAATTTGAAAAATTATTTTCAAGTGAGATTTCATTTTCATAGTGTTCTTTAAGACCTTTCAAGGTTTCGATTATTTTTTTACAGAGTGTCATGCGTGTTGCAAAATCTAAGTATTGGTATCTCTCTAATATTGAAAAAATATTTGCCCACTTGGGGCTATCGGGAAATATCCTAAGTGCTTCGCGTGCTTTTTTTCTGACAAAAAAAGCAAAGTCACCGGTATTACCAACTGCGTTTATATAGTGATGCTCTTGTTCAAATTCAATTGCTTTTAAGATATTTTGTATTATCTCAATGGCTTTTTTTTCTGAATTTGTTGTGTCAATTTCCATTTCTAATATTTAATATTTTACTATTGCAAAAAAAACGCCCCTGTTTTATAATTTATTTATAATTAGTTTAATAAATAACAAAGGAGTTATATAATGGTAATGTTATCAAATGGAGCTGCAGCTCGTTTTTATGAATTGGTAGATACTGGTATTACTGATTTTTCAAAACGCATAGGCACTAGTGAAGTTAGTCTTCAACCTGATGATATTAATCTTGATTAAAGATACTCAAAAGGCTCAAAGTAGGCTTGCTGGTTTTTTAAATAACTTGCATGTGGCACAAGAATTTAAAAACGTTGATGAAAAAGCGATAGATCTTCAAGATCATGCAGAGCAAATTAAACAAATACTAGTCAAAGGTGGTAATTTAAATGATTTATTGCAAAATTTATCTTTTTTAGATTCTAATAATCATCCAAGTGTTGATCAAAAGGTTTTTGATAAAGCCTTGACTCAATTCTTAGTTCTGTACTGGAAGAACATTACAATGATAATACTGTTCTTGAAAGGGTTTTAGAGGCTTTTGCTTTGACATCTAAAAGTCAAAGCTTAAAGATTCCAGAAAAAGTTTTGTTAGAAATTTTAGAAAAAGAAAGATTATCAACCGCTCAAAAAAGATTAATTGCTTCTTTAGACTTAAAGCAAGTATATGATTGCTTTAATCACTTACTGAAAAATACTAATGATGATGAGCAAAACAAGGCAAATGTTGCTCGCTTTAAAAATTTATATATGATTATTAAAAATCACCATGAAAATGAACACAAAGATGTTTTTTTAAAAGGCATTATTGGTTTATATAAACTTGAGCCTCATAAATTATCTAGCGTTAATCCGTATTTAAGAGAATTTGTTGAACATGAAGCAAATTGCTAGAATGTAACTATGGACAAGCTCGCAAATAAAAAAATTGCAAATGATATTTCAGAATTAATTGGAAACACACCTCTTGTAAAGCTTAATCGCTTGGCAAAAAATATTGAAGCTAATATATTTTTAAAGCTTGAATTTTTTAATCCCGGTGGCTCTGTCAAAGACCGCATTGGACTTGCCATGATAGAAGATGCTCAAGATGCTGGTTTGATAGAACCGGGTGTGACAACTTTGGTTGAGCCAACTAGTGGTAATACAGGAATTGCACTTGCTTTTGTTGCTGCTGTTAAAGGCTATAAGTTGATTTTAACTATGCCAGATACAATGAGCATGGAAAGAAGAAAGCTCTTAAAAGCTTACGGAGCACAATTGGTGCTTACTCCGGGGGCTCTTGGTATGAAAGGTGCAATTGAAAAAGCAACTGAAATTATGCATAATACAAAAAATTCTTTTATGCCTCAACAGTTCGCAAATCCATCAAACCCAAAAATTCACCAAGAAACGACAGCTAAAGAAATCATTGAAAATACCGATGGCAAAATTGATTATTTTATTGCAGGTGTTGGTACGGGGGGCACTATTAGTGGTTGCGGCAAAGTTTTAAAAGAATTCAATTCACAAATTAAAGTTATTGCTGTTGAACCACAAGAATCTCCTGTGATTAGTGGTGGAGCTCCGGGACCTCACAAAATTCAAGGAATTGGTGCTGGCTTTATTCCTGATATTTTGGATAAAGATGTCATTGATGAAGTAGTTCAAGTATCAAGTGAAGATGCTCTTGAGACTGCGCGTCAAGCTGCTTTGCAAGATGGTATTTTGTGTGGTATTTCTTCTGGTGCGGCAATTAAAACAGCTTTAGAGTTAGCAAGTCTTGCCGAAAATAAAAACAAAAATTTTGTTGTCATCATACCTTCAAATGGTGAAAGATATTTGAGTTCGGCTCTTTTTGCTCATATTGAAAGCTAAAGTCGTATCTGATATACTAGTATTATATTGATTAAAATCGTAAGACATGCGTATCCCTGGTAATAATCGTATTAATAAATATTTGTTTAGCAATAATGCCGCTTCTCCTTCAAAAAAGGGGCCTTTTGATACTAGTCCTAATATACCGGCATTTTCCATTGATTACCCCAGTAAAAAAAAATTAGAACAAACCCTAAATCAAATTGAAGATTTGGCTTTAAGTCAAAATCCAAACTCAAAAAAACCTTTAAGTAAATTTTTTTATGATAATTCTTGGCAAGCTAGAATTATCAAAGACCCAAATTTATCCTTGCAGCTTATTAGAACAGCTTTTGAAAATTATTTGCAAGGTATGGAATATGGTGATTGGAGCTTTAAACAAAACTTTGCTAAGTTTGCCCAAGTTGCAAGTTCAATTATAGATGATAGGTTATTTGTGCCAAGTTTTCCAAAAATTCTTGTTAAATTAATGAGTAGCTCAGAGAGTGCTTTTGATGATTCAGAACAATACTATGCAAGTGATTTAGGTTTAACTGCTTTTAATGAAACAGTTCAGCAAGAAACTATGCAAGTTATTGATCAGTATCTAAGTGGGGATAAAAATATTTATAATGAAAAAATCAGCTTTAGACCAGTTGTTTATATGTTTGCTCTTTTACTTGATGCGCTTAAAGTAGACTCTAGTAATACTGTCGTTGATTTATACCCTAATAAAATAGGTGCTTTCATCCAGAAATACAAAATGGATAACGTAGATAAATTATTAACAGCTTGAGTGATTTTATCTTAAGGTGCTATTGTGAGTAATTGTGTTTAGTTTTAGTTTTTTAAGGCAAATTCCAAGCTCTTTTAAAGGGTTCTTTGTTGAGTCTCAACGAAAATATCATGATAGATATAAATTGGGCCATGTTGCTGGTGATACTAGAGTTGATAATGAAAATTTAGCAAAACCTAATCGCTCAGATTTAGTTAACAAAAAAAAGAAATTAGTTTTAAAGCAAAAACCAAAAGACCCAGTTGCTCTTTTAGTTTATTTAACAAAGGCAATGAGTAAATTTTTAAAACCAAAAGAAGTTACTTCTGTTGTCCCTGCTTACCCAGATTCATATTATTTACACTCATTTTTAGAACAGCAAAATATTGATGCTGATTTTTTTAGAGGAAAAAATGTTTACAATCCCTCTTTTACTCTATTAAAACGTGAGTTAGCTAATTTTGTTGATAATCGTGAATTGACTAATGAAGATTTTGCAAAACAGAATATTGAAGGTCGTAGCTATGATCAAATAAAGGAATGGTTGAGAAATTCATTGTATTTTGGTGTTTTTCAGCCAGAGCTTTTAGAACGTTTAGATTATAGTTCAGAATTTTACAAAAAGAATCTAGCTAAAACAATTACTGCAATGCTTGATATTATTTCTGAATCCTATTTGGATAATTTTGATGCTTTGGAGCTACAGGAGCGTATTATAAACTGTGCAATGGTTTTACAAGAGGCAATCAAAGTTCAAAATCAAACTCTTGTCCCTGAACGCAAATTTTTAAATCAAATTGATTATTTCAATGATGAGGTAAATGCAGAAGCAAAAAATCTTATAAAATTTTTAGGACCTAAAAACCCTAGCTCAAAATTAGTTCAAACAAGATCAAATGATTTTAATATTATTGCAGAAGCCTTTGAGGACCTGAAAGGAAAAAAATTATTTTGCTGATCTTGATGATGTTAATCAATTTGCTACTAGAATTTTTACTTTATTCACATTACAAAAAAAACCACAAGATTTTAAGTTTGATTTTGTGAATTCTTTTGATAGTCTGACAATTAACGAGGTTGAAAGTTTTATAAGTGATTTTATTGCAGATCCATCTTCATATATGCCAATTGAAGCTAAAATTGAAGACCATGCTTTTTGTATTTTTAATATTATTAAAGAAGCTCTGATTCACGATGATTATGGCAATATTACTGATATTGATCCATCGCGATTAAATGACTATTTGTATTCTATTAGAAGTATTCAAGCTCAAGCAGAATAATTTGTTTGCTTTTTTTAGGTGTTTTTAGCTGTCTTGACATTGACAAAAGTTCTATGTCATATTTTTGCTATGCAAGTTAAACGAAGGTTTGGTGCGTTGAATGCTAGTCTCAAAGCGAGGGTAACTACTTCTGGTCTTTGCACTCAAGCAAAAAGCCTTGGACAAAGAGTAGAAAGTTTTTTTAAGACTCCAAAAATTGAATTTAGAAAAACTGTAAAAGAGAAATTAATTGGTTTTGTTGATCCTGATTCAACAAATGATAGCTTTGAGACTAGGTTAAATCAATTACAAGAAGCTTTTGATAAATTTGTCTATCAGTTAGAAAAAGTCGAAAACGAAGATTTTTTTGAAGCTATTTACAATAAATTTATTCAGGTTAGGAAAAGTATAACAAGGTTTAACCAAGCTTTTAAAATAATTTTTAACAATATACCTTACACAAACAATAATACTTATCTCTCTGAATCACATGAAAGAGAATTGCTAAAATTTTTAGTCAAAAATTTACAAAAATTAGTACAAGGGTTGAAAGATGTTTTTCCAAATTCTGATTTTAAGGATTTTGGTTTTGAGCTACACTCGTCAGTACCAACACTTATTAAAATTTTTAGACAACCTCCTTTCGGTGAAGACCTTACAACTTTGATTAAACAGACTACAAATTTTCATTTTCGTAGAGATTGGGTTTTTTATAAAATTCGGAAATAGTTTGTAAATCAAAGTTTTATAGCTAATCCTTAAGCCAAATAGCCTAATTTCAATGGTGATATAATCTAGTTATTACCTGATGTCTTTTGAAAATAAAATTGGAGAAAAAACAACTGGCGCCAAAGCGCTTTTAGCAGAACTGCGCAGGCAAGGTGTAAAAAGGTTTTTTGGATATCCGGGTGGTGTTTTATTGGGGCTTTATGATGAGCTTTATTACGAAGAAGAGTTGTTACATATATTGGTGAGGCATGAACAAGGTGGCTGTCATGCCGCTGAAGGCTATGCGCGTGTTGCTGGTAGACCCGGAGTGGTTTTAGCAACAAGCGGACCCGGTGCTACTAATTTGGTTACTGGTATTGCTGATGCCTATATGGATTCAACTCCGATTATTTGTTTAACAGGACAGGTGCCAACTTGGGGTATTGGTTCTGATTTTTTTCAAGAAGCTGATATTACCGGCATTACCTATCCAGTTGTTAAACATAGTTACCTTGTTAAAGATGCTCAAAAATTAGCCAGAACAGTTGCTGATGCTTTTTATATTAGTGCTACAGGTAGACCCGGACCGGTTTTGGTGGATATGCCAAAAGATGTTTTGAATGGTGAATATGAAATCACTGCTGACAATATTGTTGATGAGAGTTACAAAACAGATATCAAGGGTTATAAACCAAGACTTCGTGGTAACCCAAAACAAATTGATTTAGCCGCAAAAAAAATCCTTGCGGCAAAGCGACCGGTAATTTATGCTGGTGGTGGTGTTGTAAGTGCAGGTGCGTCAAAAGCACTTACTGAGCTTGTTGAAGCTTGCCAAATACCTTGTACTACTACTTTGCAGGGCATTGGTGCTTTGCCACATCGTCATCCTTTGTTTTTGGGAATGCTTGGTATGCATGGCACGGCTTATGCAAATTATTCAATTTATAATTGTGATTTATTGATTGCCGTTGGTACTCGTTTTGATGATAGAGTGACAGGCAAAATAGAAAGTTTTGCTCCAGACGCTGATATTATTCATATTGATATTGATCCAGCTGAAGTTGGCAAAAACAAGAAACTTAGAGATATGATTGATATTCCTATTGTAGGTGATGCCAAACTTATCTTAGAAGAACTAAACAAAGAAATTAATAAACAAAAACCAAATTCAAAAGAATGGCTTAAAAAAGTTCAAGAATGGATACAAGAGTTTCCACTTGACTATGACCCGATTGCAGAAGATTTGATCAGTCCACAACATGTGTTTAAGACTTTAAAAGAATTGGGAAATGACAAAATTGTTTATTCAACTGATGTTGGTCAACACCAAATGTTTGCGGCGCAATATTGCCATATTGATCATCCACGTCAATGGCTTACTTCTGGTGGAGCTGGAACTATGGGTTTTGGTTTGCCTGCGGCAATGGGAGGTGCTGCTGCGCTTGCTGATTCAAAAGGTAGTGAAAATGACCGTAGTGATGAAACAGTTGTGAATATTTCTGGTGATGGAAGTTTTCAGATGTGCGAACAAGAACTTGGAACTCTAAAAGCATATAATCTTAAAGTTATAAATTGTATTTTTAATAACAATAATTTGGGTATGGTACGTCAGTGGCAAGATTTGTTTTATGGCAAAAAATATTCTCATGTTGATTTAAAACATGGTAGTCCAGATTTTAGTAAGCTTGCTGAAGCCTATGGCTTGAGAGGATTTAGACCAGAGTCTAGAAATGATTTGTTAGAAGTACTCAAAAAAGCATTTGCTGAAGAAGAAGCAGTAGTTGTGGATATTCCTATGGCATACGAAATGAATGTTTGGCCGATTGTGCCGCCGGGTGCATCTAATATGGATATGATGGGTATTGATTCTTGTACTCTTACAAGTAAGCCTCGTGATTTAGAAAATGAAAAGTCTTCTAACCCACGTTCTTTAAACGATTATGACTGGGAACAAGTTTAAGATTAGTCCTCGCTTTATTGCCGAGCTTTTACAAAAATCTAGAGTCGCTATTGTAGGTGCCGCTGGTGTTGGTAAAACAACTTTGCTAAGTCAACTCTTTGAAAATTCTGCTATTCAAGAAGATTTTACAAAAATTCCTGAGTTAGTTAGGGTCTTGTGTGAACAAAAAGGTTATGAGTCACCTTATAAAATTCCTGCTGATCAAGTCAATATTTTTAGAGAAGAATTACTTGATTTGCAAATTGCAGAAGAAAATAAATGTGACAAATTTATTGTTGATAGGTCTTGTTTAGATGCTTGGCTTTATTATATGCGTTGGTCTTGGAATACTACTGATATTGAAGATACAGAAAGGTTTTTTAGAAAAGCTTTTACGCAAACCAAAAAATACGATGCCTTGATTTATTTGCCTATAAGTTTTGAAATTGAAGATGATGGTTTTAGATGGGCAAATAAAACCTACCAAAAGCAAATGGACAGAATGTTTAGAGAATATTTTAGAGCTTGGGATTTGAATTTGATGTTTCTGGATTAGGGTAGTAGTATGTCTGGGTTTATTTTCTATTAAAAACCAATCTTTGAGAGTTGCTTTGTCCTGTAAATTCTTGATTTTCTAAAACAATAGTGCCATTTACAAAAACTGTTTCGATGCTTGATTGAAAACGCTGTCCCATAAAAGGTGACCATGCACATTTGTATAAAATATTGTCTTGGCTCACTGTCCAAGGATTGTTTAGGTTAAGCAAGCAAAGATCTGCATAAAAACCTTCTTTGAGAAAACCACGTTTGTCTATATTGAATTTGCGAGCTGGGTTATGGCAAGCTCTATCGACTATTGTCTCTAAACTAAATACACCTTGATGATAAAGTTCTAACAGTGCTGGTAAATGATGTTGCACCAAAGGCCCACCTGCGGCAGCTTTGAAATAATTGTCGTTGCTTTTTTCTTCTAGGGTATGAGGTGCGTGATCGGTAGCTAAAAAATCTATAAGCCTGTCACTCACTGCTTTTCTAAGTGCTTCTCTGTCGGCTTTTTCTTTGATTGCAGGGTTCCATTTGATGAAGTTACCTTTTTGTTGGTAGTCATCATTGGTAAACCACAAATGATGTGTACATGCTTCGCATAAAATATTGGGGTTTTGTTTTTTTGCGGCTTTTATTAATTCGATTTCTTCTTTTGTACTAATGTGCAAAATGTTTAAATAAGCTTGAGTTTCAATGGCAAGTGCAAGGATTTTTTTGGTGGACTCTATGCAGGCTTCTCTGCTTCTAAGTAAGTGGTGCATTGTGATTGGTACTTGCTCTTGATATTTTTCTTTGAATTTTTGAGCGTTCATTTGAATGATGTTTTCATCTTCGCTATGTACATCTACAATAAGTTTGCTTTGTGCTGAAAATTCTAAAACTTTTTTGATGACGTCAACTTGGTTAACCAGCATGTTACCAGTAGAAGCACCCAGGAAAATTTTGATACCGCAATTTGTTTGAGGATTGGTTTTGAGTACTTCTTCAAGATTGTCATTTGCTGTACCCATATAAAAAGAATAATTACAAAAAGAATCGTTTTGTGCGATATTGTATTTTTCTTGAAGTAGCTGTTGGTTAAGTGTTTTTGGGTTTGTGTTTGGCATTTCCATAAAGCTGGTAATGCCGCCTTTGAGTGCCGCTTTGGATTCTGTTTGGATAGAGCCTTTGTGAGTTAAGCCGGGTTCACGAAAGTGTACTTGATCGTCGATGATTCCCGGTAATAGATATAAATTTTTGGCATCTATAGTTTTGATGTTTTTTTCTACAGAAATTTGATCAGCGATTTTTTTTATAAACTGATCTTCAATTAAAAGATCGGCTTTAAAGATTTTGTCTTCGTTGATTAATGTAGCGTTTTTAATTAGAGTTTGTGACATTGTTTTGCTTTAGATGAAACGGATTAAAATCTGTTTTGTAATCGTAGTAATCTTCGCTTTCTGCTTTCTTTAGATATTTTAGCAATTTACTTGTTAAAGGGTAAACAAGTATTTCCCATAAGACTTTAAAGCTATAATTGATCACAAGTACTTTTAACATTAGTTCAAGTGGGTAGCCGGCACTGCCATAAAAGCCTAAAAACAGTATTAAAACACTATCTACAAGCTCTCCAGCCGCTGTTGAAGCGATAATTCTAAACGCTTGATATTTACCTTTGCAAATAACTTTTAATTTGGCGATTATTATACTGTTGGTAAATTCTCCACAGAAATATGCCACCATACTTGCAAGACTCACTCTAAAACTCATATTAAAGATTTTGGAGTATTCAAGCTCTAAGCCCCAACGAGGGTCTGCTGGAAGGGCTCTAAAAAATAAAATGATTAAATTTGTTGCAAGTAAACAAGCAAAACCAGTCCAAATTACTCTTCTACTTTTTGAGTAGCCATAAACTTCTGTAAGTAAATCACCAATTAAATAACTTGCTGGAAATAAAAATAAACCTGTTGTTGCGCTAAAACAAAAATTATCAAACAAACAAATTTTTGTGATTTTGATACTACCAACAATATTTGAGACAAGAAGTACCGTGACAAACGCCGCTAAAAATGAAATCTAGATATTTATAGCTTCTTTTTTGCACTTAGGTAAGTTTACTAGATATTTTTTTAAAAGCAAATATAACTGTGTAGAATATATAAATGCCATTGTTAATAACAATTATTAGCTTGTTTTTTTTGTGTTCATGTCAAGTTGAGGCTTTAAGAAAAGTTGAGGTTTTAAGATTTTTTGATGGTGATTCTTTTTTGGTTAGAGATTTGCCATGTAATGATTGTAAAAGTTTTCAGGTAAGAATGCTTGGGATTGATGCACCCGAATTTTCTCAAAAGCCTCATGGTGAAATTGCACAAAAATTTTTAGTGGATTTGGTGGGCAAGGATAAAATTGTTTTTTTGCAATATGACATAGAAAAAAAAGATAAATATAATCGAGATTTGGCTTTTGTGTTTTTGGATAAAGACAAAAAAACTTTTGTTAATGAAGAAATGCTTGTTAATGGTTTGGCTGAATTATTTGTCTTTAAAAACGATTTGCAATATTATGCAAGGTTAAAAGAAGCTCAAAAAAGTGCAAAAATTTTAGAAAAAGGTATTTGGCATCCTAAAACCGGTTTAAAGATTTCGCCATATAAATATAGAAAGATGCATAGGGCAAAATAAGTTTTTCGTGAGATAATCTTAGCTGTAGATGTTGAACTCGGGCAAATACGCAAACAAAGTCAAAATTCCAGCTTTAGAAGATCTGGGGATAGATGTTTCTCGTGTTTTAAGAGTAATTGAAAGTTTAAAAGTAAATAATCGTGAAATTCATCCGGGTGCTGTTGCTTTGGAGCTTGGGATTCCTCGAAGTTATATTTATGAAAATCTTGATTTGTTAGAGTTGGTTTATTCTAATATGGAAAAAGCCTTTGGGCATGACAAATTGATTTTTGAGTTATTAAAAAATAAAAATCGTTTAGAAAATAAAATCAAAAAATTAGAAAAAAATATTTTGCAAAAAGATGCAGAGGCAAAGAAAAATTTCAATGATGGTTTTTCGCAGGGAGCTTCTTTGAACTATGAAAAAAGCAAGTCAAAATGATTTGAGTTTTGCAAAAGACATTTGGGCGAGGTCAATCATGCACCTGGAACTTGATCAAGAGCTTGATGTCACAATTTTAAAAAAGAAATATAGAAATTTGGTGAGTTTGTTGCACCCTGATGTTACTAATGAAAATACCAATGAAATGATGAATAAGGTACAAGAAGCTTATAATTACCTTTTGAGTATTTACAGTTAATTTTGCATAAGTTTTAATATTTGCTATTTAGGTCTTATTGTATGATTCTAATAAGTCTTGTCTACCTTAGACTTTTAAACCATGTGCCGAAGTGGCGGAATCGGTAGACGCAACAGACTTAAAATCTGTCGGGAATTTATTCCTGTGCCGGTTCAAGTCCGGCCTTCGGTACCATTTTTGCTGTTGCTGGTTGGGGGTTGTACACCAAGAAAAGGAAAAAATAGGAGTGAAATTCTCCTATCTATCGTCACGCACATTGTAGCTGAAAAGTATTAGCAAGAGTGACCATAAATTAAAGGTTGGACATCAGATGCTTAAACTCTACAATAAGAACTATGTGGTACCAAAAACGTAGGATTATAAGTAAAAAATACCTTAAATACCGCAACATCACATCAAAGGAATCTCATACAAGTTAAAATATATATGTTGCAATGTCCATAACTAAATCAAAACTCAATATGTCATTTACAGTTGGTTCGCTGCTGGCAAGAGAGTCTCTGCTGTTACTTGATTTGTATATCAAACACCAAGACTGGACCAAGGCTAAAACCGAAGCCCTCGAGACTAATCTGCTACAGGCTAACAAAGCTAGCAGTTGTCAAAGGGTAATCACAGAACTTTATTCTAGGCTCAAGTTACTCAACAAAGAAGAGCTGGCTCTACTGCATACTGGCTCAAGCCACGATCAGAAGCATATACTCTGGCTTGCTTTTTGCCGCAAATATCAGTTTGCACATAAATTTGCAAGGAGATAATCAGAGATAAAATATCAAGATCTAATTACGAACTAGCAGATATAGACTTCAATCTTTTTATGAGACTCAAGAACTGATATATCCTGAACTTGAAAAGTTATCAGAAAAAAGAAGAAACAAGTTAAGACAAGTTCTGTTCCGAACAATGAAAGAAGCAAACCTTGTCGATAAACAAAAAAATATTCAACCCTGCACATTAAGTAATGACCTATCTGTGCTTTTGAGTGAAAATAATAAAGAGATGTACTTATTTATCCCTAATCATTTAAAATTACTAAGGTGTGGCAAGGATAAAAGAAAAAACAAGAGAGGCTCGCTTTCAGCACATATTAGAAATAGCAAGCGGCCAGAAATTTTTAAAAAACGAAGGAATTGATGAAGTCCCCTTCTATATCAGTGCTTATCAATCTAGATTAAGTAACGAGGTAGCAGAAGACATAGAGCGGCTCAAATCTCGCCTCGACAAACAAGGCATCAAAGTCCTAGAAATAAATCTATACGACCTTTCTGTAGACATACTCAAAGAAAACGGAGATTGGGACTGGTACTTAGAAAAAGAACCTGAACTGGATAAGCAAGTTTTCAAAGAAGAACTTCAAGGGATTCTGGACGTGGAGCACGTGCTTAGTCCAGCCATAGCCAAACTTATCGAGAACAACGAACATGATTTAGTTTTTTAACAGGTATAGGTGAGGTTTTCCCTTACATCAGATCTCATAGTGTCTTGAATAATTTACAATCAGTAGCCAAAAACAGACCAACAATAATTTTTTATCCAGGCGAATACCAGAACAGCCTTGATAAGGGTGCTACTCTAAAGCTTTTTAATAAACTTGGTGATGATAAATATTACCGAGCTTTTAATATAGAGGATTGTGATATTTAGGACAAAAGATTTATGAAACTACAAGATATATTTGCAAAAGATATTGACCGCCAAATCGATGGTGTAATCAAGGCTGATGATGATTCTCACCTTATTTCAGAGGTCGAAGAATACGTCCTCACTGATGAATTAAAGAAGCACCTCGATTTATTTCTTGATGCCTATAACAATTCAAAAAGTTTCCAATGGTGTTTGGATCTCGGGTTTTTATGGTTCTGGTAAATCCCACTTGCTCAAGATGCTCTCTCTCTTTCTTGGTCATAGAGAGATTCAGGGCAAAAGCCTTCTTGATATTTTTACGGATAAGTGCCGTGCTGATGAAGCAATGCTCAAGGCAGAACTCAAAAAAGCCTACCAGATTCCTTCTCAGAGCATTTTGTTTAATATTGACCAAAATCTGATGTCATCAACAAAAAAGAAGTAGATGCTTTACTTGCAGTTTTTGTTAAAGTTTTTAATGAGACTTGTGGTTATTATGGCAAAAACCCTTATGTCGCACAATTTGAGCGTGATCTAGATGAAGAGGGATACCTAGAGCAATTTAAACAAGAATTCAAAAACATAACCAAACAAGATTGGGACCCATGGGGTAGAGCTAGGGCAGTTAGAGTCGCCGCTGATGTGGACCAAGCCTATAACAAAGTGAGCAATAGAGAAGTGAGCAATATTTTGGACAAGTATCGCTCCGACTACGCGCTATCTATTGAAGATTTTGCTGAGCAGGTTAATAAATATATAGAATCACAAGGCAAGATTTTAGACTTAATTTTTTGTTGATGAAGTTGGTCAGTATATAGATGGCAATACTGAGCTAATGACCAATTTGCAGACTATCGCTGAGAGTCTCATCACCAAAACCAAGGGCAAATCATGGATCATTGTTACAGCTCAAGAGGATACCAGTAGTATAGTTGGTGAACGCAGTGCCAAAGAAGATTATGACGTATCAAGATTCAGGCAAGGTTCCTGTCGCTCTCAAACTTGCAAGCTCTGATGTAGCAGAGTCATCAAAAAAGACTACTTGCAAAAAAACCACAAGTAAAAATCTCTTACTGCTATCTACAACAAAAACCTAAACAGCTTCAAGACCCTTTTTGATTTTTGCTGATGGTTCTAGGAGTACCCAGATTACCAAGATCTAGAACATTTTATAGACTGCTATCCCTTTATCCCTTATCAGTTCAGATTATTCCAATCAGCCATAGAATCACTTTCTGATCACAATGCTTTTGAAGGAAAGCATAAGTCTGTAGGTGAACGTTCCTTGATTACAGTATTTCAGAACGTAGCCAAAGACTCAAGACCATGAGCTTGGAGAATTAGCGACATTCGATCTGATGTATGACGGTATTGAAAGTGCTCTCAAATCTAATCTAACTAGAGCAGTAAGAAAAGCACAAGAAGAGATTGACAACAAACTTGCTATCAAGATCCTCAAAGCTCTTTGTATTGTCAAATATGTACAAGAATTCAAAGCAACGGTCCGTAACATTTGTATTCTTATGCACAATAGTTTTGATGACAAGCTGCCAACTAGCCTCAAAAAATCAGTCGAAGAAGCTCTTAATAAACTAGAACAACAGACCTTCATTCAGCGCAATGGTGATGCATATGAATATCTAACTAATGACGAAAAAGATACAGAGGAAGATATCAAAAAAACTGAGATCGAAAGCTCTGCAATTCTTGATGAACTCAACCAAATCATTCCAAGGTATTGAAGAACAACAAGATTAGATACGAAAATATTCATGACTATGCTTACGCCAGAAAACTAGACGGCAAGCTCTTCACCAGAGATAGTGAGCTATCTGTCAATATCATCACCCCATTCAACGAAAACATCTCTAACGAAACAGCTCTTGCAGCTCATAACGCTAGTCAAGAACTTATGGTGATTATGCCTGCTGACAAAAAATTCGTGGATGATCTTTCTAGCTATCTCAAGGCTGAAAAATTTATCAACCAAAACTATTCTTCTACCCAAAAAAGAAACCGTCAAAAGCATCCTTGATAACAAAAAGATTCCAGAACAAGAACAAATACAAATTAGTAGAATTAAGAGTCAAAGAACTATCGGAAGCCAAAAGCTCTATATCAAGGGCACAAGAAAAGAAATCGGCGGCGAAGACCCGCAAGCACGCATTGAGAAGGCTTTTTATCAACTTATTGAATCAAGCTACCTAATCTTGGTATGATCCAAGGAGAAGCCTATCGTGAAGATGATATCGGCAAGCTACTTACAATCAAAGGGGGCATGCAAGAAAACCTATCTGGTTCCTTGCAAGCCGAGCAAGAGATCCTCAACCGCATCAACTCACAGCACAATAACGGCATTAGAGTTAGTGCCAAAGATTTACTAGAGCATTTCCAGATCAAACCTTATGGCTGGTATCCAAGTGCCATCTTGTGTACTATCGCTAAGCTTGTTACATATAACAAAGTAGAAATCTCCCAAAGATAGTAATGTATTGGAGCCCGATGACTTAGGCAAAAACTCAATAATAGCGAGCACAAGCCCAGCTCATCATCAAACCTCAACAAGAATACTCTCAAGCTAAGATCCGCAGACTCAAAGATTTTTACCAAAGTTTCTTTGATGAGCCTATCGAGCTTTCAGAACCAAAGGCACTAGCCAAAGAATCGAACAAAGATTGGCAGACTTCAAGAAGATTCTTGATGCCTATTTGGTAGAGGCAAATCATATTAGTCCAGTGACGGCTCTAGAAGCTCCCAATAAACAAATCGAATCTTGCCTCGGCAAAAGCTATAACTGGTACTTGGATGAATTCTTGGGTGTAGTCGATGAACTCCTAGAAGCTAAAGTCCATCATCATAGATCCCTATCGACAAATTCATGTCTGGATCACAAAGAGAGATATATGAAGCTAGTTCAGATTTCATTAGAGCGAATGAAGCTAATTTCTCTATTCTAGATTCTACAAGCATAAAACAAGCCCAAGAGATACTGGCAGACCCACTCTGTCACAAAAACAACAAGATACAAGAACTCAAAACTCTAATAGATGCTCTAAGACAAGAGTTGGAGGATAAGTTAAACAAGGCAAAGGACAAGCTAAGCCTAGAACTCGCTGAAATGAAGGCTAAACTAGAAAACCTCGATGAGTTTGCTGCCTACATCAAGAATAACGAAGCAGAGTTTGCAAGAATTTTTACTGACTTTTCTAGTGAATTGAGGCCCCAAAAGCTCTACGCTGTACTTAATGACAAGTTCAGATCTTTTCAGGATAAGCAATACAAAGCACTACTGCTCAAAATCTCAGAAAGCGCCAAGCCTCTCTCTAGTGCAGGAGCTAGCTCCAACTTGGCTGTCGCTACAGAGGCGGGAACGGAACTAAGCACCAAGCTTGTATCCCTTAAAGAACTCAAGCTAGATTTCAACAAACCTCTTTTGAGCACAGAGGGAGATATAGAAAATTATTGCAAAGCTAGTAAAGAAGCTATGCTCAAAGAAATCAAACAAGGAAATAAAATTCAACTATGACCACAACTCTAGAGTCCAAAGCCAAACAACAAAAACTAGACAGCTCTAGACTAAAGAAATTTGCCCAAGCTGCTAGGCGCATGCTACTGGACCAAATTGGTATCAAGCTAGAGCAAATACTCAAAGAAGGCAGTGTTCTAAGTCGTAGCAAACCTAAAGCTGTCTCTGAGCTTAAAGAGGCTCTCAAGAAAGAACCAAGGAAAGAACTTATAGAACGTGTTGCCTATACTTGGTTCAATAGATTCTGTGCTCTAAGGTTTATGGACCTAAACCATTACAACAGAATGTCTATAGTATCCCCGCTAAGAAGGTCAGATACAGCCAGAGATTTTGGCAGAAGCCAAGGCTGGCTTTATAGACGAAGAGCTTGTTAGCAAACAAGAAACCAGAACCCAAATCAAAGGTCTGCTCGATGGCTCTATCACTAGCGACAACGCTCAAGCCGAGGCTTATGCTCTGCTTCTAGTTTCTGTTTGTAATTATTATCACAAGACTATGCCTTATTTATTTGAGCGTATTGATGATTATACAGAGCTACTGCTTCCTGATGACCTGCTTTCGGGCAATTCTATGCTGACTTACACTAGAGAAGCTCTTGTGACAGGCACTTGTATCGATGAACAAGAAGAACCGATAGTAGAAGTTATAGGCTGGCTTTATCAGTATTATATTTCTGAGCGTAAGGATCAAGTATTCTCAAGACCTAAGCATAAAAAAATTGAAGCTGTTGATATCCCAGCAGCTACCCAGTTATTCCTCAAACTGGATAGTAAGGTACTTAGTAGAAAACTCTCTAGGTAGATTATGGATGCTCAACAAACCTCAATCCAAGCTTATAGATAGGATGGATTATTACATCGCTAATGACCAAGGACAGTCCGAAGACTATATCAAGATTAACTCACCAGAAGAAATCAAGATCTGCGACCCTGCTTGCGGCTCTGGGCACATGTTAGTCTATGCTTTTGATCTCTTGTATGCGATCTACCAAGAAGAAGGCTATGAAGAAAATGAAATCCCAGCTAAAATTCTCACTCATAATTTATACGGTATAGAGATAGATGAGCGTGCTGGTGAGCTGGCGGCTTTTGCTCTAACCATGAAAGCAAGAGCTAAGTACAAAAGATTCTTTTCTAAGCCTGTTCAGCCTAATATTTGCGTGCTGGAGAATATAGATTTCTCAGAAGATGATCTAGCTGGTTATATAAACATGGTTGGCAGGGATCTATTCACCGAGCCACTACTAGAGTGCCTGAGACAGTTTAAAGAAGCCAAAAACTTCGGCTCATTAATTAGACCAGCAGTTCAAGATGTAAATTACGTAGTGGATGTCATCAAAAAGAAAAACTTAGACATGCACACTGTCTATAGCCCCATCAATCAAAAAGTCCTGCAAGCTCTAGAGCAAGCTGATTACTTGAGTCAAAAATATCACGTAGTTGTAGCTAATCCTCCATACATGGGCGGCAAGGGTATGAATGGCTCTCTGAGTAATTTTGCCAAACAAAACTATCCTGATAGCAAGTCAGATTTATTTGCAATGTTTATTGATCGTACCAAGGATTTAACTCTTTCAAAGGCTTATGCCGGAATGATAACTATGCAAAGCTGGATGTTTTTATCAAGCTTTGAAAAACTAAGAAAAAATATTACGGCATCACAAACTGTAATTTCGATGGCTCATTTGGGACCAAGAGCTTTTGATAGCATTGGCGGAGAAGTAGTACAGGCTACGAGCTTTGTTCTACACAGACAAGCAGCCCCAGAGTTCAAGGGTAGTTTCATTAGACTTATTGATGGCAAATCAGAAGCAGAAAAAAATAAACAACTGTTAGAAGCCATCCACAATCCAAACTGTAGCTACTTCTACCACGCTTCAGCAGAAGATTTCAAAAAGATACCAGGGAGTCCTATTGCTTATTGGGTGAGTGAAAATATTAGAAAATTATTTTCAAATTATAAAACTATCGGTGAGATAGCAGCTCCAAGAAAAGGAAATACCACTACCAATAATGATTTATTTTTAAGAGCCTGGTTTGAAGTTGATACTCGCAACATAGGATTTTCTGCCAAAGATGCTTCTCTCTTTAATCACAAGAAATGGGCTCCTTATAATAAAGGAGGTGGATTTAGAAAGTGGTATGGCTTTAATGAGTTCCTCGTAAATTGGCTTAATAACGGTCATGTCATAAAAGCAATACCTCATTCCGTAATAGCCAACGAAAAATTTTTCTTTAAGCCTGGTTTAACTTGGTCTACAGTCACTTCTGGAATCTTTAGCTTAAGGCAATTTGGAGATGGATATATTTTTGATAACGGTGGATGTTGTGTCTTTGGTGATACTAAGCAACTTGAACTACTTCTAGTTTTCATGAATTCAAAAGTATTTCGTGAAATCTTTTCTAAAATTAATCCCACGTTAAACTATCAATCTGGAGATATTGCTAAAGTCCCAGTCAAGCCACCATCTACTGCCCTGCAACCTCTAAATTTTGTTGCCATTACAAAGCAAGACTGGGACTCCTACGAAACATCTTGGGACTTCCAATCTTTACCTTTAATCTCTAGTAAAGAACAAAACAAAAGCCTAAAAGAAACTTATACCAAGCTTAGAACTGAGTGGCAGTCCATCACTGACGAGATGAAGAAACTTGAAGAAGAAAACAACAAGATATTTATTGAGGCTTATGGCTTAGAAGATGAACTCACGCCAAGTTCCGCTTAAAGAAATCACACTCACCTGTAACCCTTATTATCGCTATAGGCGAAAGCCAAAAAAGAAAAAGAAAAAGAAAGAAGATGAATATATTGAAGATAGTGGTGAATTAGAAGTCTCTGAAGCAAAACTAGAGAAGACTCTTAAAGCAGACACCATGAAAGAATTTATTTCTTATGCTGTTGGTTGTATGTTTGGTAGATACTCTCTAGACAAACCCGGGCTCGTGCTGGCTAATCAAGGAGAGACGCTTGCTGACTATCTCAAGCAGGTCCCAGAGCCTAGCTTCAAAACCTGATGATGATAACGTGATTCCAGTGCTGGATGATAATTGGTTTACTGATGATATCGCTGAAAGATTCAAGAGCTTTCTTAGAGTCAGTTTTGGTGATGAGCATTACCAAGAGAACCTAGAATATATAGAAAAATCCATTGGCAAGGATATACGCAAATACTTTATCAAGGATTTTATAACGATCATATCAAACGCTACAAAAAACGCCCTATCTACTGGATGTTTTCTAGTGCCAAGGGCAGCTTCAATGTGCTTGTCTATATGCACCGCTATCAGCCTGATACAGTTAGCGTCATCCTCAACGGTTATCTTCGAGAATACCGCTCCAAACTCAATGCCAAAATCTCACAACTAGAAGCTATTGAGACTAGTGCTGATAGCTCACAAGCAGAGAAGACTAGAGCCGCCAAAGACATAGAAGCCATGCGCAAAATCATCAAAGAACTTGATGACTACGAAAAAGACATACTCTATCCACTAGCTAGTGAGAACATAGCTATAGACCTAGATGATGGAGTTAAGGTCAACTACAACAAACTCGGCAAAGCACTACAAAAAATCACTGGACTAACAGAAAAATAAATGAGCAGCAAAACCACTAGCCTCACTAAAGATTTAATCGGTATCGAAAATATCGAAAAAGCTCTGCTGAATCTCTTTGATAAACATAGATTAGTTTTTTGGTATGACGAGAAACAAGAACTAGAAGATGAGTTTGCAGCTCTTGATCTAGCTGAAATAAAAAAAATCAAACTAGAAAATAATGAGTTCACAGTTAAGCACAGGCTCATTAGAGAAGAACCCGAGCAAAAATTCCTTATCTATAGTATTGGTCCAGCAATATTAACAGAGGATAATTGGCTACTAGATTTGGTCCTTGCTAACACAGAGTTCAAGGCTGATAGAGTCTCAATCCAGCTTAGTGAATTAGGTCTAGATTTTAAGTTTTCTGAACTTATTAAAGAACATATCAAGTTTTTTGACTCCAAAGAAAGAACCAATGCACTCAAGCAAGAGCTAGCCAAGATGGAAGAAGCTCACAAAACAGTTTCTCGCTTGAAACAAAGAATGCTTGCAATTCTAGTTGGACTAGCAAATGAAGATCTAAGTGATAATAGCCTTGAAGCGATAGTCGAGAATCTACTTGCAGAACTTGCTAGCGACAAGAATGATAAATCTAGGCAGATCTCTAGAATAGGGCTTTTGGATTTTTTGTTCCAAAGACTCAATACTAGCTATGCTTACAATTCTCAAAACCCCAGCATTAGTGATTTTGGGCTCAAACTTTTTAAAACCGCTTTTATTAGAGCTATTGACCAAAGCAAAGCAGAAACTCCGCTCAATGAAGAAGCGATAGTGCTACTACGTAGATGGAAAAACAGCAGGCTATTTGCTGATTCCTTCGCTAAGCTATCCCAGCAAGCAGCTATCGATCTTAATATCGAACAAAACTGATTGATATAGACTATAAACTACTACTCAGTATTGATTATTTTGAATTGATTGAACTAAAAATCATTAGCGAACTCAGAGATCTTATTCAATCCAGAAGAATCAGTGAAGATGAAGCTCTGCGTACCATTAGCCAAAGACAAACCAGCCATTGGTACAAAAAATATAAGCATGAATATAGTGCTCTTGCAGCAGCAGTGAGTTTTGTTTATGCAGTTGAGAATAATGGCTTTGATATGGATTCAGTGAACCAAGGTATCAAAAATACACTGAGAATTGGTATCGCATAGACCAATACTACAGGCAGTTTGTTTATCATGCCCAAGCATCAGACCATCCTACTTTGCTCAATGAATTAATAGCCAATATCGATAATTTGTATTCAAACAAATACCTTCTCACCTTAAACAATCACTGGCAAAAATATATCGACAAGCTAGAGAGCTGGAAATTTACTGACTATACCCTACAGAAGAACTTTTATTCTCATTGGCTGGATTCTCTCAGTCACAAAATAGTAGTAATTATTTCTGATGCTATGCGCTACGAAATAGGCGAAGAACTCAAAACCCGCCTCTGCCAAAAAGATAGATTCACGGCTGAACTAGAGCCTGCTATCTCTATGCTCCCAAGCTATACTCAGCTCGGTATGGCGGCACTCTTGCCCAATAAAGAACTAGAACTTTTTGATGATGAAAGCTCCAATGTAAAAGTTGATTCAATACCTTCTATGGGTAAGCTGGAAGAAAAAAATACTCACAGCAAATTGCAAAAGAACCAATACTGTCTATGAAGCTAAAGAAATCTTCAAACTAAACAATCTAGCAGCCAAAGAGCTAATCAAGAACAATGAAGTTATTTACATTTATCACAATTTAATTGATCATACTGGCGACAAATTAGCCTCAGAAGAGAGAGCTTTTATTGCTTGTGAAGATAGCCTGCGGGACTTATTGCGCCTAGTAGAAAAGCTTGGTAACGCTAATGCTAATAACTTTATTATCACAGCGGATCATGGTTTTATTTATCAGAACAATACCCTTGATGAGAGTGATTTTCTTAGCCCCGGGATTGATTTTGAGAATGCCAGCTTCAAAAATAGAAGATTTGTTATCGGCAAAGATCTCAAAGAGCATGATAGCCTCAAGAAGTTCAGCTCTAGCCAGCTTGGTCTATCAGGTGAGCTTGAAGTACAAATCCCCAAATCTATTAATCGCCTAAGAGTCAAGGGTTCTGGTACTAGGTTTGTCCATGGCGGAGCTTCACTACAAGAGATCATTATCCCAGTACCTTCAGTAAACAAAAAACGAGAGAGCGATATTTCTCAAGTAGAAGTGGAAATCATTGGCGGATCGAGTTCAATTATCATCTCTGGTCAATTAGCAGTAACTCTGTACCAATGCTCCCCAGTAGAAGAAAAAACTCAAGCACGTAAATTACGCATTGGGCTATATAGCAAGGACGATGAATTGATCTCGGACCAATATGACCTCGTTTTTGATTCTGAATCTGATAACTCAAGAGACAGAGAGAAATCGATTAGCTTGATACTCAGTAGATCAGCAGAAAAAGCTAACAAACAAGATGTCTATTTAAAACTCAAAGAACCAGTCAAAGATTCTGATGAGTACAGAGAATATAAATCTAAAAATTACACACTAAGGAGATCATTTACTTCAGATTTTGATCTCTAATAAGGAGCAAGCATGGAAACACTAGAAACACAAAATTTAGACAATAAAATCAACGAGAACTTTCAGGGCTTGGTGGTTCGTAAGGACTTGGTCAGCATGGTAAAGGGTAACGCCATAGTGCCATCTTATGTACTTGAGTTTTTGCTTGGGCAATATTGTGCTACCAATGATGAAGCCTCGATAGAAGCTGGTATTGAATCAGTCAAAAAGATACTCTCTGAGCACTATGTAAACCGTAATGAAGCTGGTTTGATTAAGTCTAAGATCAAAGAAAAAGGTCGCCACAAAGTTATAGACAAAATTAGCGTGAGTCTAAACGAAAAAGATGACTGCTATGAAGCAAGCTTTGCAAATCTTGGTATCAATAAAGTCCTGATAGATTCTCGCACCGTCAAAGCTCACCTAAGCTTTTGGTTTCTGGGGTTTGGTGTATTGCTGACCTACAGTATGAGTATAACGAAGACAAGAAATCAGTCCCTTGGATTTTGGCGAGTATCAAGCCGATTCAAATGTCTGATTTTGACTATGAGCAATATATAGAGACTCGCAATAAATTTAGCACTGATGAATGGATTGATCTATTGATTCAGAGTATTGGTTTTAATCCAGAGATGTTTAGTAAACGTGGCAAGCTAACTCAACTCATTAGGCTTATTCCTTTTTGTGAACGTAACTATAACCTTATAGAGCTAGGACCAAAAGGAACCGGGAAATCACATATTTATTCAGAGTTCTCTCCGCATGGGATTTTACTCTCTGGTGGTGAGGTCACAGTAGCTAAATTATTCGTCAATAATTCTTCTGGCAAGATAGGACTAGTTGGCTATTGGGATACAGTTGCCTTTGATGAGTTTGCAGGCAAACAAAAATCTGACAAGGCACTTGTAGATATTCTCAAAAACTACATGGCAAACAAATCTTTTCTCGTGGTGTTGAGACTTTGGAGCTGAAGCTTCTATGGCGCTTTGTTGGTAACACTAGCCACACGGTCCTGCATATATGCTTAAGCACTCTGATCTTTTTGATGATCTACCAGAGAAGTTCCACGATTCAGCTTTCATAGATAGGATTCACTTCTATATACCGGGCTGGGAGATAGATATAATCCGTGGAGAATTGTATTCTAAGGGTTATGGTTTTGTTGTTGATTACCTCGCAGAGATACTCAGGCATCTAAGAACTTTTGATTATTCTGATAGATATACTAAGTTTTGTGATTTGTCCTCGACTTTATCGACTAGAGACAAAAATGCTGTCAATAAGACCTTCTCAGGTTTAATGAAGATACTTTTCCCTGATGGTCAAGCAAGTGAAGAAGAAGTCAATGAATTACTGAGCTTTGCCATGGAAGGGCGTAAGCGAGTTAAGGACCAACTATTTAGGATAGATCAAACTTATGCAGATGTTGATTTCTATTATGAAAAATCTACTGGGGAGAAAGTTCATATCAAAACTGCTGAAGAGAAAGAATATCCAAATTACTACCACAAGACAGTTGCTGATGGTGAATTGCAAGATACACCTCTTGCAGAGGAAGAAGCTAGAGAGCCAGAGCTTGGTTCTGTAACAGAGCCTGCACCTAAACAGGTAGTAGAAGAGCCTAAAGAGCAGACTCTGACTTTTGAAGAAGATGCAAGAGGAGTTACTTACGAAAACTCTTTATGCCTTATTTGAGGGGAGCCAAAATTATCCAGATCACAGATCCATTTATCAGAATGTTTTACCAAGCAAATAATCTTATGGATCTGATGGAAGTCCTAGTAAAAATAAAGAGCTGGGTGAAGAGATTGCTGTGCACTTGGTAACAACCGCTGATGATTATAAAATTGAATCTCAGCAAGATTTTTTAAATCAAATCAAAGAAGCTTGTATGAGGGTGGGTATTCAATTTAGTTATGAATTTGATAATTCAGGTAAGTTTCACGCTCGTTATATCCAAGCGAACAATGGCTGGAAGATCATTCTAGACAGAGGCTTAGATATTTATCAACCATTCGATGCTGGCAATGCTTTCTGCATGAACCGTAGAATGCCAGCAAGCAGAAAGACTAAGAGTTTTTATGTGACTTATACTAAAGTATTATAAAAGATTGTGATTTTAATAAGTGGTTTACTTGGTTTGGTATATTAAAGCATTAACTACTTCCCCGACTGTATTTAGCACCCTAGTACAGAGAATTATCGGGGTCGAATTATCGGGGTCGTAGACGCTCAAAGGACATCATTCATTTTAAATCCATTTGACTTCTAATTTTATTACTGATTTTACCTTTCACTCTTTGAAAAATTTTCAAATCTGCACTTGAACTTTTACCAAAAATAACAACAATTTCAGCAAAGATCAAATTAGTATGTTGCTTTTAGAAAGTAAACACTAACTTGTGTCATTTCTACGACCCTAATAGTTTCAATTAATAGTTCTTGCAATCTGCTAAATAAAATATAGCAATTTTTGATTTTTGATAAATTAGGGGTCAAAAGTCCTCAAAGGACAAAATTTATTTCAAATCCATTTGACTTTGTAATTTTATTACTGATTTTACCTTTCACTGCTAAAAAAAGGCTTTCAAACTTGAACTTTTACCTCAATAACACCAATTTCAGCAAGGTCAAATTAGTATGTTGCTGAAAGTTACTATCTTGTTTTCTAGTTAATCTACGACCCCTGTAGTTCCGATTTTAATGGTTTGCAAGTGGTTCCAATAAAACTAATTTCAAGTTCTAAAACCTATTGAGCAAAACCCATATCAATTGATAATGACAAAATCTATTCTTTGTATAGCAAAAAATAAGGTAGAAACTCTGATTTTTTCTCAGACATCATTCTCAACAAATAGGTACTTGAGTATCAAATATGAAAAGCTTCAGGGTATTATTGTTTGTAAGCTAATTCTCTATAATAATCAGTGTTCAATTTGAAAATTAACAAGATGGAATTAAATTTGGCGTAGAGTCATTAAGAGCAACATGATTACGAACAGGGTTGAGCCTCTCCTATAATTCAAATGTGACTAAGTTGCAAGCTCAGCTGATTGTCAAAATCAGGACAATTTCTAATAAGTAATTGTTGATCATCCAAACCTGCAGGTGAAAAAGTCTAACATTTTCTCATATGTCACACGTTCAACAGCAGATCTCATTCTTTAATTCTTCTGATTATTCGAGTCGTTGGTAAAAACTGAAATGCCTGATTACTCAATAAGTATAGATCTCAATATTTACAATGTTGATTTTTAACTAAACCTCTTTATAAATTTTTACGGATAAATTCTCTGCTGATTTGAAAAGGGATGCTGATTCTCTTACTATTAGTTTAATAAAAGATAAAATTCATTTGATTTGAAAATATCACACTAGCTCTTGGACTATATTTTTGATTCAAGATCTTAGAGCTAATTGCAAATGAAACTGAAGATATTCAGGAGTTACGCGTTGCTAAATTGTTTGTAATTTAGATATTCAATGACCCACAAGTTGAAACTAAATTTAAAAACAAAATTACTTTGAAATCCATTTGACTTCGTTTTATTACTGATTTTACCATTTAGGTTTTGAAAAATTTTTTCGAAACATCGTTACTTTTACCAAAAATAACAGCAATTTCAGCCAAGCTCAAATTAGTATGTTCTCCTTAAAAGTAAACATTTTAATTGTCTCAGAACTAAGTCCGTCTACGAACTCTGAGTTCAATTATGATTTGATAGTCAAAACACTTCATTATTGATTCTGATTCTGATGTTGCTGTGATATTAGCATTAAATATAGAGCTATTGCAGAGCTTCTTGGATGAAGTTGTTGAAGCTATACATATGTTTGTTAAAGGAGGTGACAGATGTGATCATAGTTGTTTTAAAAATCAGGTCCTCTAAACAGAACTTTGGATCGACTGGCACAGTTGAACCAAGACTGAGTATGACAAAGCTTGGAATTCAATGCTATGGTTTAACTAATTCTGAATAATTGAAAGTCTCAAATAGTGGAAATCACTTTTAAATTTTAGAATTGGATTAATATGTAGTTCTTCAAGTTAAAGAGATGAATATTGTTAAGAAATCAAAAAATCTTCAAGGATCCATTATTGATTAATCTATTACCTTTAACAATATGAAACAAAGGATTTGACAACTTGATCTTAATAGTCCTTATTTCAATATGATTTGAATGGAAAGCTATTGCATAATAAAAATGACACACCTATCTAAAGATGAAGCTAAAAGGCTTTTAGAAGAAGTTAAATCGAGTTAAGCAAAAATTGGGACCTGAAAATCATTTTGTATCAAAAAGGTAGAAGTGTAAATAACAGCTTGTTGATGAAAGATCTTTAAAACTCGAAAGTTTTAATTCATTTTCTTAAGTCTCTAAGTCCATAGACTTTGAAACAATAAAATTTTTTATAAGCACTTACCGAACTTGGAGGAAATCTTAAAAAGAATTTGTACTATATTCTTGAAATTAATAAGCAGGTCATTTTTTGCTATAAAAATATACGAATCAATACAAAACCAATACCTTATACTTGACTTATTTCCAAAAAGATTAATAGATAAGATTTCAATCGCAATCATATTGGTAAAATGTTGAGAAAATTTTTAGTTTATTATGGTGATGTTTAACATGCTTCTGATGAATCAAACACAAAAACTGCTGTGTCTTCAAAACCCAAAGAAAGATTTTCTAGACCTATTTCAATTTGCAAAAGTTGAAACTATTATTATTGATAGATATAAAGGCTTTAGTGAATTTTTTCAAGTTGTAATTAAAAATAACATCAGCTATTAGGCGATGAATCAGGTGAATCAAATCCTGACTTCTAGCTTTTCAGGAAAATTTAGCTTTCGGTCATATCACAACTTAAGAGCAATGAACACTCTTGGTAGGACAGAAAGTTAAAAAGATAAGAACATTACTAGAATATGATCGTTTTGAGCAAAATGATGAAATACAATCTTTGTAAACGCTGCAGTGGCAATTTTTAATCGTATTATGGCTACTGGAATTACCGGGGTTAGTAGACGTTCAAAGGACAAAATTTATTTCAAATCCATTTGACTGCAAACTTTATTAGATTTTACCTTTGGTAATAAAAATTTCAAAACGGCACTTGAACTTTTGACCAAAAATAACATTTTTATAGTTAAGCTCAAATTAGTATGTTGATTTAGATTAAACACTAATTGTGTCCTGTGTCTGTTACGACCCTAATAGTTTAAAAGTCTTTAGATATTAAGAATCACACCTGAAAGGTAATTTTGTCCTTTGTCCGTCTATGATCAATACTATCTTCAGGATGGTGATGTTTAGAGTTTGACCAATTAAACCTTGAGTTAATAGATTTATCGAGGTTTCAAAACATAATTCTATTCTTTCACGGAAAGATGCAACAACTATTGTTTAATGTTAGGTCTCAAAAACAAAAGATATTAAATGATAGCTATATAATCAAAGATACTTAGAAGCCATACCACTAAAATGTCCCGTGAAACCAATGAAATTGGGATAACTGGGGGTAAACCAACTTTATTGGGTGATGATTTGATAGATATTTTAAATTCAACAAGAATAATTTGCCAAATAGTGCCTTTTATGTTAATTTCACTAATGGTAGAAATTTTGCAAATGTAGAGTTTGCCGATAAAATTGCCAAAATTAATCACCCAATATTAATTGGTATACCATTTTTTTCAGATGTTGGGTCTATTCATGACTATGTTGTTCAAGCAAATGGTGTTCCTGATTCAGTTTGAAAAGTATTTGAATTTGAAGTCTTTGATCACAATCTTATTTTATTTGCACAAGAATTCAGTAAAGGCAAAACTTACAAGGTTATTATCTTTTTACACTTGCTGAATTTTTACAAGAAATTTACTTTTGTAGACCAAAATCCCTCTAAAGGTTAGAGATTTTAGTTACTAGAGCCAAATTTAGAAAAAGACCTTGGGATTTATCAATTGCAATTAGAACTTCTAAAAGCTGTTTAGAAATCTTTGGCTAGATTTAAAATGAATGTTTCAGAACAATAAAAGCTTTGTTTTTGAAGTCAAACATCTCAATGACTGCTTATTTATAAAACACTTAAAATAGTATTTCATATCTGGAAAAAGAATATAATACTTTAGAACCTTTACTGAAAGGAAGAATTTGGCTGTTGATTCTTTAGTTGGCTAATTTAGAACTAGTGATAATATAAAACCTTTTAATGATTGATGTTTAATTTATCAAAAGAAGATTTAGCAAAAGCATTAAAATTGGCTATAGGATTGAATTACCGGGGTCATAGACGCTCAAAGGACAAAATTTATTTCAAATCCATTTGACTTCTAATTTTATTACTGATTTTACCTTTCACTCTTTGAAAAATTTTCGAAACGGCACTTGAACTTTTACCAAAAATAACAGCAATTTCAGCCAAGCTCAAATTAGTATGTTGCTTAAGAACGTAAACACTATCTTGTGTCCTGTGTCCGTCTACGACCCCTGTAGTTCCAATTCACCGTCAATCCACTCGCCACCATTTCCAATCGTTGTAAATAGATGACATGAGACTTTGAGCATTGAATTCCTTCCATTACGCAGAAGTGGCGATATGCGTCTTTTACGTCCATTTATATTCTTTCCGAATAAAGATGTTCACAGTGATGTCGATTCTTCATGTCATTACACAATGGTTGTCGGCACTGTCAAGCTAAACCTTCATCTTTTTACAGGTTTTTATTGTGTTTTTTAAAATGGGTTTCGCCACTTGTTATCCGTTCGCTGGTCTGGTTCTCCTGTTGAGCCCTCCCAACCAATCAGACCTCCAAACCCCGACCCTAACATAGCTCCGAATGGGCCAAGTATCAATCCCCCTACTATTGAACCGAACAATGCCCCGGAAGCAACATTTGCTTTTGCTATGTGACAACTTGAGTGTTCCGACACCTGTTTTTCCAAATTTGATCGAGAGTTTCCTGAATCGAGATTTCCTTTAACAATAATGGTATTTATACGGGCTTTAGGGGCGGGAGGATTTATGATTAAATCATATTGTGCGTTGATTTGATAATTTAAATCTTCAATAGCATTAGCATAATCTCTTTTAGCATTCTCCTGTTCTAATTGTTCGACATCAATTTTATGTAACACAGCACTAGGATTAGTTGCAGCTCTAAGTAGATCAGGACTGTAAAGTTCAGGCAATTTTAATGGCTTTTGAGTTTGTAGATAAAGTTGATGACGTTTGGACTCATCTCCAACTTCTCTTCCCTTGAAATCTAGAGTTTTTTGATTTCAGTTTTTACTTTAATACTATCACACATATGTATATAAAGATAATCATAACATATTTTTGACTACAACATAACTCCTAAAATCCAAACTTAATTTGTAATAGCTTTAACCTAGAACTACAGGGGTCGTAGACGGACAAAGAACAAAATAGCCTTTCTAGGTGTGATTCTTAATCTCTAGAGGACTTTTGACCCCCTACAGCGACAAGTCTAAAATTATCGGGGTCGTAGACGGTCAAAGGACAAAATTTATTTCAAATCCATTTGACTTCTAATTTTATTACTGATTTTACCTTTCACTCTTTGAAAAATTTTCGAAACGGCACTTGAACTTTTACCAAAAATAACACCAATTTCAGCCAAGCTCAAATTAGTATGTTGCTTAATAAAGTAAACACTAACTTGCATTTTCATTTTTGCTTCCAAATTAAGCTTCTCAAGTTGCCCAAGCACATATTCCGGTTTTTGATTTTTTGATATATTCAACTCAGATACTGCAATAATCCTATGGTCAATTTTACTTGTATCAATATGTTGATTTATAATATGATGTAAGAATTCTTTCGAACCCAAAATCACCTTGCCACATGAGTAATCATCTGGGTTCCAAAAACAACTTATATCCTCGTAAGTATATTCAATCATCTTTTCTTTAGCCTGCTTTTTATTTTTTGAAAATTGCTGCAGAATCCACTCTTTATTTAGGAATCTATTCGAAGCCGTTAAACCAATAAATGCATTGTAACTAGACCACTTCCATTCATGAGGATGTTTAACAATGCCTGCTTTTACAGGATTAAGGTGAATATATCGACTTAGTTGCAGTGAATATAAATCAGTTTGAACCAATTTTCTTTTATAGCGTCCTTTAAATACGTGACCATCCCTATTAGGATATTTATTGAGAAAGTATCTAGCATAACTTTCGTTAATAAATTTCATTATTTTAGATAAATTTGCATTTGGCGTTTGAAGAAAAAGATGATAATGATTATTCATTAAACAATAGCCATGACAAATAAAACCAAATTTTTCTTGTGCTTGATTTAGGAGCCAAAGAAAAAAGACAAAATCATCTTCATCCAAAAATAAGTTTTGCCTGTTTAAGCCACGAGAGATGACATGATAAAAAGCGTCTTGAAATTCAATTAATAGTGGTCTTGCCATCTGCTAAATAAAAATAGCAATTTAGACTTGTCGCTGTAGGGGGTCAAAAGTCTCCTCTAGAGATTAAGAATCACACCTAGAAAGGCTATTTTGTCCTTTGTCCGTCTACGACCCCTGTAGTTCGACCCCTGTAGTTCAGGGCTGGTGAGTCAGGCTGGTAACGGATAGTTCAGACTAGAAGTATCCTGTAGAAGCTGAGATTAGTTACCAGACTGACAAGCCCGGAGACACTTTGCGGATAAAAACTAAAGGGTCGCCAACGAGGAACGAAGTGACGAGGCGGCAGTCTTTACCCTTATGTTTTGGGGTAATTTTTTGTTCTAAAATTCAAAAAGGGTGAGCTTCTGCTCTCTTTCATTACGATTAGGATTTAATTCAATGTGCTTAGGATCTCTAACAATGAGAATCCAAAGCCATTCATTGTCTTTCTGAAAGGCTTACAATGCACTTTTACTTTATTACAGTGCGTTTCTGAAGTCATACATTGCGATTCAACAGTCATACATTAAGCTTCTGAACTCATACATTGCGATTCAACAGTCATACATTAAGCTTCTGAACTCATACATTGCTATTCTAGATAGCTTACAAAACCTTTTGAATTTCATTCATTAAGCATTGAAAATCATTCATTGCGCTTCTGTTTTGATTCAGCAGGCTTGAAAAGTCATTCATTAGCTTTCTTTTTCGTTTTTTTGAAGCCAAATGAACAAAAACACCCAATAACAGTTCAAGTTAATATCAAAATCTATGATTTTTATCATATATATGACTAAGTTATGACCAGGATTAATCCATTTCCAATAAGGCAAATTGACCGAAAAGAGACAAATACTCCACAAGCTAAAACTACTCAGAGTACTGAAGTAATAGGACAGCTTGGACAGTTACCTAATGATCAAGCACTAGTGAGAGGCTTTAACTTCGCTTTAGAGAATGTACTGTCAGGAAGAATAACGACAAAAAGACAACTGAATGCATTAATCACCCCTAGATTTTTGAATGGTTATCTAATGTATAATGATTCTAATGACCTTGTTCAAATTACTCCATCTGGATGTATTACAAGTGTGTCGTTAAATGGTGGAAGACTCTCAGCAAGCTTCATAAAACCCCTCCTGCAAATCATAGAAGCAAGAGACCTATCTAATCAAAATCTAGCTAGGGCGCAATCTGAGGTGAAGGGCTTTAACTTCGCTTTAGAGAACGTACTGTCAGGAAGAATAACGACAAAAAGACAACTGAATGCATTAATCACCCCTAGATTTTTGAATGGTTATCTAATGTATAATGATTCTAATGACCTTGTTCAAATTACTCCATCTGGATGTATTACAAGTGTGTCGTTAAATGATGGAAGACTCTCAGCAAGCTTCATAAAACCCCTCCTGCAAATCATAGAAGCAAGAGACCTATCTAATCAAAATCTAGCTAGGGCGCAATCTGAGGTGAAGGGCTTTAACTTCGCTTTAGAGAACGTACTGTCAGGAAGAATAACGACAAAAAGACAACTGAATGCATTAATCACCCCTAGATTTTTGAATGGTTATCTAATGTATAATGATTCTAATGACCTTGTTCAATTTACTCCATCTGAATGTATTACAAGTGAGTCGTTAAATGGTGGAAGACTCTCTAGCGATGACTGTACAAGCTTAATAAAAATCATTAATCTTCTACAAAACTCAAATATTAAAGATGAACTAAAAGCAAACCTTCAAGCCTACCTAGAAACCCAAGACCCTGACTCATTAAAAAGACTGCAAAGGGTTATGAGTATGTCTTCCGACGATAGTACACAAGCAGAAGTATGCAAGCTAGTTGATGATCTAACATTAAGTTTAAAACAAAGAGAGCTTAGGCAGAATGTTTACCGAACAATTACAACAGGGCAAGACCTGTCAGAAGCACTACAAGCTATATCTGCATATGAAGGGGCAGAGGTCTCTGATGTTCGATTAAAAGCTGACCTTAGAGATGCTGTTTTAGCCAGGAAGAAAAGAGACCTAGTTGTACAAGCAAACCAAGTTATAAGCCAAGCACTGACTGATGATACAACTATCCAATCATTATTAGATAAAATTGACCCCTTACTTAAATCATCTGAGACTAGCACTCGAGAAGCTGGCTTGGAGTTGACGAGACTTGTTTACCAGCTAGAGCTTTCTGAATTAAGATCAAACTTATTTACAAATATAACTCAGGGAAATTTTGATACAACTGATCCTAATACTAATAAAAGCAACATAGACATCGATGCATTATCAGAATCGATTGCACAAGCTCCTATCAGGGCATCAATCCCAGGCTTAGATTACGCAATGACAGTAAAAGTATTAAAGATACAGCTTTAGCTATAGCTGAGGACTTAAGTTCTTTTAGAGACTTTGAAAATGCCACTCAGCTTAGAGAGGAGTTTCCGAATACTGATTTTGATGCAGCTATAGATATAATTAATTCTCTTCCAACTGATACTATTAATCGACTAAAAATCAGAGAACAACTTACTGAATTATATAGAGGTTTTGTTGCTGCTGATAGACCTAATGATTTTGATGCTCGTATCGCACCTGAAATTGACCAAGCCGAGCAAACTAGGCTAGAAGAAAGATTTTTGTCACCAGAACTCCGCAATAATAAGCCAGCATGGAATCATGTCAGGAACAGGTTCCTAGCTACTATCTACCCTTTAGTAGAATCTTTAAGAGCAAATCCTAAAACGGCAATGCAGATAGCTCGTTACTTAAATAGTGCAGCCAATGAAGGTATCAATCCTAGATCTAAGTATGAATTAAGGTTAAGTCTTCTCAGAAAACAAAGGGAACTTAGTCCAACTGAAGAAAGATATTTAAGATCAGTAGAAATCCTTTCTACCCTAAACCCTTATTTAGTTGCATGTGCTTCAGTGAGTCCTGGAGAAACATCTGAGTTTTTAAGACAACATTTCAATAAAGTATCAGAAAACACTTTAGCAAATCTACAAGACGGAGACTATGTACCTCTGGTTCAGATAGGATTGGGTCCCGATGGCTTAGCAGGCTTAGGTGAGCTTGTGCGCAATAATCCTAATCTAGCCAGACAGACCTTGGTTATAGATGCTGGCAAACAGCCAGGAGGTCCGTTTGCAGTACCGGAAGGACCTGCTTGGGAACTTAACAGTGCAAATTCTAGAGGTAATGAAGGAAGAACAATGCCAGATCTTCCTAATGGCAATGAGCTTAAAACAGTTAGAGCCTATGGCAGTCCTGCTACCAGATGGTATCCAGGTGAAAGAAAAGTTGGAAAAGATACAAGAGCAGGAAGTATTAACACAACGGTAGATTATTTACCTACACCAGACGACACTTCTAAAGCAAGATACCCTACAAATGAAGAGTTGCAGTTAATTCTATCAATGCAAACTGCATTACTCACTAACAATCTTGCACTTTCAACAAGATTAATAGATATTGCCAAGAATCCAGATCCAGAAAGCCAAGGAGATAAAATTGTTACCCTCGAAATCACGAATAAAGATGGCTCTAAAAAAGAACTTAAATTAAGGACAGATGGTTTATTTGTATCGAGGCGGTCTTGGTGAAGATGGTTATGGTTTTGAGTTGGAAGGTTCACGTGCTGAAAAAGTAATAGAAGGTACTCGTAAAGAAACTTTACCCAAAATAACTAAAACACTAGAAGCTTTCAGGGCACTATCTAGTAGATTCAATGGTCCAGAAAGAATTATCAAAGGTGATACTTTGGTTATTTGGGGGGCGGTAACTCTGCTGATACTTTAATAGAGAATATAGGTAATTTATTTAAAGACGCTAATCGTGAAGTCAAAATATCAAAAAAGTTTATGTAATTACTCAACAGGATTTAAGCTCTAGACAGAGATACGCTCAAATCAACGATCTAAAACCAAGAAATGGTAGAGGTAATTTTATAGAAATAGTGAATTCTAGAGTTGTTGACGTTGACTATGCTAACAATGAAGGTGAACCTATGGATAGACCATTAGTCTTCTTTGATCAAGAAGGAAATGAAATTACTGATAATGCAGGCAACAGAATCGTAGCTGATTACGGAATCGCCGCTACAGGTTTTAGACCTAATGCAATTAGAGAAATTTTACAAAGATACTCAGATCAACTTGCTGAAGCTGAACTAAAAAGTCCGCTAAATTTACCAACAAACGAAGAAGTTTCTGTAGCAGAAACTTTAACAAATGATCCATCAGTTTTGATAACTGGTACTGCGTCAAGAGCTGGGTTTGATAACTTAGAAAAACTTGCTCAATTACCACGTGAAGCTAGAGAAGCTTTGCTTAGAAATGGGGCAGAAAATGCTGTGGCAATTGGTTTTAGAGCTCCAGACACTCAAGCTGCTGTGAATATTTGGATTAACAGCAGAGATATTCAAATCCCAGAGCAAGAAGATACTAATTCGAGAAGAGTTTTTGTTTTGAATGAAAGCAGCAGTAGGTCTATTGAGCCAATCTCTTTAAGAATCAACTCAATCAAGCCTAGAATACCAAACAACGTTAACGATGAAAGACCTTTACTAACTCCTCTATTTCTTTATAACGTAGGTAACTTTGTTGAGTTAGAAGATAGTGATAGCAGAAGAGTTACAGTTGATTTTAGCTTTAGCTTAGAGTATGATAAAGATTCTAACACTTTAAAATTAATACCTGGTAAAAATACCGAAAAATTACCTCAAGAAGTTATTAATGTTGTCCAAAGAGCTGCCGAGGATGAAAGTTTTCAGAATTATGCTCTACTCTCTCTAAGAGGCAAAAGGTCTACCGTGTCACGTCTTAATATAAACATCTCTTACTCCAACGGTTACTTAGATCCAAAATCAAGCTTTGTTGAAGCTTAGCGATACCTAAAACTTCCTGTAAAGAACATCTCTAGGATCAATTTTAAATTATCGGGGTCGTAGACGGTCAAAGTAAATTATCGGGGTCGTAGACGGTCAAAGGATAAAATTTATTTCAAATGCATTTGACTTCTAATTTTATTACTGATTTTACCTTTCACTCTTTGAAAAATTTTCGAAACGGCACTTGTAGTTATCGGGGTCGTAGACGCTCAAAGGACAAAATTTATTTCAAATCCATTTGACTTCAAATTTTATTATTGATTTTACCTTTCACTCTTTGAAAAATTTTCGAAACGGCACTTGAACTTTTAGCAAAAATAACAGCAATTTCAGCCAAGCTCAAATTAGTATGTTGCTTAAGAAAGTAAACACTAACTTGTCTCCTGTGTCCGTCTAAGACCCTAATAGTTCTAATGAAAATATGAACAGGCAGAGCAGAAGATTTTTGCCGAAAGGAACGGATCTAAGATCAGTAACTCAAGAAGAGCTTGATGAGATAGCTTACAAACTCAACAACAGGCCCAGAAGAAGTTTAAATTTCAAAACACCAGCAGAAGTTTTTAGCAGTGCCTAAAATCAGCCAGTGGGAGCTAGAGGGTACATAGATCTTTCAGGTGGTAACACCTAGCTTTGCTATGCAGAAAAACAAAAATTAACAAATTTTTCTAAGATTTTAGTTATACTTAAAAAGCTAAATCTTCAACTATGAAGCTAAGAATCTGGTGAAATTAAAATAAAGTTTGGATTTTAGGGAAAAGTGTATTTCGATATGATAAGCTTATTATCTAAATGTCAAATCCCATTACAATTGAAAGTTTGACTACAAATCCATATTTGGTTACAAATTACATTCATCAGGAAGTAAATGTGCCAAGCGCAAGTGATGATCCTGATCTTGCCGGAAGAAAAAAAGATTTTTATGACCGTATTGAATCGTATATGAAGTCAAAAGGTGCACAAAAGCATTAGAAAAAGTAGTGGACGATAATGATCACCTTGGTATAGATGCAAATTACACAAAAAAGCTTTCTACTGAAGCTCTAACAAGTTTAGACTTACACCAAGCTATAGACCTAGTTGCAGAAGAAGCAGGGAAAGCCCTTTCTTTTGGAGATTTTTATAAAGCAGTAGTTGATGCAAGTAGGGATATATATACGAAGATGACGAAGAATCTCAGACCTGATGAAACCCAAGGCTTTAATGAAAGACAAATAGAAATTGAAGGTATGAAGTGTCCCTGTAAATTAAACAAGCTTATTCGTAATACTTTTCCTAGATTTATTACTTAAGTTCACAAACTTAATTGTACAACTTTCTAAGTCTTGAATTACTAAAGGCTTAGTAAAGTTTTGATAGCACTTAAGTGGTGACCTCATACCTAACGATTGATGAGGTCTTCTGTTGTTGTAGTATTCAATAAATTCTTTAACTCCTATTTTTACCTCCTTGATTGTTTTGAAATATTTAGGATAAACACATTCTTGTTTCAGCGTTCTCCAAAATCTTTCTACTATTGCATTATCAGTAGCTCGACCTTTACCATCCATTGATATTGCTACTTGATGCTCTAAAAGCACCTGAGTAAATTCTTGGCTAGTAAACTGACTGCCCTGATCGCTATTAAATATTTCAGGACAACCATATTGTTCAATTTCTTCCTCTAGGGCTTCAATGCAAAAACTTGTGTCCATCATATTTGAGATGCGATAGCTTAGCACTGACCTGCTAAACAAATCGATAATAGCAACCATAAAACAAAAGCCTTGCTGAGTTCTGATATATGTGATATCAGTGCCCCAAACATGATTTGGTTTATCAATCACTAAATTCTTTAGCAAGTAAGCATATTTTTGTGTTCCTTCATTGCCTTGCTAGTATTGGGTTTCGGAGCTTGAGCTACCAATCCCATTGCCTTCATTAGCTTAGATACTCTATCTTTACCAACTTTAAGACCATGGTGTTCTTTTAAAGCCCAGCGCATATTTCTACAGCCAAACATTGGTTGTTTCGTATACTCCTGATCTATTGCATCCATAATTTTTTTTTTCTCCATCTGAAAACTCGGGCTTAGGTTTTCTATAATACTTAGAGCGATCGATGTTAAGCACCCAACATTGATGCGTGATTGGAAATTTTGAATCACCATCCATGAGGCTCATTCTCCCATTGAAATCCAGCTTCCTATATTTTTTTAACCCAGTCGATCATGACCGTTTGTTCACCAATTAAATTTTTGAGCTCTTTAATTTGATTTTCTTTTTGCCTGAGTTTTTCTTTATGTTCTTCTTCAATTTTTGAATCAAAAACAGAAGCCGAATTCTCTTTGAGTTTTTAACCCAATCTCAAAGTTTTGGATCGATTCTGTACTTAGAAGCAATCGTAGAAATCGCTTCTTCATCTTTTAACGCTTCCATAGCTGCTTTTGCTTTCAGCTCTGAGCTAATTTTTCTGTAACCTGGCATTTTCTTTCTCCTTTTAGTCTTTACGATTTTATCAGGAAAAAGTATTTCGTTTTACTGGCCTCATATTACAGGGACATTACAGTATGCTCATGGGCGATCTTTATATTTTCAAACAAGGCTTAAGCAACGCTATGGATTTTACCTTTGCTTTGATTGGTGCAATACCACAAGCTTTTAAAAAACTAAATGGATTCAACATATCAATAGATGAGTTTAGAAAAATTATCAAGAATAACTTAAAGCTTTTAAATGTTCTTTGTGGAATGCAAATTGAAATTCTCAATACTTATAAACAAAATGTTTTTAGAGATAATAAGAAAAAAGAAAGAAGAGTTAAGGCAGAAAGCTTTGAGTTGAGAGAATCCCCTGAAACGAACCCACCAAGTCTTATTCCAACTATTAAGTCAATTACCGATCTGATTGACTTAATTAAATCGGGAGAAGGGCTAACTCTTCCTGTATTTGGCTGCCCAGTCTTAAGAGTTAAGTATATGAAGGATGATGTTCCAATTTTCGAAAAAATTCATGAATGGATTGAAGAGCTTGTTGATAAGTACATTTTGAATAATTTGAATGCCTTGATTGCTAATACCGATGAATTATCATAAACAAAATGACAATAAGAAATGAATTAATTATTTATTTATCAGCCACGAGCCTTAGATTCTAGAAGAGATGACCATGAATTACCGGGGTCATAGACGCTCAAAGGACAAAATTTATTTCAAATCCATTTGACTTCTAATTTTATTACTGATTTTACCTTTCACTCTTTGAAAAATTTTTGAAACGGCACTTGAACTTTTACCAAAAATAACAGCAATTTGAGCCAAGCTCAAATTAGTATGTTGCTAAAGAACGTAAACACTAACTTGTGTCCTGTGTCCGACTACGACCCCTGTAGTTTCCAACATTAATAGTGGTCTTGCCATCTGCTAAATAAAAATTTCAATTTTGACTTGTCGCTGTAGGGGGTCAAAAAAAGTCCACTAGAGATTAAGAATCACACCTAGAAAGGCTATTTTGTCCTTTGTCCGTCTACGACCCCTGTAGTTTCGACCCCTGTAGTTCTGTTTTAAAAACATCACCTGCTAAGTTTTTTCAAAATCATCAGAAGTTAAAAATGCAAGCTTAGAAATTGTTGTTTTTAAAACAGAATTACCGGCGTCGTAGACGG
>JAYQSH010000002.1:0-128295 GCA_038146805.1 bacterium | reverse complement strand
TTAAAAATAAACTAAAAACTGCATATTTTTAAAAGAAAGTAGGTATATTTCAATTTTGATCTTTTATTAGTTTAGCGATTCTTTTCATAGAGAAAAGAAAAAAAGCAAGAGACGATTAGTACAAGTGTTTACATGTTACCACTTTCACTACTTGCCGTCTATCAACCAAGTGTTCTTCTTGGGTCCTAGAACATCTCATCTTGAGGTGGGCTTCTGTACTTAGATGCTTCTCAGCACTTATCCCTCGAAACATAGTTACTCCTGCGTTTGCTGCTGGCACGACAACAGGTACACTAGAGGCTTCTCCTTTCCGGTCCTCTCGTACCAGAAAGAATCCTCCAAATATTTACGGACATGCCGGATATGGACTGAACCGTCTCACGACGTTCTGAACCCAGCTCATGTGCCACTTCACGGGCGAACAGCCCAACCCTTGGAACGTACTACCGCTCCAGCAGGATGTGACGAGCCGACATCGAGGTGCCAAACCTCCCGAGGATGGGACTCTGGGGGAGATCAGCCTGTTATCCCCATGGTAAATTTTATCCGATGAGCGACGACCCCTTCCATGCGGAATCGCCGGATCACTAAACCTAGTTTCCCTACCTGCGCGACATGTCTGTCTTATAGTCAAGTGCCCTTATGCTTTTGCACTCAAAAGTTGATTTCTGACCAACCTGAGGGAACCTTTGTACACCTCCGTTACTGTTTAGGAGGTGACCGCCCAGTCAAACTGCCCGATAAGCACCAGTAAATCAGATAATGGTCACTTGTTAGAACGAAAGACTAAGAAGATTGGTATTTCACTAATGACCTGAGTAAACCAAAATCTACTCATCAAAGTCTCCCAACTATGCTACGCATCTTAATCTCGCGTTCAGTACTAGCCTACAGTAAAGCTCAATAGGGTCTTTCTGTCCTGGCATGCCTAGGCCGTATCTTCACAGCCACTCCAATTTCGCCGAGCCTCTCTACGAGACAGTGCCCAAATCATTACGCCTTTCGTGCGGGTCAGAATTATTTGACAAGGAATTTCAAGCTATCTTAGGGACTGTTATAGTTACGGGCTGCCGTTCACCGGGGCTTGAGTTCAAAGCTTGCCTTGTGGGCTAACCTCCCTTAACCTTCCGGCACCGGGCAGGCGTCACCTGTATACTTCCCTTTCGAGTTTGCACAGAGCTGTGTTTTTGGTAAACAGTTGCTTTTAAATTTCTGGTTTAGTTACCCACTTGAAGCTTTCTCGGAGTAAATCCCACACTCAGATGGTCCTCCTTCCTCCTGAAGTTACGGAGGCATTTTGCCGAGTTCCTTATAGAGAGTTATCTCGCGCACCTTAGCTTTCTCAGCCATCCCATCTGTGTCGAGCTGGGTACTGGCAATAAATAGTCTCTGACGCCGTTTTTCTCCTGTCAGCGTGGCGTTGTTAGTTTCAGTCTGCAGACTTCACCATCGTGCCTCACTAAACAATTCTGCGGATTTGTTTACAGAATCTAGCTACACACTTGGAGGGCAATCCAACAAGCCCCACTACATAACCTTCGCGTCACGACTTCGATAATAGCGACTATATACTGGTACAGGAATATCAACCTGTTCTCCATCGACTACGCCTTTCGCCTGCCTAGTCCAGACTAACCTCACGTAGACGAACTTGACGGGAACCCTTTAGGATTTCGGTGGAAGAGATTCCTCACTCTCTTTCGCTACTTATCCTGACATTCTCCACTAATTTGATATCTCCATATGTCCTTACAGTCATACTTCTGCACCTTAGAACGCCTCCTTACTGCTTAAACTTTGCTTGATATTTAATAATTTGCCTTTAAACTCATTTACAAATAAATGCAATGAACTTTAAAGGCAAGTTCATTAAATAAAAAAAATTTTAAACCTGTGTCTTCGGTGTATATCTAGCCCCATGAATTTTTGGCGTAAAAACGCTTGATCAGTGAGCTATTACACTTTTTCAAGGAATGGCTGCTTCTAAGCCAACCTCCTGATTGTCTCAGCAGTTTCACCTCCTTAATCACTTAGATATACTTAGGGACCTTAGACGACGATCTGGGCTGTTTCCCTGACCACGGAACTTATCTCGTAGTCCTTACTGCTAGGAACATACTACTGGTATTCGGAGTTTAACTGTTTTGGTACTCGGTTATCCCAGCCCGCAACGAAATAGTGCTCTCTACCCCCAGTAGACTTATACCCGACGCCGTACTCTCAATACATTTCAGGAGAACCAGCTAGCTTCTGGTCTGGATTGGAATTTCTCCGCAACTACAACTTCCATCCAGCTAATTTTTCAACATTAGTCGTTTGTCTGGTCCTCCACGTGATGTTACTCACGCTTCAACCTGGGCCATGGCTAGATCACTAAGGTCTGGTCTACTTTATGTGACATAACGCTCCTATTCAGACTCGATTTCTCTGAGGCTCCCCATATTACTGGTTAACCTGCCACATAAAGTAACTCGCCGGGTCATTCTTCAACAGGCATACCATCACACTATAAATAGTGCTCTGATCGCTTGTACGCATACGGTTTCATAATCTATTTCACTCCCCGCCAGGGGTTCTTTTCACCTTTCCATCACTGTACTCGTTCACTATCGGTTAACAGTATTTAGCCTTAGCAAGATGGTCCTGCTAGATTCATATGGGATTACGCCCGCACTATCGTATGCTACAAAGGATTGTTTAACTTTCACTGGCCATCACTGTCTTTGGCTGAGCTTTCCAACTCTATTCAATTAGCTAAACAAATTCCAGATAGTGGTCCTACAACCCCACTAAAGTGGTTTACTTCTCCTTTCGCCCTGCCGCTACTGGGGGAATCACTGATTTGTTTTATTTTCTTCCAGTTACTAAGATGTTTCAATTCACTGACTTACCTCTACCCATCCTATGTGTTCAGATGGGAGTTATGAGATATAACTCTCATAGGGTTTCCCCATTCGGAAATCTCACGGATCAAAGCTCCTATCAGCCCCCGTGACTTATCGCAGATTTGTACGTCCTTCATCGGCTGTTAATACCAAGGTATCCGCCATACGCGCTAGTAGCTTTTAATCGCTATGTTTGAAATCAAACATTCTATAAAAATCTGTTTTGAAATTAGAGTTTCATAAATATCTAAACAATTAGATATTTAGAAACGACCTAAACTTTCTCTTAAAATATGCAGTTTTCAGTTTACAGCAGAATTTTTTCAAAATGAAGGGCAATTCCGTGACCAGAATTAAGAATATAGCAAATGCGTGCATGTTTGTGCCACTAAAATTCTCAAATAAATATTAAAATACATATTTTAAAAAATTATAAAGAAGCAGAAAAATGATTTTTTTTTCATATAGGACAAAAATGACACGGTCCGCAGTGTCTCAAGCGTAGTAAAATAAAGGCTATGTCAGATTTAACAAGCAAAACAGCACTGAACTCAAAGAATTATTTATGAAGTAAACAAGCCTCTCTCTGCAAGCGAAATAACACAGGCTCATCTTTAAAAAGCACAGGCTCTTAACCCTGAAATCAATGCTTTATATCTTGGATGAAGCCAGAAAGCTTTAAAATACGCGGCTTTTTAGATGAACAACAAGCGCAAGGCAAAGATACAGGAATTTTAGCGGCTGTACCTGTTGCTATCAAAGATTTAATTAACCAAGTAAACACTGCAACCACGGCAGGCTCAAAAATGCTCAGAGGCTACAAGTCATGCTTCAATGCAACTATCACCAATAAAATTATTTCACAAGGAGCAATCCCTTTTGGTAAGGCAAACCTAGATGAATTCGCCATGGGTTCTTCAAACGAAAAAAGTGCTTATGGTAGCTGTAAACCCTTGGGATCTTGAAAGAGCACCCGGCGGTTCTTCTGGAGGTTCAGCCGCTTGCGTGGCTGCACAAATGTCACTCTTGCGTTTGGTACAGATACAGGTGGTCTATACGTCAGCCTGCGTCTTATTGCGGAATTGTTGGTTTAAAAAGCCAACCTATGGCAGGGTTTCCGTAAGTTTGGTATTGTTGCTTTTTGGCAAGCTCTTTAGATCAAGCAGGTCCAATGGCACGCACAGTGGAAGATACAGCTTTATTACTTGAAGCTATGAGCGGACATGACCCTCAAGATAGTACCTCGCTTGATATCCCAGTGCCTAACTACAATCGCTACATCGAAGAAAATTTTAAAACTAAACAAGATTTAAAAGGTTTAAAAATTGGTGTTGCTGATGATTTTTTTGTTGATGGAATTCAAGAAGAAGTCAAAACCTCTATTGATAACGCAATCGCTCACTACCAAAGCCTTGGTGCGGAGATTATCAAAATCAAATTTGACAAATTAAAATACGGCTTACCGACTTACTATATAATTGCTCCATCTGAAGCAAGTTCTAATTTATCTCGCTATGATGGAGTGCGCTATGGATTAAGAGACCAAGAAGCACAAAACCTTACTGACTTGTATTTCAATTCTAGAGCGGGTTTTGGTGAAGAAGTAAAAAGACGTATCATGCTTGGTGTCTATGCACTGAGTTCTGGTTACTATGATGCTTATTACAAAAAGCACAACAAGTAAGAAGATTAATTGCCAATGATTTCAAAAGTGCATTTAGTGCTTGTGATTTAATTTTGACGCCAACCGCGCCAGCAACAGCATTTAAGTTCAATGAAAAAACAGCCGATCCACTTAGTATGTACCTAGAAGACATCATGACTGTAACAGTAAATTTAGCTGGCTTACCTGCTTTATCAATGAATTGTGGCTTTGACAAAAACAATTTACCGATTGGTATGCAATTAATAGCGCCAGCTTTACACGAAGAACAAATTTTAAATACGGCTTACGCATTTGAGTCAACGACTGACTTTAACAAAGCGCCCAATCTTGAAAAATTAAGCGCAAAAGCATAATGGAATTTGCCAAGCTCAACGAAAAATTCAAAAATCCTTTGAGCTTGCTCAACAAGGAGAATGTTTAGCCTTTCCAAATCCTTTAGTAGCTTGTTTAATTTACTATCAAGAGCAATTACTCTGTCATGGCATACATCGAGCTCATAGACAGGCACATGCAGAAGTTATTGCTATCAATAATTTCAAGGAAATTTTCCAAGAAAGCTACAAAGACAAATTTAATTGCTTAGAAGATTTTGCCAAAGAATGAATTGATTTTGAATCTAGAGCCATGCTCTCACTACGGCAACACACCACCATGCACTAAATTGATTATTGAAACTGGCTTTTAAAAATCGCTTTTGCAAGTTATGACACAAACCCAAAAGTTTTCAAAAATCGCTAGAGATTTTTGCTGATAAAAGTTTTGTGTTAAAAAATCCTGACAAATATCCAAGACAGCGCTATCAAAGAAGAAGCAAAATATTTAAATCGAGTATTTTTGCTCTACAAAAAAGAGCAAGAACAAAAATCTACCCATCTGGTTAACCATAAAAATTGCTGCCTATGCAGATGGTAATATGCTGACCAAAAAGATGACGAGTTTATAAGTTCAGCTCAATCACGCCAAGACGTACATCGACTTAGAGCAACCCAACAAATCATCATCACAAGTTCAAGCACTATCAAAAGTGATAATCCTCAATATACAGTAAGACATAGCTCTCCAGGAATTGGGATTACTTGATAGCAAAAACCCTGACATTTGTGTGCTCTATCACAAAAGCAAAATCGAACTCAACGATAACGCAAAAACTCACGCAAGGTGATATATAAAATATCGCTTCTTTAGAAAAGAAGAATTAACAAAAATAATCACCGAACTAAATTTCCAAGGCTACCAAAAATAATGTTAGAAGCAGGTCCAAGATTAACTCAAGCTTTTTTAAACTCAGGACTTGCTGACGAAGTGATAATTTACGAAAACAAAAGCTCAAGAACAAAAACAAAATTTAGCCAAGATACAGCAAAAAGTTTTGCTCTAGAAAAATTTCAACACGAAAAAATTTATGAATTTGAAGATGATTTTAAACTAGTAAAAAACTAAAAGCCTATGATTTTTTCATAGGCTTTTTAGATTAAAAGTTTGATTGCTAATTTCATGATCTATGTTGGAGATAATTTACAGTATCTTGCAAATCATCAATTTTTTATTTAGATTTTGAACAGTTTCTTCTAAAGTAAGTTCAGATTGTCCATAATCCTCCAGCCAACAACAAGTTTTATTATTTCGTCTACTAGTTAAATGTTTTCCTTCTCTGCCATTACATTCTGCTTCACAATCTGCATAGGTGTCATAAGTAATTTGTTTGTTATATAAGCGACCATATTTACGGCCACAGTCTGTCAATTCATCATTTTCACCAGGCAGCATAAGTTCTTGACTTCCTTCTACAAGTTGAGGGGGTGCATCATATGCAAAACTTGGAAAGTATAAGCTCACGATTAAAGTTAATAAAATGGCAGTTTCCACTGACCAGCTAATTTAAAGAAAGTTAATATTTATCGAAAAGAAGTGCCCATCGGTTGTAAATAGTGAAAAACACAACGAAAATGAGCACTTACCAACGTCTTACCCCTAGAATAGAACGCTTCAAATATCGCATTAATTATGCATTTTCAGCCCTACCAGCGAACTATTGCCGAAAAATTAGGTTTTAGCCAATCAGCAATTAGCCAAGAACTTGCTAGAAATTCAGTAGAGGGGACCTATAATCCAGAAAAAGCTCAAGAATTAGCAGACTCTAGAAAGATACAACGAGAGAAACCAGTCCTTGGTGACCCTGAAATTCAAAAATTTATCAAGGATGAGCTCAAGAAACGAAGAAGTCCAGAACAAATTTTGCAACTGCTAAACGAAAAAGGTCTGTGTTAGTAGAAGTGCAATATACATTTTCATCAACTCTAATCCAAAATTAAAAACGATACTGCAAACATAAAATACTGAAACGCAATCACCGGCTTATCATCCAAGCATGGTATCTATGATCGAGTAAGTATTTCAGAACGTCCAGAAAAGCAAATACTGAGAAGAATTTGGTCATTTGGAAATAGATTTCGTCGTAGGTTGTTCTGCAGTAGAGCTTGTATCCTCAGTGGTAGAGAGCGAAAAACAAGGTATCCATTTTTTCATCAAACTTGAAAACAAGACTGAATTTCTAACGACAGAAGAATTAAAAACAATCTAATTGATTGGGTTAAAAGTTTTTCAACCGACAATGACAAGTCATTTGTAGGTCACTCTGTAATCAAGGCTCTGACTGGTGTCCCAACTTATTTCACTAGACCATCAGCACCTTATGAGAAAGGAGCAATTGAACAGCTGAATAAAGAACTGAGAGTGTATCATCCAAAAGGTACAGATTTTAGCAATGTAACTCAAGCAGAGTTGGATCAAATTGCAGAGAACCTAAGGACTGCTCCAATGAAATGTTTGGATTGGTTGACACCAGCAGAAGCCTTGCAGAGAGAACTTCAACTCGATACCAGTTGACTAAAATTTAACTTTGCAGCTGACGGAGAATCTAATTTCTCCTGATCAAACACGCCTGAGTCCAAAAACCTGGTGGTTTCAACCTATGATTTAGAAAAATTTATCTCTCTTTTAAAATTGAAATAAGTTAGGATTAGCAATGAATCTATGAGTTCGTCTAAAGAATTAAGCTTGCGAAATTGGAAATTGCAATAATTTTTTCAGAAAATCTCCGATTATTATTTATACTTATTCTTTTATCGACAGAATTCTTGGAGTTTAAATTATTTTTTTTTAACATTACTAATGATTGACTAGGTTATAAAAACTAATTTAACATCTTGAATAGACCTTTAGAATAGCTGAACTTGCTTTGATTACCATAACTGTCTTTTAATGTATAGTATCCATCTTTATTTGCTTTAATTTCTTGGTTTAATTGAAAGATTCGAGTTGTCTTACCTTTTTCATAAACCATAATATTATTCTCTAAATCATCCTGAAAGATTCTCTCAATAGGAAGAGCAGTAGTATATTTCTCAGGATTTTTAGATTAAAAGTTTAATTTTGTTGTTTATAAGAATTTTGCTGTAAAGCATTTCTAGTATCTTGCAATTCACCAATTTTTCTTCTTTATCTGTTTAAACTTATCTTTTAATTGTTCAGATGAACATGCATCACTATCTTGCAGAGAAATAGGATAGACGATTTCAGAAACAGCTTCAGGTTTAGGACAACAAACAATAAAATATATCGTTAATAGATTGCACTACACAAGCACCAGTATCTTTTTGATCTTCACCAGGACCAAGGGGTACTTTGACAGGAGTACATTTAGCACCATCAACTAGATTTGCACTGACCCTTGAAATTATGCTCAAAACAATTATTGTTTCGTAGAATATCATCATCAGCAAAGACTGGATTAATTAAAAATATACTTAAAATTGTTAATAAGAACATAGCTTAATATATCCTCAGTATAAAAAAAGTCTTTTAATAAAATATTTTAAAACTAACCCTCACAATAACCATTGCCTGCAAGCTTTTGCCAATAACCCTGCCCTGCAACTTCTTCAATAAAACCACAAAAAGCACCTGAACGATGATAAAAAATATCACCCGCAGAAACATTTTTTGGTGGAAATGCCTGAGGTTCAAGCCTCATTGCGCCTGCAATATGTAATTTTTGTTGGGGTTGACTGGTACCCACACCCACATTAGATGAATTATTCATCCCATCATTATCAATAAAAATTGATGGCGGTCGACGCTGAGATTTATCAAAACCAATTTCTATATCCTCTTCATCTTCATCGTTTACTTTTATTTTTTTATTAAGCTCTGAAATTTTTTTTTCTTCTTCTTTTCTTTTTTTACTGCTCATCAAAAAACCCATTTCTTTTGGATCTTTCCATTGCCCCTTTCCATTTTCATCACTAACAAAAATAAAATTTTCTTTTTGATTGCCATCATCAATCAAAACAGAACCTTTTACATGCAACTTGACCATTGGTGAAACATCAACGGTTCCAATACCCACAGTACCTGTCAAACCATCACCATAACTAGATGACACAAACAAAGTTGGAATATCTGAATTAAAACCTACCATTAAACTATTGGCAATATTATTATAGAGTTTTGATGGACTTACACCAATTGTCACAGTATTTGCCGCAGAAGAATTGATATTAGAACCAATAGCAAAAGAATTTTTATTATATAGTTCGATATGATCTCCAATAGCAAAAGAATTTTCACCATGAATTGAGTTGTCTTTACCAAGACTATATGCAAAATCATTTGCAATTTTATTTTCTTGTCCAAAAGCAAAAGAATTTTTTGCTTTGACTTCGTTGTTTTTTCCAAGCGCCATTGAGTATTCATCAGCAAAATTATTTTTTCCAAAACTCACGGCATAATCACCATGCGCATCATTAAACTTTCCAAAGCTATAAGAATACAAACCACGAGAAATATTTAAAGCACCAAAACTATATGCATACATAGCTTGAGCAGTCGTATAATCACCATAAGCATAAGCAAAATCTCCCTTTGCTTCATTATGACGACCATGAGCTTGAGAGAACCTCGCACTTGATAAATTAGCTTTACCACTTGAAAAAGAAAACTCTTTTAGTGATTTATTGTCTTCACCTAAAGCAATAGAAAAATCCCCTTTAGCATTTGAACTTTGAGATTCAAGCTTTTAAAATTTTTAAATTATGTTTGTCACTTTTGTTTTTAGCAAAGATTGCTAAGCTTTGATCAATATATTTTTGTTCGTTTTCACCAGCTCCTGAAAAATCAATATTATTTATTGAAGTTAAAAAAACAATAGTAAATATTAACAACAGATTTTTTTTATTCACGCCTCACCCTTCAACCATATGCTTAGCTACTTTTAACAAATCCTGATTACTGTGTTATTCACGAGCCTCAAAGTCATCATTTACAAACAGTAAACTCAGCATTAACAGGCAAACGAAATCCGAGCTTTCGAAATTTGCTAAAAGCACCTAATAAAGATATATCGACAAAAAAAGTAATAACTAAATAGTTTTGGCTATAAAAAAATTAAAATTGGAGGTGGCACCCAGATTCGAACTGGGGATAAAGGTGTTGCAGACCTCTGCCTTACCATTGGCCAATGCCACCAAAGTTAAAGATAAGCTTAAGCGAGCTTAACTAACTTATATTTTAACTAAAAACAAGGGAAAACTTAAGAAAGAGAACCTTAAATAAATGAGTAACGTCTATTAAATATATATAATTTCAATTTTTGCAAAATGAATATAAATATTAGCAATTCAATAAAATCAAAATTATTTAGTGGCCAACTAAACAATAAAGCACAAATTGCTGAAGCTCAAAGAATAAATACAATAGCCCAAAAGACTCAAGCAATTACTCCACAAAATTTAAACCTTGGTGCTGTTTCACAAGTTATTAGTAGTCAATATCTCTTTGAACTTAGAAAAAGATATCAAACGCATCTTAAAAGGACGTAAGCTTAGTAGTTTTTTAGAACATGAATTTAGTGAAGAGGAATTTGATGCCTTACCAAAATCATTGCAAAATTTATTGTTGTTTAATAAAAAAATCAATTCAGCTGAAATTTTAGAATTCATAGAAGACATAGACGAAAATCATGAAATTAATTTTAGAGATTATGCCTTAAATAGAACCAAATTTAGAGCAATTTTTGAATCACTCGGTAAACTCTTGGATGTTGAAATGCTTGCCGGAAATAGTACATACGTGCCACTTAGTGACGACTTTAAAGTCAAAAGAAATGTTATAAATATCTTTGCAGAGTTTGGCGATAAAATTAAAGAAACGCTGGGATTCAATAAAGAAGTTAACAATAATAATGACAGACACAGAAGCAAAGAATAAATTTAAATTAACTGAAAAACTAGAAAAAGATTTTTACAATTTCAAAAAATCACCGATAAAGACAAAAGATTTGAAAGAATTATTGAACTTGGCAAAAGACTTAAGGATTTTGACCCGGCAGACAAAACAACTGAAAATCAAGTACATGGTTGCGCCTCACTTGTTTATATCACTGGCAAAAAAATGACAACAAAATGCAATTTCAAGGATGGTCAAATTCACACTTAGTTAAAGGTTTGGTCGCACTTTTAATTGAAGGTATGAACGATAATAGCACTGAAGCGATATTAGCAATTAATCCTGCTTTTATTGAAGAAATGGGGATTGCTCAAACCTTGACCGCATCAAGAGCTAATGGTTTTTAAATACCTATAAAAACTTATTGAGATCACAAACAAAGAAAAATAAAAATGCAAAAAGTTTTTATATCATGCGGAGAACTAAGCGGCGAGATTCATGCAAGTAATCTTATAAAAGAACTTAGGCTAACAAATGAACAGTTGATTATTAAAGGCTTTGGCTCTAGTATTTTTCAAGAAAATCAAATTGAACTTCTAGCAAATTATAAAGACTATAGTTTTTCAGGTATCAGTGAAATCTTGGCTAACCTAAGTAAAATTTTCCAACTAGAAAAAGATCTATATGAAAAGATCATTGATTTTCAACCAGATATTATTATTACAGTTGATTATGGAGCTTTCCATACCAGACTTGCAAAAAAATTAAAACGAAATGGCTTTAAAGGAAAAATCATTCAGTTTATAGCGCCACAAATTTGGGCTTCAAGACCATGGCGAATTAAAGACATCAAAAAAGCCTTTGACAAAGTATTATGCACATTACCATTTGAAGAAAAATTTATGCTAAACACCGTATTCCCCACAGATTTGTTGGCAACCCAGTATTTGCAAGCTTAAGCAATCGCAGTTTCAAAAAAGATCTTAATGTCGAGCAAAGTGAGACACTTATTGGTGTTTTTCCGGGAAGCCGTAAGTCCGAAATTAAACATATGCTTCCAATCATGATCAAAAGTGCACAAGCAATCAAAAAACAACTACCACAAAGAAAGTTCAAATTTTTACTCGCCAAAGCACCAAGTATAGATATCGAAACTTTAAATCAATATGGTTTTGATAAACAAGATGACATTGAACTACTAGAGACAAACAATAAAAACCCAAATCATACACTTTTAAGTGCCGCTGATGCTCTTTGGCTTTGTTCTGGTACAGTTACTCTTGAAGCTGCTTTTTATGGAACACCTTATTTTTAAGTTACAAAAGTACACAACTGAATTATTTACTTTATAGAATTTTTAGAACAATTGATAAAGCCGGTTTGGTCAATATCATTGCGGGGCGAGATTTGGTTAGAGAATTCATACAATATCAAGCTAACGAAAAAAACTTTATAGAAGAAACTTTAAATTGGTTTGAAGACAATTCTTTTAGTAATTATTACCATTTAATGCAAAAAGCTTTAGAAGATTTTTCTCAAGATTTTGCTCCTATCCAAGTTATAAACTTTGTGTAGCTGAACTCAAAAGGAATTAAATTGAAACTTAGGCTTGAATCAATTAACAAAAACCCTGTGACACAGGTAGCTTTAGAAATCGAGTTTTTAGAGCAAAAGAAAGAGCAAAACCAAGTTTGGCAATACTACCAAATAAATTTTTTTAATGGTAAAGAGATATATCAATTTAAATCACAAAACAAAGAAACAATTTCTGCAGTAGGAACGGTAGCCGAAATTGGCAAATTTGCTTTTGCGCTTGAACCCTTTAATGAAATCAAAAGTCTTAGTAATAGTTTAGAGCAGTACTTAAAATCACAAAAACAAAGTTTACGCTTTGAACCAGCTGATCCTAGCTTTGAATTGATAATTGAACCACTTGCAATAATCGGGAATGAACATAATCACAAGATTTATTTTTGGGTTGATGCCGGTAACACTAAAGAACTAGAATACACTTGGGATTCAATCGGTATCAGGTTTATATGTTCAAACCAAGCACTTATTGATATGCTGGACCAACTACAACAGAACTAAAATCATCTGTTTTTATATATGTTTTTGCAGCTGCATCAACTTGTTTTTTTGAAATAGAAGACATATTTTCATTATAATTTTTAATATAGTTTTCACCCAAGTCGTAAATCAACATTTGTAACAAAGTTTCTGCAATATCTTCCATACTTGAAAGGTTTCTTACTGGCAATGATCCAGTCATAAAAGATTTTGTCATTTTAAGTTCTAATTCTGAAATCCCTGATTGCACAAATTGATCAATTGTTTCTTTGGTGATTTTTATAGCCTTAGCAACATTCTTTGGGTTACAGCCAAGAATGATTTTATACATTCCAGCTCCAATACCAGCGTTAAAGCTTGAACGCACATTATAGACCAAACCATTATCATCACGCACCACTGTACCTAGTCGAGAAGACAAGGCACTGCCACCTAAAGCAAAATTAGCAACATACAAAGGATAAAAATCCTTATGAGAACGATCGACTTCACCCGTATGTGCAATCACTATCTCTGATTGAGTTTTATCAGGTTTCAAAACATCTTCATGACTAGTTTTTTTATTATTGACAACTTCTATTTCTGGTCTAATGTTTTTTGATTTAAAATCTTTATTTAAATCAGCAAACAAAGAAGAAACTATCTCTTGAGCTTTTGCTTTTTTGATATCACCAACAATAGAGACATATAAATTTTCTTTATTGTAGTGTTCTTGATAAAACTTTTTAACATCGTCTATATTAATTGTTTCGATTGCTTTAATTCTTTCATCGACACTTGGTATATAGTAAGGGTGTTTAGAAGGATAAAGCAATTGAGTAATTTGACGATTAGCAATTTTTTGCGGTGAATCATCTTCTACCTTTAATCTTGCAATTACAAGTTCTTTAAGTTTTTCTAATTCATCTTTATCAAAATTTGGCTTTTGTAAATTATCAAGCAAAACATCTAAAACTTTATCAAGGTTGTCAGAGACAGTTGACATATGGATTTTAGCGTATTCACTATTAGTCGTAAAATCCAGATCTGCACCATAAAGATCTAAAAGTTTTGATCGCTCAAATTTATCATATTTACTAGAACCACGCTCTAACATTTCAGAGACAATATAAGCTAAGCCCGGTTTCTTTTCACTGGCATTACCAGCATAAAAAGCAAAATTTGCATAAACTAATGGTAAGCTTGAATCCTCGCGAAAGTAGAATTTCAAATTATCAGAGGATAAATTTTCAAAATCTAATTTAAGCTGAGGAAAAGTTTTACCTTTGGAATATTGTGCTTCTGTAAGTTGCAAAAGTTTTTTGAATTTAGCTGGATCAATAGGATCGGCAACACCAGCTCCATAGTTAGCTTCAACTTTTTCAAATTCTTCAAACTGAACATCATTACTTAATTGCTCTGGTGCTTTTTCTGGCAATAAACGAGCAACTGTTTTGTTTGCTTTGACAAAATATTTTTTTGCTACATTTTGCACATCAGCAACACTAACAGCATTGATATTATCGAGCCATCTTGTATACAAAGTCCAATCTGCACTTAAGGCTTCAAAATAGCCAATTTGCATGCCTTCATCATAAGCACCATCACGTTGATAAATAAAACTTGACTTTTCTTTTGCTTTAGCAAGTAACACTTCTTCTTCTGATAAATTTTCTTTGATAGCATCAAGCTCATTATCGATAATTTTTTCAACTTGATTAATATCAGCTTCTGGATTTAAAACAACAAAATCCTAAAATCCCAGGATCAATTGAAGACTCAGAGACTCCAGAAACATTTGTAGCTAAGCCAGAATCAACTAATTTTGGATAGAGGCGACTTGAAAGACCACTAAAGACTATATCGCTAATAAGTTCAATAGCTGGACTGTCTTCATGAATAAATTCAGGAATATGAAAAGCCATTGCTAAAATTTTTGATTTCCTTCATTATAAATAGTAATTTCCTTTAAACCTTTTTGTTTGCTTTCTTGCGGTACTTTAGGCAGTGCTGTTTCACTAGCTTGATATTGAGAAAAATATTTTTCTATTAATTCTAATGCTAAGGCTTCGTCAAAATTACCAACTAAAATTGCTACAGCATTATTTGGATGGTAAAAAGTATCATAGAACTCCTTGATTTTTTTGCATTAATGTTGTCTAAATCATCTCGCCATCCAATGACTGGATTTTTATAAGTATGAGTTGCATAAGCAAGTGATTTTAAATTTTCATACAAAATAGATATTGGATTATTACGCCCACCTTCAAGCTCAGAAACAATCACTGACCTCTCAAGCTCAACTTCATCATGGTCAATCTTGGCATTGCGCATTCTATCTGCCTCAATTTTTATTGCCAACTCTAAGTTTTCAGGTGAAAAATTTTCAAAATATGCAGTGTAATCATCACCAGTAAAAGCATTAAAAATTCCGCCACGTAATTGTATCGCTTGGGAAATTTCTCCTTTGTCAAACTGTTCGGTTCCTTTAAACATTATGTGCTCTAAGTAATGAGCTATGCCTGTGTAATTTAAATTTTCATTACGACTGCCAACTTTATACCAAACTTGCCATGAAAAAGATGGATTTGAACTATCAGGTTTAAGAAGCACTTTTAGGCCATTATGCATTTTGTACTCTTTAATACCATTTAGCTCTTTTACAAAGCTTATTTTTTGGAGTATCTTGTTTTGCTTTTGCCATCGCTAGATTATTAGTTGTAATAACTAAAACTATTAAAATTATTTGAACCAACCACATACAGTATTCCCAGAATAACATTTAAGCGCTAGCTGCTGTTAATAAAGTTTAGGCAAAAACTCACAAAGAAAATATTAAATACTGATAGACACAATAATAAGAGATTTCAAGCTTGGTATAATAGTATTGATGACAAAAATCAATTTGGAATTAGTTACACCAGAAGGAACTTTAGTTTCTCAAGAAGTTGACCATCTTACAGGAATAACAGAAACTGGAGAAATTGGTATTTATAAAGATCATGCCGCTTTAAAATCAAAATTACAAATTGGTACCTTAAAATATTTTGATGAAAATAATGCCGCTCACTATATCGCGGTTATGAACGGAATTATAGAAGTTAGCAAAAACAAAGTATCTATTATCAGTGATTATGCGATCAGAGCTGAAAACATCGATGAAGCAAGAGCACAAAAAAAAGCAGATGACTTAAAAGCAGAGTTACAAATATCTAATGAAAATGCAAAAACTGCAAATCCAAATTTATTATTAGCTGAAGCAAGATTACAAAAACATCTTTTATTATTAAAAACAGCGCGCTTGCAAAGAGATTAATTACTCTGACAATCATATTTATGTTATTATTTTTTATGCTACAGCTGGCGGTAAAAGCTAGCGAACCTGGTCAGATGGGAAACTAAGCAGCCATAAGCATTTTGTTTTTAGGTGTCGCTGTAGCTTTTTAAAATCATTGTGCCAGGCACGAAGACCACGTTTTTCGCCATTATCTTAACCAATATATTTCTGAGCTAATTTTTAAGTAAATTGGGTATATTTAAATCTAGTATGGTAGAAGAAAAGAAAAAATATCGTTTAGGTGAAATTTTAATAAATATCGGTGCTTTAAACGAAGATCAATTAAACAAGGCTTTAGATATTCAAGCTGGTCAATCACCAGAAGATAAATATCCAATTGGCAGAATACTCTTGGAAGAAGGCTATATTGAGCCAAATGATCTTATTGAAGCAATTAAAATACAATCAACTCAGTAATTTTGGTTTTTATAAAAAATAAAACTATCACAACTCGTTGTCCCGGTCGTCTTAGCCTTAGTAAACACGCAGACTACATAAATAGTCACTTACTTTATTTGCTTGATAATAGAGAAACTAATGTAACTGGCTATTTGACAGACGGCGACGGCAAATTAATTCTTGAGAATAGAGAATTTTCAGACAGAGTTTTTTTACAAACAGAAATCAAAGAAGCACTTAATAACAAACTCGATTGGAGTTTTTATGTGCTGAGCCTAATTGACATCCTGCAAATAAATTTAAGCGGACTTGAATTAAAGCTATCTATTAAAAGCAATATCCCAATTGCATCTGGCTTAAGTTCTTCGCACGCACTAATATTGAGTTGCTTACGAAACTTAGTAGAAATTTTCAATTTAAAAGATTTCAAAGAAGCTTTTAAAAATCCCCTAGCAAACAAAAAAACAATGTTTGCAATCATCAAACTATGTCAAAGCATTGAAGAAAATAGAGGTTTCAAATCAGGGCTAGGAGACCAATGCGCGCAAATATTCAGTAAAAAGGTTTTATTAGCTCAATAAAAATATTTCCAGACTTAGAAATAAATTACATCAAAATTCCAGAGGAAATTGATTTTGTCACAATTCAAAGTTATCAAAAAGCCGATAAAAACGAACCTGAGTTTATAGAAAAATAAAAAACTAGAAAAATACAAAACTCTCAATTCTTTAGTGAGTGACTATAATTGCACATACCTTGCAGATTTGCATTTGAAAATTTCAGAAAAGAAATTTTTGATTTTTTAGATGGCTTTGATGATAAATTATTACAAGGACTTGCTCTTTATGGACTAGCAGAATCTAAAAGAACTCTAGAATTATCTAAAAACTTTTCTATCTCTGAATTAGGTAAACATTTGAATTTATCACATCAAGCGGAAAAAAATTATGACTTTAGCAAAGAAGAAAAACAAGAAATAAGCGAAGCAGATAAATTGAATTTTGTTTATGACCGTAAATTGAAACTCAAAGAACATTATGGTTATTACCACGCTAGTACTTTGAAAAATGATCTATTGCAAAATATAACGGCAAACTTTACTGGAGTCTTTGGTAGTAGCATTACAGGTGCAGGTTTTGGTTTTGCAATAATATTGCAGTTGTTAGTAAAACTCAAAGTGAAGCATTAAAAGAATATCTAATTAAAAACTTTTATGAAAATTTTTTAGAAATTAAAAAACCAGAATTATTACACATAAGCCAATCAAATAATGGTTTATCTCTAATCTGAGTTAATATATAGGCATGGGGCTTTAGCAAGAAAAAATTGTTACTGATATCTACCCTTACTGTTTTAAAGTTGCAATTATTGCTGTGCAGAAAATATTGAACTTAATAGTATTTATTTTAGTGATAAAGAAATTAACAACAAGCAATTCAAACATCCAACACAAAAACTTGATGGAGATTTGTTTTTGTTTGAAGACAAAAAGATCAAAAACAAAAAAGATTTAAGTAAAAAATTTGGACCACTATTGTTAGAGACAAAAATAAAATCAACAAGAAGACAACAACTTGGCTTTAATTTTGACATTTATGAAGCATTAGATTTAATGTATGAAAAACAAAATGGCAATTACTTTAAAACAGATGATACACACTATATTCTAAGTCCAGATACAAAAAAAAATTTAAAAGACAAACTAAATAAACTAAACGAAAAAATCAAAAGCAAGAATAGTAAAAAACTCAAAGAAGAGAATTAACCAATTTCAAATATTCGGGGCTTTCATTTGAAAAACTGCATTTGTAAATCAAGAGCTTTTTTGCAGAATCTTGTAATTTATTAGTTGGTCTGCATAAAGCGAATTTGCAAAAATAGTCCACAGATAAGCTTAGCGGGGTCAATAAATTTATATTTAGGGTCAGAGCCTTCTAGTAAAAAACTATAATGAGTACAGCCAACAATCACATATTGAACCTGTGCATCAAGTTGATTTAAATATTTTTGCCATTCAAGTTTAGCCTCATCAAGCTTACCAGCTTCAACCAACGGCACAAGAGAAGGGCAAGCTATAGCATGTATATTTAAGCCCCAATTTTCATATGCTTTTGAATTGACCGAGGATTGCGTCGCTAAAAAGCCAACAGGCACCTGCATATCCGCCAAAACAGAAGCTTCAAGATTGTTTTTAAAATAATCTTGTAAAACATCGACTAAAGAAATTACATGAAAAAAATAATTATCCAAATCCATATTTTTTAACAATGCAGAACTTGTGTTGCAAGCAGAAATAACCAAATCAACATCATTAGCATGCATTTCATCAAAAATCTTTTGCACAAAAGCAATAATTTGCTCTGGATTTTTATCACCATAAGGAGCATTAGCATTATCAGCGAAATAAAAAATAACTATATGAAGCTTTAAAAGTTTTTAAAAAAGAATTTAAAACTGATAAACCACCTATACCTGAATCGTAAAACCAAGTTTCATTAATATTTTTCCAAGTACTCTATAATACCTTCAGCAATTGCTTTTGCCAATTTATTTTGATAACTATCGCTTGTTAATTTACGCAGTTCATCTTTATTGGTCATAAACCCATCTCAATTAATATTGATGGCGCACGTGTGTTTTTACAAACAAAAAGTTTGACTTTCTTACATGACCATCTTCCATTTTCACTTCTTTTAAAAGTTGTTTGTGTATAACACTCGCTAATTTATAACCAGTACTTGAATAATAATAAGTCTGCAAGCCAGACATTTTAGTGTTAGAGGTAATGGCGTTAGAGTGTACTGAAACAAAAATCTTTGGAGCAACTGTATTAGAGATATCAACTCTTTCAGCGAGTGAAATAAAGCGATCTTCTGTACGAGTCATATAGCTATCTACACCAGCTTGTGCCAAATAACTATTGACCTTGTTGGCAACATCAAGGTTAATATCTTTTTCGTTATAGCCCTCATAAATCGCTCCATAATCATAACCACCATGACCAGCATCAATAACAACAATTGCTTTTTTACTTGGGTTAATAGCTTTAATATCAAGATCTTGCTCTTGGTCTTCTTCTTCATCTGAAGCTTCGCCCTTTAACCTAATGTAAAGAGCAGTACCATCAGAATTTTCTTTAAATTCTTCTTCGATTTTACTACCACGCAAATCAAAAACCACTCTTGTTACTGGTCTACCAACTGTAGCTTTACCAAAACGTATATCAGAAACCATACTTGTTTCAGCTAAAGGCTCAGCTCCAAAAGAATCGTTCATTTCATGATCTATAAAATCAACCACTAATCTTTCTGGGTTATGTAATTTTAAAATTTATAGTGTAATTTTTTTCACCCGAGATTTGGTAAGTAACAGATTTAGCATCTTCATTGAGAATTGCTAATTTAGTGAGTTCATCAGTGAAACCCTCTCGAGCTCTTGATTTACCTTCTTTACCAATTACTATGATTTGTTTTTCATTATCAGAAATTCTAACTTCTCTATCGTGTGTTTTTTTACCAGTGAAAACAACTCGTACAATAGATGTTTCAAACTGAGAAATTCGAATAGATTCATCAACACCGTTATCAATTTTTTGTTCTTGTGAGACTGATTTTAATTCTGCGCCAATTAGATCAAGCACTAATCTTTCAGGGTCATCTAACAAAATTGTGCGCGGTACCATAGGACCATCAGCAACAATTCTCAAATCACCATCTTGAAAACTAATATCTTGCAAAATTACATTACACACTCTAAATTTAAAATAAAGTGTCTGTCCAATATTTTCTATTTTATTTTTTCAAGCGCGATAGTATTTTTGGCTTCACAAACAATACGCACGGTATTTGCTTCAAACTGAGCAACTCTAACAGAACTAATATCACCAGTGATATTTTCTTCACGAAAAGTCAAAGGAGAATCAAGCTTGGCATCATAAATATCAAAAACCAAACGAGCTGGGTCATTATAAATACGTTTTTTGAACTTGATATCAGAAAATGAGTCATGTTTTAAGCTCAAAACATGGTTGCGATACAAAACCTCAGTTATATTAAGATCTTTAGCAAAGACCTGAGTAGCAAAGCAGAAATTTACAAGCAAAAACAATAGCAAAACTCTGGATTTTCTCAAAAAGCTATTTTTTTTCATATATTTAGCGATCATATTTCCTATCAATACTAAATCATACAGTAATAATCCTAGATATAAGTTAAACTTTTTATTTATGCAAGAAAAAATCAAAATTGCAATTATTGGCGCCTCTGGCTACACTGGGCATGAACTTATTAGGCTCTTGTCTAGACACAATAATGTGATTATTGAAAAAATTAGCAGTGAATCACATATTGGCAAAAATATTTCAGAATTGTACGATGATTTAGACTTTGATCAAGAGCTTGTGAGCCTTGAAGATATCAAAAAAACAAAATTAGATTTAGTATTTTTTACAACACCAAACAATATTGCAAATAAACATGCAAAAGATTTTTTAGAAAAAAATATTTCAGTTATTGATTTTAGTGCCGACTTTAGATTAAACAATAATTCTGATTACCAAAAATATTATGGTTTCACACATAAAGATGAAAAGCTTTTAGAATCTGCCTTGTATGGTTTAGTAGAAATCAAAAAAAACATAATTAGCAAATTAAAAAAACCTTTTTTAATTGCTAATCCGGGTTGCTACACCACTGCCGCAAACTTAGCACTTGCACCGGTTGTCAGCACAGATTTTTTTGATAAGCAATCAATCATCATCAATGCGGCATCTGGCACAAGCGGAGCCGGTAGAAAATTTAACGAGGAAAATACTTTTGTAGAAAATTTCAAAGCTTATAACATTGCCGGCAAACACAGACACACACCAGAAATCAATATGCTTTTGTCTGAGCTTGCTCAAGAAACAATCAAAGTAAGTTTCACACCACATTTATTACCAATGTTTAGAGGTTTACAAGCAACTATTCATATTAATTGCAAAGCGAATTTTAATTATGATGAGTTTTATGACTATTACAAAGATTTTTACAAAGCAACAAATTTTGTCAAAGTTTTAGACAAAGGTCAACTACCAGAGACACAAAATTGTTACCAAAATAATTTAACCTTAATTGGTTTAGACTACGACCCTGATACCAATAGATTAATTATTTGTTCTTGCATTGATAATTTAGTAAAAGGTGCTGCCGGGCAAGCTGTACAAAACATGAATTTAGCTTTTTAGTTTTCAGAGACAGAGGCTTTGCTATAATTTACAGACAATGGCAAAGATACTCAAAAAATTACCAGTTGGCAAAAAGTTGCCATAGCTTTTCGGGGCTTAGACACCTCTGCTGCGATCGCGTGGATAAAAGAAAAAGGTGCAATAGCATATGCATACACTGCAAACCTTGCACAACCGGACGAAAAAGACTATAGTACGATCCCGCAAAAAGCTCTTGACTATGGGGCTCAGGAGGCTCGCTTGGTTGATTGCCGCGAAGAATTAGTCAAAGAAGCCTTTGTGGCTTTACAATGCGGTGCTTTTCATATTAACTCTGCGGGCAAATTTTATTTTAATTCAACACCTTTGGGTAGAGCAGTTACGGGAACTCGACTAGTAGAAGCCATGCAAAAGATGGAGTCAATATCTGGGGTGATGGTTCAACTTATAAGGGTAATGATATTGAAAGATTTTTTCGCTATGGAGCTTTAGTGAATCCAGAAATTGAAATTTATAAGCCATGGCTTGATGAGGATTTCAATCGTGAACTTGGCGGTCGCAAAGAAATGAGCGAGTTTTTAAACTCACGCGGCTTTGCTTACAAAGACAGTGTGGAAAAGGCTTACTCAACTGACTCCAATATTATTGGAGCAACACATGAAGCAAAAGATTTAGAATTTTTAGATCGAGGAATTAAAATTGTTGAACCTATAATGGGAGTAAAATTTTGGGATCCAGCTGTCGATATTAAAACTGAAGAAGTTAGTATTAGGTTTACAAATGGATTACCAAGCCATATCAACGGCAAAGAAATCAAAGATTCAGTTGAACTTCTTTTGGAAGCTAATAAGATTGGTGGGCGTCATGGACTTGGAATGTCTGACCAAATTGAAAATAGAATTATAGAAGCAAAAAGTAGAGGTATCTATGAAGCACCCGGAATGATGTTGTTGTTTATTGCTTATGAAAGATTGGTCGCCGCAATTCACAACGAAGATTGCTTAGAACTCTATCGCTCATGGGGAAAGCAATTAGGCAAACTGCTTTATCAAGGGCGTTGGTATGATTTACAAGCAGAAATGATCAAAGCAAGTTTAGCAAAATTTGCTTGCTATGTTAGTGGTGAAGTAATACTAGAACTACGTCGAGGAGACGACTATACAATACTAAACACTACAGGTGACAATTTTAGTTATCATCCAGAAAAACTTACCATGGAAAAAGATGAATCCTCGTTTAGTCCCTTAGATAGAATTGGACAATTACATATGCGTAATTTGGATTTACTAGATAGTTTTAATAAATTGAAACATAGTAAATAAGGGGTAAAGCAAAGCCTGCATTAAATTACGCCTGGAGCTTATTTCAAGAAAGCTACTTGCAATCTAATGATAAAATTCATCAGGCTAATTGATACAAAAGCTAGAGAAAAAAAAATTAATCAACTTTGGCATGAATATCAAAATATAGAGAAGAATCCTGAACTAATGAAAATATTTGCAAGGACTGTATCTGGATTAGAGGCTAGCCTCGTTTCATCCATTACTAGTTTCATGAATTTACGCAATGAGATCCGGACTATGATCATTTCTTCAGTCTCAAAGTCGCTCAAACCATAGAAATCTTTTAGTAATATCATATTAAGGGACGGTGTTTGATTCTTTTGTTAGGCGTGTCTAACCAAACCCTACTTATGCCCAAATCTAAAGACTCAAGATACTTATTACGGGTTTGGAAGCACGCCCATTAAACTTCGTCACGGGACGATAGCCCTTCCTACCCAAATAAGAATCCTTCCATTTCTTCAAAATATTATTAATTCTGTACCAGGGAACCACTCTATCAATTTCCTTGTGGAATTTAGCGGCTTTTGTTGGCTTTTTAGCAGTGTTTATTAGGTTTAAAAAAGTGCCTTGTATGTACACATTTTACCATCATAGCTAGTCATTGACTAACTTTGAGCTAGTTCTGCGATAAATCATTGTTCAGTGGATCCTTAAAAATATCCAGTCTTTGACCTATGTGAGCTTGACACAATGGCACCGGGGAGTGTTAAAATAATTAAATGTTTATAAATGTTCTTAATAAAGTTCGAAATCTAACTTTAGAAAGTATAATAGAACGTCCAATCAATAGTTTAATTAGACTGTGTAATGGTGATCCGTTTTTACCTGATTTGTGTTTATCATTGCATCAGCCTGAAGAAAGTATTACTGTGAGTCTAGATGATCGAATTAAAACAGAAATTAAAACACTACTAGCCGCAAATTCATCTTTAAAAAGTCAATTCCAGATTTCTTTTCAATTCTAGATTTATTTAAAGAAGCAGCAAACTCGGCAATTAATTCAATGAATGTTCGCTTTGTAGGCGACATTGCAAGTGGTTTAACCAAATTAATAAAGAGCGAAGCAGATGAAAAGATTTGGAAATTATGCAAAATGGCATCAGTCTCGGCAATTAATTTAGGGAAAGGACACATTGTAGGCTTCATTGCAAGTGGTTTAGCCAAATTAAAAAAGAGCGGAGCAGATGAAAGGATTTGGGAATTATGCGAAATGGCATCAGTCTCGGCAATTAATTCAGGGAAAGGACACATGGTAGGCGTCATTGCAAGTGGTTTTGCCGAATTAATAGAGATAGGAGCAGATGAAAAGATTTATAAGTTATTTGCAGACGGAGCAGCAGACGCAGTAGTCGCGCCGATTAGTTCAGAGAAAAAATTCTGGGTAGACGACATCGTAAAAGGTTTAGATTTTATCAAAGCCGATATTAGATCTATGGAACTTGAGAATTTATTAAAGAGAGTTAGTTTATTAGATACAAGAGAGTTTTTATCAGCTCTTGCTGATATTATAGTAAGAGACGAACTTATTCACAGGTCTCAAGGGAAGCCAGATAGACAATTACCAAAATTTTTATATTTTGATCAACATCCCTGGTCTGTAAAGCATGAACCAGAAAATGTACAAGCTGCGTTTATGCAAACTGCTGAAATAATGCAAGGTTCTATACGGCGTTCTAGAAGCTCTATTCATGAAGCCTACTCGGCAAGAAAGATTTTCCCTCCAGATAGTATGGATTTTTCTCAAGATCACTCGCAATATGATAAATTTTGGACTTGGTTAAAAGTAAATAATCTAGAGACTTATGCTAGTAATTGGGAAGATGAGAATTTCCCTGGAAATGGTTGGAGCTTTGAAGGTTTTGAACCAAGCACTGCGGTGAAAAAATATGTTAGTCCTATGACGGCTTGGAAACCTCAAGTAATTAACCCACAAGAAGAAATTTCTGACCAGCAGGCGTTGGAGCGTTCGGAGAGCATTTTTGATGATTTAGCTAAATCATCAATTTACAAATTAAGAGGCGCTTTGATAATAAACCAAACTCGGATAATTATCAATTAGCTCAAGAAAATTATAGTTGCATTTTTTATAACGATCATTACGATAATTTAGTGAATGCGACAAGCATAATGATTCCAACTAGAGTTTTAGAAGAAGAAATTGCTAAATCAGGCGGACTAAATAATTTAAAATCAGAGTTATTAGTGAAACATCCTGAAGCACTTGTATTTAGTTCAAATTCTGTGTTTGGAGGGGGTCTGACAAATGCAAGACAGCCAAATTCAAGCCCATTATTTAGTTGGGAAAGCAAGAGACAAGAAGAAACAAAGGATATTGCTGGGCATATACATAAATCACATATTATTGGGGGCTACAATACTGATTGGAGTCGCTTAGGACCGGAATTAGAAAAGTTTAGGCAAGATCATTTGAATATATATGAAATTATGAATAGATTTCAGATAATGACTTATCAATTAGATATTTTAGAATCTTTGCATGTAAAAGGTTATTCTAATGACACGCTCGATACGCAGGATACTTCTGCTTATTTCGATGAGCAGCCAGAAGAGCAAATGCCTGATATTACTCAGAATGTAAGTAAATTGTGTGAAGCATGGAATTCATATCTTAATAAAAATGAACCAAAAAATCAAGAGCATAGTCCATTGATAGTGGATACTAGTGTCTTTGATAAAGATACAATAGTAGCTGATTGGACTATTGCTTATGATCCGTATAATGACAAATACTATGAAAGGAACAATGGAGGGCAAAAGCAAATTAATAAAGAATTAGCGGAGTTAAAATGGGAGCAGAGATTAAAAGATCCTGATAGAACAATAAGACCTTTGCCAATATCCTCAGTAGAAATTAAAAAAAAGGAGAATAAATGATAAAATTCATGAACCTGGCGACACAACCAGCGACACAACCAGCGACACCGACACAACCAGCGAAAAAACCACAACCAGCGACACCCACGTCACCAAGTAAAGATCCCGCAAAAAAACCTTGCGGTAAGCCAGGAGATTCTCCTTGTAAGCATTGATTGCCCGAATTCAAATCTTGATTTTTTATCACTAAAAAACGATTATTAATCGTTTTTTGAAGTGAGTCTGAAAGGTTTGCTAGATATTAAAAAAGACCTTGCCCTTTTTTAAGCCAATATATCAATATATTTGATGATATAAATCACATTATTGAATACAAAATACATAAAAAAAACATTATCTAAACTATATATTACTAGTGAAGGAGTGAGGAAATGCGCATTGATTTATTTAGAATGCAGTGTTTAAAGTCAATAGCAGACTATGGTTCTTATGAAGGTGCATCACAAGACTTAGAAATTTCAACTGAAAATTTAAGAAAACTTATTGTTCAATTTGAAGCTGAACTAGGATTTAAGCTTTTTAAAGAAGATGCCGAACAAATGTCATTAACAACAAGTGGTATGTTTTTCTACAATAAAGCAAAAGTTATAAAAAAAATACAAAAAGACTTAAGTGATTATTCAAATTTAATGACGAATGGTATTGAGATGAGGATCAAGATAGCAACGACTTTTATTTGTCCAACAAATATAGTCATAGAGACTCTTAAAAATTTCAATAGTAAATTTAGTCAAGTAAAAGTCGTAATAGAGCAGATGTTAACAGATGAACCTGCACATGCTGTATTGAATGCTGATGCAGACATTGCAATAAGCTGTGGGAGTTTTTGCAGCACAAAACTAGAAAAATAAAATGGAGGTCAGTAAAATTTTTCTGCTGTTGCAGCTCCTGAGCATCCATCTAATTTAGAAAATATTGAAGAAGAAGATTTAAATACAATGCAGTACTTTATAGTTGGCGGCAAGAAAATGCTTGGCACTCGTAGTTATTTAGGATCAGTTGACGACAATTATGTCTGGAATCTAACAGACTTTAATACTAAAAAAGAGTTTTTGATACATAATTTCGGTTGGTCATATGTACCTGAAGATCTTGTTAAAAGAGAATTAGCTGAAGGTCTACTAGTTAAAAATCAAATGTAAGAAATCATATTTGAAAGATCTATATTTATTTAGAAAAAAAGACTCTAAAGCAAAGCCTGCCTTAAATTATCTTTGGAGCTTATTTCAAGAAAGCTACTTGCAATCTAATGATAAAATTCATCAGGCTAATTGATACAAAGCTAGAGAAAAAAATAATCAACTTTGGCATGAATATCCAAATATAAAGAATAATCCTGAACTAATGAAAATATTTGCAAGGACTGCATCTGGATTAGAGGCTAGCAAAGTTGAAGAAATTTTAGGAAAGCATAATTTTCCAGTAAGAACAAGAATTGATCAAATTAATTTAGGTAATTGGAGAAAGCCTTTGAATCCTAAATTCATTAAGGGTGGTTTTATTTATCTCATGAGAGGTGACCATCAAGGACAAAGAGAAGATGGCTTTTATTCGATGCCATATGGATATGCAAAACTTAATACTCTTCAATTAACTAAAAAAATTAAAAATCCAGATGATGTAGGTTTCTTTTTATATGATGATAGAAAATATCTTCAGACAAAAGCAAAAGGAACTTCTATTGCACAAGAGCTTGCTTTAAAACAAACTCAAGTGGGAGCTTCTTCTTTTATATCAACAACGACAAATCTAGCTACTGCTCAAGGTGGAACTGGTAATCAGCCCAGTCCATCTGAGATTGCAAATACTGAAATATATATTGTAAAAATTCCTATTGAATATGCAGTTGCAAGTGATACTGGTAATCATTATGGATTAAAAGAAGAAGAGGTTCTAATTCCAGATTTTATTAGTCCAAGCGAGATCGTAGCTAGTTTTCACAGAGACGATATTGAAAGAATCTGTGATTTTTACAAAGATGAACTCAGCATTACAAAAGCTGACTTAGGGCTTGACATTTAGTTTGAGACACTGTGGACCGTGTTCATTTTGTCTCATGATTTAGTAAATTTACTCAAGCAACAGGACTAAGTTTTAAGTTTAATAATTTTTTATCTCAGAAGAATTAAGCAGAAAATATATATTAAAAAAGAACTTGTCTTTTTTCTTGCCTATTTAGGGCTAAGGTCTTTTTTTTTAATGGCGCGCCCTTGAGGACTCGAACCCCAGACATCAGGTTTTGGAGACCTGCGTTCTACCAACTGAACTAAGGACGCTAAATCGAATCTTTTAAAAGAGACTCTATATAAATTCTACAATATCAACTCAAGTCTGCTCAAAAACCCTAAAAATTACGCTCATTTTTAATATTTATCAAAAAAACCAATAATATTAACCAGACCTTAAAGTAAATTAAATAAATTTAGATATGGCAAAAAATATACGAAGCCACAAAGCTGCTCCAAGAAGCACTGGAAGAAAAAATAGTAGCCAAATAACAGGCGCTACTAGAAGAGTACCAGCAACAAATAATTCTCCAGCTGCAGCTGCAAATTCAGACGCTCAGGCAAAAGAAGCCTTTTCTCAGTACAATAACGCTATAGATCAATACCATAATAATGATCCAAGTTTGAGGTTTCTAAAAAATAATAATTTTGACATTGCTAGTGAATCAGAAAACTTTTTTGAAGATAATGAACAATCAAATAGCAAAATATCTTTTTTAAGAACAGTACGAGGAAGCGCAAGCGGTTCAAGAACAGGTACAAATAAACAAGGTGGTTTAAACCCACGCAAATATAATCGCTATGCTTTAGAAACTTCGCCTTTGTTTAACTTTGGAGCAAGTGAAACAAGCGATTCTTCAAGCAATAGTAATGCTACATCAAGCTCTAGCAGTTCCTCGGGCAGAAAAGTCAGGAACAGCTCAAGCGCAGTCAAAAATTATCTTTCAGGCGGCAATGCTAATCAGCCAGTAGACGTTGAAAAATATACAGAAACTTACCTAAAAGAAAACTCTCCTAGTCTTTACGAAAAATTTGTTAATAACCCACAATTTAAAAATCAATACTTATCAAATTTAAGTAAACTATATAACGGTTTAGATGTAAAAACAATTGGTGAGGCACCTGTCGCAGAAAAAACAATCACCCTTGACAGAATCGCTTCAAAAGCAGGTCAAAGAGACCGTTTACAAGTTGCAAATGCTTACATGACTTTAATCGGCAACGACAATAAATTAGTTGACCAGGTTTCTCAAAGTGGACTTCAAGTATTTTTAGCCGACTCAATAGTTTCACAAGGTGAAAATGTTGCTGGATACTTTAGTACAGAAAACCATATGGTACTTGCAAGAAATCCAAGCTTTGCTAGCTTCAATGCAACAGCCGCACATGAACTTGCGCATGTAATTGACAACCTAGATGGAGACTTAAATGGATTTGTTGACGGGTTATCACACAATTGGACACAACTAAGGGAAGCCGCTATAAATAAAATTATTAGTTCTGGAGCTAATCTTGAAGGCTTAGATCCGGGATTCTTAAGCTATGCAACAAGTGATGATACAGAATTTTTAGCTGTAATGAACCAACTTTATCAAAGTGATTCAAATGACTTACTTAGACATTTCCCAGAAATTTTTAACACCTTGGATGTGGCATTTAGAACCGCTTAAAATTTGTTAAAGCGCTTGTTGCGATGCCAAATGCTGCACAGCTTGCGAAGCTACATTATTTAACTTTGCTTCATCAAGCCTACCATTTGTAGTTAGTAATTTTGTAACATCATTAATAACTCTTGAAAATTGATTAACAGAAAGCCTATTGATTTCTGAATTTAATTGATTTGCAAGTTCTGTTTCTGTAAATCTTTTTGTGCTAATAAAATCATACATAGTCAAAGATCCAAGATCATTGTTGTCGACAACAGCATAAGCTAGATTGTAACTTGCGGCGTGCTCTTTAGTAGCTTCTTGTTTAATAATTGCATGTTGATATTTAACACCATCTTTTGTTACAGGATTTTTAGCCTGATAAACAACAGTTCCATTTGCATTTACTCTCTTGTCATAGAGTTGCTCTAAAATAGCTTCAAGCTTTTGTGCGTCAGCAAGAGTAAGTTTTAAGTTTTTATTTCTTAGAACTTTTGCAATATGGCTAAGATTTAAATAGCGCTTTGAAATATCAAATGCAAAAGATAAATCTCTATCAGCAAGATCTAAGTTTAAATTAAGCAATTTAGAGCCAACCACTGACTTCACCATTGCTTTATCTATTAAAGCTTTTGTTGCAGAAATTTTTTCTTGTGCAGAAAGTTTTTGCCATTGTTCATCATTATAGAGACGTTTTTCAGCATTTATTTTTCTTGCTTTCCCAAGTAACAAAGACTTTAATTGTTCACAAGCATTTTCTAATTGCCTACCGTTAATTTTTATATTTAAATTTGCGGTAATCTCATTATGAATAATTTCGGCTAATCGATCTCTATCATATTCAAAATTAGCTGTACGTGCAAAAGAATTTACTTGACCACTTGAAAAATCAGACCAATCAATTACCGATTGATAATCAGTCAAGATTCTACTTGCAATAATTTTCGCTTGTTCTAAAGGACCCGGTAATTCAATCAAACACCTGTTTTTAGCAGTTAATCTATCTGCCATAGGATTTATCACTTCTGTTTTACCAGTATTGGTATCATCAATTTTGACATGTTGTTCAAGCTCAGTCATCATATCCTCTAGCTTAGTATTTGAGGTAAGCAAAATATCTTGGTCCATAAATAATTCATTAAATTGAATCAATAAATTTCTTAATCTAGATTTATCGCACCCCTTTAAAGTTCTAGTCTGCAAAGCCTTGTCAAACTCATCCGCAAAAATCACTAAACGTTTTTTTGGACCATCACTTTGAGCATTATACTTTTCAACATGCGATTTAATTTTTTGAATTTTTCTTATTAAAAGCTCAAGCACCATTAAACCTTGATTGGTAGCAAAGTTACCTTTTGTATTTCCTTCTTGGTCAGAGAGATATTCAAAAAACTCAAGAGTATCTTGATGACTTTGCCTTTGCTGAGCAATATACTCATCAAAATTTGCCAAATTCAATTCAGCTAAAACAGGGATATCACCTTCTCTAATAACTTTATTGACCCATTTACCCATAATGCATTTAGCACCAGCTGTTTTACCAATTCCGGGAGCTCCATCAAATAGACCACCAATACTTCCAGATTTTTGTTCATGCCTTTCCAGTATTGATTCACTCATACCATCACGATAAATCAAAAGTTTATCCAAACGATTTGCATTTTGTTGCAGTGTATTCAAAAAGTTTTGTACAGCCGGATCTCTTTGACTAGAATCCCAGATGTTAAAAATTGGTTTATTTAAATTCTGTGCTTCTTTAAGCATTTGCTCCGCATAATCTTCACCATACAAATATTCTTTATCAAAACCAAGCGCTCTACCAATAGCGGCTGTGGTCGATCCCATAAAAGTCAAAAGCAAAGATAAATTTCTAAACATCGAACCAATAATGCCAGGTTTTTCTGGACCAACATTATTTTGCAAAAGATACATTCCCAAACCTGAAATACTGAGCAAATCACCAACAGCAACTTTTTTTACAAAAATATCTTTGACCTTTTCAAGAAAGTTTTTTTCAGGTTCTGGTTCTTTTTTTTCTATTGCAGAAATAGAACTAAATTCATCTTGTATTTGTTCTGGATTTTTTTGCTAAAGCTTTTGCAAAAAATAATGGATAAGAAGAGACACTTAAAATTCGCTTTCCTAAACTAGTATTTTTTAAAGCACCAAAGCCCTTTCCAACATATTTAAGTAAATGTTGTGCAACTTCAGTGTTAGCATTTAAATCGTTCAAAATTTGCCCTTCCGTCCGCTTGCGTATAGCGTATTTATAGTTTACTACAGAGGCAATAGAAAAAGAAAGAGAAAATATAGATTTTTTAGAAAAATTAGAAAAACTAGGATTTTTATAAGTAATTTTACAAAATCTGCTAATATTTACATGGTTAAGGCTGAAATGCCTTAATTTGTTATGGTTAATACAATGGACAAAACCCAAGAAAAAGAAAAAAAATCTGGCTTTATGCAGTGGCTTAGTGAAGATGATTCACCAGAAATAGGCATTGCAACCAAAGAATCTTTTACAGATTACTTTAAAGGTGTCAAAACAGAATTCAAGAAAATACAATGGCCAACACAAGAACAACTTAAAAATGAATTTGTTACTGTGATTGTCATTGTTGCAATAATTTCTTTTATTGTTTATTTGATAGATCTTGGTTTAGATAAAGTATTGGGAACAATCAAAGGGTTTTAGGGAATATAAAAGTTTATGAGCACTTTAAAAGCAAAGAAAAAGGTGAAAGAGGTTGGTATGTTGTTCAGACGGCAAGCGGTCATGAATCAAAGGTAAAAGGACATATCGAAAAACGCGCTGACACTATGGAAACGACAGACAAAATTTTTCAAGTAGTTATACCTGAAAGAACTGTGGTCAAAGTCAAAGGCGGCAAGAGAACCGAAAAAAAAGAAAAAGAATATCCCGGCTATGTACTTGTAGACATGGTTTTAGATGAAATGACTTGGGCTACAGTGAGAGAAGCACCTGGTGTTTTAGGATTTATTGGTGATAAAAACAGACCAACAACACTTAGCGAAGCTGAGGTAAGAAGAATTTTACGTAAGAATGCAATTCTTGATGATGTAAGACTTAGTGAAAAAGAGATATTGATTTCAACATGGGAGATACAGTGAAAATTCAAGCTGGACCTTTTGAAGACTTTATTGGTGAAGTAGCTGAGATCAACGAAGAAAGAATGACTGTTAAAGTAAACGTTATCGTTTTTGGAAGATCTACTCAACTGAAGTACCTATCGCTCACGTAGAAAAGGTATAAACTTCATATGCAAATTCTTTACATCGCAACAAAGCTCTTAATATCTTTGATGTTTATTTCAAGCTCTGTTTTGATGATATTTCTATGTTTTAAAGCAAATGAAATTAAAGAAAGATTTGCAGATCTTGAAACACTTATAAAAGAAGATTTTCAAAGATTTTATGAAACTAGCACTATCGCTGCTAAACTCGTTATAGAATTAATATTCAAGCGTAACGCCTTTGATTTGACTAAATTTCTATAAACGAATTAATGACTAAAAACTTAAAATTGCAATTTTACAGAAACATTTCTACCACAAGTATATGTTGTAGTTCGTACTATAGAAAAAATAGTTAAACACCTTGAAAAAAAAGGACACCAAGTAAAACTCTTTGCCATTGGTGAAGGAGAAGATCATTATTCTCAAAGTCCGGTTATTAGGCTAGCTGGAGTTCCTTTTAGTTTCTACAAAGAACTTTATATAGTCAAACCCGAAGACAAACTACTAGGCAAACTGACAGAATTTGATTTGTCACAAACACCAATTGCTGCTTTGCAAGCATTAATACCTTCAAAACACTCTGTTGTTGAAAAAGAACTAGAGGATTTTCAACCTGATTTAATCCACTTAGCAACCCCGGTCACACTTGGTGCTATTGGCATATACTATGTAGAAAAACTAAAACTACCATGCTTATCAACATTCCATACTGACCTTGCGTCTTATGCACCCATGTATCAAGTTCCCTACATGGAAGAGTTTGTCAATGCCGCAACTAAAATGATCTATAGTAGAACAGATAGAATTTTAGTACCAAGTAGAAGCTCGCAAAAACAACTGCGTAAGCTGGGTTTAAAAAATATTGGCATTTTTGGTAGAGGTGTTGATTACAAACTTTTTGATCCTCATAAGTCTAATAAAAATATTTTAGAAAATTATGGTTTAGACCCAAAGAAAAAAACTATTACTTATGTTGGTAGACTCGCTGATGAAAAATCATTACCTGACTTAATTACAAGTTTTAAAGATTTAAAGCAAAAACATAATGATATTCAACTTTTAATAATTGGCGACGGTCCAAGCAAAGACAATCTTTTAGAGAGCTTAAAAGAAGAACAAGATTATGCATTTGCTGGTCTCAAGAAAGGTGAGGAATTAGCTGAGCTTTTTGCTAGCGGAGATATCTTTGCCTTTCCATCAAGAACAGAGACCTTTGGACAAGTTGTTCAAGAAGCAATGGCTTCTGGTTTACCTGTTGTAGGTTATAACTCGCCCGGTGTTAGAGATTTAATTCAAGACACTTTCACTGGCTATTTAGTTGACGATCAAGAAGGCTTTACTGAAGCAATAGCTAAACTTTTAGATACTAAACACCTTGATAAACTATCTCAAAATGCTCGAGAGTTTGCAAAGACCCGCTCTTGGGAATGTATTTTAGATGGTTTAATTGATGAATATCAAAAACTAATCGATGTGAACAACCGTTAATAAAAAAACTTAGTGATAAAATAGTATTGATGAATATGACAAAAACACATGAAGAGCTGAAAGGTACCAAACTTTTAAATAGCATTAGGCACAATAAATCAACTGCTTTTACCCAAGAAGAAAGAGAAAGACTTGGTTTAAGAGGCTTACTACCAGCAAAGGTTTGCAATGCTGAAATTCAGGAACAAAGAATTTTAAGAAACCTTTCCAGTAAAACAAGTAATATCGAGAAATATATTTTTTTAACGGCACTACTAGAAAGAAATGAAAGACTTTTTTACCAAGTGGTAATTAACAATATTGAAGAAATGATGCCTTTAATTTATACACCAACAGTTGGTCAAGCTTGTGTTGAGTTTGCACAAAATTTCAGAAAAACTAGAGGCTTTTATATCAACCCCGGTGATAAAGGTGATATCAGAAAAATCCTTGACAACTGGCCTAATGAAGATGTCAGAGTAATTGTTGTTACTGATGGTGAGAGAATTTTAGGACTTGGAGATTTAGGTTCAAATGGAATGGGTATACCGATAGGAAAACTACAACTTTATGTTGCAGCAGCCGGCATACATCCTGAACACTGCATGCCAATTACGATTGATATTGGGACAAACAATGAAAACTTTTTAAAAGATCCTTTGTATTTAGGCTGGCAAGAAGAAAGATTACGCGGCGAAGAGTACTATGAATTAATTAATGAATTTATTGAAGCTGTTCAAGACAAATACCCTAAAGCCTTAATCCAATTTGAAGACTTCACAACAAACAATGCTTACAAACTTTTAAATTTATACAAAGACAAATGTTTATGTTTTAACGATGATATACAAGGAACAGCTGGAGTAGTTTTAGCTGGGATATACGCTTATCAAAGAGCTATCAACAAACCTATACAAGAAATGAAATTTATGTTTTTAGGTGCTGGAGCTGCAGCAACAGGAATTGGTGATTTGATTGTATCTGCAATGATAGAAGAAGGTATAGACGAAGAAACTGCTCGACAAAACCTTTGGTTTATAGATTCAAAAGGTTTAGTCGAGGCTTCTAGACAAGATTTAGCTGACTACAAAAAACCATATGCACATAATATTGGTGCTATGGATTTCAACCAAGCTCTTGAAGCCTTAAAACCTGATGTTTTAATTGGTGCAACTGGCACCCCGGGTACATTTACACAAGAAATAGTTGAAAAAATGATTAGTTTTCATGAAAGACCAGCAATTTTTGCTTTATCAAATCCTACTGCAAATGCAGAGTGCACAGCAGAGCAGGCTTATACTTGGAGTAAAGGTCAGGCAATATTTTGTTCAGGAAGTCCTTTTGACAAAGTTGATTACGAGGGCAAAACCTTTAAACCGGGACAAGGAAATAATGCTTATATATTTCCGGGTATTGGTCTTGGAGCAATTGCCTGTGAACTTGAAAGAGTTTCTGATGATATGTTTTTAGTTGCGGCACAAGCACTTGCTGGACTAATTCAAGAAGAAGATTTGGCTATGGGTTGTATGTATCCAAGTCTTAAAGAAATTAGAAAAGTATCTCTTGAAATAGCAGTTGCTGTTGCAAATAGAGCTTTTGAAAAAGGGCTTAGCAAGCTTACAAAACCTGCAAATATTAAAGAACATATTGAAAAAATAATATACGATCCAAGTTATTAAGCATTCGCTTGAAAACAAAGTATTTAGGCTAAATCAGCTTAAAAGAAGTATAAAATTCTTAAACTGATGCTCTAAACTCCACCTAAGCCAAAAATCTCATACTAAAAAACCACGTAAAGAAATCTCCTCATTATCAATCACCATATTATGAAAACAAGCATAAATATGCATTAAATGTTCAAGATTGACAATCTTTTTTGTGGTGCACCAAGTTTTACGACTGAGCCTTTTTACATTGTCGCGAAACATAGCGGCACTATGATTCAAGCTAAAAAGTGGATCCCAACCAGTTGCCTTGAGCTCACCTTGCCCCACGACACAGCCACGTCTCCCTTTGTATGACAGTGTCGTAGCGCCTGCGAAATATTCTTGAATGAGCGCAGGGTAATGCCATGATTTATCAGAAATAAATTGCGTTAATTTATTACAACAAGCTTGAAGTTCACTAAACATTTTGCGCAGTGTTTTTTTGCGCTCACAACTACGTGCGCCATATTTTTTCTTGGCAATTTCAGCCAAATGCCCTTTAGCGCGAATTTTGCCAACGTTTACGCTTAATATTTTTCTGCTTTGCATTTCAACGGCAATTGCCATTGTCAAAGGCTTACACTTAGTGTGTTCAAAGCTTTCCATTTCATCAAAAACCAAATCTGTAATCGGCGTGATTTCTTCCCGGGATTTGGCTAATTTTTTTCTTGCACAAAAACCCAAGCGCACTAATCTTCTAGAAATTGTGCGAGGTACGACGCTTAGCACAAGCGCACAAGCGCGCTCCGAAAGCCCTTTGCAGAGTAGCTTAAAGCATGATTTATTGATAAGTCTTTTTTGTAATCGGTAATCAAACCTAAGTGTCTGCTCAGAAAAATTTTTATTACAGCTTTTACAAAAAAATCTTTGTATGATTTTTCTATCTGACTTTCTGATATGTGTGCCTTTTTTGATGACTTTTTCTCTGTTTTTACAGCAGGGGCATGGGTATTGTTTCATTTTGAATCCTCCAAGTACAAAATATTAGACAATACTTGACTTTTTATGGGGGGTCAAAAGGCTTTTTTTGATGCTAATTAGGTTTTATTAGGTGGAGTTTAGAGCAGCAGTTAGAGGATCTTATATATGTTTACCTAAACTTAAACTTAAAGTAGGATTATTAAGAAGGTGCTGTTAACTAATTTTGAGAACACAAAGCTTTCGAGTAACAAAAAGGCTTTGACTTTGAGACACGAGAGTAAGGCAATTATTAGGATTTGTAAACAGTAGCTAGTATCTGCAAAATATAAAAAGCTCATGGCTGGAGACGAAGATAACGAAGATAAACAATTTGAGGCAACCCAGCACAAATTGAAAGAACAAAGAAAAAAGGTAATGTCTTTAAAAGCAAAGACATTACTCAGCTTGCCGTGATGATTGTTGGCTTCACTTTACTTTTTGTAGCTGGTAATCTTGCCTACAAAGAACTAATTAGTCTTTGTAAGATGATGTGGGGTGCAATACCAAAGTTTGAAGAAGTATCTGGGAATTTTATTTTTTTTCATACTTGGAGAACTTTGTTAAGTATCATAGTGCCGACAATGATTGGGCTTGCCTTAGTTGCATTTATTATTGAAGTTATGCAGCTTGGTGGCATTTTGTTTACCATGGAGCCACTGAAATTCAAATTAGAAAAATTAGATCCTATCAAGGGTTTAAAAAATATGTTTAATGTCAAATCGCTTTTTGAACTTACAAAAAATCTTATAAAAATCATTGTCACAGGTATGCTTGCTTGGAGCATTGTTTCTAAACATATGCCTGCTGTACTTGGTAATATTCAAGCCGCAAATAAATTAGCCGGATTTTTACTGTTGGTGGCATCATGTGGGAATTCTTCTGGAAATCTTCATTGTTACTTTTTAGTGTGGCAATTGTTGATTATATTTTTCAAAGATGGAAGTTTATGAAAGATCAAAGAATGAGCTTTAAAGAAATGAAAGATGAATATAAAAACACTGAGGGTGATCCTTTGATTAAGTCTAAAAGACGTCAAAGACAAAGAGAGATTGCACAAGGTGGCGGCGGCGGCGGTATGGCAAGAGTACCAGAAGCTGATTTTGTTGTAAAAAATCGAACTCATGTAGCTCTTGCAGTTCAATACAATGACGCGATGGATGAAGCCCCCAAAGTAATTGCAAAGGGTGCTGATTTACTGGCGGAAAAAATCATTGCTATTGCAGAAGAATATGGAGTGCCAGTTGTTGAAAATATTCCTTTATCTCGTGCTTTATTTAGGCTAGTAAGAATTAATCAACAAATACCACCTGAACTCTATCGAGCGGTTGCAGAAGTATTAATTTTTGTATCTCAACTTTAATTAATTATCATGGGCTTAAGTGAACTTAGTTTTGGACTAATTTCTAATATACACAAGTCAGTATTTGTTTGCAAAGCAAAAATAGCACAATGATACCTTGAACTAATTACTTTTTTGTAGCTTGCCACCAAGTTTAATATTTCAATATACTCAAAAGCAAAAGCATCATAAACATCAATGCCAAAAGGAGTTTCTGCTTGGATTTGTTCTGCTAATGCAAATTCTTGCTGCATCAAAAGTAAATCAAATTGCTCAAATTCAAATCTTTCTTTTGCTAAGAGCCAGTCATTTTCATTGCGCACACAAACAAGTGTTTTTTCTTTTTTAAAGACATTAGAAAAATCTTGGTACTTATTATAAAAAACCAAATCTTTATCCTCTACAACTTTAATACCAAGCTCCATTAACAAATCTTTTGAATATTTATCTCTAACAGAAATGTTTTTTATATTGTTCAGGACTTGATAAAGTAGAAATTTTGAAACTTCAAGTTTTATGGGACCAAGACCTACAGAAACTAAAAAAATTTTTTTATTTAAAATTTTAAAAATCATTATTACTGTTAAGTAATAAACTAGACTTAAAAACTAGTTTCATCTTGAAATAAACCACCAATTACAAAGACTTGATTGGCGTGAGAAAACTGTTGTATGTGTTTTAAAATAGAGCTTTTTTTTTTTTTAACAAACTGTAATTTTCCAGCCCATAAATATCAATTAAAGTCTTTGCTAATAGCTCATCACCATAGTTATTAAAGGATAAATAGCCAAAAACACAGGATTTTAATTTATTATTACAGGTAAATAACATATTATTTATTAAGTATTAGCAAAACTAGCTTTCAAGAAACTAAAAATTCAATATAATCTAGTTTATGTCAAAGACTCAAAAACCCGATTCAAAAAAAAGGGTTTTTTCTATTATCGCACATATTGACCATGGTAAATCTACACTCGCTGACAGATTACTAGAACATACCGGCACGATTACCAAAAGAGAAATGCAAGAACAAATTCTTGATTCAATGGATATTGAACGTGAACGCGGTATCACCATAAAACTCAATATGGCAAAAATGTCATACAAAGGCTATAGCTTAAATTTAATTGATACTCCGGGACACGTTGATTTTACATATGAAGTTTCTAGGTCACTTGCAGCATGCGAGGGCGCTCTATTAATTGTAGATGCCACTCAAGGTGTCGAAGCACAAACACTTGCAAATGTTTACCTAGCTTTAGAACATAATTTAGAAATCATACCCGTACTTAACAAAATCGATCTTCCAAGTGCTGATCCACAAAGAGTTAAACAAGAAATTGAAGACATAATTGGTATTGATTGTGAACATGCCATAGAAGTAAGTGCAAAAACAGGATTGGGTATAGAAAATTTACTAGATGCAATAATTGAGCGTATTCCTCCAGCAGCTTTTGAAATAGAAAAGCCACTTAAAGCTCTCGTATTTGATAGTTACTATGATTCTTACTTGGGAGTAGTTGCACTCGCTCGTATTTTAGAGGGGAGTGTTTCACGGCTGGAAGAAGTGAGTTTCATGCAAGCAAAAAAGAAATATTCAACTGTAGAGCTTGGTTTTAAAACTCCAAAACAAATAGTAGAAAAACTTGAACCCGGAGACGTTGGCTATATTGCCTGTTCAATTAAAGAAATCCAAAACCTTGTTGGTGATACGATTACATCAACAAAAAGACCTACTGCAAAGCCAGTCCCCGGCTACAAACCAGCAATGCCAGTAGTTTTTTGTGGTTTATACCCAGTTGACTCCGGTGACTATGAAGATTTAAAAGAAGCTTTATCAAGACTAAAACTTAATGATAGTTCAATAAGCTACGAACCAGAAAGCTCACGAGCATTAGGTTCTGGCTTCAGGTGTGGTTTTTTAGGTATGCTACATATGGAAGTGATTCAAGAAAGACTTGAAAGGGAATACGATTTAAATTTAATCGTAACTGCTCCAAGTGTGATTTATAAAGTTTATAAAACAAACGGAGAAATGATTGAAATCGATAATCCATCTAACTTACCAGATCCTACTCATATTGACTATCTCGAAGAACCTTATGTAAGAATCAATATTATGCTGCCGCAAGATTTCGTTGGTGCTATCATGGAGCTTTGCCAAGAAAAAAGAGGTATCTTTATTGATATGAAACACCTCAACATTGGTAGTGCTACTCAAAGGACAAATTTAATTTATCAAATACCTCTTGCTGAAATAGTTACAGACTTTTTTGATCAACTCAAATCGCGTTCAAAGGGTTACGCTACTATGGATTACGAAATTTCAGAATACAAGCAAAATAAACTTGTAAAAATGGATATACTACTTAATGCAGAAAAAGTCGATGCACTTTCATGTATTGTATTTAAAGACAATGCCTTTACAGTTGGTAATAAACTTGCCATGAAACTAAAAGAAGTTATACCTCAACACCTTTTTGAGATTCCAATTCAAGCTGCAATAGGTGGCAAAATTATTGCGCGACAAACAGTAAGAGCTCAAAGAAAAGATGTACTTGCTAAATGTTATGGTGGTGATATTTCCCGAAAGAAAAAGCTTCTTGAAAAACAAAAGAAAGGTAAAAAACGCATGAAGAATGTTGGCTCTGTAGAATTACCTCAAGAAGCATTTATGGCAGTTTTTAAAGTTAGACTAAAAGAACAATATTATAAACCAAGCATTTGTTCTAATGAAGCAATTTGACTTTCAAGACTTACTAATTTAGACTCTAAACTATTTCTAAGATTATTTCCTGAACCTTTAACTCGTCTTCCTCCAGATGATCCACCACTAGAATTCATAGCGGCTAATCTATTTAAAATCGCCTCACGTTGTGATCTTAAATCATCTAGTCTCCAATTGATTGATTCCAGAAAGAATCTGATGATTATTATCAATTACTTGTTGATCTCCAGAAGATTCATCACCTAAACCACTAATTAAATTGACTTTATCTTGTAAACTTGCAAAAGATGCTTCTGGACTTGATATGAAATTCTTTATAGATTTAAAAAGTTCATTTGTTTCTTCAACTTCTTGCTCTGTATTAGTTTTTACCTTACGACCACTTCCTGAGCTTTTAGATGAAGTATTATCTACTAATAAAGAAAAATCTCCTTCGTAAATAGCTAAAGATATTTTTGGGTTTGTAACCTTAGCTAAAAGATCTTTGAAAACAGAATAGTAAGTATGATTAGTCTGAGAACTAACTTGATACATTTGCTTAATCAAATCAATATGAGCTTCTTGATCATCAGACAATAATTCTCTAGCAGCATTTACTTGATCTGCATCAGTTTCAAAGAAAGAAGCTACCAGTAAATTCTTGTATGCAGAATCGATATCATCATGATCATCAATAAAGCTTGAAATAGAGTTATTTTGTGATAAGAAAAACATTTTTGCCTTTATATCATTAACATCTATTTCAGCTTGAGAAAAAATACTTTTATCATATACTTGTGTTAAATACTGACCAAAAACATTATCATTAGAAATATCAAATTCACTCAAATCAGCAAATAAATCAGCTAAATCTTGATTATAAAGGACATCATCACTATTAGTATTTAAAGAAAAATACCTACCAGTTAATGCCTCTTTCATTTCAGGACTTAATAAATTAATATCACCAACAGAATTTACAAAGCTTAGGACATCTTCAACAAAACTTTCTTGATCTGAATTTACTCCACTATTAATAGCTAAAGAAATTTGCTCATCATTAAAACCAAAATTTATTAAATTTACCAAATGGTCTGCAGTTATTGCAGAAGTATCAACAGTTTTTAAAATATTTAAAACTTGATTGACATTAAGACCATTATTAAATAAAGATTCTGCATATGTTTTAGTACTATCATTAAAGTTTACATTTTGAACTAAATCCATTAACTCATCAATCGAAGCACCATTGTCAATAAAAACATTTGCAACATCTGGCGCTTGATCAGCGATATTTTCAATGTTTAATAAAGCAAGTAAATGATCTTTATTCACGCCATCAAGAGTTAGAAATACATCTGCTAAATTTTTAACATTTTCACTAACATTAGTATGCAAAACAGATAGAATGTCAGCAAGATTTGTACTATCATCGGCGAGTAATAAAGTATCAATAAATTCAACATTATTACTAGAAACATCTTCTAAATCTAAAACACTAAAGAGGTCATCAATACTTGCTCCCTTGGATTTTAAAATATCCAAAACATGAACTTGATTATCAGACGCATCATCATAATCAAGAACATCAATCATGTCAGCAACCGATGCACCAGCACTTTTAAACAAATCTAAAGTAGATTGTTTGCGATCACTTATATCACCATGATCAAATACCTCGAAAAGCTCTTGAACGTTTGCTCCACTATTTTTAAAGAATCTTAAGACGTTTAATGCATTATCAGAAATTTGTCCTGAATTTATAATAGTCATAAGTTCATCAGAATTTGCATCAAGACCTACAAAAATTTCTAAGGCACTAATAGTATTTGCATCTAAAGATTCTCTATTTGCTAAAAACAAATTTTCTACATAGGATTGTATAGGACCTAAGTTTAAAGATTCAAGTTGAGCAAAATCTAAAACATCTTGTCCATCAAGCGCCGCAATAAGTTGCTCTCTATTTGCAAGAACAGCTTGATCGCTTGTGAAAAGTTCATTACCTTGTCTTCTTGTATAACTAGACCATGATTCAAATTTCATATCATAAAATTTGCCATCATCTCCTTGACGTGCCCATTGTCCATTAATTTCAGCAAAGACTCCATTACGTTTGCCAGAAGAATTTTTTTCAGCAACAGCAGCATCCCACTCATTTGCATCAACATCTAAAAATCTAATTGTTCTATATTCGCCCTCTTCTTGTCCATCAATAGCATCATTGTTGCGCCCTGCACCAAACTCTAATCCAACATGGGCAACCTTATCGCCATCCTTTACATAGACCCCTCTGTTTACCATAATAGTATCTGAAATTTTTTTTGAATTCATTACAATTTCTGTACCATCAGCAAGTATAAATGTTGAATCATCAGCATAATGCCACTGACCAGTATAATTACCATTTGCATCATATTCATTAACATGAGGATCACCATGTATTTTTGTCATTAAGGTACCATCAGGTTTAAAAATTTCTACGTTACCATAACCTCGACTTACTACAACTTTATATCCACCAGAGGTAATAAACTCTTGACTTCCATTTCCATTATCTTTAATTTGCAACTCACCACGAGCTTGCCCCTTAGAGATTATATGCTTTAAGAAATCTATATCATCACCAGATTGACCATTAGTATTAAAATCAAAATTTCCGATATCATCATCTACAGAAAAAGTTTTTAGGTTATTAATAACCTCGTCAACAGATTTATTAGTACCAAGATTTAGCAAATTAACTTCAGAACTTGTTGCCGAATAAATACCAGATTTAACACCTTCTAAATAGCTCAGATATTCATCAACTTTTGTTTTAATATCATGGCTTAGTGTAACTGATACCATTAATTTCAATATTCATCCAATAATCTCCTTTGACTTTGCTAAATTTTGTGTATCATATGAAGATTAAGGACTCATTAAGAAATCCCCCTGTAATTAAACAGTGTTAAATTAACATATACTTGATTATTGACTACTATGAGAAAATCAAAATTTTACTGTAAATCCTTATAGACTAAGTCTTGCAACTTCCTTCGCTGTCGAGCATTCAATCAAATCGCCTTCTTGTAAATCATTATATTTTTCAAAACTTAAACCACACTCAAAGTTTTCTTTTACTTCTTTAGCGTCATCTTTGAATCTCTTTAAATAGTCAACGCGACCTTCAAAGATTTTTACACCTTCACGAATCACTCTTGCAATCTCATTTCTAACAATTTTTCCATTAGTTACATAAGAGCCAGCTATCTTTCTACCAGAAATTTCAAAGATTTTTCTCACTTCAATTTCACCAAGTTTTTGCTCTTCAAGTTCAGGCTCATGTAAACCAAGAACTGATCTTTCTAAATCTTCTGTCAATTTATAAATAATTTCATATGACTTTAATTTAACTTCAAGCTTTTCTGCCAGTTTTGCCGTTGCGGCGGTATCTGCACCAACGTGAAAACCTACTATGACAGCGCCTGTTTGAGAAGCCATTTGTACGTCATTAGATGTAATTGATCCTGACTCAATTGCAATAGGTTTCACCAAGACTTCACCCGTAGAGAGTTTATTGATCTCATGAGCAATCGCTTCAGCCGAACCTTGGACATCAGCTTTAATAATAATTCTAAGTTCTTTTTCTTGACCTTCTTTAACTTCAGAAGCAAAAGTATAAATACCTCTGTAACGTTTTTTCTCAAGATCTTCTTGTGCTACTTCTTCTGCATCACTTTTTGCTTGTTTTAAATTAGCATGAGCTTTAAACTTATCACCAGCTTTTGGTACGCCACCAAATCCAAGCACGGTTACAGCAGTTGAAGGCTCTGCCTCATCTGTCAAATGACCACTTTCATCAAGCATAGATTTGACCTTACCAAATACTGCACCAGCAGAAATAAAATCACCTTTTTTCAAAGTACCATTTTGTACAAGAACAGTTGCTAACGGACCCTTAGTTCGAGATAGCTCTGCTTCAATCACAGTTCCTAAAGCAAGTCTGTTCGGGTTAGACATAATAACTTCATCTAATTCAGCATCTGCAACAAGCATTACTTTCATCAAAAGATCATCAACATTTTGATTATTAAGTGCACTAATCATTGAACATTCAACAGTACCACCATAATTTTGTGTAATAATTTCATACTCTGCTAATTGACCTAAAACTTTGTCCGCATTTGCTCCATCTTTATCAATTTTGTTTACAGCAACAACAAAAGGTATCTTGCTTTCTTTTATATACTTAATACATTCTTTTGTTTGAGGCATAACACCATCATCAGCCGCAACAATTAAAACAATAATATCTGTAACATTCGCGCCACGCTTTCTCATCGCAGTAAAAGCTTCGTGACCCGGAGTATCTAAAATTGTGATTTTCCTCAAGTTACCATCAAAATCTTCAGCTTGAATTTTATAAGTACTTATGTGTTGTGTAATACCACCTGACTCAGTATCTACCACTTTAGCTTTTGTCTTACGAATAGTATCAACTAAAGTTGTTTTACCATGATCCACATGCCCCATAATTGTCACTACTGGAGCGCGTTTAACCAAGTTACCTTCGCTTTGATCTTTTTCAAGAGTAGTTTTCAATTCTTCGTGTGTATCATCTTTTTCTTGTGTATCTACTATAAAGTTTTTGGTTTCAAGAAAACCAACAATTAAATCTTTTTCTAAAACATCATTGACGGTTTTTACAATCTTTTTCATAAAAAAGAAAGTGATTATTTCTGTCTCAGCAATATTTGTTGCTTGTGAAAGTTCTCTTACTGTCATTGGTTTAGTAATTGATATCTCTTTTGGAGTATCATCTACCACTTGTACTTTTTCTTTTTTAATTGGCTTTGGTCTATCTTCAGAGTTTGTACGTTTTTTCTTTCTACCAATTCCAGACGCAGCAGAAGTAGGTCTTGCTACTCTAAAAGGTTGTGATGGACCGTCATTTGAATCTTGAAAACTTGAAACCGGTTTTAAAGGAATTGAGCGCACGTTTCTCAAATCTTTCATAGGAGCACTTGCTTGAGTTTTAGCAGGTTTCTTTTGAGTTTTAGTTGCTATTTCTTGTATACTTTTTTGCAGTTCTGCATCATAAGAATCATCGTTATCTTCTACAAAATCTTCTTCGTCACTTTCATCTTGAGTTTCATTGCTTGAATCTTCACTACTCTGGTTTTGAGCATCTGACTCTTGTTGTTCAAGTTATTGTAGCTCGTCTTCTTGTTCGGTTTTTGTAATTCTACGAACAATTCTCAAAGCCTTTTTAGCAGGTTGAGCATCGGACTTTTCTTCAGCAGATGTTTTTTTAACAGAAGTTTTTTTCCCAGCTTGGACATTCTCAACAATTTCATTGACACTAATTGAGTTAAGTAAATCTTGAACAATATAACCATCAATAGAACTAGAAGCTGTTTTGGGGTTTTGACCAAATCTTTTAGCATTTTGAATTAACTGACGAGTAAGCTCAGTTTGAACCTTCTTTTTTGTTTTTTCATCTAAATCAGCAGGAGTTTTATCTCTTGCTAAATCATAAATTCTTACTTTTGCACTATTGGTCATAATAATTCTTTTTGTATTTTTAAAACTAAGTTTTCTATATCACTAGTTTTAAATTTTTTGTTTTTAGATATTGCCTCCACACAATCTTTATTCTTACACAAATATACCGACCTGCCATGTTGATACTGATTTGGATTTAAAATTAGTTCGTGAGTTTTGTGTTCTTTTAAGATTCTAATTAAAAACTTTCTTTCAATTTTCTTTTTACAAGAAACACACTGACGCAACATCGTTAGAGATTTGCCTCCTCTTTTTCTTCTTCTTCCTGCTCTTCTTGATCAGCGGCTTCTTCATCTTGCGCTTCAACAGGTGCAGAATTTGCAATTTCTTTTATGTCAATTTTCCAACCAGTAAGTTTTGCAGCCAATCTAACATTTTGACCACCTCTACCAATTGCTAAACTCAATTGATCTGAATTCACAGCAACTTCAGCTCTCATACCAGTATCATCTTTAAAAAGAGCCACTGTAGAAATTTCTGCAGGACTTAAAGCGTTAGAAATATAATCTACTGGATCTTCCGAGTAACGAACTATATCAATTTTTTCATTCCTTAATTCAGAAAGAACATTTTGAATTCTTGAACCTCGGGCACCGATACAAGCACCAACGGGATCTATTTCTTCTGTTTCAGAACTAACTGCAATTTTTGTTCTTTGACCAGCTTCTCTAGCAATAGACTTTATTTCAACTGTACCATCTTCAATTTCAGGAACTTCTAATTCAAAAAGCTCTCTTACTAAACTTTCATGCACATGAGATGCAATAATCATTGGCACACGTCTGTCTTCTTTGTACTCTTGAATGTAAACTCTAATTCTATTACCAACTCTATAAGTTTCTTTTGCAACTTGAAGTTTCATTGGAATATTTACGTCAAAATTCCCCAAATCAACGACAACATTTGGTTGCCCGCGAACTGTATACTCAATACGTTTGATAGAACCAACCATTGTTGAATATTGTTTTTGTTGAAACTCTTCTCTTAGATTCATCTTTTCAGCTTCTCTAATTCTTTGAGTCATAATTTGTTTTGCAGTTGAAGCCGCAATTCTACCAAACTCGGCAAAATCTTCTGGAGTTACATCAAGTTCTAAAATTTCACCTTCAACAACGTCTGGAATATATTCTTTTGCTTCAGCAAGAGCAATTTCTCTAGCAGAATCAGCAACATCTAAAACTACTGTTTTTGGGACAAAAACACCAATTTCACCAGTATCCTCATCATATTGTACGTTGATAGAATCTGAAGACAAAAGCTTCATTTTTTTTCTATATGCACCAGCAATTGAATCACATATTGCTCTGATAAAGGTTTCCTTTGGAATATTCTTGATTTTTTCTAATTCCTCAGCTGCTTCTATTAATTTTTTTCCTATTTTATACATTGTTTGGCCCTTTAATAACAAAAAAACAGGCATAAAAAGCCTGCTTTTAAAGCTATATAACTTTATTTATTATACCATCTTTGTTATGTCAAAGTAACTAGTTTATTTTCAAAATAGGTAAAGCTACAATATGAGTGTTATCTCTTTCCAAGCGAACTCATCATTACTAGCAGTTTGCCCAGTTTTCATACAAATGTATAACTTATCACTATTATTTCCATTTTTTTGTTCGTAAAAAGTAGATCCTCGAATACTAGCATCACAAGTAGGAGTAGGGCTGGTTCCCATATTAAAAAATCTTATCCCTGCATTAGCATTAATTTGTCCTATTGCATTTATTTGACCAGTGGCACTAATACTAAAAAGTTCATTTGTATTAGAATCTTCAACACGAATAATATCAGCACTTTGAGAACTTGCAGAGATGACTTTTAAAGCATTAACACTAGCATCAGTCAAAGTGATAATTGTACTTCCATCTGTATCAACAGTTATAACGCCCTCAATCTTTTGTGTAGTCAAAGATGTACCAAAGTTAGCTGTATCGCCGGCGACATCTCCTGCATCTACAATATCAAAGCCATCCATATCAATATTATTTCTTGCTAAATGATCTCCTAAATTATCATCAGGAGGAGGTATTTTCCAACTTGCATTACCATCAGCATCAGAAGTTAGAATATAGCCATCTTGCTGATTTCCATCTATATATTTAAACGAATTGGTAATCACGCTATTTGCAAAATTCAATGTTGTTCCATTTAAATTTTGAGCAAGTACCTCTACTGTATTAGAAGATAGTGAATTCAAATTATCAAAGTTTGCTGTCACCCCGTTTACATTTTGGGCATTGACGATATTAAAGTTACTCATTTCTAAATTTTCTCTAGCAATATGATCTCCTAGATTATCTCCGTTACTTGGCAGAGTTTGTAAATCTTGCCAAGTCGCATTGCCATCTGCATCTGAGGTTAAAACATAATCTAAAGCGGCAGAACTTGGAATTTTGATACTACCGTTTATTTGTAATAATGATGATGCATTAAATAATGCTGTTCCCATTAAATTTAAATTACTAAAGTTTGCTGTCACCCCGTTTACATTTTGGGCATTGACGATATTAAAACTTACCATATCAATATTATTTCTTGCTAAATGATCTCCTAGATTATCTCCGTTACTTGGCAGAGTTTGTAAATCTTGCCAAGTCGCATTGCCATCTGCATCTGAGGTTAAAACATAATCTAAAGCGGCAGAACTTGGAATTTTGATACTACCGTTTATTTGTAATAATGATGATGCATTAAATACTGCTGTTCCCATTAAATTTAAATTACTAAAGTTTGCTGTCACCCCGTTTACATTTTGGGCATCTAAAATACTATAACTATCCATATCAATATTATATCTTGCTAAATGATCTCCTAGATTATCTCCGTTACTTGGCAGAGTTTGTAAATCTTGCCAAGTCGCATTGCCATCTGCATCTGAGGTTAAAACATAATCTAAAGCGGCAGAACTTGGAATTTTGATACTGCCGTTTATTTGTAATAATGATGATGCATTAAATAATGCTGTTCCCATTAAATTTAAATTACTAAAGTTTGCTGTCACGCCGTTTACATTTTTAGCATCTAAAATACTATAAGTATCCATATCAATATTATTTCTTGCTAAATGATCTCCTAGATTATCTCCGTTACTTGGCAGAGTTTGTAAATCTTGCCAAGTCGCATTGCCATCTGCATCTGAGGTTAAAACATAATCTAAAGCGGCAGAACTTGGAATTTTGATACTGCCGTTTATTTGTAATAATGATGATGCATTAAATAATGCTGTTCCCATTAAATTTAAATTACTAAAGTTTGCTGTCACCCCGTTTACATTTTGGGCATCTAAAATACTATAACTATCCATATCAATATTATTTCTTGCTAAATGATCTCCTAGATTATCTCCGTTACTTGGCAGAGTTTGTAAATCTTGCCAAGTCGCATTGCCATCTGCATCCGAGGTTAAAACATAATCTAAAGCGGCAGAACTTGTAATTTTGATACTGCCGTTTATTTGTAATAATGATGATGCATTAAATAATGCTGTTCCCATTAAATTTAAATTACTAAAGTTTGCTGTCACCCCGTTTACATTTTGGGCATCTAACGATATTAAAATTACTCATTTCTAAATTTTCTCTAGCAAATATGATCTCCTAGATTATCTCCGTTACTTGGCAGAGTTTGTAAATCTTGCCAAGTCGCATTGCCATCTGCATCCGAGGTTAAAACATAATCTAAAGCGGCAGAACTTGGAATTTTGATACTGCCATTTATTTGTAATAATGATGATGCATTAAATAATGCTGTTCCCATTAAATTTAAATTACTAAAGTTTGCTGTCACCCCGTTTACATTTTGGGCATCTAAAATACTATAACTATCCATATCAATATTATTTCTTGCTAAATGATCTCCTAGATTATCTCCGTTACTTGGCAGAGTTTGTAAATCTTGCCAAGTCGCATTGCCATCTGCATCTGAGGTTAAAACATAATCTAGAGCGGCAGAACTTGGAATTTTGATACTGCCGTTTATTTGTAATAATGATGATGCATTAAATAATGCTGTTCCCATTAAATTTAAATTACTAAAGTTTGCTGTCACCCCGTTTACATTTTGGGCATTGACGATATTAAAATTACTCATTTCTAAATTTTCTCTAGCAATATGATCTCCTAGATTATCTCCGTTACTTGGCAGAGTTTGTAAATCTTGCCAAGTCGCATTGCCATCTGCATCTGAGGTTAAAACATAATCTAAAGCGGCAGAACTTGGAATTTTGATACTACCGTTTATTTGTAATAATGATGATGCATTAAATAATGCTGTTCCCATTAAATTTAAATTACTAAAGTTTGCTGTCACGCCGTTTACATTTTGGGCATCTAAAATACTATAACTATCCATATCAATATTATTTCTTGCTAAATGATCTCCCATATTATCGGCACCAGAAGCTGAAACTTGCCAACGCGCATTACCATCTGCATCAGAAGTTAAAACATAACCGTCATTTTCATTGCCATCAACAAACTGTAAACTACCATTTATTTTTAAGCTTGAAGTGTTTTTGAGCATAGTGACACCGTTAAAACTTGCATCTTGAAGAAAAGAGCCTGTAACAAAACTAATTACACCATCAAGCACTCCGCCATTAGACAAGTCAATTCCAGATGCCGCAGGTCCCTGTGGTCCGGCAGGTCCTTGAGCTCCTGTTGCTCCCTGCGGACCTGAAGGTCCTTGAGGTCCGGGAGGTCCTTGAGGACCTTCAACTAAACCAGTTAATGAACCTCCCTCTCCAAGTACACTACGCACACCTTGAGAAGTAAAATACAAATTTTCACCATCAAACTCAAGAGCGCCATCAACAGGTTCCTCTAATAAATCACCTTGATCAAAAACAATAGAAGCACGACTAGTCGTTCCAGCTGCAATATTTAAAACTCCATTATTTGTATTGGTGTTGATTTGTAATCTTCCATCATTATTAAATTTAAAAAAATCAGTTGAGCTAGGGAAATTTAAAACTACAGCATTTAAAACTTGGTCAAAAAAGGAACTGTCTTTTGAACTTGTATTTGACACCTTTATTGTGTTTACTTTATTGTTTAATTTTCGAGCTTTTTTAATTGGGATATTAACAAAATATTTTCCCTTATCATTTTTATAAACATGAGTTCTTAGATTATAATCATAATTCGCACTAAAAGTAACATTTCGTAAAACATATTCAAGCAAACACTCTCCATCACTATCTTCACAAACAAAATCTTCTAGACTAGCAAAATCAGAAATATCATTATTTAAGACTGTAACTGTTTGCTGAAACACACTATCTAAAATATTTTGCGAATTATAAATTTTAAAGACTAAATTAGTACTTGCTTCTACTCTTTCGAGATACAAATGATGATAGACATTTGCGGCAGACTTTCTACTTTTGACTGTTTTGTTTACTATACTTAAAAGACTTTCTTGACCAGCAATTTCTTGATAAATTTCCAATTTAATATTTTGTGGAAAAACTGTTTCTTTTAATAGAGGGCGAGCATCAAAGAAAACTCGGACATCAAAAACACCTTCACTCAAATCATGCTGTAAATCTTTTTCATTTACAAAAAATTGCAAATAAGAATTTTCATTATTGTCTAACTCTTTAAAGTTTCTCAAAAATTTTGCAGGTAACGCATAGACAACAGAAAAAAATTTGTGCCAATAAAAACACAAAAAGTAAAAATCTTTTTTTCTAATGATTTTTATACATAAAAAGCTTAAAAGCCTATATGTATTTATCGGTAATATTTTTATTTACAAAGCCAGCTAAGATTAAAAAAACTTAACGTCTCTTACCCATAATTCTCAAAAGATGTATAAAAAGGTTAATAAAATCAAGGTAAAGTCTTAAAGCCCCATAACAGCATAATTTGGATGAAAAGAGTTGGATTCCCTATTTGTTTGATTTTTTGGACATCTTAGGCTGTTATTGCAACAAAAATCAAAACTCCTGCATAGTTAATTAGTGCCGCAAGACCAGTTGAATGCATAAACATATTGACAACTTGAGCAATTATTAAACCAATTAAAGCCATAAAAGCAAAAGATCCAATCGAAGTTAAGTCTTTTTTTGTAGTGTATCCATAAATTGCCATAGCCGCAAAAGTTGCCGCGGCGACAACAAAAGTGCTAAAAATTGATGCCGAGGTATATACCAAAAATATAGTGCTGAGTAATACACCATTTAACAGTGCATATATCATAAAAGAAATAAAAGCCGTTTGCGGCGACATTTTAGTTATATTGGCAGAAAGAGTAATAACCATAATAACAAGTCCAATAGCTAAGCCGAAAAACAACAACTGACTACTGAGCAGAACCCTCATTAAAGTTTCATTAGTAGCAAAGAAAAAAGCCGATAGGGCAGACGCTGCTAAGCCCCAAAACATTAAATTAAAAACCTTATTTATAAAACTCTTTTCTTTAGCCTTTGAAGATATTGGGTTCAAAGTTATACTCGGGTTTGTTGGATCGTAATTCATAGATCAATTATAACAAAAGATCTTAGAATAAGGCTCTAAGTAAAATTTAACAATCATAATTATACTTTCATAATAGAATTAATATAATATGAGCACGGTGGAAGAAAATACATACTTAGAAAATTTTGCAGGCAAGACCTATATCAAGACGCACAAAAAAAAGTTTTAAAAGAGCACAACAGCGACGAGCTCAATCACCACAAGAAGGGCAATTAAGCAGTAACTTTAGTACTTTAGGCAATAGAGATTTTAGCCTTGCTCAAATATCTGGAGCAAGCTTTGCCCAACAAATAGCTTCAGCATGGTCGGGTTTTAATAACGCTAATGAAAATGATAACCAGGAAATACCACCCGCAGGTCGCACAAATCTAAAAAGAGATGAGTTTTTAGATGCGCTATTGTCTTTCTTGCCTAAACAGATCTTACAAAACATACTGCAAAAATTAGGCTTTAGTTTTTCTCAATACAATTCTAAGTTAAATAAGTTTTTAAATAACAGCAAACATAGTTTCTTGGAATTAAAAAACAGTCTTTTACCCAAAGACAACAAAAAATTACAAGAGTATGCAGCGAATATAATTCGAAGCCTAGAAAAACAAACTGATTATGTAGAAAGCCAAGGACTCAATACTTCTGAAATGACCAGAAGCTGGCAACTTAGTTCTTAAGTTTTTTATTTTAGAGTTTAGTTTAAAAGTGATTTAGCTTGATAACGATGTGAATGAACATAGGCAAGTAATTGGTTTCTCGTATCAATTGCAACACCCACTAAAATAATTAGAGAGGTTGAACCTAAGCCACCTAAAGTGTTTACTTGGCACCATTGTTCTGCATGAATAGGCAAAACAGCTATTAAACCAATTGCTATTGCACCAATAAAAACAATTCTAGAAAGAATTTTTTCAAGAAAATCAGTTGTAGCTTTACCCGGTTTAACACCTTCAATAGCTGAGCCGTTCTTTTTTAGATTGTCGGCAAGCTCTCTTGGGTTTGTAACAATTGTTGCATAGAAAAAAGTAAAAGCAACAATCAATATAAAGTAAAAAATAGAATGTTCTACTCTGTTATAAGCAAAAATAAATTCTATACGTTGTGCAATCCATGAACCTGCATCACCTAAGCTCGTACCGCTCATTGCAGTTACTCCAGGGATTTTAGCAAAAAGATCACGCAATAAAATTGACACAGATTTATTTTGAATACCTGCAAAAGTTAATAATTGCATAGGCATAAACAAAACAGCTGAAGCAAAAATAATCGGCAAAACTCCTGCTGGATTGATTTTCAAAGGTAGATAATGACCTTTTTGTTGTTGTCCAACACGGCGCGAACCTAAAATCAATAAATTTCTTGACCCTTCTTGAATCATAATAATGACAACAGTGAGCAAAAGAAAAATTCCAATCAAAGTTAAAACACCCCACTGCGGTGAAGATCCAACTCTGACAGCAGTTGCTGTATCAGAAATCATTACTGGTAATTTTGAAGCAATTCCGATAAAAATCAAAAGAGATGCACCATTACCAATTCCTTTCTCTGTAATGATTTCACCAATCCACATGACTAACAAAGCAGAGACAGTTAAAACCATTATAGTTGTCAAATAAAAACTAAAACCGGGATTTGTTGCAATTTGTGCAACATCTAAAAAACGTGCTAAAGCAAAACTCTGAATCATTGCAAGTGCTAAAGTCGTATAGCGAGTGATTTTCTGAAATTGTTTTCTACCATCTTCTCCATGGTTTCTTTGTAAATCTTTCAAAGGCGGAATCACCTCAACAAGAAGTTGCATAATAATACTTGAGGTAATATAAGGACCAATTCCAAGTGCAAAAATCGAAAGCGCACTTAAAGCACCACCAGCAAACATATCAACCAAAGCAAGCAAACCAGAAGATAAAGTAGGGTTAGATCTAAGAGCCTCTTGATCGACACCATAAAGTGGAATATGCACACCTAATCTATAGATTGCGAGCATCAAAACCGTAAAACCTAATTTTTCAGGTAATCCTGAAGAATTAAAAATATCTTTGATACTAAGACTATGATTGTTGATTTTTTCTTTTGCCATAATAAACCTAAATAATATTCTAGCGCCAATAATAGAAAATGGCTTAAACTTAATTGAAATTAAATGATAAATTATTTACCTAAGTAAACCAAATTATTAGCAGAACCTGTACTTACTCTTCAATAACAGCACTCGCAACGATCTCAGAAGTATTTACTTCAAGAGCTTTACCACCAGCACTTTCAATAGCTTGTTTTGCAGAAGCAGAAAATCTATCAGCTTTAACAGTAACTGCTGATTTGATCTCACCAGTACCTAATACTTTAACTCCCCAATCTTCCAAAGATTTAATTCTGCCGTATTCAAACAAAGTTTCAACACTTACTTCAGTAACATTTAAATCAGCAAAATCTTGAATATCATCAAGGTTAATCACAGTAAAGATTTTTCTATTAACTCTAGTGTTTGTTTGGTGTTTAGGTATTCTTCTATAAAAAGGAGTTTGACCACCCTCTTTCCAAGGAGTTGCACTATAACCACTTCTACATTTTTGACCTCTATGTCCGCGACCACAAGTCTTACCAGAACCCGAAGGAATTCCACGACCTTTTTTAAATCTCTTTTTTATTGAACCTTTTGCAGGTTTTAATTGTCTCAAAGTTTCCGCCATAATTTCCTACTTTTTTAGTTTATTTGTTGTCCTCTATTTTTACTAAATGTGCAACCTTAGCTAGCATCCCCTTAATAGTTGGGCTGTTGTCATGAAAAACAACGCTTGCTGTTTTTTTGATACCAAGTGCATCTAAAATCAAAGATTGTTTTTTAGAAGCTTTAGCTCTACCTCTAACTAAGGTGATCTTTAATTCTTTTGTTTTACTACTTGTTTCTGTTGCCATTTTTCTTTTCCTTATAAACCTTTTTTAACTTAATCTATGACGCAAAAAGCATCTTTTTCACTGAAATACCTCTTAACTGAGCAACTTCTTGAAAAGATCTTAATTGACCCAAAGCATTCACAGTTGCACGCGCTACATTAAGTGGTGATTTTGATCCTTGTGATTTAGAAAGAATATCACCAACACCTGCAAGCTCAAGCACGATACGCGCTGTACCACCAGCAATAATTCCAGTACCATCAGCAGCTGGCTTTAACATTACTTTTGAACCACCAGAAATACCCTGAACAGTATGAGAAATTGTATTTGTATTAGGTACAGTTGAAATATCTACAACTTTTTTACGAGCATCAGCAATTGCTTTCTTGATTGCTACCAAAACTTCAGCAGCTTTACCAACACCAACACCAACTTTACCTTTTTCGTTACCAATAATTACAGTTGTTCTAAAAGAAAGTTTTTTACCACCTTTACAAACCTTAGTAACTCTTCTTACTTGAACAACTTTTTCTATATATTCACTTTGTTGTTGTTCTTGATCAGCTCTTGATCTTCTTTTTGAACCTTTTTTGTCTTTTGCACCCGGACCACGCTTTGCTCTTTGTTCAGCTTGCTTTGCGTTTGCCGCTTTAGATTCAGCACTAGGAGCTCTTGGACTTTGCACTTCAACTTTTGATTCAGTTTGTGCTGGTGCATCTGTTTTTACTTCAGCAACTTCTTGTGCTTCTGCCGCAGGAGCTTGTTGCTCAGCAGACTCTGCAGGAGCTTCGCTATTTGCTTGTGCTTCCTGTGCAATTTTTGTTTCTTCTAAATTTTTATTTTCTTCGTTCATCTTTTTAAAATCCTAATTAAAACTCCAAACCTGCTTTTCTAGCTGCTTCAGCTAAAGCTTTTACTCTACCATGATAAAGGTTTCCACCAGTGTCACAAACAACTTTAGCAACACCTGCCTCGATAGCCTTAAGAGCAATTGCTTTACCAACTTCTTCTGCTCCAGCTATATCATATCCACGAACTTTACCTTTCAAATCTTTTGAATAAGAATAAATAGCGCATAAAGTTTTTTCGTCTTGATCGTTAATAACTTGTGCACCAATATGCTTGTTTGTTCTGGTGATAACCATACGAGGTCTTTCAGAAGAGCCAAAAATTTTCTTTCTTGCTCTAAAGTGTCTTTTTAATCTTTTTTCTTTTCTTGTTGCTTGTACCATTTTTACTTTCCTAACTATAAAATTTATTTAGAACCACTCTTACCAGCTTTACGACGGATATGCTGACCTTTGATTCTGATACCCTTACCTTTATAAGGCTCAGGTGGTCTAATTGCAATTATATTAGCAGCAATTTGACCAACTAATTCTTTATCAAAACCTTCGATTACTATCAAAGTATTGTTCTCTTCTACTGTAAACTTTACACCTTCAGGTGGCTTAACAATTACTGGGTGAGATTTACCAACTTGAAAATCTAAATCAGTTCCTTTTAAAAGTGCTCTATAACCAACACCGACGATACTAAGTTCTTTTTTGAAACCAGTTGTAACACCAATAACCATATTATTGATTAAAGTACGAGATAAACCATGAAGAGCTCTAGTTTTTCTTTCTTCATTACGACGTTTAACCAAAAGTGTTTCACCCTCTTGCACAACTTCAATCTCAGGACGAATAACACGGCTCAATTCACCTTTAGGTCCCTTAACAGAAACTTTTTGACCAAGATCAAGAGCTTCGATTTTAATCTCGACTCCAGCTGGGATAGATATTTCTTTTTTTCCGATACGTGACATTTTTTTTCCTCTTCTTAAAATCCTAAAAACTCAATTACCAAACTTGGCAAAGAATTTCACCTCCAACTTTCTGAGTTCTTGCTGCTCTATCAGTAAGTAAACCATTTGAAGTTGTCAAAACACTAATTCCAAGACCGCTGAAAACTCGCGGTGCATATTTTGCTTTTGAATACTTTCTAAGACCCGGCTTTGAAATTTTGCGCATTCCTGAAATAGCAGGTTTGCCATTAACATATCTCAAATCCAAAACCAAAGATTTTAAAGCCGCATCATTTTCATTTACAACTTTTACATCATTGATAAATCCTTCATTTCTAAATAACTCTGCCAAATTCAGTTTTAATTTTGAGAAAGGAACTGATACTTTCTCTTTTTTTACTAATAAAGCATTTCTTATTCTTGTTAAAAAGTCAGATACAGGATCATTGGTTGTCTTGTTAATTAACTTTCTTCTATTTGTCTCTTTGTTTGCTGTTTCCATTTTTAAAATCCTTAACTTAAATTACCAACTCGCCTTTGTCATTCCTGGTATTAAACCTTGATGCGCCATTGTTCTTAAGGCATTACGACACAGACCTAAATCTCTGTGGTAGCCTTTTGGACGACCTGTTAACCAACATCTATTTTTATGACGAACTTGAGAAGAGTTTAAAGGCAATGCCTCTAATTTCTTCTGAATCAAAATTCTTTCTTCAAAATCAAGCTCTGTATTTGCTAATTGCTTTTTAAGATCTTCACGCTTTTTAGCATATTTATCCATTAGCTTTCTTTTGTTTATAGATTTTTGTACTGCTGATTTTTTTGCCATAATTAAATTCCTTACATTCCTTCCTTAACAGATAAATTTTTGAACGGAAAACCTAAAGCTTTTAAAAGAGCTCTAGCACCAACATTATTTGCTGAACTTGTACAAATAGTGATATCCATTCCACGAACTGCGTCTACTTTGTCATATTTGATTTCAGGGAAAATCAATTGTTCTTTTACACCAAAAGTATAGTTACCCTTACCATCAAAAGATCTTGGAGAAAGACCTTGAAAATCTCTTACACGAGGTAAAGCAACATTTACTAACTTAGAAAAGAAGTTATACATTTTTTCTTTTCTCAAAGTAACTTTTAAACCTAAAGCCATACCTTCACGAACTTTAAAAGTTGAAATTGATTTTTTAGCTCTAGTGATAACTGGTTTTTGAGAAGTGATATTTACTATATCTTCAATAGCATTTTCTAAAGTTTTTGCGTTTGTTGCCGACTCACCTAAACCAAAGTTAATAACGATTTTTTCTAATTTTGGTATTTGAAGATCATTAACCAAACCAAGTTCTTCTTTTAACTTAGCTCTAATTTCTTCATACTTATCTTTTATTACTAATACTGCCATGATTTTTATCCCTTAAAATTAATCTATCTGCTCTCCAGAAGTGTTATAAACTCTAACTTTTTTTCCAGACTCTAAATTTTTGTGAGCAACTCTAGAAGCTTTTTTGTTTTCATCATCCCAAAGCATCACTTTTGAAGCAAAGATTGGAGCTTCTCTTTCGATAATCTCACCTTCTTGTCCAGGACCTTGAGCACGACTATGTTTTTTGATAAGGTTTACACCTTCAACTAAAACTTTACCTTTCTTAGGGAAAACTTCTAAAATTTTAGAAATCTTACCTTTATCATCACCACTAATAACAATAATTTCATCACCCTTATTAACGTGAAGTTTAACTTTAAGGTTACGACTACCTTTTTTGATTAAAGCTTGAGAAGCTAAACTACGATTATATTTTTTATCGCAACTAGGTTTTGCCGCTTTAGTGTATCTAATTTTTCTTTTCTTTGCTTTTTGCATTTTTCTTTACCTAAACCTTAATTAAACAACCTCCTGAGCTAAAGAAACAATTTTCATGTATCCTTTTTCTCTCAGTTCACGAGCGATTGGACCAAAAACACGAGAACCTCTTGGGTTACCATCTTTATCAACAATCACACAAGCATTTTGATCAAAACTAATCCAACTACCGTCTGCACGTTTTTTACGTTTACGAGTTCTAACAACCACTGCTTTAACCACATCTGATTTTTTCACTGGCATATTAGGGTTTGCATCTTTAACAGTTGCAACAATAATATCTCCAAGAAAAGCTTTATTTGAGTTTGCTTTAAGAACTCTTATTACTCTTACTCGTTTTGCACCTGTGTTATCTGCTACTTCTAATTCTGACTCTTGACCTAACATATTTTTTCCTTTAACCTAAGCAAAATTTTCTAAACTAAATCGCTTTTTCTAAAACCTCTTTCAGTACCCAAGTTTTTGTTTTTGATTTAGGAGCACACTCTTCGATCAAAACTGTATCGCCAATATTTGCTTCATTATTTTCATCATGAGCAGCGAAATTTTTACGGAAATTTACAACTTTTTTGTAAATTGGGTGATTCTTTTTACGTTCAACAACAACAGAGATTGTTTTATCTGTTGAATTGTTTTTTACTTTACCTGTTAATTGTCTCTTTGGCATAAAATTTTCCTCTTGCTCCTAATTAAGCTTGAGTCTCCTTTTGTTTTAAAACTGTATTGATTCTCGCGATCGACTTTCTAAGTTCACGCATCAAAGAACTGTTTTCTAAATTACGTGAATAAAACTTCATTCTAGCTTCAAAAAGCTCTTTGCGAACTTTAGCTAATTCTTCATTTAGTTCTGTTGTTGATTTCTCTTGTAACTCTCTTGTTTTAAGTATCATAACTTTTCCTTCTTTAACTCACTTAGTTAGGAGTCTCGATCCCTTCTCTGACTACAACTTTACATTTCACTGGAAACTTAGCTGCAGCAAGTTCCAATGCTCTTGAAGCAGTTTGTAAATTAACACCAGCTATTTCAAAAATAATTCTTCCCGGTCTAACAACAGCAACCCAATACTCAGGATTACCCTTACCAGCACCCATTCGAGTCTCAGCAGGTTTTTGTGTAATTGGCTTATCAGGGAAAACACGAATCCAAATTCTTCCACCCCTTTTGATATGACGAGTCATAGCACGACGAGCGGCTTCAATTTGTCTTGAGTTAATCCAACCCGGCTCAAGTACTTGCAAAGCAATCTCACCAAAATGTACAGAAGCACCACGAGTTTCTTTACCCTTCATTCTGCCTCTCATCTGTTTTCTAAATTTTGTTCTTTTTGGTAGTAACATAAAATTTCCTTTCTAAGCTTTACTATGCAGCAAGTACAGCAGTCTCCTCAGTTCTTCCAGCAGCAGCCTTAATATTAGGTCTTGATTTTTCACCCGGCTCTAAAATACCTTTGTTTACCCAAACTTTCACACCGATGTTTCCATAAGTAGTGAAGGCTTCAGCAAAACCATAGTGAATGTCAGCTCTCCAAGTGTGACAAGGAACGCTTCCTTCTTGTGCTTTTTCACTACGAGCAATCTCAATACCAGACAATCTTCCAGAAGTCATAATCTTGATACCTTTAGCTCCAGCTCTCATCGCTCTTTGAATAGATTGTTTCATTGCTCTTCTAAAAGCAATTCTTCTTTCTAATTGTTGAGCGATAGATTCAGCAATCAACTGAGCGTCTATATCAACTTTATTTACTTCGAAAATATTTAAAACTAAGTTCAAATCAGCTGTTGAGATCATTGCTTGAATTTCTTTTTTCAAAGCATCAACACCTTCATTAGCTTTACCCATAATCAAACCCGGTCTAGCAGTTACGATACCAACTTGTACTTGTCCAGGCTTTCTTTGAATTAAAATTTTTGATACGCTTGCGTTCTTCAATTTCTTTTTCAAGTAATTTCTGATCATTGTATCTTCTTGTAAAATAGCGGCAAATTCGCCAGATCTAAAACTTGCATAAGTTGTAGAATCTGGGTCATCAATAACTCCAAGTCTATTTGCTCTAGGTGGTACTTTTTGTCCCATTAACTATCTGCCTCCTGATTGTTAGTCTCTTCTTTTTTAGAAGTTTTTTTCTTTTTTGTAGAAGTTTTTGCAGCCTTTGGCTCTTTATCTTCTTTTTTTGCTTTAGGCTTTGCTTTTGATTTTTTAGCCTTAGGCTCTTCTTGAGAAGCTGTTTCTGCTTTTTCCTCTACTTTTTGAGCTTTTGGTTCAGCTTTAGATTTTTTTGTTTCAGTAACAGTTTCCTCAATAATTCTTTTTTTGTTTCTTGGTGAATGATCCCAAACATATTTTGCGTATTCAGCAGCATCCATTTCACTTAAAACAACTGAAGCTTTTGAAGTTCGTTTCATAATGCTATAAGCTCTACCTTTACTCATAGCTCTCCATCTTTTGTAAGTAACACCTTCATCAACCAACAACTGAGAAATTTTCAAATCCGCAGGATTTTCTATTTCTAAATTATGATTAGCATTTGCCATTGCACTGCCAATTAGTTTTTTTAGGCATTGAGCCGCTTCGTAAGGCATAAACTCTAATTGAGTTACAGCTTCACCAGCAGTAAGCTTTCTAAGCAAGTTAGCAGTTCTTCTAACCTTTCTTGCTGACTGTCTTGTAAAAGCTAATGAAGCTTTTGCAATTTTTGTATTAGTTGATTCTTTAGTAGCCATTTTTATTTCCTATTAAAATTATTTTCCAGCCTTTTTAGATCCAGCGTGTCCTTTGAATGTTCTGGTTATTGCAAATTCACCTAATCTATGTCCAACCATAGACTCAGTACAATAAACAGGGATAAATTTACGACCGTTGTGTACAGCAATTGTTAGACCTACCATATCAGGTAAAATCATTGACGCTCTTTTGTAAGTTTTGATAACCATTTTTTTACCAGCACTTTGAGCTTCTTGCACTTTTTTCCAAAGTGATTCGTGTACGTATGGTCCTTTTTTTTGTGATCTTGCCATTTTTTATTTCCTTAAATCCTTATGAAGTTGCCGCAACCTTTTTACCTCTACGGTTAGTAATGATTAGCTTAGAAGATGCCAAACGTGGATTACGAGTTTTACGTCCTAATCTCTTACCAGTGTAAGATTTAGGAACTCCACCAATTGGACATTTACCTTCACCACCACCATGAGGGTGATCTACAGGGTTCATCACAGAACCACGAACTGTAGGCTTGATACCTTGGTGACGTTTGCGTCCTGCTTTACCCCAAACAACGTTTTTCCAATCTGAATTACAAAGCTCACCAAAAGTAGCCATGCAATCTTCTTTAACTTTTCTCATCTCGCTTGAAGGCATTCTTAAAGTTGCAAATCCAGCATCTCTTGCAACTAACTGAGCTGAATTACCAGCCGCTCTAACCATTTGAGCACCCTTACCCGGAGTAAGCTCAATACAATGAATTACAGAACCAAGTGGCATATCTTTGAGTGCCATTGAGTTTCCAGTTCTAACTTCTGCATCTGGACCAGATTCAAGAGTTGCACCAATTTGTAAGTTGTTTGGTCTTAAAATATATCTTTTTTCTCCATCTTCATATACAAGCAAAGCGATATGAACGTTTCTGTTTGGATCGTATTCAATTGACTTAACAGTCGCTTTAATACCAAACTTATTTCTTTTCCAATCGATCACTCTGTATTTTTTCTTATTGCCACCACCTTTGTGACGAGTAGTAATTTTTCCAGAATTATTACGACCAGTGTTTTTGTTTAATTTTTTGGTAAGTCTTTTTTCAGATTTAGAACTAGTAATATCTGATCTATCTAGAAGTATAGTTCCTCTGCTACCAGGTGTACGTGGTTTTAATTTTTTTAGGGCCATTGTTTCCTTCTTTTTTTGGGTTTTCAGCGCATGCGCTTAAATTGCATCCAATAGGAAAGTCCCTATCAAGACGCGAAGCATAATCTTAACAGAGCAAGCACATAGTTATTAAGGCTATATATGGAAGAAAAGCTTAAATTTGCAATACAAAATCAAAGAAAATAGTTAAGGCTAAAAATTCTAATTAAATTCAGCGCGGCACTAGGGCTTGCCCTTGTGCTTGTTAATTTAATTGAAGTCTTAAAAGCTTTTAATTAGGTCCTTAATCAAAACTTAAACTCTAAGTTATTTAATAAAAAGAACACGGAGGACTTAAATTTTGGCAAAAATCGAATCAATTAGAGACCTAGTACTAGCAAAAGTTTCTACAAACATACAAAGACAAGAAAAACCTGCTGCAGTAGCAGTAAACAGAAGCGCCGCCGCAGATTTTCTAGCCAAACAAGGCAAAATAAGCGCTTTACACAGAAGCCCAACTAAAAGACCTCAAAGAAAAGATTATGAAGCTAGAAATAACTTCATAAATCCACAAGAACAATTCAAAACACCTACTTTATTAAAGGAATACGGACCAGAGCCAAGGGCGCATAGAGATGTAGCGGCGGCACATGTAACAATTAGCCATACACAAGTTCAATGTGAAACTAAACAGCCCCAAAAAGCTTCTAGGCAGTCTGCTTCATTTTCAAGAATTCCAAGAACTATAGAAAATTTATTAGCACGAGCAAAATAAAAAGCTAAAATATTTACATGCTTTATTTGCTTGCAGGCAAAGATAAATTTAGAAGACAGCTCAAATTTAAAAAGATCTGCAAAGATACTTTTGCTGAGCAGGAACTTAATGGCTTTAATTTTCAAGAATTAACTAATCCAGATTTAAATAGTTTTTGTGCCAATATTCAAACACCCGCATTTGGTGGGGGGCAAAAATCATTTTAGTGCACGATTTTAAGCCTTTGGAAAATAAATCTGATGATAAAGAAGTTGAAAGAATTTGCAACTCACTAAAAAACAAACCAGAAAATAATATCGTGATTTTTAATAACGAAAAAATCAATGGTGCATTAAAACTTGTAAAAAAAATCAAAAAAGATTTTAAGGCAATTGTACAAGAAATAAAATTTGAAGATTTTAAATCATGGGATCTCAAAGAAGCCAGTCAATGGCTAGTACAGATTTATGCTGAGCTTGCAGACGGCAAAAAACTCAATTTAGAGATAGCAGAATTTATAGCTGAACAAGTCGGTGTTGAAGATAGCGCCAAGCTTTATAGTGAACTTGAAAGACTTGTCATTAGCGGCAAAGAACTTGATAAAGAATATTTGAGCACTGAGCTTGATAGCAAACATGACATTTTCAAATTAATAAAATACATTAGTCAAAAACAAAAAAATCAAGCTTTGCAAGAATTTGAAAAGATTGTCAAAGCACGTGAATTAAACATAGGAATACTTGCCATAGTTGAAACGAGCATCTCAAACTCTTTGAAACTAAAATTAGCAGAAAAACAATATCGCAATAAAAACGAGCTTGCAAGTTTTTTGGGTATCACACCCGGAAGACTTTATTATCAACAAAAAGAATTAGCGCGTGTAAGTATTGCAGATTTAAATTCATGTCTTACTAAAATCCTTGAAATCGAAAGAAAAGTCAAACGTGGCGAAGACCAATTGGAGAGGGCTTTTAAAAGAGATTTGTTGCTTAATTCAAATTACTAGATGCTATAGCTTGAATATTAGTCGATGTTGGACCTTGTATTGATTCAACCTTTCTTAGTTTTGCTTCAATAGTACGCGAACGCTTTCCGGCATCTTCAATAACTTTTGTAGCCTGACCAACTTTATCATGTGCTTTTTCTAGAAGATCGCCAAAGCTACCAAAATGTTTTTTGATATCAGAAAGTAAATGCCAAACTTCACTTGTTCTTTTTTGGATCGTTAAAGTTTTAAAACCTAACTGTAATGAATTTAACAAAGCGGCAAGAGTAGTTGGACCAACAAGATTAACTCGATGTTTGCGTTGAACAAAATCAACCAAACCCGGCATTCTTAAAACTTCAGCATATAAACCTTCTGTTGGTAAAAACAAAAGAGCAAAATCTGTTGTTTGTGGTGGGTCGATATATTTTTCAGATATTGATTTCGCTTCTAGTTTGATTCTGTTTTCTAATTGTTTACTTGCAAGTTCTGCGGCGACAGGATCTGAGATTTCGTTAGCATCAACAAGTTTTTGGTAATCTTCTTGTGGAAACTTTGAATCAATAGGCAACCAGACAACTTCGGCAGTATCTGAACTACCGGGTAGTTTAATAGCAAAATCTACTCTTTCTTGTGACTTTGCTTTGATGCCAACATTTGCTTGATACTGTTCAGGCGACATAATGTCTTCTAATAAATTGGCTAACTGAACCTCACCCCAAGTTCCACGAGTTTTTACATTGGTTAGAACTTTTTTCAAGTCACCAACACCTGTTGCTAAGTTTTGCATTTCACCAAGACCGGCATGAACTTTTTCAAGTCTTTCTGACACTTGTTTGAAAGACGAGTCTAATCTTTTTTCTAAAGTTGATTGCAGTTTTTCATCGACGGTTAAGCGCATTTCTTCTAGTTTCTTTTCATTGCTTTCTTGTAAATTTTTAAGTTGCTTGTAGTTGTTGTCACCAAAACCTTTCAATGCTTCAGCAAAACTTGCCAACTGTTCTTTTTGTGCTTTTGTTAAGTCGCGCACATGATTGGTAAGTGCTTCAGAACTTTCTTTGAGAGTTTTTGCAAGTTCTTCTTTAAAATCTTTTATCGAATCTTTTAATTCACTACGCGAATCCTGAGCTGATTTAGTGATGGAATCCTTGATTAGAACAGCATCTTCACGTTGGTTTTTTTGTGAGTTTTCAAAAGTAGAATTTAAAGCAATAAGTTGAGTATTTTGCTCATTAAGTTTTGCAACTAGCTCAAAGTGAGCTTTGCTTTGATTTTGGTTTTTCAGTAAAAAAACCAATAAAATAATATTCACTAAAGACAAAAACAATAAAGCTATAATCATAGTAAGTATTCTAGCACCTTACAAAAATACGTGTGTGTTCTTTGTGCCAGGCACGCAGACCACAGTTTTTGCTCTTATCTCAATTAGCTTTTAAGCCATTAACAAAATTTTTAAAATTATTTTCTTGCAATTGCATTACATTTTCAGAGGCAAGCGCTTTAAAAAACCAAGTCCCTGTTTGTGTTTCTACAATATATGCTCTTAACATATGGTTAGGTCGCAAAATAGCATCAGAGTTAGGGTTCATTGGTTCTAATTTATCAATAAAAGTACCTGAAATAATGAGTTCATTTATTTGCAAACCGTTTTTTTCTATAAGCTTTTCAGAAAGAATATTCATGCTATCACTTTGAAATTGCTTTTTCCATCTTTGTATATTTTCGCTGACCATATCACGCATTCCTTCAAAGTAAAAAACCTTGATGCGAGCTTGACTTATCGGGTCAATTATACGCTCCTCAAAACTCATTTGCCCCTTGTCCAATGCCTTTAGCCAGCCGCCCGGCATAGAATAAGTGATAGAAGTAGCTAAAGTAAAGCCAGACTGATTTTGCTTAACTGCAGGATTCAAACAAGTATCTTTTTTGGCACAGGCAAACAAGCTCAGAAACAATGAAAAGAAAACAAAAAATCTCATGACTTACATTATATTGTAATTTATAAAATTCTTTTGCTCATGTTTTAAATTTTCTTTTTGCTCTAAATCATGCTCTAGCTCTTCTCTTTTTTGCTGTTCTTTAACTTGCCGATAAAATAAATCATTTTTTTCTGTGGTTTGTTCAAGCATTTCTCTATAACGGCGAGTCGCACGAATATAGTCTTCGTTATTTTTTTTCATTAAATCTTCTAACTTTTTTAGCTCTAAAAGAGACTTATATTCTTCTTCAATGCTTTGTAACTTTGCGGCATCTTCTTTTTGTATTTGTTCAAGAATTTGTTTATTTTTTAACTTTTTGTTTTCTATATATTCATTTTGTGTTTTTTGTCTTTGTTTCTTACGCTGTTGGAGCTTTAATTCTAAGCAAGATTGATAATTACTATCTTGCACTTTAGTTTGTTCTTGCTCTAACAAATTATCCTGATGATAATTTTCTTCAAGATCAAAATCTTCTTCAAATTGTTTTTGGATGTATCTTTCAAACCCTTGTTGATTTTCAATTTGCAGTTTTTTAAAATCAATATTTTTTTGCTTTAAATCAATAGCTTGGTCTTGTTGAATATATTTTTTGTGTAATTCTGCTTGTGAGCCATAAAGCAATAACTCTATAACACTTTCTATATGATTTTTATCAAATAGTAAATTAGTTTGTTCTTGCTCCAACAAATTATCCTGATGATAATTTTCTTCAAGATAAAAACCTTCTTCAAATTGTTTTTGGATGTATCTTTCAAGCCCTTGTTGATTTTCAATTTGCAGTTTTTTAAAATCAATATTTTTTTGCTTTAAATCAATAGCTTGGTCTTGTTGAATATATTTTTTGTGTAATTCTAAATCGTTGAATTTAAACTTTTCAAAAGGTAAGGTTTTATTTGACAAATCATTTAATTCTTTAAAAAGCTGATTATACAAATCTATTTCCAGTTCTGCTTTGCGAGACTCTAAACTAAGCCATGACTTACCCATATCTTTTCTAATGACTAATTCATCTTCATAGCTATTAGTTTCAGCAAGTTGTTTTAAAGCATTATGAATTTTTTTAGTTTCTTTGACTATGAGATTAATATTAGATTTTTCTTGCAGTTTAAAAATTTGCGCTTGCATTGAGCTCTTTTGCAAAAGTAATTCTGCTTGCGATCCATAAAGCAATAACTCTATAACACTTTCGATATGATTTTCAATTTGCAGTTGTTTAAAATCAATATTTTTTTGCTTTAGATCAAGAGCTTGGTCTTGTTGAATATATTTTTTTTGTAATTCTAAATCATTGAATTTAAACTTTTCAAAAGGTAAGGTTTTATTTGACAAATTATTTAATTCTTTAAAAAGCTGATTATACAAATCTATTTCCAGTTCTGCTTTGCGAGACTCTAAACTAAGCCATGACTTACCCATATCTTTTCTGATGGCTAATTCATCTTCATAGCTATTAGTTTCAGCAAGTTGTTTTAAAGCATTTTGAATTTTTTTAGTTTCTTTGACTATGAGATTAATATTAGATTTTTCTTGCAGTTCAAAAATTTGCGCTTGCATGGAGCTCTTTTGCAAAAGTAATTCTGTTTCTGAGTCATAAAGCAATAACTCTATAACACTTTCGATATGATTTTCAATTTGCAGTTGTTTAAAATCAATATTTTTTTGCTTTAGATCAAGAGCTTGGTCTTGTTGAATATATTTTTTTTGTAATTCTAAATCATTGAATTTAAACTTTTCAAAAGGCAAGGTTTTATTTGACAAATCATTTAATTCTTTAAAAAGCTGATTATACAAATCTATTTCCAGTTCTGCTTTGCGAGACTCTAAACTAAGCCATGACTTACACATATCTTTTCTGATTGCTAATTCATCTTCATAGCTATTAGTTTCAGCAAGTTGTTTTAAAGCATTTTGAATTTTTTTAGTTTCTTTGACTATGAGATTAATATTAGATTTTTCTTGCAGTTCAAAAATTTGCGCTTGCATTGAGCTCTTTTGCAAAAGTAATTCTGCTTCTGAGTCATAAAGCAATAACTCTATAACACTTTCTATATGATTTTCAATTTGCAGTTGTTTAAAATCAATATTTTTTTGCTTTAGATCAAGAGTTTGGTCTTGTTGAATATATTTTTTTTGTAATTCTAAATCATTAAATTTAAACTTTTCAAAAGGCAAGGTTTTATTTGACAAACCATTTAATTCTTTAAAAAGCTGATTATACAAATCTATTTCCAGTTCTGCTTTGCGAGACTCTAAACTAAGCCATGACTTACCCATATCTTTTCTGATGACTAATTCATCTTCATAGCTATTAGTTTCAGCAAGTTGTTTTAAAGCATTTTGAATTTTTTTAGTTTCTTTGACTAAGAAATTAATATTAGATTTTTCTTGCAGTTCAAAAATTTGCGCTTGCATTGAGCTCTTTTGCAAAAGTAATTCTGCTTGTGAGCCATAAAGCAATAACTCTATAACACTTTCGATATGATTTTTTTTAAATTCAGAAACATCCTCAAAGATATTTTTTTTTAAATCAAAGTTTTTCATCCACCTATATTCACTAGTTTTTTATAATATTCTTGTCTTTCCTTATCTAATTTTTGAATTTCCTCAAAATATTTTTTGTTTTTTTCTTCTTGTTTTTTGATTTCATCATGATATTTTTTGTTTTTCTTCTTCTTTTTTTAGGGTCTCTTCGTATTCTTTGTTATTTTTTTCAGTAAGCTTTTGCAAATCAGTAAACAATATATTTTGCATTTCGATTTTTAATTTTGCCGATTCATTTTCTAATTGAAGCCATGATCTACCTAAGATATCTCTCATCTCAAGCTCATCTTCAAAAGATCTTGAATTATTCACAGCTCTAAAATTTTCATCTGCAACTTGAAATCTTTCACAAGCTTGTTGATATTGCTGAGAAACAGACCTTGTTACCAAATCACTTAAAGGATGGATATTAGAATCACAATCTCGTTCTTTATTTTTTTCATATTTCTTTTCATAATATTTTTCTTGCTTCTCTTCAAACTTTTCTTGTTTTTTTTCTAATTTTTCTTGAGTTTTAAAATCTTTCTTTTTGCAATCATTAAAATCAAGTTCTTGTATTTCACGAGTTTCATTTAAAATATTTGTAATTCTTGAAGAATCTTTTTTTAGATCAAAAATATCTTTTTGTGCTTTATCAAGATCAAATTTTAATTTAGACTCTAAATCAAAAAGACGTTTTTCTATAACATCATGTTTTTTAATTGACTTATTGTGATCTTTAAGTTTTGTGGTAAATTGATTTTTCATTTTTTTCTTTTTAAACTTTCTATTTTGCATTCTATGTGCTTATCTAATTCAAGAAGCTCTCTTTCAAATTCAACTTGTGACATATTGGCAAAATCATCTTTTGTTTTAAAATAAATTTGTTGAACTTCGGCGAAAAGTTCTAGTAAATTTTCTGAAGAATCATTGTTTTTCAAGGTCATAAGCTAATAAATTAGTAACAAAATCAGGTTATAAAAGGATTAAGAAAAGCAATGTTATAATTTTAAAATTATGACAACTAAAATAAAAGAAATAGCTATTAACCATGCTCAAGACTTGCCGAGCAATTTACAAAATACACCTATCCAAGATCTCTTTGAGTTTCACAATAACTCCAAAGAATCTGCGCAAGATTATACTGCTGCCAAAATGGCAATAGTTATGTGTATGGATAATCGTAAAAAACTTAATATACCTAATAATTTCGCCTATATAGTACGCTCACCGGGAGCTCGTATTAAAGGCAATGAATTTGGTTTGTCTTTTGCAATTGGTGCGGCAAAAGTACAACATATTGCAATGATTGCACATACTGATTGTGGTATGGTCAACCTGCCAAAAAAGAAAGAAGCAACACTCGAAGGTTTTCAAGAATTACTTGGCTGGAGCAAAGAAAACTCAGAACAATATTTTGAGACAAATGCAAAAGAGTTTTTTATTGAAGATGGATCAGAATTTGTTGTAAAAGAGGCAAAACGCTTAGCAAGTGAATTTCCAAATACAACAGTTGTACCAATGCTATATAAAGTTGAAGATCATAAGCTATATTTATTAGAAGAATAAATGCAAAAAATCTCAATATTTATAATATGCAAAAACGAAGAAGAAAAAATTGAAGCTTGTTTAATACAAGCAAGAAAGCTTGCTGACGAAATTATTGTAGTTGATTCTGGTAGCACCGACCAAACTATTGAAATTTGCAAAAAATATACCGATAAAGTTTTTCATCAAGATTGGCTTGGTTTTGGCAAACAAAAAAACATCGCCTTAGAAAAATGTTCTTACGAATGGGTCTTAAACCTTGACGCAGATGAGATTTTATCAGACGAACTAATTAATGAAATTCAAGCAATAGATTTAAAGAATCAAGCAAAAGCGTATTTATTTGCGCGCAAATTATTTATTGGCAAACAAAAAATAAACTTTGGTGGATTTTATCCTGACTATCAACTTAGATTATTTCAAAAATCACAAGGACGTTTTTGTCATAGTGCTGTACATGAAAGTGTTGAACTGAAAAATGACAAAGGTGAATACGATAAAAATCGTATTGGTTTATTTAAGTTTAAAAACCCGATTTTACATTATGCCTATAGAAATATTGAGGAATTAGAAAATAGTTTTTTAAAATATGCCAAATTAAGTAGCAAAAAGAAAAATCTATTCAAAGCTCTCTTGAGTGCGGCGTATGTTTTTTGTTTTAAATGTTTTATTCGTCTTGGCTTTTTAGATGGCATCAATGGCTTAAGACTGGCATTAATAAATTCAAAGTATAATTTACAAAAATACATGTAATCATTGTGCCAGGCACGAAGACCACAGTTTTTGCTCTTATTTGATATATATTATTAAACAGTGATAACAAAAAAATCCAACTTGAAAAGCCTGCACAGTCATATTTTTGAGTGGATGCTTAAGACTACTAATTCTAGCTCTAGCGATTTAAAACAAACACTGAAATTTAATCAACCCTAGCTTAAAATAAGAGATGAGACAAAAATGACACGGTCCGGAGTGTCTTAATTAAGAGTGTAGAGCAAGTCTGAGTTCATCAGCCGAATAAACTTTAAGGTGTTTTCTTGATTTAATTTTCTTTTTGAGAATCAAAGAATTACTCATAGTATCAATTGAAGATTCCAGTTTTGCATTATCAACAGCAAATCCATGTTTTGCTTTTTGTACAACAGTTTTTCTTTGAGCGACACTAGGTTTTTGTACAAAAGACTTATTTAGCATCGACTTAATATCATTTGCACTAAAGGTTTTACTAGAAACAGTTTTTACTTTTGTTTGCAAAGAATTTTCAATGAGTTTTTGTAAATTTTCTCTAAAGTCATTTATTGGCTCAACTACATACTCATTAAAAAGCTCTACTGGAGCCTCAAGGGTATAACGGCGAACTAAATCAACACCATCTTTAAAAGCTTTTTGTAGATTTTCCAGCGAAACTGCATCCAAAAACTTTTTATATTTTTCAATAAAATCATCTCTAATTTCTTCAAAATAAGTAACAACAGCATTAACAAGTTTATCGATAGCATTTTCTTCTGGCTCTTGTTGCTCTTGCTCTTGTTGTTTTTTATTACCTTGTTGTTGCTCTTGTCTTTCTTCAAGTTTTTGTTTAACTTTTGCTTTAATATCCTCAGCTTGGTTTTTTGAGCTATAAATATATTTATTTTGCTCTATCATTTTTGCACTCAGCAAATTAAGCATTGCCTGCAAAGTCGCTCCTTCAGCGTTTTTTAGTGCAACAGCAAGAGAATCAGTTTCAAGTGAAATATCAGCTAAAGTAGCCGAATCAGAACTTTTTTTGAGAATTTGCAAAGCACGTAACTTCTCAAGCTTTCTTTGTTTGCTTGTCAAAGGTTGATAAGCCTCAAGCGCTTTTGCCGAAGTATTAGAATTAAAAGCTTTCAGAATTTCTGAATTCGCTTGAGAGATATTACTAAAAGTTACATTTATAGCCACGTAACTAATAGATTATGTATAAAAGCGTTTTTTGTAAACAGATTTAAAGTAAAAAAAAATTTATACTCAAAACGAAGATAAGAACAAAAAATTTCAAAAACAAGGGAACTTTTTATGCGGCATTAGTAGTAGGTGTAGCAGTGTTTTTAAATTAAGGAGCCAATTTCAGTTTATTAATTCTTAAAAACCTTTCATAAATAATTATTGTACTTGCACCAGTATCAAGTAAAAACCATCCAGCTTTATCCCTAATTTTTGTTTACAAGTAAACATGATTGCCTTGCAATTTAAATGGCAATTCTTGCATTAAACCTTTGACTATTGCTTTGTATTTACCCTGATAGTTTCTACCAGTTAGTTTATGTATAAGCTTGGCTGCCTGTTTCCCAAGTTCTGGCTTAACATCAATAGAAGTCTCAAGGCTTATAACAGCTTCATCAATTAAATCAGGCTCTTTTTCATATAGAGCCTTTTGATACCAAAGATAAGCAGAATCTGGATTTCCTGTGACTGCTTCTTGCATTACTTCAATTGCTTTTTGGTGACCATCAAGCCTTCTACTGTGAAAAGCAAGGTTATTCCAAACCATCTCGTAAGCAGGATCATTTTTCAAACATTCACGAAAACTATTCATTGCTTCTTTGTCTTTATCTAAGCGCATCAACATACTTGCCTCGTGGCTCAAATAAAGACAATTCTTAGGATCTTGTTTTAAAGCATCTTCTATATAATCTAATGAAACTTTATAGTCTTCTGTTGCAGCATAAATTGCAGCTTTATATTGATAGAGAGGATTAATTTCATCTAAGTCAGCTGCTCTTTTAATATAGGAATGAGATAAAGTCTTTTTGTTTTGATAAGCAAGAAATTTATAAGCAATATAGTTATACTCAGCAAGATCATTATTTTTTATCGCTGAAGCAATAAAATTGTTCTGCTTTTGATTTATGACCTTTATTCCAGCGATCAATCGCTTCTAAATAAAAATACTCTGTTTTTTTGTCTTTTCTTTTTTTGTTTTATAAAAGAATATTGAACCAATAACAAGTAGTGGTATTAAAAGCAATAATACGTTTTAGAAAAAGTATTGAGCTTCATTTAAAGCTACCTATGTAAAGCTAACTTGATATCTTCAGCAGAGTGAACCTTAAGTCTCTTCCTGCTCTTGATTTTCTTTTTAAGAATAACTGACTTATTCATTACATCAACACTAGACTTGAGCTTCTCTTCATCAAGTACTTTGTTACTTTCAGGCTTAGTAACTCTATTTTTTACAAAAGACTTGTTAAGCATTGATTTGATATCAGTAGAAGAAAAAGACTTACTTGAAATTTGACGGACTTTATTTTTGACTGAGTTATCGATTAAATCTTTAAGTTTTCACGGAAATCATTAATAGGCTCAACTACATACTCATTAAAAAGCTCAACTGGAGCTTCTAGAGTGTAACGGCGCAATAAATCTACACCTTCACTAAAAGCTTTTTGGATATTTTTGAGTGATACTACAGCAATAAAACTTTTGTGCTTCTCAATAAAGTCATCTCTAATTTCTTCAAAATAAGTAATAACAGCATCAACAAGTTTTTCAATTGCTTGTTTTTCTTCATTTTCACCTTTCTTTTTGCTAAATTCTTCTTTCTTATTTTGTTCTTGCTTTTCTCTATCTTTGTCTTGAAGTTTTTCTGAACTTTCGCTTTAACATCTTCAGCTTGAGTCTTACTTGTATATACATACTTATTTCATTAAATCATCTTTGCAGATAATAAATTGAGCATCGCTTGTAAAGTAGCTCCATCTGCTTTAGCAGAATTAAAAGCTTTCAGAATTTCTGAATTCACTTGAGATATATTATTAAATGTTACGTTAATTGCCACGTAATATCTACATTATTGATAAAACAGGTTTTTGTAAATATATGCAAAGTAAAAAAATTTTAGGCAAAATCTCAATGAGTCAAAAATAATAACGGGTTTTTTTGAAACTTTCGGGAACCTTTACTGAAAACCTCATGCTGCTTGCTGTCTTGTAAATTCTGGAGGTTTTGGTTTTGCAGAAGCTGTACCATCACCACTAAGATGAGGCATGATAAAGTTTGCCGCAACTGCACCAATACCAAATGCAACTTCCATACCACCAACTAAATAACCAACTACCGCCCCGATTAAAGCTGGTGCCAGCATATCAGGTAAACTTCCTGTAAAAGATTTTAAAAGATCCTCTGGCTTTGAAGCTACTTGCTTAATACCTTCAACACCTTCTTGTAAATAACTATAGTAAGCTTTCTCTGCATCACTCAAACGACTAGCTTTTAATTCTAAATCTAAATTGCCTTTTATTTGTCCTTTGTTATCAGCGATTTCATTTATTAAAGAAATTACTCTCGATTTAGATTGCTGAATAGCATATGTATCACCAAATGAAGAAAAATCTCCATTTTTAAATTCTAAAATATGTTTTTGATAAGATTTAAGCTCATCTTCTGAACCAAGATCAGGTAAACCAGAGCCACCTGTTCTACTATAAGCAAATGCAATAGCAGAGCTGTCTTTTATAGAATTTGATAAATTCTCTAAAGCCGTTGGACCATACTCTTTACCAATTTCTAAAGCCGCTTCACTGGTAAGCTCTCTAAATTTTTCTAATTTTTCTTGACCAGTTAAATCTTCTATTTCTTGACCAATATCATGTAATTTTAAATAAAACTTATACTCTACCTCTCGCTTTGAATAATCTGCTGGAGTTTCAGCAGTAGTACCAGATACTGCATCGTCAATTAGTGAACAAACTTCATTTAGAGAATTACAATGACGGGCAAATTGTTCTGGGATTCTTGCGTCTGCATGATGAACATGCAAATTATATTTTTCTTGAGCTAGCCTTTGTAAACTCTGCTGCATACCAGCATTAGTTCTAGCTAAGTTAGTTAAAGCAACTTTCACTTCAACAGCATCAGCCTTAATAAAAGTCCCAGAGGCATCTTCTACTCCAAATCGAATCAAATTATCTAAGTGAGCTGAAAGAAGAGAAACTTCTTGTTTAGTCAAATTCACTCCATCAGAAGAAACTCTTTCCAATAGAGATTGAAGATAATTTCGTAGCTTATTAGGCGCTGGAGTAGTTACTTCTGTAGACATAGCTACCTGTACAACGTTAAAGACTGTTTAAATTTGATAAGGATTATTAATTATGCAGCAGCTTCCCGTGGAGCTTTATTACCTGCATTAGCAGCTAATAAACCAACTGCAACTGGTGCAAATTTTTCAACATTATTTAAAAGTGGTGCAGTGAGCCTTGCTAATGGCTTACCAAGAATAGGGATCATACTTAAACCTGAAATTACAGGACCTAACATAAAGACTGCTATAGGTGCTATAAACTTACCGTAATCATTTAAGAAACTAGATAAACTTGCTTTTTGTTCTTCTTGAGAAATATCTTTTGTAGCCTCTAAGTGATCAGCAACAAGTTTTAAATCATCTTTATACAAAGAAACACCTTCACCAAATTGTTCGTCAATTCTACCTTTAAGGTCAGCTATACCTTGAGCAATAAATTGTTCAGTTTTAAAATTAGGAATTTGTGCACTGTACCGTTGAGCATCAGAAGCTAGACCAATTAAAGCATCAGCAATATAGTCTCTTTTTTCTTGAATTACAGCAAGTTCTTCTCTATTAGGAGCTTCTGATCTTTCTGGGATTAATCCTTCAAAGCCTAAAGCTATATTGATACCAGTTCTTAATTGTCCTTGAATAGATTTATCAGTTTGCAAAGCAACTTTTGCTCCGTGCTCAGCAGCAATCAAAGGCATTGCAGTTGTCTTCATATACTGAGACAAATAGAATTTAACACCAGCATTATTAATAGAATCTAAGAATTTTGAAACCTCATTAATATCACCATCAGCCAAAGCTTTAGACAAGCCTGTTTTAACATCATCTAGATCTTTAGTGCTGAAGCTGACAGCTTGGTCACCTACTAAATTATCAAAAAGCTTTAATAGCTCTTGGAAATCATCAGGCTTTTCACTTAAGTGCATAATAACTGGTTCAAAAGCTTCTTTTAATTTAGTATCTCGAGTATCAAAATTTTCTGTTGATTCGGTACTTGAATCCTGGATAAGACTATCGATAGCATCAAAAGCACTTGCATGCAAAGTAGCATTTGCTTCATATAAAGTTGTACCAGCGACATCTCTTCGAAGCTCCATAATATCTGATTGATTTTCAAGAGCACCACGATTTTTAAGTTCAAACAAGCCTCTAGCATATTCAATACCAGCATCTGCAACTTTAAATAAATTAGGAGGATCTTCTTTGTCTAGTCTAACTACATTATCCATAAATCCAGAGAAAAATTCTCTTGAGATCTGATCAGCCTGCTTATCATCTATATCAGGACTAAGATTTCGTAGTCCGTTATATAACCTTGCTTGTGCTTGTTCAATAGACATAATTACTATATGACCTTGAATCCCCAAGCGTAATTGAGGGTATTTGCTTATATTCTCAGCTAAAATCTTTAAAATCATTTCTTTACTGACTTCAAAATTAAACCAATCTGGCGTTAAATAAACTGGACAATTATTGTTGTAGGCTTTGAGTTTCACTAAGATTTTTTCAAATAAATATGCCTTGGCATCAGAATTTGCCACTACAAACTTTAATTCATCACACTCCTGCCAAATACGCTCATCGGCAATCTTGGTGCGAGAATAAATTTCTTTGGGACTAAAAGTAAAATTAAAAACTTTTTTAAATGACGATGCAGTGCCATCTTGCACCAAAGGATAATCTTGAAAAAGCTCAGAAAGATACTCACCAGTAGCGGCTGTTTCTATGCTTACTATATAGCCATTAGCAATCAATAAATTAACCAAATTTTTTAAGCTCTGTTCAGTAGGTTCACCGCCAGTTAAAACTACACGTTTGATGTTTTTGTTTAATGCTTTAATGGCAAATAAAATTTTATCTTCTTCAATTTGTTCTGCATTATTTGCAGATTTTAGCCAAGTATCTTTTTCATCACAAAAAAAACAATGCACCTGACAACCTTGAAACCTTACAAAAATCGCCGGTACACCAGAATCAAGCCCCTCACCTTGAACTGTTGAAAAAATTTCTAATGTAGAGCAAGCTTCTTTGTTTTCTTGACTTTTGTTAACTAAGAGCATAAGCTAAGCTCCTTTTTACAAGTGGATCTTTTAAACCAGCTTCTTTAAAGCCACGCTCGCGAAGCAAACAAGAGTGACATTTGCCGCAAGGAGGAAACTTAGCTTCATAACAAGTATGAGAATAAGCAAGTGCTTCAAGACAATCTTCACCTAATTCCATTGCAAGCTCAACAGCTTCTTTTTTATTTAAATACATTAAAGGTGTATAAACTTGTAAGCCCTCATCAAAACCAAATAGACCTTGGTTTAAAGCTTTTTGCATTTCTGTTATAAATTGCTCGCGGCAATCATAATAACCACCAAAATCTTCTTGACACACTCCCATTACGATATTTTTTGCCCCGTGATGATATGCAAGATTTGCGGCAATAGTTAAAAACAAAATATTTCTTCCGGGCACAAAGGTTTTTTGCACGCCGGGCTTAAACTCAGCACAAGAATTGTAGAGATCCATTTCTACTTTGCTGTCAACAAGCGGGCTTGCAGAACGTAAAATATCCTTAATCTCGACTTTATCAAAATCAACTCCCGTTAATTCACAAATCTTTTTTGCAGACTCAAGCTCGATATCATGTTTTTGACCGTAATCAAAACTAATAGTTTTGATGTTTTCTTTGCCAAATTTTTTTATTGCCCAAAACAAACAAGTGGTACTGTCTTGACCACCAGAAAAAATAACTAAGGCTTTTTTAATATCTAAATTATCCATCGCTAGCTAAACTCTTATCACCAAGCTCAACAACAGGCTTTATTGCAATACCACCACGCGGGCTAAAATCACCTACAACTTTAATGTATTTGGCTTTTAAAATTTTTTGTAAATCAGTTGCGATTTTATTAATAACAAATTCATGAAAAATTCCTTCATTACGATAAGCAAAAAGATATAACTTTAAAGATTTTGATTCCACTAAAAATTCATCTGGCAAATAACTAATATAAATCTTGGCAAAATCTGGTTGACCCGTCTTCGGACAAAGACAGGTAAATTCATGACAATCGAGATTAACCATATAATGATTTTCTTGAAAAAGATTGGGAATAGCTTCGAGTTTTGCCTCAGCAGGGTTGCTTGGATATGCAGTGGTAGTTGATCCAAGCAAACTAAGGTTTTTTGTGCTTTCATTTTGTAAATTTTCTATTGCCATACAAATATGTATCTTAGCATTAGCCTAAATAATAGAGCAATATCAAGGTTTTTTTGAAAATATATTAAAATTAAATAGTGAATTTAGCTTTTGTAAAAGTTTTGCGACCTAAAGAATATATAAAGAACCTCTTTATATTTGCCCCACTATTTTTTTCATTTAATTTTACTCGTGAAGCTTTTGTTGATGTTTTCATCGTTTGTGCGATTTTTTCAATTACTGCAAGTAGTGTCTATATTCATGAAACTCTAAAAAGGATTTCAATCATCTTTTTCACAGAAAATTTAAGCGTAGTTTTCCAAATCTTACAAATCTCCTTCATTAATTTCTGTTGAACCGTTTATTCTCTCTTTATTAACAAAAGTACCGTTAGAAGATCCGAGATCAGTAATTGTAATTTTTCCGTCTTTATCAACAACTATGCGTGCATGATCCCTAGAAACACATGGATCCTTTAATCTAATTTGGCAATCTTGATTTCTTCCAATGACATAAGATTTTCCTTTTTCAAGTATTCCATAAAAAGCTTCAATATGTGGATTAGCGAGCTCAACTGCACGACTAAAATTAGATCCTAAAGGGCTCTTTTCATTAATTTTACCATTAACATTAATAAGATTAGCATTTATTGGAGTGTTGTTATTATCATTAACAAAAGCCAATAAAAATTCAATAGGTTTTTCTTTATCATGCAAAAGTTCTACAGAACACCGATCAGTTGTATTATCATGGCTTAATTGTAATGGAGACAGAGATTTTGCTTTAGAACTATAACTAAAAAGATGATCAAACCATTTAGCAAATGCAATTTTTAAAGGCCTGTTATTATCAGTATCTCCGATAACAGGAATAACAATTGGAGTTAAATCTTGACCTGCAAGATTTACTGAATTTAATTTAAAATATTGTAGATCTCCGCCCATCACATTAAAGATAATAGCATAAGACTAGGCTCTAAAGCAAGTTATTAAAATTAGCTAGATTTCTCTTGAGCTTTTTTACTTGCATAGGCAATAGCACCTAAATCTTCACTCCATTCTAAAAACAAATTTCTTTGTTCCTTTGCTTCTGCTTCAACAGCATTTTGCAATAAATTTGCTTGCCCTAAACCACTATTGAGTTCAATTTTGGCAAGTTTTATATCAAGTTTTAATTCTGGCCCTGTACATTCGCCATTAGCAAAAGATTTTAAAAGCTCTTCAAGTGCAAGCACGGCTTTTTCTTGATTTTTTTCAGAGAGCAATAAAATCTTTTTTGAAAAATAATTATAGTAAAAATCTAAACCACCAAAAGCATTGTCTTCAACAAAAACTTTAAACTCTCGCAAATTATTTTCAGAATCATTACGCTCTACATATAAATAAGGAATATAATCAAATAAACCATTAAGCATAAAACAATTGTTTGAGCCAATCACATTTTCAACAATTTTTATATCATTATCACGAGCAAACTTTTGAGCATGAGCTGGTATCGCTTCTTTTAAAATTATTTCACCTTCATCATCTAAAAGAGTTTGTATTTTTCCGGCTATATACATTGGCATAATTTTTATAGGTTCGCCATAGAACAACTTCGCTCCCTGACCCGCATTTACTGTAACATTGCCAATGTTCACAGAAAACAAATAGCCTTTAATACCACTTATACTTTGAAAGGCACGCATAGCAAAAAACATTTGTTCATAAGGTGTAACATTTTCAATAGCAATTCCTGAATTAACAAAAGAATTTACAATATTTTGATAAAAATCATTATTTATAAAAGCTCTAGCATTATTTGGCACAAACTCTTGCATAACGACATCATCAGTTTTTGTTTTTTCAAAAATAAAATCAACAATCATGTCGATGTCATTTGTAAGATGAAGCTTTGTACTAATTCCTCTACCACCTGAATCTTTACTTGCTTTAACAATCCAAAAATCTATATGATCCAAGTTTCTATTTTTAATTCTTTTTTCTATGGTGGATTTTAAGTTCGTCTTTATTATCAAATTCTTTTTGCAAAAATTCTACTTGAGCTAGAGTTGATAAATTAGCTGTTTCTAAAATTTTTGCAAGCTCCGTTTTTGCATACATTTGGCGCATACTCAATAAAGACCAAACTTCTGGCACTTTTAAATCTCTCAAAAAGTTTGATACATATTGTTCGTGAGTATGCGCCGCCATAGTAATATCGGGCTTAACCAATTGACCTTGCAGATCAACAATTGCATGAATAAAACCATATTTATTTTCTTCAAAGACTGAATTCTTAAATGGATACAAGATATCTAGACCTTTGATTTTTTCAGGCTCAAAAGCAGTATAAATTTGTTTGACTTCACCATTTGCAGTTAAATAAGGACTAAAAACAGAAACAATAGAGTATTTAGAATTTGCACTTACAAAAACCTTACGTAATTCTGGCGATCTAAACACACAATTCAAGTCCCAAGAATGTTTTCCAGGATTAGCAACACCACAAAGCCATACTAATTCAACGTCATCTTCAAGAGCAAATAGTTTTTTTATCGTGGCATCTTTAGATTTAATGACTACCGGTAAAGGGTGTCTATCATGATAGTTACGTACAAAATTTCTCAATGCACGCATACAATCCCAAAGCCTTTCTTCAATACAAACAGTTTCATGTTGATAACAAAAAGGCATTAAACCATTTTCATAATCACCAATCAATGAATCTTTATACTCGTCACTTGTTTTTGCAAGCACAGTTTTTTGAGATATTAAAAAATATAATTGTTTATAAAGATGAATACCTGACTTACAAGCAAGTTTAAACATTTTTACTCTAAGATTTGTATCATAAAAATAACTTTGGTCAAACCCAAAAGCAGAACCCGCACATAAACTATGAAACATATAAGGCGGATAATCTTCTTCATGAACATTTAAATACTGATCAAAAAATATGGCTAGCTTATTTATCATTTCATTTTCATCAGCAACATTAATAGTTAAAAACAACAAATAATTAAAATAAAGCATCTCAGCAAGTTTGATTACGTTGTCTAACTCAGCTTCAAGCCTTTCAGAATTTTTAATTCTATCCACAAGCTCTTTATAAAGACCTTGAGATTTTTTATGATCACCAAAAAACACTTGAATTGAATTTTCACAAAAAGCTCTTTGTTTTATAAAACGATCAACTTCTTTACTGATAGCAGGTAAATAAATTTCATAATATTTTGAAAAACAATGAGTGATTTTTAAGATTTTTGCAAAACGCAAATTAAATTCTTTTTTTGTATCTAAACTAGACTTAGAGTTTTTCATCAAAGTCATTAGATCTTGCACACTTTGATCCCAACTGAGGCTCAGTGCTTTTTGATCAAGATTAGAATACTTTGAATCAAAATCAAACAAAGATCTAAAGCGAATACTAGACATCAAAAAATCTTCTTGTAAAGTTTCTCTTTGCTCTAAAGTATCAGCGGCATTCGTAAGTAACAAATCAGCTTCTTTAGTAGAACCAGCATTTTCAATTATTCGATATTTACGAGTGATATTTAAGTCATCACTCGCCGCAACAAAATCAGACAAAACTTGGTAACCTAATTTACCAACTTTTTTATGACTATCTTCAAAAGTTTTAATAATATAATCTATTTCTTTTTGAGATTTTCCATTTAAAACCCATCTTCCACCTAGACATAGCCAATCTACAAAATTAATATCCTCAAATTCTTGATAGTTTACTAGTTTTGCATAGCTTTTTAATGTAAAAGAATAGCGGGACAAGACTTTGTTTGCTAAGCCTAATTCTTTTGCCTCTTCAAACTTTTGTAAAAGCATATCTCTGCTTAAATCAGCATATTTTTTCATTTCAACAAAGTAATCAGTTAAATTTGACTTTAAAGAAATGAAATCATCATTATTGGCTAAGACTTCATCGCTGTATTTGGTTTTATAGATTAAAAATTGTGAGAAAAGTTTGGCAAAATGAGCTTGTGCATTAATATCACTAAGCCATTTTTTATAGAGCTCAGGAGCAATCATATGCGAGACTATCTTTCCGCCTAGAGCAAGCCATTCACGAGATAAATCAAAGTCTAAAAATGGTTTTTTTGCTTGCTGTGGATTATCTACCAAGGTCAATAAAGAATCAGGATTATTAATAAGCATTAATTCTTTGAGACGCACCATATTTTTAAAAATATTTTTTTGTGCATCATGATCTGAATTTAAAAAAGCAATATCTAAATTTTGAAAAGCACAGTCAGCTTCAGTATAAAAACCTTTGAGGTAAATTTCAGTAATTAGCAAATCTTCAGCAAAAGCTTTGATTTGTTTTTTGTCATCTAGACTTAGATTTTGCCATAGATCAACATTTGCACCATAAGTAATAAAACATGCTTCTAAAAATTTCATTTCTAAACTAGAACTAAGTTGCAAGTTTTGGATTTTTGTCAAAGTATCTTGTGCAATTTGTTTTAGTACTCCATTCATAAATAAATCTTTATCAACAAAAGGATCAAAAATTTTAATTTCTTGAGGAAAACTATTTTTACTTGCTTGGAAATCAATTAAAGATTTAATAGTTTCATTTGAACTATTCTTTAGGAATTGTTTTTTATTTAATAAGAAAGCTAAAATATATTGATTCGCATTTTCTCTTTCATCGGATACATTACCCTTGTAAGAAGCATTCATCAAGATTTTAAGTTTTGAATAGTCTTTATCACTAGCTGAAATTTGATTATTAACAAGTTGCACTCTTTGAATAATTCCTGTTTCATTAATAACCCTTGTCATTTCAATTAAGTTTGCTGAAAACTCATTATAAAGAGCTGATATTTTTTGGTCCGGCGACTCATGAGCCATAAACTTTAATAGGGCTAAAAAGGCTTCTGGTCTTGGTAATATTTTGTATCTTGCATCAGCAATGTAAGATTGAATCAAACTAGAAGATGCAATCTCTTCATAAGCATGAAGCTCCCAGTCTAATTGTGTTTGAAAACGTGATTTAGAACTAATAAGATTCTCAAAAAAAGTTTGCAGTTTAAGTTGCAGTGTTTCATCAAAAATACCAATTTGTTCAAAGATTTTTTTGGATTTTAAACTTAATCCCAAAATTATAAACAAAGGCTCTTTAGTAATACAGTAACCAGTTGAAGCCATGGTCGCAAATTCCATAACATGCAAACCTGCTTCTGGAGTATTTCTTGAGTTAATCGTTTGTCTTGCCTGCATACCATCAATCGCAAAAGATTGAAAAGCACCTTGAAAACTAATTGCTTTTGCGTATTGGATTGCTCTACAAGTATTTTCAATAACTTTAACAGAACCTGCTTCAGATGCAGTACTAAAAATAGAATTTCGACTTTGACTAACAAAATCAATATAGTTTTTTGCCAATTTCAAAGCTTCATTATCGTCAGCACCAATCATTCTTCCCATAAGGGTTGTTACCGATGCAACTACATGCTTACCAAAATCAATCCTACTAGGTGCAACTGAAAAATTATAGAAATAATCTGCGTCTTTAATATTTTTGTTTGAGCTTACTGTAACTTTTTTTATTTCTGGATTATCAACAAAAAATTCTTTTATTGCAGTCGAACTTGGATAATAGAGTTTATCTTTGATTTCTCTTTTTAAAGAAACAATGTCAATCTTGTCATAGAGATGTTTTTGTAGCTCTGCTAATTTTTCTTTTGAACTTTTGTTAGGCTGCAAAATAGCTTCTAATTTAGACTCTGTAATCTTACCTGCTTTTAGTTGTGCCATTAATGCAAAACAATCTTTTTGTACATCAGTATGATGTTTTAAAAGCTCTAGTAATGCTTTTTGTTCATTAAGTTTTTCAAGAAGTATTATTTCTTCAAGACTATTTTCTAATAGATAAAATTTGCTTATAAATTTTGCAGAATGACAAATTTCAGCTTCATACTTATCTATATATTGCTTTAAAAGCTCTTGGTAACAAGCATTCGGTCCTAGAGTTTTCACATACTCTGAAACACTTGCTATATTAGAGATTTCATTTTCTAAAATTATTTTAAACAAATCTATCAATGGACCAAGCAAGGTTGTTTCAAGCTGATAGTGGAACAAATCACCATCTTTTAATTTGTTTTGCTTATTAATAATAGCTTGAAACAAAGATGGAGCTAAAGTTTTTGCCAAATCTTCTGCATTATCCCACTTGATTTCAGGCTTGCCTGTATCTTTATCTGTCAAAATTGAAATTGAAGCATTTTCAAAAAAAGAATTAATACCAGAAGCAACTAAATCTAAATCAGGACAAACAAAAGTAAAGGGAATTGCATCTAAGCGCTGGATTTCAGAATTTTCATCTGTTTCGACATAAAGCTTTTGCCCAAGTAAAATCCTTGCCAAAAAATGACCAGAGCGTGCAGAAAGACGCTGTAAATAAATAACAGAATTTGCTAATTCTGATTTTTGTTTAGCAGCATCACTAGCCAAATCAAAAAAACTCTTTTGCAGGAACTCATCTATCTCTAAAAGCAGTCCCTGAGTTTCATCAAGCAGATTTTCTGGGCATTGTTTTTCTTGTAAAATAAACTCTCTAATATATTTTTTTACCTTTGCCGTAAAAGCAGAACAAGTTTTTTCTACTGCAATTAATTCTTTTTTGAAGCGTGCCAATTGAATATCTTTAAGCTCTGTTACATAAACTAATGAATCCAATTTAATTGAGATATCAGTTAGATCATTGACAAAATCTAAGTCAAAAGCTTTAAGCTTTTCTTTTAGTTTTGAAAAGCTCTCTTCAATACGTGACTTAGTTTTTTTCACTTGGATTTTAAATTCATCAGCAAAACTCAATTGCTTAGCATTTACAAGTAAAGGTCCTTGTTCGTGAGCTACTCTTGAGCCACGTTGTGCCACAACTTTGACACCAATAATATTTAAAGCACGACACAAATTTTTATAATATTTTTTTGCATACTCGTGATCATAACTTTCATTTATCAAATCAAAAAGCTCTTGATTAATTTCTGCACTAAAAGACTGTGAACAATCTTCTAACAAAAAACTAAAAGCTTTTAAATCAAAAGGAAGCTGACCTGCAATCGCTCTATTTCTTAGTAGCTGTGTTTGTCTATATTTTTCAGTATTTTCAGATTTTAAATTATGTTTTTTTGCATTTAAAACTAGCTTTAAAAACTCTTGTAAATAAGCACCGGGATCGAAGGCATTAGAATTTAAATAACTGACAATTTTTTGCAGTTGTGAACTTTCAAAACTTTCTAAGAAATCAAAAAACTTTGCATAGATCTGATTTGCTGTATATTTTTGCCTAGCTAAAGAAAAATAAAAAGCAAAAATATACAATGGCGTTAAATTAGTATCAATCTTTGCATCTAAATAAAGAACTGCTTTTTTATCATCATATAAAAAACAATGATGATAATCATCAATAAATTCTACGTCAATTTTATCTCCGGAAAATTCTGCAAATAATTTACGCAGAAAATCATTTTCTTTTACTTCATAAGTGACTTCTTTGAGAAAATCTTGAAATTGATCTTGCTGTTTAAATTTAAATTTTTCTAGGTTATAACTTAAAACATCCTGACGAGAGTTATCAGCGGCTTTTGTATTAGCCCAATTAGTTAAAGAATCATCATTAGCACAAGTTTTTGCCAAGAAATATAGATCAATGACCATATATATTTATTGTACTTCAAGAAATGCAGCTAGTAACTAGCCAAAATATACAGATAAAAAGTTTTTTTTATTTCTTAGCAAACATACCAGCTAAACCCTTAGCGGCACCAAGCATGCCAGCAACTGGGTTTTGAGCCGCCGCAGGATTTCCAGCACCAGCCATACTTGTAAGTGCATTCATTGCACCACCAATTCCTGAGTTTTGAGCCTGAGGAGGAGCTGACATTTTATTGAAAACTTTTTTTGCAATTGCAGCACCACCAGCAAGAACTCCACCAGCAAAAATTACCTTAAAGAGTTTTGAAACACCTTTTAAAATGAAACCACCAAAAAGAAAAATACCAGCGCCAGCTGCCCAAGGTTGAAACTTAGGAGCAAGCTTATTAATAAAAGGAATTTTCATTCCTAAAAATTTAAAAGGACTTGTAAATTTATTACTACCCGGCACATTAAACAAGGAATTTAAAATACCACCGGCACCACTAGATAAACTAACACCAGTTGCAGTAGCAATTTTAGTTAAGCTACCACTTGCAAATGCTTCTTTGATATTTTGAGGAATTGCTTTCTCAAAGAAACCTTCAAGAGCCTTAGTAATGTCTGTGTCTAATTCATGGATATCACCAAACAAAAGTTGATGTAACATTTTTTTAGAATCCATATTTAGTTCAATATTATTTTCAGCTAAATATTTATCTAATTTTGGTGCTAAATAATTTATCAATGGTTTTGCACCATAGTAACCAATTGGGTTAGACATCAAAATACCTCTTAAAGGCATTACCGAATGTAATAAAGCTTTACTAACTCCACCCGTAACACTGTCTCTTATAACTTCTTGAGACGCAGAAGCCGCAGATTTTGCAAGATCTGTTGCACCTTCTTTAACAGCTGTTGCAAGAGTAGTTCCTGTAGATCTTTTTTGTTCTGTGCTCTCTTTTGAAACAACTGCAGAATTAGTCGCTGGACTTTTGCTTGGCCCACTAGTATTAGGTTTATTAGTAGTTGTGAGTACTGTGGTCATAATATATTTTCTTTAGCACAATATATCAATACGTAAATTATAGCCCCATGTAATATGTATTGTCAAGTTGTAAGTTAAATTAGCTATTATTAATTTACTGCATCATGAGACAAAATGAACACGGTCCGAAGTGTCTTAGGCACTAAAATAAGGCAATTATCAGGATTTTTTTAGATACAGCTAGGTGTAATACACTAATTTTCTATTAGGGGACTGATTCCAAACCCCATTTTGAATTTTAAAATACAGTAGGTATTAACATTATTTAATAAAAAACCCAATAATAATGGGAAAAAAAACTAAAGCAAGGGGGGCTGATGGCAAAACATATTTTTTGGGTTTTAATTTTTATAGGTTTTATGTCAAGCAGCTTTTTAAAAGCTCATGCATATAGTTTTGAGCAAACAGATTTTTTTACTGACGGTTTAAACCAAGAAGAAATCATACATAACTTGTCGATTACTGATGCGAAAATTTTTGTAAATACCGAAATTCAAAATGAGGGAAAAAAAGAGTGTGAAAGCTGTGATTATATAGCAGGGGAAATAAAAAAACAAAATCAAAAATTTAACGGCACAGCAAAATTAATCTCTCTTAGTGATGGAGCACTAATTTATAGCTTTACAGGAATTTCAGAAAATTTAGAAGAGATAAAATACGAAGTATTATTTGATTTTAAAGGCACCTACAAAAGCTCAATACTTGCAAGTAACAAAGGTGCTTTGTTTAAAGGTTATACATTAGCTATCGCAGAAACATTACTCGGTTTAAAAGTTTATCAGAAGAAAAAGCCGCAATCAAAACCATATCAACAGGCGCATATGAAGTAAGTGTAGTTTCAGGTGGAGTAAAAAAAATACAAGTACAAAGTATTGCTGAATATCCAATTTAAGCTAGTTTAGAAGATGTTATTTTACTTAAGACACTTCGGACCGTGTCAATTTTGTCTTATGGGCGTGCTTCCAAACCCGTAATAAGCATCTCGAGTCTTTAGATTTGGGCATAAGTAGGGTTTGGTTAGACACGCCTAACAAAAGAATCAAACACCGTCGCTTAGTGAGTTTCACGCAGTGAAACAAACTAAGCGTAAGGTCGTTTGTGGGACTGATTTCTGACCCCATTTGCTAGTGATTTTAACATTTCTCTGTATTTTAAAATTCAAAATGGGGTTTGGAATCAGTCCCTAAGAAGATGTTATTTTACTTAAGACACTTCGGACCGTGTCAATTTTGTCTTATGGGCGTGCTTCCAAACCCGTAATAAGCATCTCGAGTCTTTAGATTTGGGCATAAGTAGGGTTTGGTTAGACACGCCTAACAAAAGAATCAAACACCGTCGCTTAGTGAGTTTCACGCAGTGAAACAAGCTAAGCGTAAGGTCGTTTGTGGGACTGATTTCTGACCCCATTTGCTAGTGATTTTAACATTTCTCTGTATTTTAAAATTCAAAATGGGGTTTGGAATCAGTCCCTAAGAAGATGTTATTTTACTTAAGACACTTCGGACCGTGTCAATTTTGTCTTATGGGCGTGCTTCTAAACCCGTAATAAGTATCTCGAGTCTTTAGATTTGGGCATAAGTAGGGTTTGGTTAGACACGCCTAACAAAAGAATCAAACACCGTCGCTTAGTGAGTTTCACGCAGTGAAACAAGCTAAGCGCAAGGTCGTTTGTGGGACTGATTTCTGACCCCATTTGCTAGTGATTTTAACATTTCACTGTATTTTAAAATTCACAAACTGCTGCCCTAAACTCCACCTGAATAGTTGAAAACTATTGAAAATAAGAGTTTTACAGAGTTTATTTAGAAGATAGTTGGGTGTTTGTGTAATTACAAAATAAAAGTACCTTAAATATAGGTATTGTAGGGCTTTTTTTTATTAATTTTATTTTCAGGTGGAGTTTAGGGCATCAGTTTATAAAATTCAAAATGGGGTTTGGAATCAGTCCCCTTATGAGACAGATTTAACACGGTCCGAAGTGTCTTATGAGTGAGACAGATTTAACACGGTCCGAAGTGTCTCATGAGTGAGACAGATTTAACACGGTCCGAAGTGTCTCATAAGTAAAAAAAAAAGACCCAGTTACTAAGTACTGAGTCCTTTATGTATTAAGTAAACTAAAAACTGAATAGTAAAATATTTGTCACAAGCTTTCTTGTCCATCGCTCCACTTTAAAAGATTCGAGTTGACCTAGTATGGTTACTCTTAAAGCTTCATTGCGACCGACCTAGAGATCTTCGTTTTCCTTTTAGTTATGTCTCGTGAGAGACGTTTTTACTAAAATAAGATTAGAATCTAATCTCATACTCCATAAAAGGAGGTGATCCAGCCACACCTTCCGGTACGGCTACCTTGTTACGACTTCACCCCAGTCAACAGCACTGCCTTAGGCGGCTTCCTCCAAAAAGGTTAGATCACCGACTTCGGGCGTTACTATCTCCCATGGTGTGACGGGCGGTGTGTACAAGACCCGGGAACACATTCAACGCAGCGTGCTGATCTGCGTTTACTAGCGATTCCTACTTCATGTAGGCGAGTTGCAGCCTACAATCCGAACTGAGACGCGATTTAAGGGATTAGCATCCTATTGCTAGGTAGCAGCCCGTTGTGCGCGCCATTGTAACACGTGTGTAGCCCTGGACGTAAGAGCCATGATGACTTGACGTCGTCCACACCTTCCTCCGGTTTAACACCGGCAGTCTTGCTAGAGTGCCCAACTTAATGATGGCAACTAACAACGTGGGTTGCGCTCGTTGCGGGACTTAACCCAACATCTCACGACACGAGCTGACGACAGCCGTGCAGCATCTGTCTTGAGGTTCCCGAAGGCACAAAGTCGTCTCCAACTTCTTCCTCAGATGTCAAGTCCAGGTAAGGTTTTTCGCGTTGCATCGAATTAAACCACATGTTCCACCGCTTGTGCGGGTCCCCGTCAATTCCTTTGAGTTTCACACTTGCGTGCATACTTCCCAGGCGGAGTACTTAACGCGTTAGCTACGTCACCACGGGGGTCGATTCCCATGACGACTAGTACTCATCGTTTACGGCTTGGACTACAGGGGTATCTAATCCCTTTCGCTCCCCAAGCTTTCGTCTCTCAGTGTCAGAAATGTCCCAGTAAGCCGCCTTCGCCTCTGGTGTTCTTCCTAATATCTACGCATTTCACCGCTACACTAGGAATTCCACTTACCTCTAACATTCTCTAGTCTGCCAGTTTCCAAAGCGGGTATGGAGTTGAGCTCCATTCTTTCACTTCAGACTTAACAAACGACCTACAGACGCTTTACGCCCAATAAATCCGGACAACGCTTGCACCCTCTGTATTACCGCGGCTGCTGGCACAGAGTTAGCCGGTGCTTCCTCTGGTGGTACAGTCATTTATTCGTCCCACCTGACAGCGGTTTACACTCCACGGAGCGTCTTCCCGCACACGGTATTGCTGCGTCAGAGTTTCCTCCATTGCGCAAAATTCCCTACTGCTGCCTCCCGTAGGAGTATGGGCCGTATCTCAGTCCCATTGTGGCTGGTCATCCTCTCAAACCAGCTATTGATCGTCGCCTTGGTAGGCTTTTACCCCACCAACAAGCTAATCAAACGCAGGCTACTCCTTTAGCGATAAATCTTTCACATTACTGCATATGGGGTATTAGCCAAAATTTCTCTTGGTTGTCCCCCACTAAAGGGCATATTCCTACGCGTTACTCACCCGTCCGCCACTCGTGTATCTCCGAAGAGACCTTACCGTTCGACTTGCATGTATAAGGCATACCGTCAGCGTTAGTCCTGAGCTAGGATCAAACTCTCCATAACAGAACGAAGCGATTGAAACAATCGCGAGTTTAATACTTTTGATTACCAACTCAAAGAGCTGATAATTAAACTAACTTTCGCCGTTAGATTTTGCTTTTGTAAGTTTCTAGCTATATTTACTTACAAGCTCACTAACTGGCCTACTCAAATTTATATTGACAAGAATTTGTAACAAAATATTGTTATTTACTATTCAGTTTTCAGTTTACAGTGCAGAGGAGTTATTAACCTCGCGAATTAAAATACTAGCAAATACTTGGCTTTATATTGTTAAGAATATGTATATTTTATGCCTAAAACAACTTAGAAAGTTAAAACTATTTTCATTTATCTTCGGTGAAACCAAAATATTTAGCAAAAGGCCAATAAATAATATAAAAGCTTCCCAATAATGCAAAGAAACTTAACAAGCTAAAAACCGCACCACAAGCACAAAACAAAGAAATCAACAATGCTTGCTCACCAATATTGAACCTCAAAATAGGTACAGACCTGTAAACACTTAAGCCAAAAGTTAAAAAGATTTTAAAGAATCTTAAAAAAATATTTCTTTGCTGAACTTGTTTAACTTTATTCTCTGTTTTTTTTGCAGTTGGAAATTTCATATCTTGGTTGACATAGTAATCAATCAAAAACACAGCAAACATAGCAATCATAGCAATTGGAAACACCAACCATGTTTCAACTTGTTTTGCCTGCATGGTAATCATATGCAAGTTTGGATTAATCGTAAAAAATTGATCTTTGTCAATAAAGTTAGAAATGAAATTTACAAAGGGTGTACAACCATAAGAAAAGCTCTCAGAGTGCTGTGTGTAAAAACCCCAAGCCAAAGAAAAAAAATACAAAAAATCTTTTACTCTATCACTAATCCGATCAAGCCAAGCACCAAAGTCGGAAAATTTTTTACTGTAACGAGCAAATTGACCATCCATACAATCAACAACAAAAGACAATTGCACAAGAATTGCTCCTAACAATAAAGAACTATTATCACCCTTAAAAAAACAATAAGCGGCAAGACATCCTATAAACAAAGAAAATAAAGTCAAATGATTTGGAGTTAAAAATTTTAAGTTGCAAATTGGTTCTAAGAGCCTGTTTGCAACAGGTCCAGCAAACAAAGTTGCCCACCAGCCATCTTTGGCTTTGATACAAGAACGAAGTAATTTTTTTTGATTATCATTTCTTTCTTTCATTCATTAAAGCTGCTTCAACTTGTAGTAGATTTGCAAAAATTTCATTTAAATCATTTGCAATGTTTGCAATTGTAATATATTTTTGTAAAGTTCTAGAAAACATTGGATCTACTAATCTTAGCAGTGCATCTTTACGACTGTTGATAAGATTATATAAATCAGATTTTGAATAATAACCAACAACATTTAAAACTTGCGCACTAGATTTTTTTTCAGAAATTATTTTAAAAACTTCTTTCTTATCTTCTTCAGAATATTCCTTAAAACCTTCAACAATTTTTATCGCATTTAAACTGCTCCCTTTTGCGATTATATATTCTGGCATTTGATTTGCTTTACTTACTAAATCCAATGCTTCTAGTAACAGTTGTGTAAAATTATAAAGTTTTTTATCGTTAGTCATACTTTTGATAATAACATCAAAGCATATTAAAAAGATAGATAAAGATGTATTCTATATATATGACGTATTGCATCAAAATTCAAATCCCCGCAAGTAGCTCCAACTTAGGAGCAGGTTTTGATTGTTTTGGGCTTGCTTTAGATCTATACAATGAGTATATATTTAATTTCACAAGCTCGGGTTTTAAAGCCAACTCAAATCTTGATGAAAATATTTTTGTCAACAATAAAAAAAATCTTGTTTTTAAAAGTTTTAGTCATCTTTATAAAAAACTCTGCAAAAATAAAATGCCCGGAATTGATTTAGAACTAAAAGCTCAAATACCAAGCTGTGGTGGTTTTGGTTCAAGCTCAACTGCTGTTTTAGCCGGCTTACTTGCGGCAAATAAATTTCTAGGTAATAAATTATCCGTTGAGGAGATTCTGTTAGAAGCCGCTAACATAGAGGGTCACGCAGATAATGTTTGTGCAAGTATGCTAGGGGCATTTTGCTTGGTAAGTTTTTTTAACAACAAACTGCATTACAAAAAAATCAACTGGAATCTTGATTTAAAGATTTTAATGCTTTATCCAGAAAACTTTAGAGTAAACACAAATGAAGCAAGAAAAGTAATTCAAAAAAAACAAAAACTTGAGAATTGTATTTTTAATATTGCTAATGCCGCACTTTTTACAAGTGCCGTTTTAACAAATGACCTAGATACATTTCAAAAAAGCGTCCAAGATAAAATACACGAAGAAGCCCGCCTTAACTTAATACCAAACGCTACTGAAATTATAGATTTTGCAAACAACAATGCTATTGCGGCAACCATTTCAGGCTCGGGTGCCAGTTTAATAGTTTTTGTCAAAGATACAAAAGATGCTGAAATAATTGAAAATTATGCCAAAGAAAAATGGCTCGAAAAAGATATTGTGAGCAAGAGCATAAAGTGCAGAGTTTCAAATTCTGGAGCTTTGGTATACTGATTTAATATGCTTAAATCATTGCAATTGAAAATTATTTCAATATTTATACTCTCTTTATTTAGTATTTGTTCACCAAGTTATTCAGCAGTCAATCTTTTTAATAGTTCAGATGAAACAAAAAAATATCCTGAAATTCCACCAAAAAAACTTTATGACAAAGTATGGAAAATTATCGAAAGTGATTATTTAGATCAAAATTATAACCAACAAGATTGGGAAATATGGAGACATCGCTATGATAGTCATCTAAAAGATAGAGAAGATGCTTATAAAGCTATCGAAACGATGATAGCTTCTTTGGGAGATCGATATACCAGATTTCTTAACCGAGAAGCTTTTGAAGAAGAAAAAGAATCAATTAATGCCGAGTTGACTGGAGTTGGTATACAAATCGGCTTAGATAAAGAAAATAGAGTAATCATTATTGCCCCTATTGCTGGTACTCCAGGTGCCCAAGCAGACTTAAGACCAAATGATTTAATTATAGAGATTGATGGACAAAATACATCAGGAATTTCCATTGATCAAGCGGCAAGAAAAATTCGAGGTCCTGTTGATACAGAAGTTACATTAACTATTCAAAGAGATGAAGAGAAGTTGAGCAAAACCATCACTAGAGCTGTGATTCCAATCAAAGCAATTCCAGATGGACAAGTGCAAACAATCTTTGATGACATTGGCTATATCAGACTAAGTACATTTATCTCAAAAGATACAGTAGAAGAATTAATAGATGCTCTTAAAGAATTAGAAAAAACCAAAGCACTCATTATTGATCTGAGAAACAACCCGGGAGGCTTATTAAATAACGCAATGGTAATCTCTGACATGTTTTTAGAAGAAGGTGTAATTGTAAGTACAGTAAACAAAAACGGTTACATCAACTCATACAGTTCAAGAAAAATTGTTTCAACCGAAAAACCGATTATTTTACTTGTAAATTCTAATAGCGCTTCTGCTAGTGAAATTTTTAGTGGTGCCATGAGAGATAATGCTAGAGCTGAAATTGTTGGCACGACAACTTTTGGTAAAGGTTTAGTTCAAGAAATCAACAAACTTGGAGATGGTTCAGGCATTAACGTTACAATTGCCAAATATCTAACACCAAACAAAACAGACATTAACAAAAAAGGAATCAAACCTGATTACCTTGTGAAGTTAGAAAAAATTGATTATGAAAATAGTCGTGGTCCTTGGTTTTTTGATCCAAATGAAAAATATGGCGTCCGTCAACCTCATGATGGCAAAGACAAACAGCTAATGAAAGCAGTAGAAGTTTTAAAGAAAAAATTTGATTCAAAACCGCTAACCGAAGATATCGTAAATAAGATAGCGAGCTTTGATGAAGACTTAGAAAAGAAAAAGCAAGAAGCAAAAGAAAAAGAAGAAAAAGAAAAAAAAGAAAGCTAGGCTTAGCAATTTGAACTATAAGCTATAATTAGCTTTAATGCCTCGCAGACAAACTAAACAAGTACAAATCACCGATAAACTAAGCATAGGTTCAGAGCACCCTATTGCAATACAGTCTATGACAAATACTGCAACTCATGATATTGCAAGTAGTACAGAGCAGGTTAAAGCCTTATACCTAGCAGGTTCAAAGCTTGTTAGACTCACAGTAAAAGATGAGGCTGGAGCAAAAGCAATCCCTGAGATAGACAAAGCTCTTAAAGCTCAAGGTTTGAATGTGCCTTTAGTTGGAGACTTTCACTATAATGGTCATTTATTACTTGCTGAATTTAAAGAATGTGCTGAGACACTTGTAAAATATCGCATTAACCCAGGTAATGTTGGCTACGGTGAAAAACACGATTATAACTTTGACACTATTATAAAAATTGCAAAAGCAAATAACAAAGCAATTCGTATTGGGGTTAACTGGGGTTCTTTAGATCAGGATTTACTTACAGAGTTTATGAATTTAAATGCTGATGGTAAGTTAGCCAAAAGATATCAAGAAATAGAAAATAACTCTTTTGTTTTTAATAGTAATAATCAAGAACTTGATTTCAAAAAAGTTGTTTACCTTGCGATGCGAGAAAGTGCCCTTAGGTCCTGTGAACTCGCTCAAAGAGCCGGTTTAGCAGAAGACAAAATTATACTCAGCGTGAAAATGTCAGAAGTACCAGACTTAATAAATATCTATCGCATGTTAGCAAAATCTTGTGACTTTCCTTTGCATTTAGGTTTAACAGAAGCTGGAACACCCATAAAAGGTATGATTGCAAGTTCAGCAGCACTTGGAGTATTACTTAACGAAGGAATTGGCGATACTATTCGTATGTCACTCACGCCCGGAGTTGGCGACGGCTCAAACCCTCTCAATGATAGAAGCCTAGAAGTTCGAGCTTGCCAAGAATTAATTCAAGCTTTAGAACTAGATTATTTCAAACCTTCAGTCACTAGTTGCCCGGGCTGTGGTAGAACCTCAAGTAATTATTTTCAAAGCTTAGCGCAAGAAATTAATGAATATATTCAATCTGAGATCAATCAATGGAAAACTCAATATCCCGGAGTTGAAAAATTAAAAGTAGCTGTCATGGGCTGTATTGTAAACGGTCCGGGCGAATCAAAGTATGCAGATATCGGCATCTCACTACCTGGAGATAACGAAGAGCCTTCTGCCCCTGTTTACATCGATGGTAAACTTAGCCAAACTCTTAAAGGTAAAAATATCGCAAGTGATTTTAGAGAGATTTTAAAAAGTTATATAGAAAAAAAATTTAAAATTCTAGCTTAGGGATCCCCTAAAAGAGAAAGTTTTGAGCTGTAATCTGCTTAACAAAAAAAATAAAGATTCACTCGCTTAGCAAAGTTGCACTCTAAGATCAGGGTTGAAAAATCAACAAAGACGCATTTTTCAAAGGGTCATTAATAAATTAATTGGCGCTTGTAACTTTTGCATAAGCCATCTCAACAACAGCTTTTACACACTTTGAGATACCTTCCTCGAGTTCAACAATAGTCGAATCACCGTGCATATAAGCAGGTGAAGAAACAATTTTATTTTCCTCATCAACAGTAAAAGAACTTGTAGGGCAGGTCTTAAATTTAACACCAATCTCAGTCAAGTTTTGGTTAGCTTCTTGAGCTGTTCCAAGTGTCATAGTGATATTTGGATTCTTATCAACCAAAGAAAGAGCAACAAGTGCTGGTGCGATACAAATAGCCCCAATCGGTTTTTTTAGTTCATAAGCTTCTTGAATAATTTTTTTTATTTCAGGTTCAACACTTGCTTTTGTTCCATCAAAAGCAAAGCTACAAAAGTTTTTGGCAACACCAAAACCTCCTGGGATTATCAAAGCATCAAAATCTTTCATAGAAAGATTTGTAATATCTTCCATTTGTCCACGAGAAATCCTTGCCGCTTCAACCATCATATTACGCTCTTGATCAATTTCAGAATCCTCAATAAAATTTAAAACATGTTTTTGGTTTTTATTTAAAGACGCACAAGTATAGTTACAACCTTCTTTTTTTATTGCAAGTAAAGTCAAAACTGATTCTTGAATTTCAGCACCATCTTTTGCTCCACAACCTGCTAGTAAAACTAAAACATTTTTTTGCATGTCTTAATTTTACTGCAAATACTAAGCTCAGTATTGGATTTATCTTAAAGCCTTGAAAAAGAGCATTACGAGGGAATAATATTTATATTAATATGGATTTTAGTAAATTTACCAAAAATACCCAAAACGCAATTTTAAATACAAGAGAGATTTTGCAAAATCTTGATCATAATGCAATTGACCCAGAGCATATCATGGCTTCAATATGTCTGTTAGATAATATAAACGACTCACATTTTGCAAAAATTTTTCAGGAAATTAAAGTATCTATTTCAGCTTTGAGTGAAAAAACAAAAGAGTATCTCAAGCAAAAACCAAAAGCAAGTGCACTTGCAATGGCACAAGAACAATTAGCCATATCTTTGACAACTCAAAAGTTTTTAGAAAATGCCGAAGCAATAGCAAAATCAATGCAAGATGGTTTTGTATCTTTAGAACACCTTTTACTTGCGGGTTTTAATGACAAAAGTAAGCTTCCTGAAATATATAAAGAATTGGGTATCAAAGAAAACGAAGTTAAAAAAGCTCTTGATAAAGTTCGCAAAGGCATGAAAGTTAATTCTGATAACCCCGAAGCAACTTTAGATGCACTAAAAAAATTCGGAAAAGATTTAACAGAAATTGCCGCATCCGGAAAACTAGATCCTGTTATTGGTAGAGATGAAGAAATCAGAAGAGTTATTCAAGTACTTTCTCGACGCCGTAAAAACAACCCAGTGCTAGTTGGTCCACCCGGAGTTGGGAAAACAGCTATTGCAGAAGGACTTGCACAAAGAATTATAAATAGAGATGTACCAGAAGGTTTAAAAGATAAAAAAGTTATCGAACTAGATATGGGCGCTTTAATTGCTGGCGCAAAATTTAGAGGTGAATTTGAAGAGCGTTTAAAAGCTGTTTTAAAAGAAGTACAAAGTTCAAATGGTGCAATAATTTTATTTATAGATGAGTTACATACGGTAGTTGGAGCAGGTGGTGCTGACGGCGCAATGGATGCAGGCAATTTATTAAAACCAGCACTGGCGCGCGGAGAATTGCATTGTATTGGTGCAACCACTATAGACGAATACCGTAAACATATAGAAAAAGATTCTGCACTAGAAAGAAGATTTCAAATGGTAAGTGTTGATGAACCATCAGTCGAAGAAACAATTTCAATCTTAAGAGGCTTAAAAGAAAAATACGAAGCGCATCATGGTGTAAGAATAAAAGACAATGCTATTATCGCAGCAGCAAATTTATCTCAACGTTACATTGCTGATAGGTTTTTACCTGATAAAGCAATTGACCTAATTGACGAAGCTACAGCAAAAGTCAGAGTTGAAATCGATTCATCACCGCAAGAGCTCGACCAATTAGACAGAAGAATAATGCAACTTAAAATTGAAAAAGAAGCATTGATAAAAGAAGCTGAAAAAGACAATAAAACAAGACTCGAAAAACTTGAAAAAGAACTAAGCCAACTAACAAAAGAAGCTGAATCACTCAGAAGTCAATGGCAAGCAGAAAAAACAGCTATAGTTGGTGTAAAAGAGATTAAGCAAAAAATAGACGAAACCAAAATTGCAATTGAAGATGCAGAAAGAAAAGCCGATTTGCAAAAAGCTGCCGAATTAAAGTTTGGTACTTTACTAGAGCTAGAAAAACAATTACAAAAAGCAGAAAATTTATCAGAAAATAAATCTAACAACTCACTTTTAAAAGAAGAAATAGGCGAAAATGAAATCGCTGACATTATTAGTGCTTGGACACGAATTCCTGTAAAAAAATTACTCGCTGAAGAATCACAAAAGCTTTTAAATTTAGAACAAGAATTACACAAAAGATTAATAGGGCAAGAAAATGCTGTAAAAGCAGTCGCAGAAGCAGTAAAAAGATCTAGAGCTGGACTTGCCGAAGCTAACCGACCAATTGGCTCTTTTATGTTTTTAGGTCCGACCGGAGTTGGTAAAACAGAACTTGCCAAAGCTCTTGCTGAAGCTTTATTTGATGATGAATCAGCAATGATAAGAATTGATATGTCCGAATATCAAGAAGAACACACAGTAGCAAGATTACTTGGAGCGCCCCCGGGCTATGTTGGCTACGATGAAGGTGGACAATTAACAGAAGCCGTTAGAAGAAAACCTTATTCGATAATTCTATTTGATGAATTTGAAAAAGCACATCCGGATATCAGTAATATTTTATTGCAAGTACTTGATGAGGGACATTTGACCGATGCAAAAGGTAAAAAAGTTGATTTTAAAAATACCATTATTATAATGACTTCAAATTTTGGCAGTGATTTTATAATTGAAAAACAACTAAATCAAGGACTCAAACTCACTGATACAGAAGATAGCTTAGAACAAAGCGAAGAAAGTAAGCATGAATTTATCAAAGAAGAAGTTGTGGGCATGATGAAAGAATATTTCAGACCAGAGTTTCTTAATAGAATAGATGAAATAGTGATTTTCTCACCTCTACAAGTTGGACAAATGAAAGCTATAGTTGAAATACAACTACAAGGCTTAAGAAAAAGGCTCAATGAAAAAAATATCGATCTTGAAATAAGCGACTATGCTTTAGAGCAACTAGGAATTATTGGCTATGACCCGAGCTTTGGTGCACGACCAGTCAAAAGAGTTATACAACAAAAAATAGAAAATGAATTATCAAATTTAATCTTGTCTGGGCAACTGGAAAAAAACAACGTCGTCCATATTGACTTTAATGATGAATTTGAATTTTCTGTAAGCAAAAAAACTAAGACAGAGGTTTAAGGATTCTCTCCCTGAGACAAGTTGCAAATTTGGAGCACGATTGAGAAATAGACGAAGTCTCATTTTCAGTGGATCTTCAAGGAATACTAGAGATCATTTAAGGGACGGTGTTTAATTCTTTTTTTAGGCGTGTCTAACCAAACCCTACTTATGCCCAAATCTAAAGACTCGAGATACTTATTACGGGTTTGGAAGCACGCCCTTTAACTAATAACGAGGTGACTATTTATTGAAAGTCTAAACCTGTTTGACATAAATAATTAGAACCATCATATAAACAAGAAATAACATCAATTGCATTAGCAGTCGTTGAAAGAGTTGGCTCGACACCACTAGGCCATTTCACAGAAGCAGGCCAAGAAGATACAACTCTATTACCTGTACCATCTTGAGTTAAAATTAAAGAAAACGAACCGACACCACTAGTAGGATTAGTGAAAGTAAAGGCAACGTTGTGACCAAGAGTTATTTTTTGTCTATTTCCAGTATTCCAATTAACAGTTACAGCAGTGCTTGAAGTATTACTAATGAATCCACTATTAAGAATTGCACCATTAATATAAGCGCTACCATCAACTTCAATATCATCTTTAACAAGTAAATCATCAGTGCCGTCTATTGATGTAAGAGTGCCGCCGCCAACATCTAAAGTAGCAGCTGGAGTATTAGTTTGGATTCCCACGCGATCAGCAGATGTATCAACAACCAAGTCATCAGTAGTTACAATAAAATCACCTGTTGTAGCAAGGCTATAGTTAACGCTTGATCCAGAAGCAGGACTAAATGTAAAAGCACCAGTACTTTGTGTAAAGGTTGTTGTTGCTCCATCAAAAGTGATATCAGGATCAGCAATTGATAAGCTAGTAGAATTTATATCAAGAGGTGCATCAGTAGCAACAGTAATAGTTTTACTTGCTTTTGTAAAGGTTAAGGCACCATTACCAGATAGAGTTGTTCCACCATCATTAAATTGGAATTGAGTATCTGCTCCACCTGCAGTAGAAGACCCAGATGCATCTTGCCATGAAAGGATATTGCCATTTACTGTAAGTACTTGATCTTCTGTACCCTTGGTAAGTTTTGTTAAAGTGTTTGCAGATGATGCATACAAAATACTTCCTTGCTCAAAAGTAGTGTCAAGGTCAAATGTATTTCCATTTACAAGTAATGATTTACCATTAATGCTTCCAGTGAAAGTAGCATCAGCACCGTTTACATTATAAGTTGTTATGACTTTTTGTCCGGCAATTGCACCCAATGAAATAACGTTATTACCAATAATGAGAGAACCAGAAATAACATCAGCACTAATATCACCTGTTGTGGAAAATCCACCAGCTGTGACAGTGTTTGTAATATTTGCTTCTGTACCATTGAATTTTCCGCCATTAAATAACTGAGAAATAACAGTAGTGGTGCCGTTAATAGTAGCGGCTTGTAAAGTACCAGTGAAAGTAGCATCTGCACCGTTGATAAGGTTTTGCCCGTTTAAGTCAAAAGTTTGTGTTGCAATATGGTCACCTAAATTATCTGCTCCAGCACCAGGTGTTTGCCATGAAAGGATATTGCCGTTTACCGTTAGTACTTGGTTGTCACCACCTTTTGCAAGTTTTGTTAAAGTGTTTGCAGATGATGCATATAAAATACTGCCTTGTTCAAAAGTTGTGTCAAGATCAAATGTGTTTCCATTTACAAGTAATGATTTACCATTAACTGAATTTGAAGCAATTATATCTGTAAACTCTGCAGTTGCACCGTTTACATTTAAAGTTGTCAGAACTTTGTTTGCAGTTAAAGTACTAGAAAGGTTTGCTTCTGTACCATTGAATTTTCCGCCATTAAATAACTGAGAAATAACAGTAGTGGTGCCGTTAATAGTAGCGGCTTGTAAAGTACCAGTGAAAGTAGCATCTGCACCGTTGATAAGGTTTTGCCCGTTTAAGTCAAAAGTTTGTGTTGCAATATGGTCACCTAAATTATCTGCTCCAGCACCAGGTGTTTGCCATGAAAGGATATTGCCGTTTACCGTTAGTACTTGGTTGTCACCACCTTTTGCAAGTTTTGTTAAAGTGTTTGCAGATGATGCATATAAAATACTGCCTTGTTCAAAAGTTGTGTCAAGATCAAATGTGTTTCCATTTACAAGTAATGATTTACCATTAACTGAATTTGAAGCAATTATATCTGTAAACTCTGCAGTTGCACCGTTTACATTTAAAGTTGTCAGAACTTTGTTTGCAGTTAAAGTACTAGAAAGGTTTGCTTCTGTACCATTGAATTTTCCGCCATTAAATAACTGAGAAATAACAGTAGTGGTGCCGTTAATAGTAGCGGCTTGTAAAGTACCAGTGAAAGTAGCATCTGCACCGTTGATAAGGTTTTGCCCGTTTAAGTCAAAAGTTTGTGTTGCAATATGGTCACCTAAATTATCTGCTCCAGCACCAGGTGTTTGCCATGAAAGGATATTGCCGTTTACCGTTAGTACTTGGTTGTCACCACCTTTTGCAAGTTTTGTTAAAGTGTTTGCAGATGATGCATATAAAATACTGCCTTGTTCAAAAGTTGTGTCAAGATCAAATGTGTTTCCATTTACAAGTAATGATTTACCATTAACTGAATTTGAAGCAATTATATCTGTAAACTCTGCAGTTGCACCGTTTACATTTAAAGTTGTCAGAACTTTGTTTGCAGTTAAAGTACTAGAAAGGTTTGCTTCTGTACCATTGAATTTTCCGCCATTAAATAACTGAGAAATAACAGTAGTGGTGCCGTTAATAGTAGCGGCTTGTAAAGTACCAGTGAAAGTAGCATCTGCACCGTTGATAAGGTTTTGCCCGTTTAAGTCAAAAGTTTGTGTTGCAATATGGTCACCTAAATTATCTGCTCCAGCACCAGGTGTTTGCCATGAAAGGATATTGCCGTTTACCGTTAGTACTTGGTTGTCACCACCTTTTGCAAGTTTTGTTAAAGTGTTTGCAGATGATGCATATAAAATACTGCCTTGTTCAAAAGTTGTGTCAAGATCAAATGTGTTTCCATTTACAAGTAATGATTTACCATTAACTGAATTTGAAGCAATTATATCTGTAAACTCTGCAGTTGCACCGTTTACATTTAAAGTTGTCAGAACTTTGTTTGCAGTTAAAGTACTAGAAAGGTTTGCTTCTGTACCATTGAATTTTCCGCCATTAAATAACTGAGAAATAACAGTAGTGGTGCCGTTAATAGTAGCGGCTTGTAAAGTACCAGAAAGAAAGTAGCATCTGCACCGTTGATAAGGTTTTGCCCGTTTAAGTCAAAAGTTTGTGTTGCAATATGGTCACCTAAATTATCTGCTCCAGCACCAGGTGTTTGCCATGAAAGAATATTTCCGTTTACCGTTAGTACTTGGTTGTCACCACCTTTTGCAAGTTTTGTTAAAGTGTTTGCAGATGATGCATATAAAATACTTCCTTGCTCAAAAGTTGTGTCAAGGTCAAATGTGTTTCCATTTACAAGTAATGATTTACCATTCACTGAATTTGAAGCAATTATATCTGTAAACTCTGCAGTTGCACCGTTTACATTTAAAGTTGTCAGAACTTTGTTTGCAGTTAAAGTACTAGAAAGGTTTGCTTCTGTACCATTGAATTTTCCGCCATTAAATAACTGAGAAATAACAGTAGTGGTGCCGTTAATAGTAGCGGCTTGTAAAGTACCAGTGAAAGTAGCATCTGCACCGTTGATAAGGTTTTGCCCGTTTAAGTCAAAAGTTTGTGTTGCAATATGGTCACCTAAATTATCTGCTCCAGCACCAGGTGTTTGCCATGAAAGGATATTTCCGTTTACCGTTAGTACTTGGTTGTCACCACCTTTTGCAAGTTTTGTTAAAGTGTTTGCAGATGATGCATATAAAATACTTCCTTGCTCAAAAGTTGTGTCAAGGTCAAATGTGTTTCCATTTACAAGTAATGATTTACCATTCACTGAATTTGAAGCAATTATATCTGTAAACTCTGCAGTTGCACCGTTTACATTTAAAGTAGTCAGAACTTTGTTTGCAGTTAAAGTACTAGAAAGGTTTGCTTCTGTACCATTGAATTTTCCGCCATTAAATAACTGAGAAATAACAGTAGTGGTGCCGTTAATAGTAGCGGCTTGTAAAGTACCAGTGAAAGTAGCATCTGCACCGTTGATAAGGTTTTGCCCGTTTAAGTCAAAAGTTTGTGTTGCAATATGGTCACCTAAATTATCTGCTCCAGCACCAGGTGTTTGCCATGAAAGAATATTTCCGTTTACCGTTAGTACTTGGTTGTCACCACCTTTTGCAAGTTTTGTTAAAGTGTTTGCAGATGATGCATACAAAATACTTCCTTGCTCAAAAGTTGTGTCAAGGTCAAATGTGTTTCCATTTACAAGTAATGATTTACCATTAACTGAATTTGAAGCAATGACATCTGTAAAGTCTGCAGTTGCACCGTTTACATTTAAAGTTGTCAGAACTTTGTTTGCAGTTAAAGTACTAGAAAGGTTTGCTTTGCTCCATTGAAACTTTCCGCCATTAAATAATGGAGAAATTACTGTAGTGGTGCCGTTAATAGTAGCACTTGATAATATATTTGAAAATGTAGCATTTGCACATTCGTTGATTGAGGTTTTGCCCTTTAAGTCAAAAGTTTGTGTTGCAATGTGATTACCTAAATTATCTGCTCCAGCACCAGGTGTTTGCCATGAAAGAATATTGCCGTTTACCGTTAGTACTTGGTTATCACCACCTTTGCAAGTTTTGTTAAAGTGTTTGCAGATGATGCATATAAAATACTGCCTTGTTCAAAAGTTGTGTCAAGATCAAATGTGTTTCCATTTACAAGTAATGATTTACCATTAACTGAATTTGAAGCAATGACATCTGTAAAGTCTGCAGTTGCACCGTTTACATTTAAAGTAGTCAGAACTTTGTTTGCAGTTATAGTACCGCTGATATCTGCGCTTGCGCCATTAAACTTACCGCCATTAAATAATGGAGAAATAACAGTAGTGGTGCCGTTAATAGTAGCGGCTTGTAAAATATATTTGAGTGAAAGTTCCATCTGCACCATTGATTGAGGTTTTGCCCATTTTCAAAAGTTTGTGTTGCTGTGTGATCACCTAAATTATCTGCTCCAGCACCAGGTGTTTGCCATGAAAGAATATTTCCATTTACCGTTAGTACTTGGTTGTCACCACCTTTTGCAAGTTTTGTTAAAGTGTTTGCAGATGATGCATATAAAATACTGCCTTGCTCAAAAGTTGTATCAAGATCAAATGTGTTTCCATTTACAAGTAATGATTTACCATTAACTGAATTTGAAGCAATTATATCTGTAAAGTTTGCAGTTGCACCATTTACATTTAAAGTTGTCAGAACTTTGTTTGCAGTTAAAGTACCAGAAGGTTTGCGCTTACCATTAAACTTTCCGCCATTAAATAATGAGAAATTACAGTAGTGGTGCCGTTGATAGTAGCGGCTTGATAATATATTTGAAAGTTCCATTTGCAGCATTGATAAGGTTTTGATTTAAACTCAAAAATCTTGTGTTGCTGTATGGTCACCTAAATTATCTGCCCAGCACCAGGTTTTGCCATGAAAGGATATTGCCGTTTACCATTAAAAGTTTTGTTAAAGTGTTTGCAGATGATGCATATAAAATACTGCCTTGTTCAAAAGTTGTGTCAAGATCAAATGTATTTGATTTACCATTAACTGTTTGATTATAGTAAACACTTGATAATTTTGTTGTCAGAACTTTGTTTGCAGTTAAAGTTCCATTTGCAGCCATTAAATAATGGAGATTGAGTGGTTTGATAGTAGCGGCATATTTAAAATGTTCCATTTGCACCGCTGATGTGATTACCCGTTTAAGTCAAAAGTTGCTGTGCAATCATCTGCTCCTGCACCAGGCGCTTGCCATGAAAGAATATTTCCATTTACCGTTAGTACTTGGTTATCACCACCCTTCGCAAGTTTTGTTAAAGTGTTTGCAGATGATGCATACAAAATACTGCCTTGCTCAAACGTGGTATCTAGGTCAAAGGTATTTCCATTTACAAGTAATGATTTACCATTTACTGAATTTGATGCAATTATATCTGTAAAGTTTGCAGTTGCACCATTTACATTTAAAGTAGTTAGAACTTTGTTTGCAGTTACAGTACCACTGATATCTGCGCTTGCTCCATTAAACTTACCACCATTAAATAATGGAGAGATTACTGTAGTCGTGCCGTTGATAGTAGCACTTGATAATATATTTGAAAATGTTCCATTTGCAGCATTAAATAATTGACTTTGAACTCATATTTAAATCTTGAGTTGCTGTATGTGTACCTAAGTTATCACCATTACTTGCTAGAGTCGCTAGGTCTTGCCAAGTAGCATTACCAGATGCATCTGATGTTAAAACATAACCAGTATTTGCACCAGAGCTTAAAGCAATAGTTGTACCATTAATACTACTATTAGAAATAATTTTGTTTGCAGTTAAAGTACCACTTGTAACAATTGTTGCACCATTAATTGTGCCAGTGATTGTTGCAGACTCACCATTAAATTTACCACCATTAAATAATGGAGAGATTACTGTAGTCGTGCCGTTGATAGTAGCACTTGATAGTATATTTGAAAATGTTCCATTTGCAGCATTCACGATTGATTTATTACCCATGTCTAAATCTGCGGTCGCTGTGTGATTACCTAAGTTATCACCATTACTAGCTAGAGTTGTTAGGTCTTGCCAAGTAGCATTACCAGATGCATCTGATGTTAAAACATAACCATTACTTGCACCATTACTTAAAGAAATAGTTGTACCATTAATATTATTATTAGAAATAATTTTGTTTGCAGTTAAAGTACCACTTGTAACAATTGTTGCACCATTAATTGTGCCAGTGATTGTTGCAGACGCACCATTAAACTTACCACCATTAAATAATGGAGAGATTACTGTAGTTGTGCCGTTGATCGTAGCACTTGATAGTATATTTGAGAAAGTTCCATTTGCAGCATTCACGATTGATTTGAACCCATGTTTAAATCTTGGTCGCTGTGATTACCTAAGTTATCACCATTACTTGCTGAGAGTTGCTAGGTCTTGCCAAGTAGCATTACCAGATGCATCTGAGGTTAAAACATAACCAGCAGTTGCACCAGTACTTAAAGCAATAGTTGTACCATTAATATTATTATTAGAAATAATTTTGTTTGCAGTTAAAGTACCACTTGTAACAATTGTTGCACCATTAATTGTGCCAGTGATTGTTGCAGACTCACCATTAAACTTACCACCATTAAACAATGGAGAGATTACTGTAGTCGTGCCGTTGATAGTAGCACTTGATAGTATATTTGAAAATGTTCCATTTGCAGCATTCACGATTGATTTATTACCCATGCTTAAGTCTTGAGTTGCTGTGTGATTACCTAAGTTATCACCATTACTAGCTAGATTTTGAGGTCTTGCCAAGTAGCATTACCAGATGCATCTGAGGTTAAAACATAACCATTACTTGCACCAGTACTTAAAGCAATAGTTGTACCATTAATATTATTATTAGAAATAATTTTGTTTGCAGTTAAAGTACCACTTGTAACAATTGTTGCACTGTTAATTGTGCCAGTAATATTGTTGCAGACTCACCATTGAATTTACCACCATTAAATAATGGAGAGATTACTGTAGTAGTGCCGTTGATAGTTGCACTTGATAATATATTTGAAAATGTTCCATTTGCAGCACTCACGATTGAATTATTGCCCATGTTTAAATCTTGAGTTGCTGTATGTGTACCTATTATCACCATTACTAGCAGAGAGTGAAAGGTCTTGCCAAGTAGCATTACCAGATGCATCTGATGTTAAAACATAACCAGTATTTGCACCAGAGCTTAATGAAATAGTTGTACCATTAATACTACTAGTAGAAATGATTTTGTTTTGCAAACGTTAAGTTACCACTTTAACAATTGTTGCACCATTAATTGTGCCAGTGATTGTTGCAGACTTGTTTGCAGTTTGAATTTACCACCATTAAATAATGCAGAGATTACTGTAGTAGTGCCGTTGATAGTTGCACTTGATAATATATTTGAAAATGTTCCATTTGCAGCACTCACGATTGAATTATTGCCATGTTTAAATCTTGAGTTGCTGTGTGTGTACCTAAGTTATCACCATTACTCGCTAGAGTCGCTAGGTCTTGCCAAGTAGCATTACCAGATGCATCTGATGTTAAAACATAACCAGTATTTGCACCAGAGCTTAATGAAATAGTTGTACCATTAATACTACTAGTAGAAATGATTTTGTTTGCAGTTAAAGTACCACTTGTAACAATTGTTGCACCATTAATAGTTCCACTAATAGTTGCAGACTCACCATTAAACTTACCACCATTAAACAATGGAGATATTATTGTGGTCGTTCCATTGATAGTTGCACTTGATAATATATTTGAAAAATGTTCCATTTGCAGCACTCACGATTGAATTATTGCCCATGTTTAAATCTTGAGTTGCTGTGTGACTACCTAAGTCATCACCATTACTCGCTAGAGTTGTTAGGTTTTGCCAAGTAGCATTACCAGATGCATCTGATGTTAAAACATAACCATTAGATGCACCATTACTTAAAGAAATAGTTGTACCATTAATACTACTAGTAGAAGTGATTTTGTTTGCAGTTAAAGTACCACTTGTAACAATTGTTGCACCATTGATAGTTCCACTAATTGTTGCAGACTCACCATTAAACTTACCACCATTAAATAAAGGAGAGATTACTGTAGTCGTGCCGTTGATAGTAGCACTTGATAGTATATTTGAAAAATGTTCCATTTGCAGCATTCACGATTGATTTATTACCCATGTCTAAATCTGCGGTTGCTGTGTGATCACCCCTAAGTTATCACCATTACTTGCTAGAGTTTCGAGGTCTTGCCAAGTAGCATTACCAGATGCATCTGAGGTTAAAACATAACCATTACTTGCACCAGAGCTTAAAGCAATAGCTGTACCATTAATACTACTATTAGAAATAATTTTGTTTGCAGTTAAAGTACCACTTGTACAATTAGATTTGCACCATTAATTATGCCAGTGATTGTTGCAGACGCACCATTAAACTTACCACCATTAAATAAAGGAGAAATAATAGTGGTTGTGCCGTTGATATTAGCTGCATTTAAAGTACCTGTGTAAGTGGCATTAGCACATTAGTTGATAAGATTTTGTCCGTTTAAGTCAAAAGTTTGTGTTGCGATATGATCACCTAAGTCATCACCAGTTACCGAAAGTGTCGCAGCATCCACCCAAGAAAGAGTGTTACCGTTCTACTTTTAATACATAGTTATTAGCACCATTTTCAAGCGCCGAAATATTATTGTCTGCATTAAAAGAATACTACCCTGATTAATGCTTCCAATAGAAATTACCATTAAAGAAAACTTGAGCCATTAATATTACCATTAGAATATTGCATTAGCACCGTTTATATTTGCCGTAGCGATTAATTTTGAAGTGTTAGTATTACCAGCTGTACTAAATGCACCAGCTGTAACAGTGTTTGTAATGTTTGCTTCATCACATTAAACTTACCGCCATTAAATAATGGAGAAATAACAGTTGTAGTGCCGTTGATATTAGCTGCATTTAAAGTGCCTGTGAAATTCGCATCAGTACCGTTTACATTTGAAGTAGTTAAAACTTTGTTTGCAGTTAAGCTACCACTTGTAACAATTGTTGCACCATTAATAGTTCCACTAATAGTTGCAGACTCATTATTAACTTTACCGCCATTAAACAACGGTGAAATTATTGTGTTTATTCCATTAATAATTGGTGCTGAAAGTGAAAGATTGACATTGAGATTTTCTGCATTAACTGTATTTGCTGTTAAAGTACCTGAAATAATTCCAGTATCACCATTGAAGATTCCACCATTAAATACCGCAGCTTCTAACTGATTTGTATAAGTACCATTTGTAGAATTGATTTCAGTAGCAGTTAGATTAGTTACACTTGCATCAACTACATTTACTTCATCACCATTAAACTTACCTCCATTAAACAACGGTGAAACTATTGTGGTCGTTCCATTAAGTGTATCGGCTGTTACTGTACCTAAGATATTTGCCTCGCACCATTTAAATTTACCGCCATTGAACAATGGAGAAATAACAGAGAACGTACCATTAATTGTTGGTGCGAAAGTGAAAGATTGACATTGAGATTTTCTGCATTAACTGTATTTGCTGTTAAAGTACCAGAAATGATTCCAGTATCACCATTGAAGATTCCACCATTAAATACAGCAGCTTCGACTTGATTTGTATAAGTACCATTTGTAGAATTGATTTCAGTAGCAGTTAGATTAGTTACACTTGCATCAACTACATTTACTTCATCACCATTAAACTTACCACCATTAAACAATGGAGATATTATTGTGGTCGTTCCATTAAGTGTATCGGCTGTTACTGTACCCACAATATTTGCCTCATCACCATTAAACTTACCACCATTAAACAATGGAGAAATTATTGTGGTCGTTCCATTAAGTGTATCGGCTGTTACTGTACCCACAATATTTGCCTCATCACCATTAAACTTACCGCCATTAAACAATGGAGATATTATTGTTGTACCATTGATAGATGCTGCTTCAAGTGAGTTTGCAGTAATTAGACCTTCAATATCAGCACTCGCACCATTAAACTTACCGCCATTAAACAATGGAGAGATAACGGAGAACGTACCGTTAATTATTGGTGCTGAAAGTGAAAGATTGACATTTAGATTTTCTGCATTAACTGTATTTGCTGTTAAAGTACCAGAAATGATTCAGTATCACCATTGAAGATTCCACCATTAAATACCGCAGCTTCTAACTGATTTGTATAAGTACCATTTGTAGAATTGATTTCAATAGCAGTTAGATTAGTTACACTTGCATCAACTACATTTACTTCATCACCATTAAACTTACCACCATTAAACAATGGAGATATTATTGTGGTCGTTCCATTAAGTGTATCGGCTGTTACTGTACCCACAATATTTGCTTCATCACCATTATATTTTCCACCATTAAACAACGGTGAAATTATTGTGGTCGTACCATTAAAATTAACTGTATCGGCTGTTACTGTACCCACAATATTTGCTTCATCACCATTAAACTTACCGCCATTAAACAATGGAGATATTATTGTTGTACCATTGATAGATGCTGCTTCAAGTGAGTTTGCAGTAATTAGACCTTCAATATCAGCACTCGCACCATTAAACTTACCGCCATTAAACAATGGAGAAATAACAGAGAACGTACCGTTAATTGTTGGTGCTGAAAGTGAAAGATTGACATTGAGATTTTCTGCATTAACTGTATTTGCTGTTAAAGTACCAGAAATGATTCCAGTATCACCATTGAAGATTCCACCATTAAATACCGCAGCTTCTACCTGATTTGTATAAGTACCATTTGTAGAATTGATTTCAGTAGCAGTTAGATTAGTTACACTTGCATCAACTACATTTACTTCATCACCATTAAACTTACCACCATTAAACAATGGAGATATTATTGTGGTCGTTCCATTAAGTGTATCGGCTGTTACTGTACCCACAATATTTGCTTCATCACCATTAAATTTTCCACCATTAAACAACGGTGAAATTATTGTGGTCGTACCATTAAGTGTATCGGCTGTTACTGTACCCACAATATTTGCTTCATCACCATTAAACTTACCGCCATTAAACAATGGAGATATTATTGTTGTTGCACCATTGATAGATGCTGCTTCAAGTGAGTTTGCAGTAATTAAACCTTCAATATCAGCACTCGCACCATTAAATTTACCGCCATTAAACAATGGAGAAATAACAGAGAACGTACCGTTAATTATTGGTGCTGAAAGTGAAAGATTGACATTGAGATTTTCTGCATTAACTGTATTTGCTGTTAAAGTACCAGAAATGATTCCAGTATCACCATTGAAGATTCCACCATTAAATACCGCAGCTTCTAACTGATTTGTATAAGTACCATTTGTAGAATTGATTTCAGTAGCAGTTAGATTAGTTACACTTGCATCAACTACATTTACTTCATCACCATTAAACTTACCACCATTAAACAATGGAGAAATAACTGTCGTCGTTCCATTAAGTGTATCGGCTGTTACTGTACCCACAATATTTGCCTCATCACCATTAAACTTACCGCCATTAAACAACGGTGAAATTATTGTGGTCGTACCATTAAGTGTATCGGCTGTTACTGTACCCACAATATTTGCTTCATCACCATTAAACTTACCGCCATTAAACAATGGAGATATTATTGTTGTTGTACCATTGATAGATGCTGCTTCAAGTGAGTTTGCAGTAATTAAACCTTCAATATCAGCACTAGCACCATTAAACTTACCGCCATTAAACAATGGAGAAATAACCAGAGAACGTACCGTTAATTTGTTGGTGCTGAAAGTGAAAGATTGACATTTAAATTATTTGCATTAACAGTATTTGCTGTTAGAGTACCAGAAATGATTCCAGTATCACCATTGAAGATTCCACCATTAAATACCGCAGCTTCTACCTGATTTGTATAAGTACCATTTGTAGAATTGATTTCAGTAGCAGTTAGATTAGTTACACTTGCATCAACTACATTTACTTCATCACCATTAAACTTACCGCCATTAAACAAAATGGAGATATTATTGTGGTCGTTCCATTAAGTGTATCGGCATTACTGTACCCACAATATTTGATCACCATTAAATTTTCCACCATTAAACAACGGTGAAATTATTGTGGTCGTACCATTAAATCGGCTTCAATACTGCACCACAATATTTGCCTCATCACCGATTAAACTTACCGCCATTAAACAACGGTGAAATAATTGTGGTTGTTCCATTAATAATAGGCGCTGAAAGTGAAAGATTGACATTGAGATTTTCTGCATTAACTGTATTTGCTGTTAAAGTACCAGAAATGATTCCAGTATCACCATTGAAGATTCCACCATTAAATACCGCAGCTTCTACCTGATTTGTATAAGTACCATTTGTAGAATTGATTTCAGTAGCAGTTAGATTAGTTACACTTGCATCAACAACATTTACTTCATCACCATTAAATTTACCGCCATTAAACAATGGAGATATTATTGATGTTGTGCCATTAAGTGTATCGGCTGTTACTGTACCCACAATATTTTGCCTCGTCACTACATTAAACTTACCGCCATTAAACAATGGGGAAATTACCACCATTAATAATTGGTGCTGAAAGTGGAAAGATCTGACATTGAAATTTTCTGCATTAACTGTATTTGCTGTTAAAGTACGTGCTTCGTATCACCATTAAGATTCCACCATTAAATACAGCTACTCTGTTTGTGTACTTTGTAGAATTGATTTCAATAGCAGTTAGATTTGTTATATTTGTAAACTACATTTACTTCATCACCATTAAACTTACCGCCATTAAACAATGGAGATATTATTGATGTTGTTAAAGTATCATTGACTGCAGAAATATTTGCCTCATCTATTAAACTACCAGTTGTGTTTGTTCCATTAGTACGCTGAGTGAAAGTTGACATTGAGATTTTCTCCATTAACTGTATTTGCTTTAAAGTACCAAAATATTTTGTATCACCGAAGATTCCACCATTAAATTTAGCTTCGCCTGATTTGTAACAATTTATAGAATTGATTTCAGTAGCAGTTAGATTTGGTCACTTGTCAACAACATTTAATTGTTGGTGCAATGGAGAGATTATCTGTGTTGTGCCATTAAGTGTATCTACATATTCGCCTCATCACCATTAAATTTGTGCATTAAACTGTATTTGTTCCATTAATAAATGCGGTTAACATTGAGATTATTAACTGTATTTGCTATTAAAGTATCTAAATAATTCCAGTATCACCATTGAAGATTCCACCATTAAAGATTGCAGCCTCTACCTGATTTGTGTAAGTACCATTTGTAGAATTTATTTCAGTAGCAGTTAAATTAGTTACATTTGCATCAACTACATTTACTTCATCACCATTAAACTTACCGCCATTAAACAATGGAGATATTATTGTGGTCGTTCCATTAAGTGTATCGGCTGTTACTGTACCCCTTAATATTTGCTTCATCACCATTATATTTTACCACCATTAAACAATGGAGAAATTACCTTAATTGTTAAGTGTATCGGCTGTTACTGCACCCACAATATTTGCTTCATCACCATTAAACTTACCGCCATTAAACAATGGAGATATTATTGTTGTTGTACCATTGATAGATGCTGCTTCAAGTGAGTTGGCAGTAATTAAACCTTCAATATCAGCACTCGCACCATTAAATTTACCGCCATTAAACAATGGAGAGATAACAGTGGTCGTACCATTAATTGTTGGTGCTGAAAGTGAAAGATCTACATTTAAATTTTCTGCATTAACTGTATTGGCTGTTAAAGTACCAGAAATAATTCCAGTATCACCATTGAAGATTCCACCATTAAAGATTGCAGCCTCTACCTGATTTGTGTAAGTACCATTTGTAGAATTGATTTCAATAGCAGTTAGATTAGTTACACTTGCATCAACTACATTTACTTCATCACCATTAAACTTACCATTAAACAACGGAGATATTATTGTTGTTCGTACCATTTAGATGTGCCTCAAGCTGTTACTGTACCCAAACCTTCAATATTTGCCTCATCACCATTAAACTTACCGCCATTAAACAATGGAGAAATAACTGTGGTCGTTCCATTAATAATTGGAGCTGAAAGTGAAAGATTGACATTTAAGATTTTCTGCATTAACTGTATTTGCTGTTAAAGTACCTGGAAATAATTCCAGTATCACCATTGAAGATTCCACCATTAAAGATTGCAGCCTCTACCTGATTTGTGTAAGTACCATTTGTAGAATTGATTTCAATAGCAGTTAGATTAGTTACATTTGCATCAACTACATTTACTTCATCACCATTAAACTTACCGCCATTAAATAATGGTGAAATTATTGTGGTCGTTCCATTTAGTGTATCGGCTGTTACTGTACCCACAATATTCGCCTCATCACCATTAAACTTACCATTAAACAATGGTGAAACTATTGTGTTTGTTCCATTAATAATTGGTGCTGAAAGTGAAAGATTGACATTGAGATTTTCTGCATTAACTGTATTTGCTGTTAAAGTACCTGAAATAATTCCAGTATCACCATTGAAGATTCCACCATTAAAGATTGCAGCCTCTACCTGATTTGTGTAAGTACCATTTGTAGAATTAATTTCAGTAGCAGTTAGATTTTGTTATTTTGCATCAACAACATTTTGCTTCATCACCATTAAACTTACCGCCATTAAACAATGGAGAAATTATTGTGGTCGTTCCATTTAGTGTATCGGCTGTTACTGTACCCACAATATTTGCCTCATCACCATTAAACTTGCCACCCATTAAACAATGGTGAAACTATTGTGTTTGTTCCATTAATAATAGGCGCTGAAAGTGAAAGATTGACATTGAGATTTTCTGCATTAACTGTATTTGCTGTTAAAGTACCTGAAATAATTCCAGTATCACCATTGAAGATTCCACCATTAAATACCGCAGCTTCTACCTGATTTGTATAAGTACCATTTGTAGAATTGATTTCAATAGCAGTTAGATTAGTTACACTTGCATCAACTACATTAACTTCATCACCATTAAATTTACCACCATTAAACAATGGTGAAATTATTGTGGTCGTACCATTAAGTGTATCGGCTGTTACTGTACCCACAATATTTGCCTCGTCACCATTAAATTTACCGCCATTAAACAACGGTGAAATTATTGTGTTTGTTCCATTAATAATTGGTGCTGAAAGTGAAAGGTTGACATTGAGATTTTCTGTTAACTGTATTTGCCCACAATAATTCCAGTATCACCATTGAAGATTCCACCATTAAAGATTGCAGCCTCTACCTGATTTGTGTAAGTACCATTTGTAGAATTGATTTCAGTAGCAGTTAGATTTGTTACATTTGCACAACATTTGCTTCATCACCATTAAACTTACCACCATTAAACAATGGAGAGATAATTGATGTTGCGCCATTAAAGGTATCGGCTGTTACTGTACCCACAATATTTGCCTCATCACCATTAAACTTACCGCCATTAAACAACGGAGAAATTATTGTTGGTGTACCATTTAGTGTGCTTCGGTGAGTTACTGTACCCTTCAATATTTGCCTCATCACCATTAAACTTACCGCCATTAAACAACGGTGAAACTATTGTGTTTGTTCCATTAATAATTGGAGCACTAAGTGAAAGATTGACATTTAAATTTTCTGCATTAACTGTATTTGCGGTTAAAGTACCAGAAATGATTCCAGTATCACCATTGAAGATTCCACCATTAAATACCGCAGCTTCTACCTGATTTGTATAAGTACCATTTGTAGAATTGATTTCAGTAGCAGTTAGATTTGTTACATTTGCATCAACTACATTTACTTCATCACCATTAAACTTACCACCATTAAACAATGGAGAGATTATTGATGGTTGCGCCATTGAAACGGTCAAGTGAGTTTGCAGTAATTAAGCCTTCAATATCAGCACTCGCACCATTAAACTTACCGCCATTAAACAACGGTGAAATTATTGTGTTTGTTCCATTAATAATAGGCGCTGAAAGTGAAAGATTGACATTGAGATTTTCTGCATTAACTGTATTTGCTGTTAAAGTACCAGAAATAATTCCAGTATCACCATTGAAGATTCCACCATTAAATACCGCAGCTTCTACCTGATTTGTATAAGTACCATTTGTAGAATTGATTTCAGTAGCAGTTAGATTTGTTACACTTGCATCAACAACATTTACTTCATCACCATTAAATTTACCGCCATTAAACAATGGAGAGATTATTGATGTTGTGCCATTAAGTGTATCGGCTGTTACTGTTCCAAGAATATTTGCCTATCACCATTAAATTTACCGCCATTAAACAACGGTGAAATTATTGTGTTTGTTCCATTAATAATAGGCGCTGAAAGTGAAAGATTGACATTGAGATTTTCTGCATTAACTGTATTTGCTGTTAAAGTACCAGAAATAATTCCAGTATCACCATTGAAGATTCCACCATTAAAGATTGCAGCCTCTACCTATTTGTGTAAGTACCATTTGTAGAATTGATTTCAGTAGCAGTTAGATTTGTTACATTTGCATCAACAACATTAACTTCATCACCATTAAACTTACCGCCATTAAACAATTGAGAAATTATTGTGGTCGTACCGTTTAGTGTATCGGCTGTTACTTTACCCACAATTGTTGCTTCATCACCATTAAACTTGCCGCCATTAAAAAATGGTGAAATTATTGTGTTTGTTCCATTAATAATAGGCGCTGAAAGTGAAAGATTGACATTGAGATTTTCTGCATTAACTGTATTTGCTGTTAAAGTACCAGAAATAATTCCAGTATCACCATTGAAGATTCCACCATTAAATACAGCAGCTTCTACCTGATTTGTATAAGTACCATTTGTAGAATTGATTTCAGTAGCAGTTAGATTTGTTACATTTGCATCAACTATTTACTTCATCACCATTAAATTTACCGCCATTAAACAATGGAGAAATTATTGTGGTCGTACCGTTAAGTGTATCGGCTGTTACTGTACCCACAATATTTGCCTCATCACCATTAAATTTACCGCCATTAAACAACGGTGAAATTATTGTGTTTGTTCCATTAATAATTGGTGCTGAAAGTGAAAGGTTGACATTGAGATTTTCTGCATTAACTGTATCTGCTGTTAGAGTACCTGAAATAATTCCAGTATCACCATTGAAGATTCCACCATTAAATACAGCAGCTTCTACCTGATTTGTATAAGTACCATTTGTAGAATTGATTTCAGTAGCAGTTAGATTTGTTACATTTGCATCAACAACATTAACTTCATCACCATTAAACTTACCGCCATTAAACAATGGAGAAATTATTGTGTTGCCATTTAAGGTATCGGCTGTTACTGTACCCACAATATTCGCCTCATCACCATTAAACTTGCCGCCATTAAACAATGGTGAAACTATTGTGTTTGTTCCATTAATAGGCGCTAAAGTGAAAGATTGACATTGAGATTTTCTGCATTAACTGTATTTGCTGTTAAAGTACCAGAAATAATTCCATATCACCATTGAAGATTCCACCATTAAATACCGCAGCTTCTACCTGATTTGTATAAGTACCATTTGTAGAATTGATTTCAGTAGCAGTTAGATTTGTTACATTTGCATCAACAACATTTACTTCATCACCATTAAATTTACCGCCATTAAACAATGGTGAAATTATTGTGGTGTGCCGTTAAGTGTATCGGCTGTTACTGTACCCACAATATTCGCCTCATCACCATTAAACTTGCCGCCATTAAACAATGGTGAAACTATTGTGTTTGTTCCATTAATAATTGGTGCTGAAAGTGAAAGGTTGACATTGAGATTTTCTGCATTAACTGTATTTACTGTTAAAGTACCTGAAATAATTCCAGTATCACCATTGAAGATTCCACCATTAAAGATTGCAGCCTCTACCTGATTTGTGTAAGTACCATTTGTAGAATTGATTTCAGTTAGCAGTTAGATTTGTTACATTTGCATCAACAACATTAACTTCATCACCATTAAACTTGCCGCCATTAAACAATGGAGAGATTATTGATGTTGCGCCATTAAAGTGTATCGGCTGTTACTGTACCCACAATATTTGCCTCATCACCATTAAACTTACCGCCATTAAACAACGGTGAAACTATTGTGTTTGTTCCATTAATAATAGGCGCTGAAACTGAAAGATCTACATTTAAATTTTGTGCATTAACTGTATTTGCTGTTAAAGTACCTGAAATAATTCCAGTATCACCATTGAAGATTCCACCATTAAAGATTACAGCCTCTACCTGATTTGTATAAGTACCATTTGTAGAATTTATTTCAGTAGCAGTTAAATTAGTTACATTTGCATCAACTACATTTACTTCATCACCATTAAACTTACCGCCATTAAACAATGGAGAGATTATTGATGTGCCGTGCGCCATTAAAGGTATCGGGCTACTGTACCCACAATATTTGCCTCATCACCATTATACTTACCACCATTAAACAATGGAGAAATAACTGTCGTCGTTCCATTAAGTGTATCGGCTGTTACTGTACCCACAATATTTGCTTCATCACCATTAAACTTACCATTAAACAACGGTGAAACTATTGTGTTTGTTCCATTAATAATAGGCGCTGAAAGTGAAAGATTGACATTGAGATTTTGAGTATTAACTGTATTTGCTGTTAAAGTACCTGAAATAATTCCAGTATCACCATTGAAGATTCCACCATTAAAGATTACAGCTTCTACCTGATTTATATAAGTGCCATTTGTAGCATTTATTTCAGTACAGCAGTTAAATTTGTTACATTAGCATCAACTACATTTACTTCATCACCATTAAACTTACCACCATTAAATAATGGAGAAATTACAGTGGTCGTACCATTAATTGTTGTATGAAATGAAAGATTGACATTTAAATTTTGTATTAACAGTATTTGCTGTTAGATACCATTAAATGATTCCAGTATCCGAAGATTCCATTAAATAATGGAGAAACCTGATTTGTCGTAGTACCATTGAATTGATTTTCAAGCAGTAAGATTAGTTACCTGCATCAACTTCATTCACTTCATCACCATTAAACTTACCACCATTAAATAATTGAGAAATAACTGTTGTTGTGCCATTAATAGTTTCTGCTTCAAGACTATTTGCAGTGATTAAACCTTCGATATCAGCACTCGCACCATTAAATTTACCACCATTAAATAATGGAGAAATAATTGTGGTTGTACCATTAATTGTTGGCGCTGAAAGTGAAAAAGATTGACATTTAAATTATTTTGCATTAACTGTATTTGCTGTTAGAGTTCCAGAAATAATTCCAGTATCACCATTGAAGATTCCACCATTAAATACCGCAGCTTCTACTTGATTTATATAAGTGCCATTTGTAGCATTGATTTCAACAGCTGTTAGATTTGTTAAATTAGCATCAACCAAATTAGCTTCGGTCACCATTAAACTTACCACCATTAAATAATGGAGAAATTATTGTGTTGTACCATTAAGTGTATCGGCTGTTACTGCACCTAGTAATATTTGCTTCATCACCATTAAATTTACCACCATTAAATAACGGAAAATTATTGTCGTATCCATTTAGTTGTATCGGCTTTCAAGTGCAGTTAAAACATTCGATATTGTTAGCATCACCATTAAACTTACCGCCATTAAATAATGGAGAAATTATTCCAGTTGTACCGTTGATAGATACTGCTTAGAAGAAATATAAGTTTCATATCAACTAATTTAAATTGCCGCCATTAAATAATGGAGAATCATTGTAGCATTGATTGATCTCCACTAATTGTTGCAGATATTTGCTCATCACCATTAAACTTTGACCGCCATTAAACAACGGTGAAATTACTGTATCGTCGCATTTATTATCGCACTATTAGTATAAATTTGCCTCATCACCATTAAACTTACCGCCATTAAATAATGAAGAGATCACTGAGTTAGTACCAGTGATCACTGGCGCTGAAAATGAAGAAGTAAATACCATTTAAGTTGAATTAACAGTTGCAGTTAAAGTAATTAGAAAGGCTGATTCACCATTAAATTTACCACCATTAAACAAATGGAGAAATTACTTGTGGTTGTTCCATTAATGAATTGGAGCTGAAAGTTGAAATATAACATTAAGATTTTTCAGTACCATTAAACAGTACCAGCAGTTAAAGTTCCTGAAATTATACCTTGTTCACCATTGAATATACCACCATTAAATAATGCAGCCTCAACCATTTGTTTACCGTACCATTTGAGAATTTATTTCAGTAGCAGTTAAATTAGTTGCATCAACTAGATTTGAGAAATCACCATTAAACTTTACCGCCATTAAACAATGGAGAAATAAATTGTCGTTGTGCCATTGATACTTACTGTCAAGAGTATTGCAGATTTAAACCTTCGATATCAGTTGCTTCAGCACCATTAAATTTACCACCATTAAACAATGGAGAAATAACCAGTCACCATTGATAGTTGGCGCTGAAAGTGAAAGATCAACATTTAGATTATTTGCATTAACAGTATCTGCGGTTAATGTTCCTGAAATAATCCCAGTATCACCATTGAAGATTCCACCATTAAATACCGCAGCTTCTACCTGATTTGTATAAGTACCATTTGTAGAATTGATTTCAACAGCAGTTAAATTTGTTAAATTTGCATCAACTATTAAACTTAATTTACATTAAACAATGGAGAAATTATTGTGGTTGTTCCATTAATAGATGCTGCTTCAAGTGAGTTTGCATTAGACTTATCAGCACTAGCACCATTGAATTTACCGCCATTAAACAATGGAGAAATTATTGTAGTCATACCATTAATCAGTTGAGCTGACAAGTGAAACATCAGCATTAAAGTTTTGAGCATTGACTGTATTTGCAATAAGAGTTCCAGCAATTATACCGCTATCTCCATTAAAGATTCCACCGTTAAATACAGCAGCTTCTACCATATTGGTATAAGTTCCATTTCTAGAATTAATTTCAACAGCAGTTAAATTAGTTACATTTGCATCAACAAGATTTGCTTCATCTCCATTAAACTTGCCACCATTAAACAATGGAGAAATTATTGTTGAGTACCATTGATAGATATTGCTTCAAGAGAGTTTCAGTAATTAGACCTTCAATATCAGCTTCATCACCATTAAATTTACCACCATTAAATAATGGAGAAATTATTGTCGATGTGCCATTGATTGTATCTGACATTAAAGTATCAACTACGGTTACATTATTATTGTTGCTTCATCACCATTAAACTTACCACCATTAAACAATGGAGAAATTACTGTCATGGCCATTGCAGAAGTTACGTATCAACTACAGTTATATTTGTAATTGTGGCTTCTTCACCATTAAACTTACCACCATTAAATAATGGAGAAATTATTGTCGATGTACCATTTATTGTATCTGAAGTTAAAGTATCAACCACATTAACATTAGTGATAGTCGCCTCATCACCATTAAACTTACCACCATTAAACAATGGAGAAAATTATTGTAGAGGTACCATTGATAGTTGATGTAGATAGAGAAACATCAACATTTAAATTTTGTGCATTCACAGTATTCGCAGTTATAGTTCAGAAATAATTGCCGAATCCCCATTGAAGATTCCACCATTAAAGATGCAGCTTTACCATGATTTATAATGCCATTTGTAGAATTAATTTCAACAGCTATTCATATTAAATTAAATTTGCTTCAGTTACCATTAAACTTACCACCATTAAACAATGGAGAAATTATTGTGTTGATGTTCCAACTCAACCTAAACTGTGACCATCAGGGTATTTTAAGAGATCCGTTAATCACCAGTATTAAAAAGATTCCACGATACCATTAAATAATTGGAGAAATAGTACTTGTATTGTACCATTGATACTATTTGTTGAAGATAGTATTTTTGCAGTTATTAATACCTTCGAAATATCAGCTTCATCACCATTAAACTTACCACCATTAAACAATGGAGAAATTATTGTTGTTGTACCGTTGATAGATACTGCTTCAAGTGAGTTTGCAGTTATTAAACCTTCGATATCAGCACTAGCACCATTAAATTTACCGCCATTAAACAATGGAGAAATTATTGTGGTTGTTCCATTAATTATTGGCGCTGAAAAGTGAAAGATTTACATTTAAATTATTGAGCATTAACAGTATTTATGTTAAAGTACCAGAAATAATTGCAGTATCACCATTGAAGATTCCACCATTAAATATCGCAGCTTCTACTTGATTTATATAAGTACCATTTGTTGAATTGATTTCAACAGCAGTTAAATTAGTTAAATTTGCTTCAGTACCATTAAACTTACCACCATTAAACAATGGAGAAATTATTGTGCTTGTGCCGTTGATTGTATCAGCAGTTACTGTACCCACAATATTTGCTTCATCACCATTAAATTTACCGCCATTAAACAATGGAGAAATAACAGTTGTTGTACCGTTGATACTTACTGCTTCAAGTGAGTTTGCAGTTATTAGACCTTCGATATCAGCACTCGCACCATTAAACTTACCACCATTAAATAATGGAGAAATTATTGTTGTTGTACCATTGATACTACTGCTTCAAGTGAGTTTGCAGTTATTAGACCTTCAATATCAGCACTCGCACCATTAAACTTACCGCCATTAAATAATGGAGAAATAACGGTAGTCGTACCATTGATCGATGGCGCTGAAAGTGAAAGATCTACATTTAAGTTTTGAGCATTTACTGTATCTGCGGTTAAAGTACCAGAAATAATTGCAGTATCACCATTGAAAATTCCACCATTAAATACCGAAGCTTCTACTTGATTTATATAAGTACCATTTGTTGAATTAATTTCAACAGCAGTTAAATTAGTTAAATTTGCTTCAGTTTGCATTAAACTTACCACCATTAAACAATGGAGAAATTATTGTAGTTGTTCCATTGATTGTATCAGCAGTTACTGTACCTACAATATTTGCCTCATCACCATTAAACTTACCGCCATTAAATAATGGAGAAATTATTGTGGTCGTACCATTGAGTGTATCTGCTGTTACTGTACCTTTACAATATTTGCTTCATCACCATTAAACTTACCGCCGTTAAACAATGGAGAAATTATTGTTGAGGTACCATTGATGGTATCTGACGTTAGAGTATCAACTACATTCACATTAGTAATAGTCGCCTCATCACCATTAAACTTACCACCATTAAACAATGGAGAAATAACTGTAGTCGTGCCATTGATCGTTGGTGCTGAAAGTGAAAGATCTACATTTAAATTTTGGCATTTACTGTGTTTGCTGTTAAAGTACCAGAAAAATAATTGCAGTATCACCATTGAAGATTCCACCATTAAATATTGCAGCTTCTACTTGATTTATATAAGTGCCATTTGTTGAATTGATTTCAACAGCAGTTAAATTAGTTAAATTTTTGCTTCATCACCATTAAACTTACCACCATTAAACAATGGAGAAATAATAGTGCTGTACCATTGATTGTATCTGAAACTAAAGTATCAACTACATTTACATTAGTAATAGTTGCTTCATCACCATTAAACTTGCCGCCGTTAAACAATGGAGAAATTATTGTCGAGGTGCCATTGATAGTATCTGACGTTAAAGTATCAACTACATTTACATTGGTAATAGTCGCCTCATCACCATTAAACTTACCACCATTAAATAATGGTGATATAACCGTTGTTGTTCCATTAATCACTGGAGCGCTAAGACCGACACCTACATTTAAGTTTTGTGCATTTACAGTATCAGCAGTAATAGTACCAAGAATATTTGCACTATCACCATTAAAGACACCGCCATTAAATAATGGAGAAATTATTGTTGATGTGCCATTGATAGTATCTGAAACTAAAGTATCTACTACATTTACATTCGTAATAGTTGCTTCATCACCATTAAACTTACCACCATTAAACAATGGAGAAATTATTGTCGAGGTGCCATTGATAGTCGCCGAGACTAAAGTATCTACTACATTTACATTGGTAATTGTTGCTTCATCACCATTAAACTTGCCGCCATTAAATAATGGAGAAATGATTGTCGAGGTGCCATTGATAGTTGCTGAGACTAAAGTATCAACGACATTTACATTTGTAATTGTTGCTTCATCACCATTGAACTTACCGCCATTAAATAATGGAGAAATTATTGTCGAGGTGCCATTGATTGTATCTGACGTTAAAGTATCAACAATATTTACATTTGTAATATTTGCTTCATCACCATTAAACTTACCACCATTAAACAACGGAGAAATTATTGTTGCTGTTCCATTAATTGTATCTGGAGCTGAAAGTACTGACATTTACATTTAAGTTTTGTCATTTATTAAATTGCCGCAGTTAATAGTACCAAGAATATTTGCAGATCACCATTAAAGACACCGCCATTAAACAATGGAGAAATTATTGTCGAGGTGCCGTTGATAGTAGCTGAGACTAAAGTATCAACAACATTGACATTAGTAATAGTTGCTTCATCACCATTAAACTTACCACCATTAAATAATGGAGAAATTATTGTGTTTGTTCCATTGATGTGTCTGAAGTTAAAGTATCAACAACATTACATTAGTAATAGTTGCTTCATCACCATTAAACTTACCGCCATTAAATAATGGAGAAATGATTGTCGAGGTGCCATTGATAGTTGCTGAGCCTAAAGTATCAACGACATTTACATTTGTAATTGTTGCTTCATCACCATTAAACTTGCCACCATTAAACAATGGAGAAATTATTGTCGATGTGCCATTAATAGTATCTGAAGTTAAAGTATCCACTACATTTATATTAGTTATATTGGCTTCATCACCATTAAACTTACCACCATTAAATAATGGTGATATCACAGTTGTTGTTCCATTAATCACTGGAGCGCTAAGACCGACACCTACATTTAAGTTTTGTGCATTTACTTATCAGCAGTGATAGTACCAAGAATATTTGCACTATCACCATTAAAGACACCGCCATTAAACAATGGAGAAATTATAGTCGATGTACCATTAATAGTATGCTGAAACTAAAGTATCGACTACATTTACATTCGTAATAGTTGCTTCATCACCATTAAACTTGCCGCCATTAAACAATGGAGAAATTATTGTTGATGTGCCGTTAATAGTATCTGAAGTTAAGGTATCAACTACATTCACATTAGTAATAGTTGCTTCATCACCATTAAACTTGCCGCCATTAAACAATGGAGAAATAATTGTCGATGTGCCATTTAATAGTCGCTGAAACTAAAGTATCAACCACATTCACATTCGTAATATGTTGCTTCATCACCATTAAACTTGCCGCCATTAAACAATGGAGAAATTATTGTCGAGGTGCCATTGATAGTCGCTGAGACTAAAGTATCTACTACATTTACATTCGTAATAGTTGCTTCATCACCATTAAACTTACCACCATTAAATAATGGTGATATCACAGTTGTTGTTCCATTGATAATTGGAGCGCTAAGACCGACACCAACATTTAAGTTTTGTGCATTTACTGTATCAGCAGTGATAGTACCAAGAATATTTGCACTATCACCATTAAAGACACCGCCATTAAACAATGGAGAAATTACTTGTTTGATAGTCGCTGAAACCATCAACTACATTTACATTGGTAATAGTTGCTTCATCACCATTAAATTTACCACCATTAAATAATGGAGAAATTATTGTTGATGTGCCGTTAATAGTATCTGAAGTTAAAGTATCAACTACATTTACATTAGTAATAGTCGCCTCATCACCATTAAACTTGCCGCCATTAAATAATGGAGAAATTATTGTCGAGGTGCCATTGATAGTCGCTGAAACCAAAGTATCAACTACATTTACATTCGTAATTGTTGCTTCATCACCATTAAACTTGCCGCCATTAAACAATGGAGAAATAATTATCGAGGTGCCATTGATAGTCGCTGAGACTAAAGTATCTACTACATTTACATTAGTAATAGTTGCTTCATCACCATTAAACTTACCGCCATTAAACAATGGTGATATCACTGTTGTTGTTCCATTGATAATTGGAGCGCTAAGACCGACACCAATATTTAAGTTTTGTGCATTTACTGTATCAGCAGTGATAGTACCAAGAATATTTGCACTATCACCATTAAAGACACCGCCATTAAACAATGGAGAAATTATTGTCGAGGTGCCATTAATAGTCGCTGAAACTAAAGTATCAACTACATTTACATTCGTAATAGTTGCTTCATCACCATTAAACTTACCGCCATTAAATAATGGAGAAATTATTGTTGCTTTGTTCCATTAATTGTATCTGAAACTAAAGTATCAACTACATTTACATTTGTAATAGTTGCTTCATCACCATTAAACTTGCCGCCATTAAACAATGGAGAAATTATTGTCGAGTGCCATTGATTCGCCGAGACTAAAGTATCCTACTAACATTCGTATTTGCTTCATCACCATTAAACTTGCCGCCATTAAACAATGGAGAAATTATTGTCGTTGTGCCATTGATAGTATCTGAAGTTAGTATCAACTATTTACATTAGTAATATTCGCCTTTATCACCATTAAACTTACCACCATTAAATAAAGGTGATATAACAGTTGTTGTTCCATTAA
>JAYQSH010000001.1:0-14139 GCA_038146805.1 bacterium | reverse complement strand
AGTTACGCATTGCTTTATGTAAGTAGTGCCAACTATATAAATAAAATGAGTGATTATTGTAAAAATTGTTTTTATAAATTTCAAAAGAAATATAACGATGATGCACAGGAGGATGCATGTCCGTTTAATTCTTTGTATTGGAATTTTTTAGATGAGCATAAAGATAAATTAAAAAACAATATGCGTATGAGCATGGTTTATAATGTATGGAATAAGATCGATGCTGTTGAGCAAGCCAAGATTTTAAAGCAAGCAAAATTGTATTTAGACAATCTGCAGAATTTGTAAATTAAATTATGAAAGAAAAAAATAAATTAGCGGATGTTTTGTATGTTGGATTTGGAGTCTTGATTTTTTCTGTACTTGCTTATTGGATGTTTATTAATTTTTTTAATTATATAAAAATGGATTATGCAACCATGTGCAAAAAAGAAGGTGGCACTTGGCATGCTTTTTCACAAGAATGTATTAAGCAGGAAGATTCAAACTAAAGGTATTTGCAGTTGGGCATTTTTCTGTTGCAAAGCTTGATTTGTGAACAGCATCTAGAATATGTGAATTTAAGTGATTATGGGCGTGCTTCCAAACCCGTAATAAGTATCTCGAGTCTTTAGATTTGGGCATAAGTAGGGTTTGGTTGGACACGCCTAACAAAAGAATCAAACACCGTCGTAGTGAGTTTCACGCAGTGAAACAAGCTAAGCGTAAGGTCGTTTGTGGGACTGATTTCTGACCCCATTTGCTAGTGATTTTAACATTTCACTGTATTTTAAAATTCAAAATGGGGTTTGGAATCAGTCCCATTATGATTTTGTAATAACATCAAAGCAGGGCTATTTCTATATAAACTCTGCAAAACTTCGTTTTTCAGTGTATCTTTAAAATTTTAGATTTGATTAATAGGTATATTTAGATTAAATCTTCTATAATTATTTAGCAATATTTTTTTGATTTTGCGTTTTTTTAGGGCTTTACCTCAGCTGGATAGAGGACTCGGCTACGAACCGAGGCGTCGGGGGTTCGAATCCCTCAAGCCCTGCCATAAAAAAATAAAAGACACCCGGACAGGGTGTCTTTTTGTTTTTTAGTAGTGTTTGAAGAATGAACCTTCGTCACCAAGGTCCAGTCAATCTACGAATCGTGGGATGTACACCAATTTTGTGTAATTTTAGGAAGTGAAACTCTTCCGTTTATCCGCATTGTAACAAAACCCTCTGTCTGTAATTTTTAAAGTTTCTAAATCCGTAAGCGATTCTGACGATTCGCTTCATTTTGTTGTGAAATCCTTGGATGTACACCAATTTTGTGTAATTTTAGGAAGTGAAACTCTTCCGTTTATCCGCATTGTAACAAAACCCTCTGTCTGTAATTTTTAAAGTTTCTAAATCCGTAAGCGATTCTGACGATTCGCTTCATTTTGTTGTGAAATCCTTCTGTAATTCCGTTGGATTTAGTATATCTCATCATCCTCAATATCTCCTCCTGCCAATTCTCTAAAGTCTTTGCTAATGACATCAGAGGCTTGAATTTTGACTTGTTTAAAAAATGAGTAAGAGTATTAAAATAGCCAATCACTTTCCTTGCATATCTAAACTTCATTTCTTTTAAATTCAAGAGCTTTACAAATCTATTTTTAAACTTATACAAAGCTTCTAGACCAGGTTTTGACTGAAGATAGCGGTGAAGTTTTTTGTGTTGTTCTTCAGTTAATTTAGAAGGGTGTCTTCTAAAGAGTGAGAGTAAGCCTCTGTTGTCTCTTCCTTTGGAGTCTAAGAGTTTCCAGGTTGCAAGAAATCTTAAAATTACTAATCTAATTACATGAAATCTATCAGTAATTATTTGAGCATTAGGGAAGTATTTTTGAACAATTGAGCGGTAACTTGAGGAAAGATCCATTACTACGTAATCAGTTCTATCTCTATATTTCAATCGTCTCAGATAGCCTTCTAGGGCTTGTTCCGAGCGTCCTTGAACAATATCAAATACTTTTCTTCTTTGAAGGTCACAGAGTGTAGTAACGTAGCCTAGCTTCTTCGTGAAGAAGTGTTCATCGATGCCAAGGATTCTAGGAGCAAGTACATCAGATTTTTTCTTAGTTCAAGGTCAGTGTAGTGATTAACATCTTTTGAACAGTTGCTTGCCCAACATTATATTTTCTAGAAACTGATTTATTATTAACACCAGCAAGAGCTTCCTTTGCTATTTGTCTTTTAAAAGCTTCTGTTCTTCTTGCGTATTTTTTAAGACCTGGTAGTTGTTCCCAAAATCTTGTTTTACAGTTTTTGCAGCGAAATTTTCTAACCAAAACTTTTAATTTGCAGGGTCTGTAATGTCCCTGTAATATGAGGCCAGTAAAACGAAATACTTTTTCCTGATAAAATCGTAAAGACTAAAAGGAGAAAGAAAATGCCAGGTTACAGAAAAATTAGCTCAGAGCTAAAAGCAAAAGCAGCTTTGGAAGCGTTAAAAGATGAAGAAGCGATTTCTAAGATTGCTTCTAAGTACAGAATCGATCCAAAAACTTTGAGAGATTGGGTTAAAAACTCAAAGAGAATTCGGCTTCTGTTTTTGATTCAAAAATTGAAGAAGAACATAAAGAAAAACTCAGGCAAAAAGAAAATCAAATTAAAGAGCTCAAAAAATTTAATTGGTGAACAAACGGTCATGATCGACTGGGTTAAAAAATATAGGGAAGCTGGATTTCAATGGGAGAATGAGCCTCATGGATGGTGATTCAAATTTCCAATCACGCATCAATGTGGGTTGCTTAACATCGATCGCTCTAAGTATTATAGAAAACCTAAGCCTGAGTTTTCAGATGGAGATAAAAAATTATGGATGCAATAGATCAGAGTATACGAAACAACCAATGTTTGGCTGTAGAAATATGCGCTGGGCTTTAAAAGAATACCATGGTCTTAAAGTTGGTAAAGATAGAGTATCTAAGCTAATGAAGGCAATGGGATTGGTAGCTCAAGCTCCGAAACCCAATACTAGCAAGGCAATGAAGGAACACAAAAAATATGCTTACTTGCTAAAGAATTTAGTGATTGATAAACCAAATCATGTTTGGGGCACTGATATCACATATATCAGAACTCAGCAAGGCTTTTGTTTTATGGTTGCTATTATCGATTTGTTTAGCAGGTCAGTGCTAAGCTATCGCATCTCAAATATGATGGACACAAGTTTTTGCATTGAAGCCCTAGAGGAAGCAATTGAACAATATGGTTGTCCTGAAATATTTAATAGCGATCAGGGCAGTCAGTTTACTAGCCAAGAATTTACTCAGGTGCTTTTAGAGCATCAAGTAGCAATATCAATGGATGGTAAAGGTCGAGCTACTGATAATGCAATAGTAGAAAGATTTTGGAGAACGCTGAAACAAGAATGTGTTTATCCTAAATATTTCAAAACAATCAAGGAGGTAAAAATAGGAGTTAAAGAATTTGTTGAATACTACAACAACAGAAGACCTCATCAATCATTAGGTATGAGGTCACCACTTAAGTGCTATCAAAACTTTACTAAGCCTTTAGTAATTCAAGACTTAGAAAGTTGTACAATTAAGTTTGTGAACTTAAGTAATAAATCTAGGAAAAGTATTACGAATAAGCTTGTTTAATTTACAGGGACACTTCAGTCTATGATCCCAAAAGTTATGGTTTATTTTTCTAATTCTAGTTTCATAGACAGTCTTAGTTTTAGCCCTACATTTAGGGCAAAAACCATGCTTTTGCTTGATTTTTACGTCAAAATTGAGCCGATATCCATCAATTGAATCATTTGTAATGACATACCCTGGTAAATTTATTAATTTTGAACTATACTTTTTCATAAGTGAAACTCCTTCTGTATCTCAATTAATAAAAGAGTTTCACTTATTTTTTTAGTTCCCTATTTTACACAAATTTGAGGTAGAGCCAAATCCTTCTGTAATTCCGTTGGATTTAGTATATCTCATCATCCTCAATATCTCCTCCTGCCAATTCTCTAAAGTCTTTGCTAATGACATCAGAGGCTTGAATTTTGACTTGTTTAAAAAGTGAGTAAGAGTATTAAAATAGCCAATCACTTTCCTTGCATATCTAAACTTCATTTCTTTTAAATTCAAGAGCTTTACAAATCTATTTTTAAACTTATACAAAGCTTCTAGACCAGGTTTTGACTGAAGATAGCGGTGAAGTTTTTTGTGTTGTTCTTCAGTTAATTTAGAAGGGTGTCTTCTAAAGAGTGAGAGTAAGCCTCTGTTGTCTCTTCCTTTGGAGTCTAAGAGTTTCCAGGTTGCAAGAAATCTTAAAATTACTAATCTAATTACATGAAATCTATCAGTAATTATTTGAGCATTAGGGAAGTATTTTTGAACAATTGAGCGGTAAGTTGAGGAAAGATCCATTACTACGTAATCAGTTCTATCTCTATATTTCAATCGTCTCAGATAGCCTTCTAGGGCTTGTTCCGAGCGTCCTTGAACAATATCAAATACTTTTCTTCTTTGAAGGTCACAGAGTGTAGTAACGTAGCCTTGCTTCTTCGTGAAGAAGTGTTCATCGATGCCAAGGATTCTAGGAGCAAGTACATCAGATTTTTTTCTTAGTTCAAGGTCAGTGTAGTGATTAACATCTCTTTGAACAGTTGCTTGCCCAACATTATATTTTCTAGAAACTGATTTATTATTAACACCAGCAAGAGCTTCCTTTGCTATTTGTCTTTAAAAGCTTCTGTTCTTCTTGCGTATTTTTTAAGACCTGGTAGTTGTTCCCAAAATCTTGTTTTACAGTTTTTGCAGCGAAATTTTCTAACCAAAACTTTTAATTTGCAGGGTCTATGATCCCAAAAGTTATGGTTTATTTTTCTAATTCTAGTTTCATAGACAGTCTTAGTTTTAGCCCTACATTTAGGGCAAAAAACCATGCTTTTGCTTGATTTTTACGTCAAAATTGAGCCGATATCCATCAATTGAATCATTTGTAATGACATACCCTGGTAAATTTATTAATTTTGAACTATACTTTTTCATAAGTGAAACTCCTTCTGTATCTCAATTAATAAAGAGTTTCACTTATTTTTTTAGTTCCTATTTTACACAAATTTGAGGTAGAGCCCCTCAATATCTCCTCCTGCCAATTCTCTAAAGTCTTTGCTAATGACATCAGAGGCTTGAATTTTGACTTGTTTAAAAATGAGTAAGAGTATTAAAATAGCCAATCACTTTCCTTGCATATCTGTCAACCCCTAACTTTTCAAAACAACAATTTCTAAGCTTGCATTTTTAACTTCTGATTATTTTGAAAAAACTTAGCAGGTGATGTTTTTAAAACAGTATGAATTCTATCTTTTGTTGTAATAGTTAATAGTTTGATGAATAGCTTCAACTAACTCACCAAGATTTTCAAATTCTTTTTGTACTATCAAGTTCCTCTTTAAAGCTGCCATAAAAAGATTCTTGAAAACCATTTTGCCATGGTGAAGCTTTTGAGCTCATTGAACATTTGATCTGATTTGCTTTTAAAAAGTTTTGATACTCTTTTGATTTGTATTTAATTTGTACTCAATGCCTTGATCTGAATGAATCAAATCTGGAGTTTGACCAGTACGTTGTATTGAATCAAGTAGAGCCTCTTTAATCATGCTTGCTGTGTGCCTTCTGGATACCTGCCAGCCAACTATCTCTCGTGTAAAAAGGTCTATGACTGTTGCTAAGTAAACAAATTTTCCTTCAAATGGTATGTAAGTAAAATCACTTGCGTAAACAGTTCTTGGAGCAATTACAGTAAGGTCTTTGATTAAATTTGAGTGAGAACTATGATCCTTGCCTAAATCTCTTTTCTTCTTTGGTTTTCGTTTTGATTTAATTGGATAAAGATTAAATTTCTGTTTTATCCTATGAACTTTTTGCTTACTAACACTTAGATTTAAAGCTATTCTTTCAGTTCCATAAGCTGGATCTTGTTTCATTACTGTGACAACGGTGGAGAAAAATTCTAAATCTCTTGCTGGAAGTTTGTGATCATAGTAGATGCTTGATCTTGAAATTTGTACTAGCTCTGTTAAAAAAGTTTTGTTTAAAGTTTTACATAAATATTTTTCAACTAAATCTCTTTTTTTCTTGCTAAGATCAAGAGTAATTTTGCCAACAAGCTCTTTTAGAGCTTTGTTTTCTCGTCTTAAGCGACTCATTTCAAGTGCTGAGCTGTCAGTATTTGTTTTTGAGCTTAGCCTGTTGTAAATAGTTTTAGTACTAATACCAAACTCTGCTGCTACTTCTGTTACTCTCTCACCATCTTTGACTCGCTTTAATATGTCAGACCAATTCTCTTCGCTTACTTTTACACCTTTCATTGCAATCCTCCTTAGACTTACTTGTTTAATATATCAAGAGGGGATCACATAGAACAAATTGCAGCGCATGAATTTGGACCAATTAAAAACTTGCAACAGCAAAGAATTGGAACTTTATTAGCTGATGAAGCAAATGCGTCAAAAGACCAACTAGCTTTTCTTAACCCATCACTCGAATATTTAAATACAGCATTTCAATTTTTAGCAAACCGTAACTTGAATCATGACCCAGAAGAAGTTAATTTATATGATTACGTGAGAGATCTTGTAAGAATTAATTTTTCAGATACTGTTTATGATTCGGTTGAATTATCACAACCTGATATTAAAGATTTAAGTACAGTGATTTGCCATAAACAGCCTTTAATGCTTGCACTGTCAAATATTTTCCGTAATGCATTAGATGCAGTACAACAAACACCAGTTGAAGACCGAAACATGATTAAAACAGCAAATGGTCTAAAAGATATTCATATTAAAGTAGAACACAAAAAAGAAATATCAAATGGTTCAGTTGAAATTTCAGTATATGATTCTGCAAAAGTTCTTGATGATATGAAATTTGACTATTTTCAATCTTCAAAGGGCGAAGGACACGGTATAGGCAGGGGCTTTGTTGCTGACTTGATCTTGTCAATGGGTGGAAGCGTGAGATACGAAAAAGAGCCTCAAAAAAGAGTAGTAATTACTTTGCCAGTTAATAACTTTGAAGAGGTAGGCTCTGAAAAGATCAAAATTAAACCTTCATTAGTAATTTGTCTTGAGGATAAAACCCAAGATCAAAAAGTAATTGTTGATAGATTGAGAGGAGCTTTAGAAGATGATACAGAAATTATTGCTGCGGCTTCTATCGAAGAAGCTTTGAAAGTTTTGGATGAAAGAAAGGGAAGTTTACAAACACCACCTTTGATTACTGTTGATAGTGAAGTCAAAGATGGTTTTTATGGTGGAGCAATTAGTAGTATTTCTGGTCTATTTAAATCCGAACCTGAATATCGTAAACCTCTTTTTGCTTTGATACCTAGTTTGGATGTACCAGAGAGTAATCTAAGGGCAGAACTCAGCTCTCAAGATTTCTCAAGGTTGATTACAAGCGTAAATAAAGGAGACTTTACAAGTAGGACTTCACAAGGTCTTTTACTTCATTACAGTAACTATGTTGAAGAACATGGTTTGAGCTCAGATTAACATTAACCTAAAATTGTTTTTATGCTGTCAAACCTTTGGGTTTGTTTTCAAGGTTGTAAAGAGTAATGCAACTGAAGACAAGGCTAACGCAACAGGAGCTAAAACTTGACTAAATAAAGAAATAGCTTCTTTTCTTTGGCTTAGTTCATTGCCAATAGCTCTGTTGGAGTCTTGTGAAAAGCTCTGTTTAGGTGCAGCAGTAGAAACAGGTGTAGATGTTTGCCTACTTGTAATGTTCTTATTATTAGTCTGAATGCCAGTCAATGAGAATATCATATCAAAAGCACTTATATAAAACAATACTTTTAAATTCAATCAAAGACTGGTAAACCACTTTGTTGATTGTGTTCAATTTAAATTTTATTAGCTTAGTGCTTTGAAAAAAGGATCATTATCACAGGGTTTACACCTATTGAATAATATGGTTAATACCTGTTATTATGTATTACGTGTTATCGCCTCAATTAATTGAACATATGGCCCTTGCAAATGTAGCTTCTGGAGCACTGGCAAAGTGTTGTGATTTTCAAAAATTAAAACCCTTACTAGATTTTTTTGAACACCTTTTAAAAATCTGTGATGAGACTCCTGGATCTACAAATAGTTTACGTACTTTCTTTTCAGATTTTGTAGGTGCTACTGAGAAAATTTTTTCCTCAACCGCACAGGAAACTCGTAGAGAAGAAGCTCGTAGACTAGTGTCAAGTGGTGATCCTTCATTAGTCTCTAACTTGATGAAAAAAGATTCTAATCTAGCAAAATCATTTATAGAATTTTTTGATGAATCAAGTGAAGAGTTCAATTTTGAATCATTATTTTCCGCTGCAAAGAGAGCACATCGAACAGTGGATAATGATGCAAAAAATTTAAACCTTAGTGTTTTAAATCTCAGATATTTTATTTTAAGAGACGTTTTTGGAGTAAAAGATTTTGAAGAATACAAACATTCAGATGAAATTAGTGCTGGTTCGCTACCGACGTTAGCTAGCAAGTTCAAAACAAGTCTAATGCGTATGCCCGAACAAAATAGAAATGAAATAATTTCAACAATAAATGGTGTTATTCTCGCTTGGGAATCGTCGCTTGAAAAGTTAGCCGATCAAGCCTAGGTCTTGATCGGGTTTCAGAAGCCAGCTTCGCCGTCTTCTTCCACAACGCATGCTTTTAAGTTTGTTAATGAATGACTTTGCAAGCTCATTGAATCAAAATAGAATCATGATGAACAACTTTCAATGCTCAAGGAATGAAATTCAAAAGGCTTTGTAAGCTATTGAGAATGGATATGTATGAGTTCAGAAGCATAATGTATGAGTGTAGAATCGCATTGTATGACCTCAGAAACGTATTGTAATAAAGTAAAAGTGCATTGTAAGTCTCTCATAAAGCCAATGAATGGCTTTAGATTCTCATTGTTAGAGACCCTAAGCGCAATGAATTAAATCATAATCGTAATGAATGAGAGCAGAAACTCACCCTTTTTGAATTTTAGAACAAAAAATTAATCCCAAGACATAAGGGTAGAGACTGCCGCCTCGTCACTTCGTTCCTCGTTGGCGACCCTTTAGTTTTTATCCGCAAAGTGTCTCTGGGCTTGTCAGTCTGGTAACTAATCTCAGCTATTACAGGATACTTCTAGTCTGAAGTATCCGTTACCAGCCTGACTCACCAGCCCTGAGACGCCTTTGCTAGATAGAGGAAGGAAACCCAAGACTTGTCTGGGGTTTCAACCACTTACCCTTAGCTCGGCGCTCACTGCGAGCCAGCCGAGTCAGAGCCACTGCTCTGCCGAGGCGGTCACTCAGAGGGCTGAGGGCTCAGCGCAGAGTCTGAGCCAGGTAGCGAGGCAGCGTAGTGCCGAGCTGCCGGTAGCTGGGGACCTAGCGGTCTCTGGCGACTTATCTGGGGTGATTGGGGAATGGCAGCGGGTATTGGCTTTGGCACGGACTGAGTTGGGGGCGCCGCTGAAATCTGATTTCTTATAAGGATGCACTGAAAAATAATTTCGTATAAATTCCTCTTTAAAGCTAGTCTATGATTGAGTTTGATGTTAAAATCAGTACATGCAAAGCACCTTCTTAGACATAGTAAATACAGGCAAAAACCCAACAAAAGCCGCTAAATTCCTTGAAGAAATAGACAAAGTTATACCTTGGTACCGAATTAATAAGGTTTTAAAGAAATGGAAGGACTCCGATCTTGGCAGAAAAGGCTACAGACCTGAAACTATGTTTCGTATGTCTTTACTGAAAGATTTCTATGGCTTGAGTGATTATGATACTGAAGAACAAATTAATGATCGTCTTTCATTTCGTAAATTTATGCAGCTAGGCGTAGACGAAACGTCCCCTGATGAAACAAGTCTCTGTAAATTTAGAGCTTGGTTAACACAAAACAACAAACAAGAAGAACTGTTCAAAATCGTCAATCGCTATCTAAATGATCAAGGTTGTTTTGTCAAAAAGGGTGCTTTGATTGATGCAACTATTATTGAAGCTCCAATAAATAAAAGCAATGGTAAAAAAGAATGGGTTGATAAAGATGCTAGTTCCACTAAAAAAGGATCAACCTGGTATCGTGGTTACAAGGCTCACATGGGTTTAGATTTTGGCTCAAACTTAATTGCTGACATAGTTACAACAACAGCTAAAGTTGCTGATACTGTCATCTTTGACCTACTGCTTCCAGCTTATGCAAAAGCGGTTCTTGCGGACAAAGGTTACTACAGCCAGGAACGGAAACGAGAGTTACGAAGAAGTGGAATTTTTTGTGGAATCCTGGATAAAGCAGCACGAGGTAGAAAACTTTCAAACTCTCAAAAGAAACGTAACAAAAAATTATCATCAGTCAGAGCCTATGTTGAACATCCGTTCAACGCAATAAAGAATTGGTTTAAATTTAGGAAAACCCGTTATGTTGGAATTATAAAAAATTCTGCTCAAATATTCATGCTAGCTACACTTTACAATCTTCATAGAGTTAGAAAGATCTTAGAACCAGAACCATACTTTGCATGATTTTAGGGAGTAGTGTATCTAAAAAGCCCTGAAAATAAGGAATATATCAAAATTAAGCAAGTTTTAGGTAGCTAAAAGAGCTAGAAACAGGCATTTCTATTACTTCACAAGAAAATTCTTTAATTTTCAGTGCATCCATAATAGATATGGCTGGACTTCGCTAACGCTCAGCCAGCCATATCAAGAATTCGGATTAGGATTTCTGAGCGGCGCCCCAACTCAGTCCGTGCCAAAGCCAATACCCGCTGCCATAAAAAAAATAAAAGACACCCGGACAGGGTGTCTTTTATTTTTTAGTAGTGTTTGAAGAATGAACCTGCGTCACCAAGGTCCAGTCAATCTACGAATCGTGGCACGAAGGGGCACAGAATCCGGATGTACACCAATTTTGTGTAATTTTAGGAAGTGAAACTCTTCCGTTTATCCGCATTGTAACAAAACCCTCTGTCTGTAATTTTTAAAGTTTCTAAATCCGTAAGCGATTCTGACGATTCGCTTCATTTTGTTGTGAAATCCTTCTGTAATTCCGTTGGATTTAGTATATCTCATCATCCTCAATATCTCCTCCTGCCAATTCTCTAAAGTCTTTGCTAATGACATCAGAGGCTTGAATTTTGACTTGTTTAAAAAGTGAGTAAGAGTATTAAAATAGCCAATCACTTTCCTTGCATATCTAAACTTCATTTCTTTTAAATTCAAGAGCTTTACAAATCTATTTTTAAACTTATACAAAGCTTCTAGACCAGGTTTTGACTGAAGATAGCGGTGAAGTTTTTTGTGTTGTTCTTCAGTTAATTTAGAAGGGTGTCTTCTAAAGAGTGAGAGTAAGCCTCTGTTGTCTCTTCCTTTGGAGTCTAAGAGTTTCCAGGTTGCAAGAAATCTTAAAATTACTAATCTAATTACATGAAATCTATCAGTAATTATTTGAGCATTAGGGAAGTATTTTTGAACAATTGAGCGGTAACTTGAGGAAAGATCCATTACTACGTAATCAGTTCTATCTCTATATTTCAATCGTCTCAGATAGCCTTCTAGGGCTTGTTCCGAGCGTCCTTGAACAATATCAAATACTTTTCTTCTTTGAAGGTCACAGAGTGTAGTAACGTAGCCTAGCTTCTTCGTGAAGAAGTGTTCATCGATGCCAAGGATTCTAGGAGCAAGTACATCAGATTTTTTTCTTAGTTCAAGGTCAGTGTAGTGATTAACATCTCTTTGAACAGTTGCTTGCCCAACATTATATTTTCTAGAAACTGATTTATTATTAACACCAGCAAGAGCTTCCTTTGCTATTTGTCTTTTAAAAGCTTCTGTTCTTCTTGCGTATTTTTTAAGACCTGGTAGTTGTTCCCAAAATCTTGTTTTACAGTTTTTGCAGCGAAATTTTCTAACCAAAACTTTTAATTTGCAGGGTCTATGATCCCAAAAGTTATGGTTTATTTTTCTAATTCTAGTTTCATAGACAGTCTTAGTTTTAGCCCTACATTTAGGGCAAAAACCATGCTTTTGCTTGATTTTTACGTCAAAATTGAGCCGATATCCATCAATTGAATCATTTGTAATGACATACCCTGGTAAATTTATTAATTTTGAACTATACTTTTTCATAAGTGAAACTCCTTCTGTATCTCAATTAATAAAAGAGTTTCACTTATTTTTTTAGTTCCCTATTTTACACAAATTTGAGGTAGAGCCCTCAATATCTCCTCCTGCCAATTCTCTAAAGTCTTTGCTAATGACATCAGAGGCTTGAATTTTGACTTGTTTAAAAAATGAGTAAGAGTATTAAAATAGCCAATCACTTTCCTTGCATATCTGTCAACCCCTAACTTTTCAAAACAACAATTTCTAAGCTTGCATTTTTAACTTCTGATGATTTTGAAAAAACTTAGCAGGTGATGTTTTTAAAACAGTATGAATTCTATCTTTGTTGTAATAGTTAATAGTTTGATGAATAGCTTCAATTAACTCACCAAGATTTTCAAATTCTTTTGTACTATCAAGTTCCTCTTTAAAGCTGCCATAAAAAGATTCTTGAAAACCATTTTGCCATGGTGAAGCTTTTGAGCTCATTGAACATTTGATCTGATTTGCTTTTAAAAAGTTTTGATACTCTTTTGATTTGTATTTAATTTGTACTCAATGCCTTGATCTTAATGAATCAAATCTGGAGTTTGACCAGTACGTTGTATTGAATCAAGTAGAGCCTCTTTAATCATGCTTGCTGTGTGCCTTCTGGATACCTGCCAGCCAACTATGTCTCGTGTAAAAAGCTCTATGACTGTTGCTAAGTAAACACATTTTCCTTCAAATGGTATGTAAGTAAAATCACTTGCGTAAACAGTTCTTGGAGCAATTACAGTAAGGTCTTTGATTAAATTTGAGTGAGAACTATGATCCTTGCCTAAATCTCTTTTCTTCTTTGGTTTTCGTTTTGATTTAATTGGATAAAGATTAAATTTCTGTTTTATCCTATGAACTTTTGCTTACTAACACTTAGATTTAAAGCTATTCTTTCAGTTCCATAAGCTGGATCTTGTTTCATTACTGTGACAACGGTGGAGAAAAATTCTAAATCTCTTGCTGGAAGTTTGTGATCATAGTAGATGCTTGATCTTGAAATTTGTACTAGCTCTGTTAAAAAGTTTTGTTTAAAGTTTTACATAAATATTTTTCAACTAAATCTCTTTTTTTTTCTTGCTAAGATCAAGAGTAATTTTGCCAACAAGCTCTTTTAGAGCTTTGTTTTCTCGTCTTAAGCGACTCATTTCAAGTGCTGAGCTGTCAGTATTTGTTTTTGAGCTTAGCCTGTTGTAAATAGTTTTAGTACTAATACCAAACTCTGCTGCTACTTCTGTTACTCTCTCACCATCTTTGACTCGCTTTAATATGTCAGACCAATTCTCTTCGCTTACTTTTACACCTTTCATTGCAATCCTCCTTAGACTTACTTGTTTAATATATCAAGAGGGGATCATTACACAAAGCCAAAAAAAACTTGACTCAAGGTTCTACGGCACAACTGCGAAATCTAAAGATGCATTACAGTAATAAGCTGTGCCACTGTAATAACAAGTAACTATATCTTCAGAGCTTGCTGTTGTTGATAATGTTGGAGCTGTTGCACTCGGCCATTTAATGCTAGCTGGCCATGTTATAACTCTTGAGCCAAAACCATCTTGCACTATTCTCAGTATTAGATTAGCTGTGCTTGCAGGGTTTGTGAAGGTTAATGTTGTTGTTGCGACTCCTAATGTAATCGTTTGTCTATTTCCTGCCGTCCAATCAATATCTTTTGATGAGGTTGAAGTACCATTATTTACTTCTTCGTCGTAGACTAAAGTTTTTCCAACTGAAATATTTCCAGTAAATGTAGCATCAGTACCATTAACGTTTGCAGTTGCGATTAATTTAGCAGTGTTTGTATCCCCTGTTGTTGTAAATGCACCAGCAGTGACAGTGTTTGTAATATTTGCTTCATCGCCATTAAACTTACCGCCATTAAATAACTGAGAAATAACAGTTGTTGTGCCATTGATAGTAGGAGCCTGTAAAGTGCCAGTGAAATAAGCATCAGCACCATTCACATTTGCAGTTG